>JAUNDN010000033.1 GCA_030526045.1 Bacillota bacterium | reverse complement strand
GAGGATATCAGAATGCAGGGCAGTAGTTATGATGCCCTGATCAAGGTAGATGCTACCGGATATATGAGTGGGAACCTGACTTCGGAAGCGGGTTCGGCAGGTGATGGTAAGGCCCACCATGATCTTGCTTTGAACGGCAGTAATATTGCCATGCCCGGAAGCGTGAATAAGGGTGGTAGCGGAGCAAAGAAGGATGGAAGCTATTTACAGAAGGATGCAATGAATCAGGAGCTTCTTACGAAAATCCGGACAGAATACAGCCTGAGCGAGACAGCTGTTCCGACTGTTCGGGAATTCCTGGCACTTGGTGGGAAGATTTCAAGAACGATTACACTGAATCTCAAGAATGGAGCATTGAATGCGGACGGTGATCCGGTTTTTGATGCGGATATCTTATTTCAGTATACGTGTAACTATAATGGAACAGACATAACATTTATTCCGGCTACTCAGCAACCGGATTTGGGCGGCGTTGGAGAACCCTGCGGTTTTGTAGGAGAGAATTTTTATCTGTTTTATTATCCGCTGTATGGAGCTGTCAGTGATGAAATTGTGATTAACAATGAATCTCATAAGCCTGTACGGGTATATATCGCGAAGCAGATTGCCGGAGATGATTCTGAGGAAAAGCTTTCCGATGCCCAACTGAATGCGGCAGAGATGGCGTATCGGGTAAAGGTCAATGTGATAGACAGTGGTGCTGACAATGTTAAGATCAGAACCAATCTGGGTGTAAATCTGGTGAATGCTGCTTTTGGTGGAGGAGCATCACCACATCCTGAAGGAACACTGCCGACGACAGATGCGGAAAAGCAGGATTTACCCACACAGGCAACCTTTACTTTGAACGGAGCACCCGGCATAAACCTGAATATATTCAGTCTCTCCGGTATCCGCTATCAGGGAACAGGAACGAATGACGAGATTACAGACGTGATTTTTGATATTGAGGTCAGTATTTTTAAAGAAGGCGCTTATGCGGAAAATTTTGATCCGTCGAAATCGGAACGTTTGGTGGTCGTTGAAGGAAGCAAGAACAATTAGGAAAGTGATGAACCTATGAGCAGATGGGGCAGAAGCCTTTTGAAAAGAAGAAAAAAACTGCATAAAGGTTTTAGCGTCGGTAATAAAGGCTCGGCGATTGTTCATGTGATCATTGCCATGGCGATGATCGGTATTTTCGCGTGCACGATTCTCTGGATGGCATATCTCAATTATATGATCAAGCTGACGGATGTTAAGAATAAGAACAGCTTTTATTCTGCAGAGACGGTTATGGAACAGATCATGGCAGGCGTGCAGCATGAGGCTTCTGCGGCAGTCAGCATGGGTTATCAGGAGGTCATGAAGAACTGGGAAAACTATGAGAGTGAGGGCGAGAAACTACAGGAGTTTTCCACAGTTTATCTGGATACGTTAATTGCCAATCTGAAGGATTCCTCGCTGGGAACGAATTACTATAAGGGGGATGTACTGCTTGGCTTTGTGGATGCAAATTTAAGGGCAGGAATGAATCAGGTAACGGACAGTTCAAATCCTCTTTATGCAGACTCCTGGAACAATAGTACCCGCAGGATGGAGCTGGTGAATGATTCCACGCTGATTTTAAAGGATATTAAGGTTTCTTATACAGATGAAAACGGATTTTTGTCGATCATCAATACAGATATTTGTATTGATGTACCCAAGCTTGTATTTCAGCATGAGGGCTCCATTGACGGTCTGTATGAATATGAATTGATTGGAAATGAAGGGATTGAGACGGCCTCAGGTGCCGGCACCTCTCTGATAGAAGGCAGTATATACGCCGGAGTGAACGATGCAGGGCAGGGCGGTCTGCTTATCAATCAGGGTTCCGGACTGACAATTGAAAACGGAAGACACGTGATTTCAGGAAAAGATATTGCGCTGCGGGGGCCCCAGTCAGGTCTTCTGATTCGTCCTGTGATCGGAGGCGACCAAAGCTGTGTTTATGCAACAAACCTGGATGTCAAGAGTGGAATACTCAGCATAGACGGCATAACCTATGTGGCAGATGATCTGGTGTTATCGGGAACGGGAAGTAAAGCAACGCTGACTAGGGAGTATTATGGATACGGAAGCAGTGTGGCAACAGGACTGATAGAGACAGATCCGGTGGATCCGTCAAAGAGCAGTGCCATTATCATTAACGGAAGCAATGCAACCGTGGACCTGAGCGGATTAAATAGACTAATGCTGGCAGGAAGAGCTTATATCGGGCAGTCTCTGTCGGACAATGTACCGGCGACACCTGCACCGTCACCGGAGGCAACAGCTACACCGGAGAACAGGGCGATCAGGATGGGGGAATCCATCGCTGTAAAGGGAAACCAGATTGCTTATCTGGTTCCGGCAGAATGTATCGGTACACTGGACGGAAAGACGGTTTTTGGATTGAATCCTTTGAACGGAACCAATGCCACAAAAATGTCCGAGTATAAAGAAAAATATGAAGAATCCACAGGACGTTTTCAGGAGGTTGATTTTAACAAAAAGATTTATCGCCTGAACGGGAAATCATTGAGTGATTTCGGAGTGACGGATATGAAAAACATCCGTAAGGTTTATGCACAGTACAACAGCAGCAACCCGGATGATAAGACTCTTTTGTACTATTATCTGGTTCTTCCCGAAGGGAAAGCAGAAGAATATTTTGCGCAGTATTATAATTTCAACAGCAACAAGGATGCACTGGATGCCTACTTTAAGAAATACGCTTCTGGCGGGATCCTTTTGGGTGATTACGCGGCAGAGAACACGGAGTACACGATCCTTGGAAACAGTCTGGTATCGGATGTGCTTGCGAAAAACGGGGTGACTCTTCTGACGCAGCAGGCAGCTCCAACAGCAACTCCAGAAGGCGAGAGTGCTACTCCAAGTCCGGGTGCTGAGGCAGAATATCAGGAAACAGGAGAAAATACCAAGTCGGTGACCAATGAAAAGGATAGTGCCGAGGTGCTTGCGCTGGCAGCCCAATACGAACAGGCATACAAGTCATTGAATTCTACACTGACAGAGGATCAATTTGTGGAAGGTCAGAAGGTATTCGGCAGTATCATCAAGGAGACCGGCGAAGGAGACGATAATCTGACAACTTACCTTGCTGCGAACGGAGGCACAGTCAGATTCACCTCAGCTGATGGTAAGTTCGAAGCAGTTTTGACCAATGCGTCGGATTGTACGTTGTCTCATCTGGAACAAGCAGGCAAGAAACTTCGTCTGATCGTTTCGCTTGGAAACGTGAACGTTGATAAGAATTTTGAAGGACTTATTATTGCCAAAGGTAAGATAACGATATCCGGTTCTGTTGTGCTAAAGAGGGACAAGGAAGGATTATATAAGGTTCTGAGCGGCACCACCGGAGCAGAAGGAGATACAACAACGCCACTTCAGTTCTTTGTGAATGGTGGAAGCGTCGGAGCCGGTGCAACAGAGGCGGAGGTTGATCAAGACGGGCAGCTTACCATCGACTTTACGGAAATTGTGAGATACGCGAACTGGATCAAGAAGTAGAGAAATGAGGCGGAAAGGAAGAAATGGGAAGGATGAGCAAAAACGATAAAGGGTTTTCCTTGGTAGAACTGATTATTGTCATTGCGATTATCTCTGTCATCATCACGGCAGCGGTTCTTTCCATTTCTCTGATTTTTGGTGCAAATGCAAGAACCTGTGCCAATGATGTTAAAAGTGCGCTGGCAGGAAATAAGATTGCAGCGATGGGAAAGAACGCCGCTTTTCTGGAAATCTACAGAGATGCGGGAAATGAAAATATCTATTGCAGGCAGTTCCAGCAGAACACTGACGGAACCTGGCGGGGCGGCGAACCGGAAAAAATCGGAAATGCCAGAGTCTATATCGCATATTGCCCGGATGGGGGGACGGAAACGGAGCTTGGAGCGGGAGATTCTATCTATATGGCATATGACCGTTCATCCGGTTCCTTTCGTGATTCCGGTGTGATGCAGAAGGATGACGGAACTTCGGTTACCATTCAATTTTATTCTTACATTCACGTGACGGGCGGAAGAAAAGACCTGATGGTAAAGATGACGAAGCTGACGGGGAAGGTAAGTATTGAAGCAGTACCGTAAATGATGCGGAAATAGAGAGGAAAGCATTGTGAGAAACCTTAAGTGGAAGAAAATTGCATACAAATGCCGGATGGCGGAGAAACAAAGCGGTTTTACCCTGGTAGAACTGCTTGTCAGCATTGCTATTTTTTCCATCGTTTCAGCAGCAATCTTCGGGTTCATCGTTGTCGGCTCCCGAAATTACACAACAGCAAGCACGGAGATCAATTTGCAGCAGGAAGCACAGCTTGCACTGAACCAGATGAGCGATGTGATCATCGATACTACACGTAGCGTAAATTATTATGGTTATTCTAGCGAAGGTTCTAGTGGCACGGCGGCGCTTAAGGATGCGGATTTTTCGTTTGAGCCTGCTTACAAGAGTCTGTTGCTTTTTAACGGAGAAGAAAAGGAAGAACCGGACGGAACCAAAACGGTTGTGCCTGGAAGCGGGAACGACAAGAATTATCAGTTTTACTGGGATAAGGCAGATGAGGAACTGTATTTTTCTGAAATCGAAGTGACGGAAACAGATTTTTCTTCTGCAGAAAAGGTGCTGCTTGCACAGCATGTGCGTGAGTTTTCGGCAGACTTATCCCAGGTGGAGGAGAAGAGAATCGTACAGGTCACCATGACCTTTGCCAACGGAAATAAGGAATATACGACTACCAACAATATTACCATTCGGAATAAGGTTCTGGTAAATGATTTTGAAGTGCCGCCCATTGACAAGAAGGTGGAACTCAAGATCGTGCCTAAGGAGCCTCTGGTGATTCTGGAGCCGGGAGAGACCTATCATTTCTCAACACCCAAGGTGTCCGGTAAAAATGTGATGGATAAGTCTGTGACCTGGTCCATTGAACCGGGATATGCAGGAACTTCTCACTTTACGGATGATCAGAACGGAATTATTGAGATTTCAAATGCGGAGACAAGCGCAAGCTTTCAGGTGAGAGTGACGACAAATGCAGTGGATTCAAACGGAGCTCATGCTTCTGCATTGGTTATTGTTAAGATCAAAAGAGCAAATTCCGTTGATTTGTCAAAAACAAGTGATGATGAATCAAGTAATGGTGCAAATGAAGTAAGTGCCGGCAAAGGATTTACCATATCGGCAAATGTAGACGGAATCGAACTTGGTACAAGCTGTAGTGGCTGTAGTGATGCTACAACAGAGGATAAGTATGTGGTAGGTGCCGGTTCCGCTTATGCATCTACGTATGGATGGAAGGTTACAGAAGGTGCATCGCTGGTAACTATGAATACAAACGATCACGGATGTGCGACCTTTACAGTCAGTTCAAGTGCCAAAAAGGGAGATAAGATCACCATTCAGGCAACCTCTCTCCTCTCGGTGAGAAAAGGCTATGCCACACCGGTTCAGGGGATTATTGAACTGACAGTGAAGGAAAGCAAACCGGATATCAGTTTTGATGGTGAGATTCGATATGGAAGAGCGACAAAAATAGGAATTGATAATCCTGATTTTAACAAGGGAGGACAAGGATACTATGTAGTATGTGCTCGGATTAAGACAGATCCGAATGCATCGAAAGATACAGATAAGGTGATGTTGTATGGCACTAACGGAACGGATACATGGCTGACACCGGATTTATTTGGTTTGCTTTTGGACAAAAACTATTATATTTCCATTCAGCTGCTAGATCCCGGTAAGCATCTGGAGCAGAGTACTATAGGCGATCTTGTTAAGGATTACAACAATAATCTTGATGGTTCGGGAACTTATATTGGAACAAAATATGTTTCATCATCTAAGCTGACCTTTGAACTGTATCCTCCACAAATCGGAATTACATATAATAGTAAAACTTATATAGGTGAGCCGGTTAAAGTGGATCCGATTTATGCTCTGGCAGGCGGAACGAATGTTTACTGCAGGGTAACAGGAATTAGTAACGCAAGAGAAGAGATAATGGATAATATTCGCTTTAAAGTCTATTCAGGTGAAGGCACGAATCCGTCAGAGTGGAATTATGTTTATGGATGTGAAGATGGCAATAATTATTCCGGTAATTCCAGAATTGGTGGATTGAATTTTGAACCAATTAAAAATGTTAAGGACTTGCATATAGCGCTGGACGGAAATAATGCGACACAGGCAATCGGAAGCTATCATTATGTACCTTATCTGAAGTATACCAATGCTCCGCCGGCTGACCATACTTATGAGGTATACTCTACAAACTATTCACCAGATTATAGTGAGCATTTTTATGATAGATCCAATAGTACCATCAGCTTTGAAATAAAAGGCGGTAATCTGAACGATATCTGGGTATATACCGATAATCGATTCCGTAAAGGAGATATGTATTTCCCGTTACCTTCTGAAAGTGCATTTGAGGTGTATTTTGATAAAGATAGTTTGCTAAATGATGGTTCGCATAAGCAGCAGGCGAAGAAAACAGATAATTTTGCTTTTGTTCAAAAAGGCGGAAATTCAAAGACAATGGCCTTTAAGGTAATGACATGCAAGTATGTTCCCACTGAAAAGAAATATGTTTTGGAATTGTTCTATCAATATACTAATTTAAATTGGAATAACACTGGGTTCTTATGTTCAGCCGGTACATTTACTTGCGAAGAAAATGGGACCGAATGGAAACGTCAGACTTTTGGGAAATTCGATGGATACTTTGCACCTGATATTGTTGAGACGGATGGACGCAATGAGATAAGTAGTGGTGGAACGGTAAATGTAGTCAATCTTTCGATTAATATGACAACCACGATAAGCGGCGAGGCATATATTCCGGTGCCAATGGAGGATAACTTTTCGTCATTACTCGGTCTTACCAGAAAAACGTCCGCTCAAACAGTGACAAATAAATCTATTAGGATTAAAAATATTTCAAATAATAATTATGTGGACGTTTCGTGCCCCGAACTGCGTTGCTATTATGATGAGGAGAAGGACTTATATACTTTAGAAAGATATTATTTTGACAATAGTGGAAATGCTGTTCTTGCAGGAAAATTTACCTGCTACAGTTACAGCACAGAGTGGACACAGATACCATAAATGATAACAGAGGATTTGTTTTGCATTATGATTAAGGGTAAGAAGAAAAACGAAAACTTCATAAAGCCTAAATATAGCAGAAAGCTGGCGATTTCTGCAGGAGCATCCGTTCTTGCAGCGGCAGTTGCCGGTGTTGGATTATGGCAGAATCTTCAGCCGATTCCTGCATATGCAAGAGAATCTTTCTCGGGAATCAAGAAGGTGGTAGAAAGCTATGATGAAGAGAATCCCTTTGTGATTCTGGATATCGTGCCGGGAACTGCAACCTATACTTACACATATATAGACACGAATATGGTTGCGGAAGCACCATCTACCCCTAACGGTTCCGGTGGAGGTGAAACACCGACTGAGACACCTACCCCTACTCCAGAGCTAGAGAAGAAGATCAAGGTAGATGTCCCCCTTGCGACGATGCCTTACCTTACATCAGGGGAAACACCGGCAGAGCAGGCTTTAAGAACAGCAATTACTTCAAATCCTGCATATTTTTTGGATTATCAGGACAGAGCAATGTTTGCAGATAATCTGATTCCCGCAGAGATGAATGCTACAGGGCTGAATCTAAAGTATGAGGAAAGCTATGGTGGTGTGATCGGAATGGAGGAATTGAGCGAGAAGAATGGATGGACAGAAGTTTTTGCATCGTCTCAAGTGGATTTGTCAGAAGTGAATGGCCTTTTATACGGAGATTATGAGGTTGGAGAAGGTGAGACTGGAAATGGAGAAGGCTACAATTTTAATCGGAAGCCTTTGACTTTTAAGGACAGTTCCACTTATGGTATGGGTGGAATTGTATACCAGTCTGCGTCGGAGAATGGGGAGTATTATGTCACTTTCTTATACGCTGAAGATGCTACAGCAGGATATCGGCCGGTTATCGAAGCGGCAAAGAGTAATATCAGAGATTTAGACTATTCACAAACCACTGGTTTGTATCAAAAAGTCGATGGACATTATGTTTATGTTGGAACCATAGAGCAAATTCTAGGCATTGCTCCGACAGCGACTCCAACAAAAATGCCAACATCCAGTATAACATCTTCTGCTTCACCATCAGGAACACCTGATATAACGCCATCAGCAACGCCTAGTGGAACACCTGGTATAACACCGTCAGCGGTTCCGGAAGGAACCGCGTCACCAACTGCATCACCAGATGAAGAACCGACTCAGGCATCGGATCCCACGCAAGCACCAACTCCGACAGAGACTCCATATAGGACAGAAGAACCAACAGCTAGTCCGGACAACACATCAGAAATCGGGCAGGCGAGGGCTACTATGAATGTAGGTGGAAGTGAAGGCAAAGTACTTCCTCACAAAAACTGGATTTTGTGTGTGGGAAATCAGGAGATGCCAAGTGCTGTACCGGAAACAGGTTCTCCGTCACCGGAGACTTCGTCTTCTCCGGAGCCGTCCACTTCTCCGGAACAACTTACTTCTCCCGAACCGTCCACTTCTCCGGAAATGAATACGGAGGAGGATTTTGAAACTTCGGATGATTATTACGTACTCACCTTTGAGTATGTATCAGATCTGGAATCACCCGAGGATTTGTATCAGATTGATCAGGTGAATGATATCGAGGAATCTTGGGAAATTCGACCTTATGATGCATATCAAATAAAAGAGGAAGAAGAGACAAGTTCTGGCGGTGGTTTTGGTCGTTTACAATCTGAAGAGGGTGGTTTTTTTAGTGGAATATCCGAACCTTATTTTTATGAATATGTCAGACCGGATAGTGGCGAATGTAAACTGACACAACTCCCTGAAGATGATGAAAACGGCAGACCAATCAAGGTAATAAATGCACCGGTCTATATTCGTTGCAGAAATACAAATGACTGGTTAAAACAATATGTCTTCAATTCGCTTGCTGGAGAAGAGAATGAGAAGGACAACTTTGCTATTGAAGTGAAAACGGTAAAGGCCGGCGATGTAACAGCAGAGATGATTGGTGAAGCAGATCTGATTTATCTGGAAGATGGAATGGCAGCCTTCCAGGGGGATTTTTTAGAGGGCGAATTTGAAAGGAATTATATTGAAAAGGATACAGCAAGTGATCTGTCAGTTGATAAGGGATATCTGATTGCTTACCGTGCAGTAAATGATCTGCTGCCGGTTATTGTGGATTATGGCATTATCGAAGATACAGTAAATTATGCGGACACGAACTATCAGAAGCTTGCCAAAGTCTTTCTGAAAAAGGATTTGGAAGCATACCTGACAGAGTTTGATACACCGGAAAAGCTGTTTGGCAATTTGGAAGCCTCTGAGCATCCAGATAAAGAGGATAATCATTTTAATTACGTTAACAGGAATATCTACATCATTAACGAGGATATACCACTTGTGGCAGAAGACTTTAATGAGTCCTTTAGTTCCGATAAAGTTGAAAAGGGCTTTAAGGAAGTTTTGTCAGCCATTCAGGCGGAGAATAGTGCGCTATCTGAGGAAAATAAAATCTCTGAAGCAATCAGCAAAGCAAAGGTGGTACAATATATCATTAACTATGCTGTTGGACTGATTAGTGATTTCAGGGATATGCGTGTTCTGGAATTGCAGCCGACTACCAATGAAACGAATGATTTACAGATCCGTTCAGATTCGGAAAATGATTATACAACTTTGTACTGGAAAAAGAAGGACAGCACACTGGCCGGACAGCAGATTTTGCGAAGTACAAAGAAGATTGATATTGTCATAGATCAAAAGTCTGTGGATGAATTTGCAGGAGAGACAACTGACTTAAATAATACGTATCAGATGATTTTTGTTGGCCTTGATGGGCAACGCCTTAATCAGAACAATAAGAAAACTGTTTATAATGATTCGGATATGAATGGAATCATTTATTCCGCAAAGGGAGATCTGGCTGACAGTGAGGATAACCGTTATGCAGCAATTGATCTCACGGTTGAGAAAAAGAAGGCATTGCTTGACTTTATGAAAGCCGGATATCCGATTGTGGTAGAGGATGGATTTTTTGTTGACAGGACAGCAAAAGAAGTAAGCGAAGATGCAATCAATACAAAGCTTGTGGATGAGGAATCACAGATGTATGCTTTCCTCAAAAAGGCAATTTCGGAATATGAGGATTATATCTACACAATTTCCGACGTTCACAGCAGTTCGCTATTTCCTGTCCAGGTGAACATTCGGCGTCCGAAAATTACCTATCAGGATGAGGACAATGTTTCATCAGTGCAGACGGTTTCAGCGGACGAGTCCGGAAACTATCAGGGCCAGATTGTATATAAGATTACAGATGATAAAGGAGATTCCTACTTTAACGATGTAGCGGTACGCCTTTACTTTGATCTGAACAATGACGGGAAATTTACAACTGCAGAGGAATTGGGACTTGATGGTTACAGTAACGATAATGGTTCCATTACCATAGATTTTAACCAGACCAATAAGGGGATTATTCCTTGGAAATTAGAGGTTGCAGATACTGAGAATTCATACAGAAGGGATGATCTTCGGGGCTTCTTTATCATCTCACAGGAAGTGATCACACCGATACGAGTTCTTCAGGTGGTGGCTGAAAATACGGATGCAACAGCAGACCTTAAGAAGGCGTATGATGCAGATAATGTTTTGTTGGGATATTATTTACGGGGGGCAGAGGGGCTTGCCGGTGTTCATTATGAGATTGAAACGTTAACGCCGGATGAATTAAGTCAAAAACTTGCTGTGCAGGCAGATTATCTGCTGAATGATTGTGATGTTCTGGTATTGGGCTTTGGAGAGGAATATCAACTCGGAGGTGCTACTGATGCAGTAAATTCTTACATTAATGAAAATCGTTCGGTGGTTCTGTCTTCAAAGGCATTAAGCGGTACTTGCATGGGACTAGACAAGAGGTTACTTGGCCTTTCCGATACACAGACTTATGAACAGCTCGGAAAGAATGGAAACCGGGAGTATTATCGTTTTGATGGGCTGAAATCAGAGATGTTTGGAGCAAAACAAAACCTGACAGTAGCACAGAACAATGACGGTATCATTTCTCATTATCCATATGAAATGACCTCTGATGATTTAAAGATTTATCAGGCTGTTGAAGCAGGAAATTATCTTCTTGACTTTAAGCAGAATATCGTGGAGGATAATGAAACACAGGAGAATGCGGCAGCAGACGATCATGCAGCAATAACAGCGTGGTATTGCCTGGGAAGTTCATTTGGCTTTAGTGATTCCAATGCGTATGAGATATCCAGGAAGGATGCGGCAAATAACTATTATGCATATAGTAAGGGTAGCATTGTCTATGTAGGACAGGATAACTATCCATTTACATATGCAAATGCCGGAGAGGAAGATATGAACAGGCTGCAAGGCTCTGCCGAGTGCAGGATCTTCGTGAACGCATTGATGGCCGCCTATAATGCCGGCCTCAAGAGCCCGAAGGTAGCCATAGTAGCGGGATTTGCGCCGGATGCGCCGGAAGTTGAGAGTATCTGCATTCCGTTTGACCAGCAGCTTCTGGATGAAGGAGATGCACAGAATGGACTTCTGGAGGATACGACAGATGTTTATTTCAGGTTAAATGAACCCAATATTACATTCCGGAAGATGGTGAGAGTTTCTTTCTATTATCAGGATGATACAGGTAGTCAGGAGCTGAGTGTTGGTGGAAAGACCGTCAGAGTAAATCCGATCTCTACTCCCATATGGAGAGTCGAGAATGGTCAGCTTATTCAGCTTGGTGAGGAATTCAAACCGGATCCCGGTGTGATCTACAGATTCAAGGCACCGGTGGATGCACTGAGAAATAATTTGGGACAGACCGGCTCCCAGGTTTATGTGGTTGTAGAATCCGTATTTACCAAATACGGCAAGGAGCAGAAAATTACAGGCAGTGACAGTGTAACGCTGAATCGTGCACAGCTGTTCCTACTGGAATAAGAAAGCAAAACCCCCTTAAGCTGCGCCATTGCAGCCCAAGGGGGTTTTTAGGGGAGGATAAGTATTCATTTATCTTCAAGTATTTGTGGTTTCCCACGTTTATCAAAGGAGGGGGATCCATTGACATTAGTATTATTACCCCGGAAAAACAGGCTTATTCATAAAAAATAAAAAATTTACTTTTCAGGGAAGATAGGATATAATAACAGAGTATTATTTATTATATCTGTGAGGGCATGTAAGGAGGAACGTAATTATGGCATTGCTTAAGAATTGGCGCGATATTGCGTATTCAGAAACCGCAAATAAAGGTGATTTACAGAGATTATGGACAGAGTATTTCCAGAAGGAGAGGGAGATATACGCAGAATTATTGAAGAATCCGGATGAAGAGGTGTCGGGAACCGTTAAGGAACTGGCTACGAAGTTTGGGATTGATATCATGACCATGACAGGCTTCTTAGACGGTATCAATGATAGCTTAAAGACACCGAATCCCATCGATGATATGGAAGAGGATACCAAGGTGAGCCTTGCTTTTGATAAGGAGCTTTTGTATAAAAATATGGTTGCAGCAGGAGCGGATTGGCTCTATGAACTCCCGGAGTGGAAAGAAATTTTCGATGAGGACAAGCGTAAGGAGTTATACAGAGAGCAGAAATCCTCTACCACGGTTGTTAAGCCGGACAAGGTATATCCCAATGATCCCTGCCCATGCGGTAGTGGCAAGAAGTATAAGAAGTGCTGCGGGAAGAAGGATTGATTGCCTGATATAGATTTTGCGATATGTAATTTTGACAGACAATTTCCAATTTTCTCTTTACAGGAACAGATTATTGTCATATGATAAGAAGAGAAGAAATAAAGAACGCGTTGATGAGAAGAGTAGGCTGTGAAATGTAGCAGAGAGGAACATCGGGCAGAGCAGAAAGCGAAAGCCTGTGCTGAAAATGTTCTTGCAGGAAGCAACTGAAAACTAACTCGGAGTGGCCCCAATCCGGTCCGTATACCTACGTTACAGGTGAATGAGAGGTTTCCGTAAGTCGTCGTGGGCGCAGGAAGCAAGCAGGGTGGAACCGCGTAAGATACGTCCCATGCATTACAAGAAGTAGTGCATGGGATTTTTATTTCTAGGGAATTTCCTATGAAGTGAGAATCCCATGCAGGATAAGCAATCGTTCAATGATGAAAAGGAGAAATTTTATGGTGGAAAAATGGGAAAGCTTTAAAACATCATTAGCAGAAGAGCGAACAATGAGCGGCAGAGAATTCCTGCTGACACTTGCGGTGTGTATTCTTGGCGGAATTGTATTCGGAATGCTTTGTTCGCCGAGAAAGTCAACTATGATCGGAAGCAACAACGGAAATAACAGCGGCAACGGAAGCGGTAGCTGTGGTTGTGAGGAAGATGAAATTGGTGAATGGGAGGAAGAAGAATGAAAATTATATTAAAGGACGGCTCTGTAAAGGAATATGACAGTGCCAAAAGCGTTTATGAAATTGCAGCAGATTTGAGCGAAGGACTTGCAAGAGCAGCCTGTGCAGGTGAGGTGAACGGTGAGGTGGTGGATCTTCGCACCCTCATCGATCAGGATTGTAACCTGAATATTTTAACGGCAAACGATGCAGAGGGGCTTCGGGTTGTTAGACATACCTGCTCCCATGTGATGGCGGAAGCAGTTAAGAGAATTTTCCCGGATGCAAAGCTGGCAATCGGCCCAAGCATCGATACAGGCTACTATTATGACTTTGAGCATGCGCCTTTTTCAAGAGAGGATCTTGACAAGATTGAAGCCGAAATGAAGAAGATCATCAAGGAAGGCAACAAGCTGGAGAGATTTACGCTTCCCAGAGAAGAAGCAATTAAATTTATGGAAGAGAAGGGAGAGCCGTACAAGGTAGAACTGATTCGTGATCTCCCGGAGGATGCGGAAATTTCCTTCTACAGCCAGGGGGAGTTTACAGATCTTTGTGCCGGCCCTCATCTGATGAGTACCAAGGGCATTAAGGCCTTTAAGCTTACCTCATCTTCAGGTGCTTACTGGAGAGGGGATTCCAATAAAGCAATGCTTCAGAGAATCTACGGAACAGCCTTCAACAAGAAGGAGGAGCTTGCCGACTATCTGGACTATCTGGAGAATATCAAAAAGCGTGATCACAATAAGCTGGGACGTGAGATGGAGCTCTTCACAACAGTAGATGTGATCGGCCAGGGGCTTCCTCTTTTGATGCCCAAGGGCGCTAAGATGGTGCAGACCATGCAGAGATGGATTGAGGATCTGGAGGATAATGAGTGGGGCTATGTGAGAACCAAGACCCCTCTTATGGCAAAGAGTGATCTTTATAAGATTTCCGGGCACTGGGATCATTATAAGGAAGGAATGTTTGTGTTGGGAGATGAGGAGAAGGACAAAGAGGTATTTGCCCTGCGTCCCATGACCTGTCCGTTCCAGTATTATGTATATAAGGCAACACAGCACTCCTACAGGGATCTGCCGCTTCGCTACGGTGAGACCTCTACCTTATTCAGAAATGAGGATTCCGGTGAAATGCACGGACTGACCAGAGTCCGTCAGTTTACCATTTCCGAGGGACATCTGATCGTAAGACCGGATCAGATGGTGGAGGAATTTAAGAATTGTCTGGCACTGGCAAAGCATTGTCTGCAGACGCTGGGCGTTGAGGAGGATGTTACCTACCATCTGTCCAAGTGGGATCCGGATAATCGGGAAAAATATATTGGTGAGCCTGAGGTTTGGGAGCAGACCCAGCAGCACATGCGTGACATTATGAACGAGCTGCAGATTCCTTATGTGGAGGATGTCGGTGAAGCTGCCTTTTACGGACCTAAAATTGATATCAATACCAGAAACGTTTACGGCAAAGAAGATACCATGATTACGATCCAATGGGATGCCCTGCTGGCTGAACAATTTGATATGTACTATATTGATCAGAACGGTGATAAGGTTCGCCCCTATATCATCCACAGAACTTCTATGGGATGCTATGAGAGGACACTGGCTTGGCTGATCGAAAAGTATGAGGGCAAATTCCCCACCTGGCTTTGTCCTGAGCAGGTAAGAGTACTTCCTATCTCAGATAAGTATGAAGCATATGCGGAAAAGGTTCGAGCAGAGCTTAGAAAGAACGGTGTACTTGCTGAGAGTGACAACCGTTCCGAAAAGATCGGCTTTAAGATCCGCGAAGCGAGACTTGCCAAGATCCCTTACATGCTGGTAGTGGGTCAGCAGGAGGAGGCAGACGGTACGGTTTCCGTAAGAAGCCGTTTCGCAGGAGATGAGGGCGTGAAGCCGCTGGGTGACTTTATTGATCAGATCTGCAAGGAGATCAGAACGAAGGAAATTCGCAAGACTGTTGTGCAGGAAGAGCAGAAGTAGGAAAGAGGAAATTCAATGAAGCAGAAGCTGAAGTGGGATGAACTGGCAGGGATATTTTTGGCAACAGCAGGCATAGGGATGCTTGGTGTGTCGGTTTATCTGTGCTTTAGCGGGGATATTTGGTATGATGAACTGTTCACTATGGGACTGGCAAACCAGTCCCTTGGTGGGCTGATTTCCATTACTGCGGCGGATGTTCATCCGCCTCTTTACTATATGATCGTGAAGCTGTTTCTGATGATGGGAACAGCTCTTTTCGGAAGTGTGAATCAGGTGGTGGTTGCCAAGCTGGTGTCCACACTTCCTTTTTTACTTTGCATGATCTATGCCATCGTAAAGGTTAGAAAGCATTTTGGCATGCTTCCGGCAGGCATGTTCTGCTTCCTGCTTCCGGCTATGCCAAAGCTTGCGGACTATACGGTGGAGGTAAGAATGTACGGCTTCGCCCTGTTTTTTATACTGGCAGGTATGCTTCACGCATATGAAATAACGCTGGATTTTCAAAATAAAAGTTATGTAAACTGGATTGCACTTACTTTCTATGCCCTTGCAGCCTGCTATACCCATTATTTTGCCTGTGTGGCGTCCTGCATGATTTATGCTTATGTGCTGATTACAGCGCTGATCCATCGAAAGGGGAAACAGATTGCTAAAACCTTTTTGATAAGCGGACTGATCTGCGTGGCGGGGTATTTGCCCTGGCTGTCTACGGCAGTGGTATCACAGGTTGGAACGGTGAAGGATAACTACTGGATTCAGCCGTTATCATTGCGAACGCTGGGCGGATGTGTTAAATTCCTGTTTATGCCGGCTCTGGGAAATGATGTACTGAATATAGTAGCAGCCGTTTTCCTGTTTGGAATATACACTTTTTTACTGGTACTTTTCATCAGAAAACAGCTACATGATGGAAAGAAAAAGGTTTTCTTTGTTTTTGGAAGTCTGGGGTGTCTTGCAGGTATTGTTTTGTTTGGCTTTGTGGCATCCGCTTTAGTGAGACCGATTTTTGTCTATCGGTATATGCTGCCGGCGATGGGACTTTTCTGGCTTACCTTTGCCCTGCTTGTTGCCGGTCTGAAGGATCGAAGGGTACTGCTGATACCGTTGCTTTTGCTGCTGGTATTGACGGGGATGAGAAATTATCGTTCCTTCTACGGGGAGGAAATGTGGAAACGTGTTCAGATGCAGAAGACACAGGAGGTTCTTTCCGGTATTGAGAAGGATGCTCTGCTGATCTGCAATTTTAATCAGGTACAGGCCGTGGTGTCAAGCTACCTTCCCAATGAGAGTCTGCTATGGTACGAAGAACCGGAGGAATTGATCGTACAGATGTATCCACAAAATCACAGTCTGGTGGAAGGGGAGTTTACGGACGAAGTGGGAATCGAAAGGCTTCGGGAGCTTCTCATGACAGGACAACCTGTATGGTTTCTGGGTAGTGGAAATGCCAGGGAAGAAATTCTTGCAAAATGGGAAAAGGAGGGAATCTCAGCACAGGAAACAGACAGTGTCCTGCTGGAGCGATATTGGTTTAATCTCTATCGGATAAAAAGTAATCATAATAATTAATAATCAAAAGAAATGAATATTGGATAAGAAAAACGGTCATACTTTTACTGCCAGATTATGAAGATTATGAAGGAGGTAGAAGAATGGCCGATTTAAATTGTTCTGTTGAAAACTGCGTATATAACAAAAGCGAGTATTGCTGTAAGGGTGATATCATGGTGGGCGGGAAGCATGCCTGCACCAAAGAGGAAACCTGCTGTGAAAGCTTTTCAGATGCTAAGAATGACAGATTTACCAGCGCAATCGAGCATCCCAGTAAGATCATCAGCATTGACTGTGAGGCAGTGAAATGTGTCTATAACAGTAATTACAAATGTACGGCAGACCATGTGGACATTAAGGGCTGCGGAGCATGTGACTGCAGAGAAACAGCCTGTGCAACCTTTACGGAAAAATAAATTGTTTTTAATGAGGTTTTTTGAGATTTATCAACTTGAATTTGTGCCCAATTTATGATTAAATAAAGAAGTGTGGTAACAGAAGCAGAAAGCAGGCGAATCGGTTCACCTGCTTTCTGTTTAAGAACAATGGAGAAATCCGCAAGGAACTGGAAAGCATATATGAAAAAGAAAAGCATGATTTTGGCTGTAATGACAGCATTTCTGCTTACCGGCTGTGCCGACGAGGTCATTACGGTTGCAGGGACCATAGATGGTGAGGAGCAGGAAGGTACCTCATACATAGAAATGCAGGAGTTTGAATTAAAGGAAGCGCAGACGGAAAGCGGACGGGAAGAGGTCAAGTGCTGTGCCGTACTGATTCCGGCAGGTTATGTGGAGTCAGAGGAAATCCCCGGAATGTATGTTCATGAGAGAAATCCCCTGGATTCCTCCAATATTTATTATTCATCGTCTTCGGGAGATGAAGGCGGGATGGTCTCGGATAAGCTTACTAAGGAAAGCTATAAGGAGATTGTAGAAGGTGCTTATAAAGAAGGCGGACAGGATGTTGATCTGGTCATTGATTCCTTTGAGGAAATTGACATGGAAGGAGTGCCCGGATATAAGATCAGAAGTTCCTATCAGATTGAAGGCGGAGAGGTAGAGCAGCTGGCTTATCTGATTCTGGCTGAGGATACCTATACGATTACCTACAGTCAAATGGCAGATGATGATCTGATGGCAGATTTTGAGATTTCAGACGGTGTGATCAAGCTGGTGAGGGAAGGAGAGGTAAGTCTTGCCAACGCCGGGGAATAAGGAAGCTGAAATTATTGAAATTTTCAAAATCGGTATTGACATTCAGGCAAATTGATGATATTGTTATTAAGCATGCGAATGACGCATGAACAGCAAGCAGAGTATCCACTCTCACCCTGTGGCGAACGGGCTTACAGGCGTTCATAGTTCAAAATCCTACAGTACAGAAGTACAGAAGTATCGAAGTGAGTGCGTATGAGGATTGTTACAGAACGTAGTGATTTAAGTGGATAGTTATGCGCTATCCACTTTTTATGTGCTTATGCAGGGAGGAAAAAGCCATTAGCGAATTATTCATTAACGAACAGATCAGAGACAAGGAAGTACGTGTTATCGGAGAAGACGGAGAGCAGTTAGGCATTATGTCATCAAGAGAGGCACTTCAGATGGCAGAGGAGGCAGGAGTTGATCTGGTTAAGATCGCGCCCACAGCCAAGCCGCCGGTATGTAAACTGGTTGATTACGGCAAGTACAAGTATGAGCTTACCCGTAAGGAAAAGGAAGCAAAGAAGAAGCAGAGAGTAATTGAAGTAAAGGAAATTCGTTTATCGCCCAATATTGATACCAATGATCTTAATACGAAGGTGAATGCAGCAAGGAAATTCCTTTCCAAGGGAGACAGAGTAAAGATTACACTCAGGTTCAGAGGTCGTGAGATGGCACATATGGCAAACAGTAAGCACATTCTGGATGATTTTGCAGAAGCACTTTCTGATATCTGTGTGGTTGAGAAGGCCCCAAAGGTGGAAGGAAGAAGTATGACGATGTTTTTAACTGAAAAGCGATAGCCTGCCAGTTAAAATAGATGATGGAAGGACATGCTTCTATCGGCAGAAAATAATGAAAGTATACAGGAGGAATCAGTTATGCCCAAAATGAAAACCAGCAAATCTGCTGCAAAGCGTTTTAAAGCTACAGGAACAGGTAAATTAAAGCGGAGTAAAGCTTACAAGAGCCATATCTTAACCAAGAAGACTACTAAGAGAAAGAGAAATCTTAGACAGCCTGCGATTACTGACCAGACGAATGTTAAGAATATGAAGAAGATTTTACCGTATTTATAAAAAGTCGTAAGGAGGATATAAGACATGGCAAGAATTAAGGGCGGCATGAACGCTAAAAAGAAACATAATAGAGTATTAAAGCTTGCAAAGGGCTACAGAGGTGCCAGAAGCAAACAGTATAGAGTAGCTAAGCAGTCCGTAATGAGAGCATTAGCTTCCTCATATGCAGGACGTAAGGAAAAGAAGCGTCAGTTCAGACAGCTTTGGATTGCACGTATCAATGCAGCAGCAAGAATGAACGGCTTATCCTACAGCAAGTTCATGTATGGACTTAAGCTGGCAGAGGTTGACATTAACAGAAAGATGCTTGCTGAGATGGCAGTAAATGATGCAGAAGGCTTCAAGACACTGGCAGAGCTTGCAAAGAGCAAAATTGCATAAAGAGATCGGTTTACAAATCCCGCTGACAGAAATGTTAACGGGATTTTTTATCGCTTTTATATTAGATATGTGGTATGATTGCTATAATCATTTTATGAATGGATCGTATAGAAAGCAGAGGAACAGGCAGCATGGGAAAATTAAGCGGTTTAAATCCAAAGGATGTCTTTTACTATTTTGAGGAAATATGTAAGATCCCTCACGGATCGGGGAATACACAGAAGATCAGCGACTATTTGCGTGAGTTTGCCAAAGAGAGAAATCTGGAGCATTATCAAGATGAAGTCGGAAATATCATTATCATAAAGGAGGCTTCACCGGGCTATGAGGATCATGCACCTGTGATGCTCCAGGGGCATATGGATATGGTTACCGTTAAAAAGCCCGATTGCGCTGTTGATATGACGAAGGAGGGGTTAAAGCTCGTTGTTTCCGGAGACCGGCTGATGGCGGAAGGAACCAGTCTTGGCGGAGATGATGGTATTGCAGTTGCTTACGGACTGGCACTGATGGATGGAAATTACAGACATCCCAGGCTGGAACTTGTCATTACCGTGGATGAGGAGGTAGGGATGAACGGGGCCAGAGTGCTGGATGTTACGCCACTGAAAGCGAAGAGGCTTATTAATCTTGACTCAGAGGAGGAGGGAATCTTTCTTTCCGGCTGTGCCGGCGGGGCAAGAGTAAATATGGATTTTTCTTACGAGCCGGTACTTCGAAAGGGTGCATCCTTCCAAGTAACAGTAAAGGGGCTGAAAGGAGGTCATTCCGGTGCGGAAATTCATAAGGAGCGTGGGAATGCAATCTGCCTCTTGGGAAGAATTTTGTACAGGCTGCTCTCGGAAACAGCGTTTTGTATCGAAAGACTGGAGGGCGGTGTGGCTGACAATGCGATTCCCATCTCTGCCAAAGCCCGGCTTCTTCTTGCAGGTAGTGGGGATGAGCAGGAAAAGTTAATAAAGATCTGTGCAAAAGCAGAGAAGGAATTCAAGACGGAATTGCAGGATAAGGATGGAGAGGTATTTGTTGAGGTACGGCGTGAAGGTGACAGAGAAGCGCTGGTGATGGAGGAAGGTTTATCACAAAAGGCAGTATTGTTATTGAATGCATTGCCGCATGGGGTACAGGCAATGAGTGCCACAATGCCGGGACTGGTGGAAACCTCCCTGAATCCGGGAATCCTGGAAACAACAGAGGGAAGTGTTCGGGTTGGGATTTCTGTCAGAAGCTCGATAGATTCCGCGAAGGCGGCATTAATCGGACAGCTTAAGAGCATCGGTACACTTGCAGATGTCCGCGTGGAGGTGACGGGAGATTACCCGGGGTGGACTTATCGTAAGGAGTCCCTGCTTCGGGAAAAGATGGTAGATAGTTACCGGAAATTATACGGAGAGGAGCCAAAGGTGGAGGCAATTCATGCCGGTGTCGAATGCGGACTTTTGGCATATAAAATACCGGAGCTTGATTGTGTTTCTATCGGCCCGGAGATGAAGAATATTCATACAACAGAAGAGGAATTATCAATTTCCTCGGCAGAGAGGGTATGGAATTACCTCTTGAATGTATTACAGGTATTATAGGAGAGATTAGGGAGGAAGGGTCATGGATCTGAATCGGAAGAATATCAGGAAGATAAGGGGATTGATTTTATTTACGGCAGTAGTTATTCTGGCACTTTTGAAGTTTGATCTGCTTTGCGAGATGGCAGTCATTTTGCTTGGAATCCTAAAACCGTTTCTGCTAGGCGGAATGATTGCTTTTGTGATTAATATTCCTATGAATTTCTTTGAAAAGAAGCTTTTGGGAGATGCCAGAATCAAACCCGGAAAAGGAAAGCTTTTACGAAAATGCAGGCGGGGGATCAGCCTGGTGCTTGCTTATTTTGCAGTCGTGCTGGTAATTGTCCTGGTAGCAATCGCCGTGATTCCACAGCTTGTAAGGACAGTAAAGGTGCTGGCTGAAGAGATTCCGCTTTTCTGGACAGATATGATTAGCAGGCTGGAAGTACTCTTTGCCCAAAATCCGGAGCTTCTGCAGGTTCTTAAGGGAGCTGAGGAACTTCAAATTGACTGGAAGAAGATCATTGATACGGTGATGGGCTTTTTACAGAACGGGATGGGAAATATGCTTACCTCCACGTTTTCGTTTGCAAGCAGCCTGATCAGCAGTACGGTCAATTTTTTCATTGCCCTGGTTTTTTCAATCTATATTCTGGTACAGAAGGAAAAGCTTGGCGATCAGTTTTCCAGAATACTGAAGGCATATACCAATGAGAAGATTTATGAAAAGACAATGGAAGTAATGAGTCTGCTTTATCGCAACTTCAGTCACTTTATCACCGGACAGTGCACAGAAGCCGTGATTCTCGGACTACTGTTTATTGTTACCATGACTATTTTCGGGTTTGATTATGCAGTGATGATCGGTGTTCTCATTGCATTTATGTCGCTGGTTCCTATCGTTGGTGCGTTTATCGGATGTTTTATCGGCGCATTTCTGATATTTGTAGATAATCCTGTCAAGGCAATCTGGTTTGTTGTTTTGTTTATTATCCTGCAACAGATTGAAGGCAACCTAATCTACCCTCATGTGGTCGGAAATTCCGTCGGACTGCCGTCTATCTGGGTATTAGCTGCTGTGACAATCGGTGGCAGCCTTATGGGTGTATTTGGAATGCTGGTTTTCATTCCTTTGCTTTCCACGGTATATACATTACTTCGGGAGAATGTGAATAAGAGAAATGCCTGTAGATAAAAAAGCCCGTGGCTAAAATCGCCACGGGCTTTCCTACTCGATTATGAAATTAATATACAACTGTTGAATCAGAACCATTTACCTTCTGCTTTAATACAGCATAAAGCTCTGCGTATGTCAACTCACTGTAAGGACCAACATAGAAGATGATCAGAATACCGCAGGTTAAAACGGACAGCAGAACCCATCCGAGGAAGGAAAGCTGTAATACGAAAGCATTCCACTTATCGCCGGTCATCATCTGCTTGCTTCTTGCAAATACCTCCTTGGTATCCATTTCCGGATTCTCAGCAAGAATATAGGGAATCATCAAATATTCATAAGCCTTAATAATACCCGGAATGATGAACAGGAGTGACCATAAGAATATGTATAATCCCTGAAGAAACATAGTCTTGATGACATTCCCGTAAGAATGTGAGAAAGCAAATACCACCTCTTTGATAGAAGGCTGCTCCTCGCGGCACTTAATGAAAAAGCGGCGGCAGCCGACGATTAACGGGTTAAATACCAGAAGAGAAAGCACAAAGGAAATTGCTACAGCTGCCAAAACAGCAACAATTACTACAGAGATAATTGTAGCTAAGACGCTTGCATCCATTCCGGAAAAAAAATTGTCACCGCCGGATGCTGACTGATAGGAATTTGATGCAGAGTTTCCGGCACTGCTACCGCTTCCTCCCGTGAGGAAAGATAAAATCAGGGAAACCAGCACGGCCTTCCAGTAGTTTGCCTTTAATGTTACTTTTGCGCGATCTTTCAGTTCTTTTCTAGTCCACATAGTTAATTCTCCCTTCACAAGAATTTATCATTGTAAATAGATATTACAACAGATTAAAAATGAGAACAAGAGATATTAGTAATTTTTTATAAAAATCAAAAAAAGGCTTGATTTTATCTCCTGTACCATATATAATACAACTTGTGTTTCGGGGTGTGGCTCAGGTGGTAGAGCGCTACTTTAGGGAAGTAGAGGCCGCAAGTTCAAGTCTTGTCACTCCGACTGAAGGTTTAAGAGCAGCGATGTTCTTGAACCTTTTTTGGTATTTTAAGGAATACAGGAATGAGATCAGAGGAAAAAGAGCATGATAGAAAAAGAACATTTTCATATTTTGAATTATGTGAAGAAGGAAGAGTATTCCGCCAGCATGGATGGAATGCGGTATATGCTGAAGAAGAAGGAAACAGGCGATGGCGCAAAGCTTGAGGTGATCATCTGGCCGGAGCCGTACTGCTATGCCAAAACCGAGGAAGAAAAGAAGCAGAGAATGGAGTTTGAGTTTTCACAGGATGGTGTCGAGATGGCAGCGGACTGGCTGAACGAGCAGTATGTCGGTCAGAAGCCATTATGGGATTTGTCGAAAAAGATGAAAATTTGAAATTTCCTGTTGAAAAAGTGATATCACATGACTTATAATAATTATAGTTAACATAATGTTAAAGGGTTGGGGAGACAGAACATGACATCATTGAGTTTTGACGATCAGGTATTTAACAGAGAGGTTCCCTTTTGCAGGGTGTATAGCCTTGACAGCAAGGAGAAGTTGGAGAAGCTTTTTTTAAAAAACAGGATTTCTTATTTTATAGAATGGCAGGATCGGCCTTTGCTTGCCCGCTTTTTTGGAGATGAAAAGCAGAAGGAAAAGAGTATGTTTACCATCCGTATCAATGAGGCTGATGTAGAACGTGCAACAGAATTGATCAAGGGGCTGGAATCTGTTAAGCTTCGAAAAACAAAGGATGAATAAATTAGAAAGAACTGGAACCTCCGGAGACATTCCGGAGGTTTTTTGTCTGCATTTTTTAGGATGAGAAAAGAGCCTGCGGAATTTTTGCAGTAGACAGATTGTATGGCGCAAAAGGATGTGGTATTCTGGAAAGGAAACCGGAGGAAGATGATGGAAAAGAAATATAATAAAGTGCAGCAGAATAGAAACTGCAGGGTTGAAAATGCTAAGACAGCATGTCCTGTTTTTGATAAATGCGGTGGCTGTCAGCTTTTGGACAAAAGCTATGATAAACAGTTAAAATGGAAAAAGGATCTGGTCAGTGCGCTTTTAAAGCCTTATGGAAGAATTGACGGAATTGAGAGAATGGAACAGCCGGAGTATTATCGTCATAAAGTGCATGCAGTGTTTGGAAGAGACAGAAAGGGAAATGTGATTTCCGGCGTTTACAGGGAGGGAACTCACATCATCGTTCCCGTTGAAAAATGTTTGCTTGAAAATCGCATGGCCGGTGAAATCATACAAACCATAAAAGGACTTTTGAAATCCTTTAAAATAAAAACCTATGACGAAGATACCGGCTATGGACTTCTCCGTCATGTACTTGTGCGGGTGGGGTACCAGACCGGACAGGTGATGGTCGTGCTGGTTCTGGCATCTCCGATCATGCCCTCCAAGAATAACTTTGTGAAGGCATTGCGGAAGGAGCATCCCGAGATTACGACAGTAGTAGTGAATGTGAATGATAAGAGAACCAGTATGATTCTGGGAGATAAGGAACAGGTGATCTATGGTCCGGGCTATATAGAGGATGAGCTTTGCGGACTGACCTTTAAAATATCTCCGAAATCCTTTTATCAGGTAAATCCGGAGCAGACGCAGAAGCTATACCGGACAGCAATTGAATATGCGGATCTGACTGGTAAAGAAACGGTTCTGGATGCCTATTGCGGAACGGGAACCATCGGAATGATTGCGGCAGCAAGCGCCGGAAGGGTTATCGGAGTAGAACTGAATAAGGATGCTGTCAGGGATGCGATAGCAGGAGCAAAGAAGAACCATATCTCCAACATCCGTTTCTATCAGGCAGATGCGGGAGAGTTCATGGTAAAGCTGGCAGAAGCCGGGCAGAGAGTGGATGTAGTGCTTATGGATCCTCCAAGGAGCGGCAGTGACGAGAAATTCCTATCTTCGGTCGTAAGGCTGAAACCGGAGAGGGTAGTCTACATTTCCTGCAATCCGGAGACCCTGGCACGGGATTTAAAGTATCTGTGCGGTAAGGGCTACAGGATGGTGAAGGGGAAGGCTTTTGATATGTTTCCGTTTACGAGCCATGTGGAGACGGTTTGTCTCCTCTCTAAGAAATGCCCAGTTTAAGCGGGCTTGAGGGCTATATTGAAGGAAACATATCTACAAAATAATGCTGAAAATTATGTGCATGAAACCAGAAAATAGAATAGGGTGTTAAAAATAAATACCTTTTGGCGAGGTTAGTTAACTGTTCGCTGAAAGGTATTTTTTATATGATTATGTACGCGATAGAGTTAGGTGCTGTACGCAGAATTTTATACAGGTTTAGATTGATTTTCGGCGTCTCTGCGCTTATAATAAAATGTAGGGTGAAATGTCGTATTTAATAACTTTATTGAGGTAAGTAATATGGAATATATGACAATTAAAGAAGCAGCAGAAAAGTGGAATCTATCAGTTAGAAGAGTGCAGACCATCTGCAATGAAGGCATGATAGAAGGGACTATGAAATTTGGTAATACATGGGCCATTCCAAAGGATGCTGTAAAGCCAACGGATAAAAGAATTAAGTCCGGGAAGTATATCAAGTCCTGATTTTGGGACACCTAGTATGAGAGAATGGATTAGAAAGGAAGCGTATGCCTATGTTACCGGAAGAAAAAGCTCGTGTAAAAATTGATAAGCAATTAAGAAATGCCGGTTGGGATATAGTTGCTCGAAATGAATATCTGCCTAATAGCACATCTGCTGTTAAGGAAGCTTTGATGGGAGGAAACACAGAAAGTGATTACCTTCTCTTTATTGATGGAAAAGCTATTGCAGTTGTTGAGGCAAAAAGAGAAGAGAATCCTCTAGGTGATGAAGTTAAGAAGCAGGCAGAGGACTATGCTGTTTCTCCACAGGACTGGTATGGCTTTAATTACTGTCACTAAAATAACATGTAAGATAGCGGCAGATTACTTAGGCATATCTCCTATGGCGGTTAGTATCGGCATGAGAAATGATCTTTTACCGATTGGTTTTGCAATTCACAATGAAGAAAGAGATAGAACATATTCTGAGAGTTGGTCCTATCACATAATTGGTGAGAGATTAATTGCATATAAGTATGGGAAAACATCAGAAGTACAAGTTCAAAATATAGAAAAGAGTCTAAATACTATAATAGAACAGTTTGAAGAAATGAAAAAAGATTTGGTTTTTCTATTAAGCGAAAACGAGAATCAGCAGAATTAGAGCTTTATGAATATGCGTTTTCGCTTGGAAAATACAAAGATGTTGACAAAAAATATGAAGGAAAGGAGCTGCCAGGATGGAGAATGAAAAAGGAATAGTTAAATTGACTCGTAAGCAGCTCTATGATGAAATATGGGCTCTTTCAGTTGCAGGGGTAGCCAGAAAATATAACTTGAATTATGGTAAACTGATAGCTACTTGTAAAGTAGAAAATATACCGTTTCCTTCTTCTGGTTATTGGACTAAGAAGAATATGGGAAAAGATGTATCGAATGAGATTGTTGAATTTTCTGGATTGGAAGATACAGAAATTTCATTGATAACGAAAGACGCGGTTGTTAAGCGTATTCGGAAAGCTAAGGCAGAAGTAGTAGAGAAAGTGCATACTGACGTAACAGAAGAATTGGACGTAGTAGCCGAGGAAGATTTACCGCAGAAAAAAACGGAGAACATAGCTAAGTGGCCGGATGGAATTCTTGATTATTTGGATGAGACGGAAAGAAATAAAGTATTAGAGTATGCGTGCAATCTGCAGATAAGTCAAAGTACACGATTGCATAAATTGTTGGTCCAATACAAGAAGGATATTGCAGATTATAAGTCAAAGCTGAAAGAAGCACAGAGTAGACCATACTATAATCCAAGACATAATAAACCAGAAAACGAGCCTGAATTCTTTAAGGAAATGTCTGATGAGTGTATGACACGTGCAATTGCAATATTAGATACCGTATTCAAATCAATTGAATCTTTAGGTGGAAGTATTAATAGTGATTTGTCTGTGAAAATTAGAGGTGATATTGTTAGATTTCGTATGGTTGAGAGTCAAGACCAAGTGAAGCATGAAATGACTAAGCAAGAGGCACAGGCGCTCGTAAAGTATAATGATGATATAAAAAATCATAGATGGGCTTCAAAACCGCAAATAAGAAAGTATGACAAGGTATATAATGG
Organism: Bacillota bacterium; assembly: GCA_030526045.1. Classification (GTDB taxonomy): domain Bacteria; phylum Bacillota; class Clostridia; order Lachnospirales; family Lachnospiraceae; genus Suilimivivens. The sequence continues at coordinate 1,021 of JAUNDN010000033.1, read as the reverse complement.
TAAACTTCGTATTGTGTTTGGGGAGCGAAGTTACATAAAAGATAACGATTCTGAAAAATTAGAAGATAGATTGGGTGATATTTTGGTTACCCTATATGAGAAGGCAGAAGAGAATAGAATTGTACGAGAAGCACGCGAAGAGGCAGAACGTAAGAAAATTGAAGAAGCGAGACGCAGAGAAGAAAATAGACAAAGAAAAGAACAAGAAATTCGTCTTGTAAAAGAACTTGTAAACAAAGCTGAAGACTATAGAATTGCAAAGAAAATAAGAGAATATATTCAGGCTATGATAGATAGTAGAAATGAAGATATTACTCCAGAATGGATTGAATGGGCTCGGAAGAAAGCTGACTGGTATGATCCGTCTATAGCGACTGAGGATGAATATCTGGGAAAACGTCAGCATGAAAAAAGTGCTGAAGAAAAGGAAAAATCTTTGCAAGACAGTATCAGAAAGAGCTGGTATTGGTAAAAATGAATGGAGGCAATTTGATGGATAAAGATCCTTTTAAAGAGTATATAAAACAATCAGAACCGAATAAAAGAGACAAAGGTTACGCCTGGCATACAGCTATCGGACTTCAAGCGGTGGACGGATTAAAGACTTCGAAATATTTGATTGATACTGCAATAAAGAATATTGAAGGTGATATTTCGATTGATGAAGCGCAAGAACTTCTCAATACGTATTATGAAGAAAATCCAAAAGCAGATACAGAAGACCGTACGGAAGAGGCTGACAAAGTTGCCGTTAGAATAGCAAAAATTTTGTCGGAGAAAGCATTTAGTTTTACTCCGAATGAGTATATCTCTATTCATAAAAAGTTGTTTGCTGGGATTTATGGACATGCCGGAAAACTTAGAGATTATAATATCACAAAAAAGGAATGGGTGCTGAATGGAGCAACGGTTCTTTATGGAAGTGCATCAGAACTTCGCGCAACCTTGGACTATGATTTTGCAGAGGAAAAGAAGTTTAGCTATAAAAAACTGAGTATGGAAGATATTATTCATCACTTGG
>JAUNDN010000032.1 GCA_030526045.1 Bacillota bacterium | reverse complement strand
AGAATGTGGCGTGGCACAGGAGAGGAAAAGTTCTCCAAAAGCCACGCAGTGAAAGAGTGTGGTGTGGCACAGGAGAGGAAAAGTGCCCAAAATGCCACGCAACGATGAATTCGACGAAGGGGTAAACAAATTTCAGTTTGTTGACGAGGTGCCATGAGCATTTCGCTTCACTTCATGCTCATGTCGCGCTGGCGCGCTATGCGTCCAGTCTGAAATGTAAATGTCAATAGCTTGTGAAAAAGCTATTGACATTTCTTTTTTATTATAGTATATTGAACCAGACGAATAGTTTGACTATCAAAATATTTGAGTTTCAAAAGATTTGAGACTCAAAACAATAAAAAGGAAAAGAGAGGATAAGAACATGTTAGAAAGAGTAAAAGAAATCATCGAAGAGCAGTTAAACCTGGACAATGTAGAGATCACAGAGGAAACACGTTTCAAGGAGGACCTGGATGTAGACTCCCTCGATTTGTTTGAACTGGTAATGTCCTTTGAGGAGGAGTACGGGGTGGAGATCCCTTCTGAAGAGCTGGAAAGCCTTACCACAGTCGGAGCAGTTATCAAATATTTGCAGGATAAGGGTGTAGAAGCCTAAAGGAAACCAATATGAAAACAAGGATCACAGAGCTTTTAAACATTGAATATCCCATTATTCAGGGCGGCATGGCATGGGTTGCTGAGCACAATCTTGCTGCAGCCGTATCGAATGCCGGAGGACTCGGACTGATCGGTGCAGCATCTGCACCGGCAGAGGTTGTAAGAGAAGAAATCCGTAAGTGCAGGGAACTGACAGATAAGCCCTTTGGCGTCAACGTCATGCTGTTAAATCCAAACGCACAGGAAGTTGCACAGGTCATTGTGGAGGAAGGCGTTAAGGTTGTTACCACAGGAGCAGGGAATCCTGCGAAGTTTATGGAACTTTGGAAAAATGCCGGAGTTAAGGTGATTCCTGTCGTAGCCAGTGTTGCCATGGCGAAGCTCATGGAGCGTACCGGAGCAGATGCAGTGGTTGCGGAGGGCATGGAAAGCGGAGGACACATCGGTTCTACCACAACGATGGCGCTTGTGCCACAGGTGGTAGATGCAGTCAGTGTGCCTGTCATTGCAGCAGGTGGAATCGGAGATGGAAGAGGCTTTGCGGCTTCCATTATGCTGGGAGCGGAGGCAGTACAGATCGGAACCAGATTTGTTGTTGCCAAGGAATCCATTGTTCATGCAAACTATAAGCAACAGGTAGTGAAGGCGAAGGACATTGATTCTACGGTAACAGGTATGTCGACCGGTCATCCTGTTCGTTCGCTCAGAAATAAGATGACCAAGGAATACCTGAAGCTGGAAAAGGAAGGGGCTGATTTTATGGAGCTTGAAAAGCTAACCCTTGGCTCCCTTCGTAAGGCTGTCATTGAAGGAGACGTTGTGAACGGAACCCTGATGGCAGGACAGATCGCAGGACTGATCAAAGAAGAACAATCCTGTAATGAGATTGTACAGGACATTATGGGGCAGGCGAAAGCACTGCTACAGAGGTAAATGGAGAAAAGAGTATGAAAACAGCATTTGTTTTTCCCGGACAGGGTGCCCAGTATTGCGGAATGGGTAAGGATTTTTATGATACCTGCCGGGAGGCGAAGGAAATATTTGAACTGGCAGGCTCCGTAACCGGACTTGACATGAAGGCATTGATTTTTGAGGAAAATGAACAGCTGAATGTGACGGAATATACGCAGATTGCAATGCTCGCAACTGAAGTTGCAATCTGGAAGGTGCTTGATGGAAAAGGAATCAAGGCTGATGTGTGCGCAGGCTTGAGCCTGGGAGAGTATGGTGCACTTGCAGTCAGTGAGGTCATGGAGCTTGAGGATCTGTTCCGGGTAATCAGAAAACGTGGTATTTATATGCAGGAAGCGTATCCCACAGGTGGCGCCATGATGGCAGTACTTGGAATGGAGGCTTCAAAGGTGGAAGAAATCTGTGAGGCTACAGAAGGAATTGTTTCCATTGCCAACTATAACTGTCCGGGACAGATTGTGATTACAGGGCAGGAGCAGGCCGTACAAAGTGCTGCCGAAAAGCTGACACAGGCCGGTGCAAAGCGATGCGTTCCGCTTAAGGTCAGCGGACCGTTCCACTCCAGCCTTTTACAGGGAGCCGGAGAAAAGCTTTTTGAGGAGCTTGCGCCGATTGCAATTTGCAAACCTGTGATTCCTTATCTGAGCAATGTGACTGCAGATTACGTGACGGAGGCAGAGCCGATTAAAGAATTGCTGAAGAAGCAGGTTTCCAGTTCCGTGCGATTCCAGCAAAGTGTAGAGCGGATGATTCGTGATGGCGTGGATACCTTTATTGAGATAGGACCGGGAAAGACCTTGAGCAGCTTTATCCGCAAGGTGAGCAGAGATGTGAAGGTTTGCAACATTGATAAGCTTGAGGATCTAAACCGTGTATTGGAGGAAATTTCATGTTAGAGGGAAAAATTGCACTGGTGACAGGTGCTGGCAGAGGGATCGGCAGGGAAATTGCTCTGACCCTGGCAAAGAATGGAGCCTTTGTGATCGTAAATTATAATGGTTCCGCGCAGCGTGCCGAGGAGGTCGTGAAGGCAATCCGTGAGGCAGGCGGTGACGCAGTGGCGATGCAATGCAACGTTTCAGATTTTGCAGAAAGCGAAGAGCTGGTAAAGAATGTGATCGCGCAGTACGGCAGGGTAGATATTCTGGTAAACAATGCGGGTATTACCAGAGATAATCTGATTATGCGGATGACGGAAGCGGATTATGATGCAGTTCTGGATACCAATTTAAAGGGTACTTTCAATATGATTCGTCATCTTTCCCGCTTTTTCTTAAAACAAAGAAGCGGAAAGATCATTAATATATCCTCAGTGAGCGGTGTTATGGGAAATGCAGGTCAGGCAAACTATTCCGCATCCAAAGCCGGACTGATCGGCCTTACCAAGAGTGTGGCAAGGGAACTTGCCAGCCGGAATGTGTGTGTGAATGCCATTGCGCCCGGTCTGATTGAAACGGAGATGACGGATGCGCTTTCCGATGAGGCAAAGGAGAATTTGAAGAGCCTGGTTCCTCTCGGAAGAATGGGCAGACCTCAGGATGTGGCAAATATGGTGTTATTTTTGGCAGGAGACAATGCGGATTACATTACCGGGCAGGTACTTCATGTGGATGGCGGCATGGTAATGTGATGAGAGATAGGATGGGAGTGGCTAAATGAAAAGAAGAGTCGTTGTAACAGGTATGGGAGCAATTACCCCAATCGGAAACAGTGTGGAAGCATTCTGGAAAAGTGTGAAGGAAGAAAAGATCGGTTTTGCACCGATCACCTATTTTGATACGACAGAATATCGCTGTAAGCTTGCTGCACAGGTGAAGGACTTTGAACCGGCAGACTATATGGATAAAAAGGCTGCCAGAAGAATGGAGCAGTTTTGTCAGTTTGCGGTAGCGGCAACCGGAGAAGCAATCAGGGATGCCGGTCTTTTGATGGAAGAGGAAGATCCATATATGGTTGGCTGCAGTGTGGGCAGTGGTATTGGAAGCCTGCAGGCAATGGAGCGTGAGTATGACCGGTTAAAGGAGAAGGGACCCGGAAGAGTGGGACCTATGCTTGTGCCGCTTATGATCTCCAACATGGCAGCAGGAAATGTCAGCATTGCCTACGGGTTAAAAGGAAAAAATATCAATGTGGTAACTGCCTGTGCAACAGGAACCAATTCTATCGGAGAAGCTTACCGTACCATCCAGTATGGGGATGCGGACGTAATGATTGCAGGAGGAACCGAGAGCTCCATTACTCCGATCGGTGTTGCAGGCTTTTCCGCATTGACAGCACTTTCAAGCTGTGAAGATCCCACGCGCTGTTCCATTCCTTTTGACAAGGACAGAAGCGGTTTTGTCATGGGAGAGGGCGCCGGAATTGTGATACTTGAGGAGTTAGAACATGCCAGAAAGCGTGGCGCAAAGATTTATGCAGAGGTAGCAGGATATGGCTGCTCAGCGGATGCCTTTCATATTACTTCCCCGGCGGAGGACGGAAGCGGTGCTGCAAGAGCCATGAGCAATGCCATTGCGGATGCAGGATTAGATCCGTCAGACATTACCTATATTAATGCCCACGGAACCAGTACCCATCATAATGACTTGTTTGAAACAAGGGCAATCAAGCTTACCTTTGGTGAGCATGCAAAGAAACTGAAAATCAATTCCACCAAGTCCATGGTAGGACATTTGCTTGGAGCAGCGGGAGCAGTTGAGTTCCTGACCTGTGTCAAGGAAGTGGAAGAAGGATTTATTCATAAGACGGTTGGCCTTAAGGAGCCCGGAGAAGAGCTTGACCTCAACTATTGTATGGAAAGCTACACGGAAGAGGTGCCGTATGCACTGAGCAATTCACTGGGATTTGGCGGGCACAATGCCAGCATACTGGTGAAGAAGTTTGAAGCATAGAAAGGAAGATGGAAATGTCTGTATATACCACAAAGGAAATAATGGAGATCATTCCTCACAGACAGCCGTTTCTGTTGATTGATACCATTGAAGAACTGGAACCGGGCGTAAGAGCTGTGGGAAAGAAATGTGTCAGCTTTAATGAGCCCTATTTTGGGGGACATTTCCCCGGAAATCCTGTAATGCCGGGAGTTCTGATTATCGAAGCACTGGCACAGGTTGGTGCGGTTGCTATTTTGGGACTTGAGGAAAATAAAGGTAAAACAGCTTATTTTGCAGGGATTGATAAGGCTCGGTTTAAGCAGAAGGTTCTGCCTGGTGATGTGCTGATGCTGGAGACCAAAATTGTGAAATGCAAGGGACCAATCGGTGTGGGAGAGGCAGTTGCCACCGTAAACGGGAAGGTAGCAGCAAAGGCTGAGCTTACCTTTGCAATCGGTGATTAGTAAGGAGTAGTATCAATGGATAGCGAATTTGAAATAAAATGTCCGAAATGCAAAAAGATGGTAAACCGTGACAGGGTTGTAAAGAAGAAGTATGTCTGCTATGAATGCGGCGGTTACTTCAGAGTAAAGACAACCAACCGTATTCGTATGGTGGCAGATTTGAAATCCTTTACTCCCTGGTTTGAGGATATGCCGGTCAGCAACCCCTTAAATTATGAGGGGTATGACGAAAAACTGGCAGAAACAAGAGAGAAGACCGGGGCTGATGAGGCCGTAACGGTAGGGCAGTGCAAGGTGTTTGGTGAGGATGCGGTGCTTGGTATCTGCGAGACACGCTTTTTGATGGGAAGCATGGGGCATGTGGTTGGAGAAAAGATTACCCGTGCCATTGAGAAGGCAACTGAACTGAAACTTCCGGTATTTTTGTTCTGCTGCTCGGGTGGTGCCAGAATGCAGGAGGGTATTATTTCCCTGATGCAGATGGCTAAGACCTCAGCGGCAATCAAGAAGCACGGGGAGGCAGGACTTTTGTACTGCACGATCCTGACAGATCCCACTACCGGTGGTGTAACAGCAAGCTTTGCCATGTTGGGAGATGTTATTATGGCAGAGCCCGGTGCATTGATCGGCTTTGCAGGTCCAAGGGTGATCAAGCAGACCATCGGACAGGAACTGCCGGAGGGATTTCAGACAGCAGAATTTCTGCTGGAGCATGGCTTTATTGACGGAATCGTCCGGCGTGAAAACTTAAAGAAGACGATTCACTTCCTGATCAAGACTCATCAGTGCAGAGAAGGTAACTATGCAGAGTTCAGACCGGATGCCGGGATTCAATTTGAATTAAGTGAGATCCTGAAGGAACGCTCCTGGCTTACGCTTCCAAGAACTGCATGGGAGAAGGTGAAGGCAGTGCGCCAGGTAGAGCGCCCGGCGGCAACCGATTATATGGAATACATTTTTGATACCTTTGTGGAGGCTCATGGAGATCGTTACTTCCGGGATGATGCAGCAGTCGTGGGTGGCGTGGCATTCCTTGACGGACAGCCGGTGACTGTGATTGCAGATGAAAAGGGCAAGGATATGAAGGAGTGCCAGAAGCGCAACTTTGGTATGCCAATGCCGGAGGGATACCGTAAGGCACTGCGGCTGATGAAGCAGGCAGAGAAATTCAACCGTCCCATTATCAGCTTTGTCAATACACCGGGAGCATTCTGCGGAATTGAAGCAGAGGAACGGGGACAGGGTGAGGCGATTGCCAGAAACCTGCTTGAAATGTCTGCATTAAAGGTACCAGTACTCTGCATTCTGATTGGAGAGGGCGGAAGCGGCGGTGCGCTTGCAACTGCTGTGGGAAATGAAGTGTGGATGATGGAAAATGCAACCTATTCCATCCTTTCTCCGGAAGGGTTTGCCTCTATTTTATGGAAGGATTCCAATAAGGCCAAGGAAGCCAGCGAGGTCATGAACATTACCGCTCAGGACTTAAAGAGACTGGGCGTTATAGAGGAGATTGTGCCGGAATACGGCGGTGCAGACAAAAAGTCCGTGGAAGCAATCGGTGAATATATGAAGGAGCATATCAAGCTGTTCCTCGAAAAATATCAGGGTATGACCGGAGAGGAGATTGCGGAGCAGCGTTATCAGAGATTCCGCAATTTCTAAAGGAAGTAAAATGCAAAAAAAACAGTTAGTGATCGGTGATTTGTGCGCAAAGGTTCCCGTGATCCAGGGCGGTATGGGAGTTGGTGTAAGTCTCAGCGGTCTTGCCGGAGCAGTGGCGAAGGCCGGTGGGATCGGAATTATCTCTACTGCCCAGATCGGCTACCGGGAACCGGATTTTGCCACGAATCCCATCGCATGCAATTTAAGGGCAATTGATAAAGAAATCAAAAAAGCAAGAGAGCTTGCAGATGGTGGTATCATCGGTGTAAACATTATGGTGGCAACCAGGCAGTACGAGGATTATGTAAGGGCCGCTGTGGCGGCAGGAGCGGACTGCATCATTTCAGGAGCAGGACTCCCGCTTACCTTGCCGGAGCTTACAAAGGGTTCTGCTACGAAGATTGCACCGATTGTTTCCAGCGCAAAATCCTTGTCTGTCATCTCCAGGTACTGGATGAAGAAGTATCAAAGACAGCCGGATTTTGTTGTGATAGAGGGACCTCTTGCAGGAGGTCATCTTGGTTTTACGAAAGAAGAGCTTGACTGCCTGACACCGCAGACCTATGATCTTGAAATACAGGCAATTATTCACATGGCGGAAGAGATGAATGTGCCGGTGGTTGTAGCCGGCGGTGTATATACAAGACAGGATATGGAGCATTACTTAAGCCTGGGAGCAAGCGGTGTGCAGATGGCAACCCGTTTTGTGACGACGAAGGAATGTGATGCCAGCGATGCCTATAAACAGGCATATATTGCTGCCGGGAAGGAAGATATTGTGATCGTGAAAAGTCCGGTAGGGATGCCGGGCCGGGCAATCCATAATGCTTTCCTTGACCGGGTGGCAGCTGGTGAACGTTTTATGAGAGGCTGCAGGCAATGTATTAAGACCTGCAACCCGGCAACTTCTCCCTACTGTATTACGGAGGCACTGATCAATGCGGTGGAGGGAAGACTTGAGGAAGGATTAATCTTCTGCGGAAGCAATGCATACCGTGCAGATAAAATTGAGACGGTGGCAGAGATTATGGAGGAATTTACTTTATGATGATGAAAATAACCGGTACCGGAAGTGCTCTTCCCAGGGAAGCCGTAGATAACAATCAAATAGCGGAATGGGTGGAAACCTCTGATGAATGGGTCAGAGAGAGGACCGGTATCGGAAGTCGCAGAATCTCTACCGGAGAAACGGTTGTTTCCCTTGCGGCACAGGCTTGTGAAAAAGCACTGCAGCAGGCGGGAAAGGATGCACTTGAGGTGGATATGATCCTGCTTGCCACCTGTTCACCGGAATATCTGCTTCCCTGCTGCGCATGTCAGGTCCAGGCGCAGATCGGGGCAGCTAATGCGGTAGCATTTGATATCAATGCAGCCTGTTCGGGGTTTCTGTTCGGTTTAAATACTGCATATGCGTATCTTCAGACCGGAATGTACAAAACGATTCTGGTGGTGGGAAGCGAAGTATTATCCAAGCTGGTTGACTGGAAGGACCGTTCCAGCTGTATCCTTTTTGGAGACGGTGCCGGAGCAGCGCTTGTGGAAGCGGCAGGAGAGCAGGAACAGCCCTGCGGTCTGATAGCCGGTGTACAGGGCTGCGACGGTGTGAAGGGAATGGTATTAAAGTGCAGGGAACGTGCGCTGCAGAATCCCCTGTTCAAGGAAGAATTTCAGGATGGGGAAAATCTGTATGTACAGATGGATGGCAGGGAGGTTTATCGCTTTGCGACCCGTCAGGTGGCTGACTGTATTCAGGAAGCCCTGGAAAAAGCACAGCTGTCAGTGGAGGATATTGATCTTTTTGTGCTTCATCAGGCAAATGTGCGTATCATTGAAGCAGTAGCCAAAAGGCTTCATGCGGATATTGAGAGATTTCCCATGAACCTTGAGCAGGTGGGAAATATTTCTTCGGCAACCATTCCGGTGTTGCTGGATGAGCTGAACCGGGAAGGAAAGCTGCATCGGGGAGATAAAATTGTTTTGTCCGGCTTTGGCGCAGGACTTACCTATGGGGCTTGCATATTCATATGGTAGGTGTATAATAAAGGCGCTGAGCGAGGAAATGTAAGGAAATTGAGGGAGATATGGAAAAGAGTACGAACCGGATTTTGAATGAACTCCTGGTCAATCTGTTTAACAATGTGATGGACACAGAGGCGGAAGCCGTCATTACAGAGGAATTTAAGGATATTACAAACAACGACATGCATATCATTGAGGCGATTGGGATTGAGGATCCCAGGAGTATGTCGGTCATAGCCAAAAATTTGAAGGTGACAGTGGGAACATTGACCACGAACATGAATAGCCTGGAAGATAAGGGGTATATTATCCGTCAAAGAAGCACGGTGGATAAAAGAGTGGTGCTTGTTGTGCTGACAGAAAAGGGCAGGAAAGCCTTTTTCCATCACAGAGATTTTCATCGTCATATGATCCGGGCAATCGTGAAGGATTTAAAGGAAGATGAGATGCAGGTACTGATTCGCTGCCTGGAGAATCTGAACCGTTTTTTTGATCAGGAATAGAAGGATTTTGAAGTGTTGCCGCTAAAGGGAGCACTTTTTCTTTTTCCAGAAAGTTCTTGGTAATTGGTAAAGCGGTACGTTGACGAACATTATAAAAGAATATATAATTGTTTCATGTATGCAAAGAGATATTAGGGAATGCATCTAAAGGGTGTGACTTTATGACAGAAGAAAAAGAAAACAAGCAGATCAAAAATGAAGTAGTGTTTGATGATGGTAGAATTGAAGCCATTCAGGAGTTTCAAAGTCCCGAGCAGCTCTATCGGGATCTGATTCTTCGTGTCCGGAAATACCATCCTTCCGATGATATTTCTCTGATTGAAAAGGCTTATCACACTGCATACAAGGCACATGAAGATCAGGTGCGTAAATCCGGAGAGCCCTATATCATTCATCCTTTGTGTGTGGCAATTGTGCTTGCTGATCTGGAAATGGATAAGGAAACCATTGCAGCAGGGCTGTTGCATGATGTGGTGGAGGATACGATTCTGACCTCTGAAGAGATCGAGCAGCAATTCGGTGCCGATGTTGCCCTTCTTGTAGACGGCGTTACCAAACTGCAGCATCTGCATCTTTCCGGAGATCAGGGTGATAAAACGCCTGACCGCTTGGAGATGCAGGCGGAGAATCTTCGTAAGATGTTCCTTGCCATGGCTAAGGATATCAGAGTAATTATTATCAAGCTTGCCGACAGGCTTCACAATATGCGTACCTTAAAATACCAGAAACCGGAAAGCCAGCAGAGAATTGCAAGGGAGACCATAGAAATCTATGCGCCCATTGCACAGAGGCTCGGTATCTCTAAGATCAAGGTTGAATTGGACGATCTGTCATTAAAGTATCTGGAGCCGGAGGCTTATTATGATCTGGTAGATAAGATTGCGGTACGCAAAAGTGTCCGTGAAAAATACATTCAGAATATCGTGGACGAGGTCAGCGATCATATCAAAAATGCAGGGATTAAGGCGCAGATTGACGGTCGTGTAAAGCATTTCTTCAGTATTTATAAAAAGATGAAGAACCAGAATAAGACCATAGATCAGATTTACGATTTGTTTGCGGTTCGTATTATTGTGGACAGCGTAAAGGATTGCTATGCGGCACTTGGCGTGATCCACGAGATGTATAAGCCGATCCCGGGGCGTTTTAAGGATTATATCGCCATGCCTAAGGCAAATATGTATCAGTCCCTGCACACTACCCTGATCGGCAGCAGCGGACAGCCCTTTGAAATTCAGATTCGTACTTATGAAATGCACAAGGCTGCAGAATATGGTATTGCAGCACATTGGAAATATAAAGAGGCATCTGACGGAAAGAAAGTAGAAGATTCTGAGGAGGAAAAGCTTGCCTGGCTGCGCCAGATTCTGGAATGGCAGCGTGATATGTCCGACAATAAGGAATTTATGAATCTCCTTAAGAGCGATCTGGACTTGTTTTCCGACAGCGTATACTGCTTTACACCTACCGGGGAGGTCAAGAATCTGCCTGCCGGTTCCACGCCCATTGATTTTGCCTACAGTATCCACAGTGCAGTGGGCAACAAGATGATTGGTGCCAGGGTGAATGGTAAGCTGGTTACCATTGATTACGAGATTAAGAACGGTGACCGGATTGAGATCATGACCTCACAGAACTCCAAGGGACCGAGCCGGGACTGGCTGAGTGTTGTCAAGAGCACGCAGGCAAAGAATAAAATAAATCAATGGTTTAAAAATGAATTTAAAGAAGAAAATATTGTTAAGGGAAAAGAACTGCTGAATCTTTACTGCAGAGCAAAGGGAATTAATATTGCAGAAATCATGAAGACCGACTATATGGATGTGATCATGCATAAGTATGGCTTCAGAGACTGGGATTCCGTCTATGCGGCAGTAGGACACGGAGGTCTTAAGGAAGGTCAGATTATCAATAAGATGTTGGAGCTCTATGAGAAGGAGCATAAGAGAGAACTGACCAACGAAGAGGTCTTGGCTGCAGTGGCTGAAAATGAGCAGGCTAAGAAGCCGGTTCAAATCAAGTCAAAGAGCGGAATTGTAGTGAAGGGAATCCATGATCTTGCAGTGCGCTTTTCCAAATGCTGTTCCCCGGTGCCGGGTGATGAGATTGTGGGCTTCGTTACCAGAGGACGTGGAGTGTCCATCCACAGGACGGACTGTATCAATGTGCTGAATCTTCCGGAAATGGAGCGTGATCGTCTGATCGATGCGGAATGGGAGGGTACGCCGGACGCAGTATCCGGAGAGAAGTATCTTGCAGAAATCAAAATCTATGCCAATAACCGTAATGGACTGCTTGCGGATATATCTAAGGCTTTGACGGAGAAAAATATTGATATTATGTCCATGAACACCAGAACCAATAAACAGGGGCTGGCAACCATGGCAACCACCTTTGAGATCAGTAACAGGGAAGAACTGAACCGTATTATTGATAAGATCAGATCCATTGACAGCGTCATTGATATTGAGAGAACCACCGGTTGATGTTTTGACAGGAAGGAAATAAGAAATAATGGGAAATTTGAAAATCGGCAGAATTGTGATGGGGATGTGTCAGACCAATTGTTATTTTGTCTATGAGGAGGACAAAACGGAAGTGCTTCTTTTTGATCCGGCTGACAAGGGAGGCTATATCTATAGCAGCCTAAAGGATAAAGGTTTTACGGTAGCAGCGATTCTTTTGACGCATGGGCACTTTGACCATATCTGGGGAGTCCGGGAACTGCAAGAGCTTTCCGGCGCAAAGGTCTATGCCTATGAGGGGGAAAAGGAAGTTTGTGAAAATGCATCTGTCAATGTCTCAAAAAGTGCAGGAAGAGCATGTGAGATCACGGCAGATGAATATGTAAAGGATGGCGGGACGATCAGCACAGCCGGAATGACCTGTCAGCTGATTGCAACACCGGGGCATACCAAGGGAAGCTGCTGTTACTATTTTGAGGAAGATGGAATTCTCATCAGCGGTGATACCCTGTTTCAGGAGTCGGTAGGAAGAACGGATTTACCTACGGGCAGTATGAGTGCGCTGGTGCGCTCGGTGAAAGAAAAGCTGATGGTATTACCGGAGGATGTAAAGGTTTATCCGGGGCATGGGGAATCCACCACGATCGGATATGAAAAAGAGAATAATCCTTTTCTGTGATGGTCTATCTGCTTAATAAATTACGATTGACTGGAGAGTATAGATGAAGAATAAATTAATAAAGTTAATGCTTACGGGATTGATGATGTCCCTTGTTTTTACTGGATGCGGAAAAGCACAGAAGCAGCAGGAACCGGAACAGGGACTGGTTGTTGAAAAGCTTGAACTGGAGGGGGAAGGAGAGGCATCTCCTTCACCGGAAGCATCCCCGGAGACATCCGGAGTGATCGGAGAGCGAGAGGTAGTGGACGGAAAGAGGCAGAGCTACCTGACCGGTGAGTGGAAGGATGAAGGCGTTGTGACGAGACGTCCCATTGCCGTCATGATTCCCAATAACACACCGGCGATGCCGCAGTATGGACTTTCCAAGGCAAGCATTATTTATGAAGCACCGGTGGAGGGACGTATCACCAGACTGATGGCGGTTTTTGAGGATTTTGATGATCTTGAGAGAATCGGTCCTGTCAGAAGCAGCCGTGACTATTTTGTTTATGTGGCCATGGGCTATGAGGCAATTTATTGTAACTGGGGACTTGCAAGACCTTACGTGGAAGAGCTGATCAACCGTGATACGGTTCAGAATATCAGTGCAGCTGTAGAGGGCATTTACAATCCGGCTCATGAGGCATTTGGCAGAGTGAGCAGACCCGGATATGCCACAGAATTTACAGGATATCTATTTATCGATGGGATGCTGAAGGCAGCAGACAGACTGGGTTATGACTGGGAGTATGATGATTCCTATGTACCGCCTTTTACCTTCGCAGCTGAGGGTGTGCGCGCAGAGGACAATTACAAGGATGCGCAGAGCGCAGTTACCATTTATCCCGGCGGAACGGAAGGAAATAAAGGCGGCTATGGTGCATACACCCCTTATTTTGAGTATAATGAGGCCGATCAATTATATTACCGGTTCCAGGAAGGCGAGAAGCAGATCGATGAATTGGACGGAAGCCAGTATGCGGTGTCTAACGTAGTATTGCAGTATTGCCACGGTGAAGTCCGGGATGATCACGACTATCTGGCATTTGGCGTTCATGGAGAAGGAGATGCGATCGTCTTTACCGGTGGTAAGGTGATCAAGGGAACCTGGAAGAGATATGACGGAGATGCAACTCCCGCTAAATTCTATGATGAAAATGGAGAGGAAATCATTTTCAATCAGGGGAAAACCTGGATCTGCAATATCTGGAAGGAGTACGGAGAGTTTGTAGAATACAAATAAACGCGAAGAGACGGAAATGAGAGATTGGACACCCGTGGTTTACAACCACGGGTGTTTTGTGTATAATAGCATCAATGGCAATTGATCTGTATGATCGTGGAATTGCCTGTGAACCTTGATAACAGAATAGGCAAGGTAATTGTCATTGTTTCCCTTTTCTAGCGCCATGACCTTCCAAACAACGACTGTGAAGACAAAGGCAGCGATCGGAAGGTTGACGAGGAAAAGAGTTATCGAAAATTCGGCGGATGCTCTTTCGTACCGTCTCCGGTGCGAGATATACCGGCAAATATGCGGGTAACTGCAAAACAAATACGGTATAGCGGAGATATATGCTGTCATGAGAGCGTTTCAAGCAGCATATCGTAAAGATACAGACATAACAAGAAAACAACAATGCGCCTGATGGGAAAGCAGAGCGCAGAAAATTATATGGAAAGATGAGGGAAACTATTTATGTGTGGAATTATTGGATATACAGGAAAAGATGATGCAAAAGAAATCATGCTGGATGCACTGGAGCTTTTGGAATACAGAGGATACGACAGTGCCGGTATTGCGCTTTTAAATGAGAATGGAACACAGATTGTAAAGCGTGCGGGAAGAGTTAAGGATTTACGAAATCTGTGTAAGGAGAAAAAGCCGGTGGGATGCTGCGGAATCGGTCATACCAGATGGGCAACGCATGGAGGTGTATGCGACGAGAATGCCCATCCGCACAGGTTCGGCAGAATCACGCTGATACACAACGGTATTATTGAAAACTACAGGGAACTGACGGAAAAATATGCCCTGGAGGGTAAATTAGCATCTGAAACTGACAGCGAAGTGGTAGCAGCAGTGCTCGAGCATTTTTATGAAGGAGATCCCTATTCGGCAATTCGCAAGACAGTGCTGAAGCTGAAGGGAACCTTTGCGCTGGCGATTATGTTTGATGATCAGCCGGGAAAGATTTATGCAGTCCGCAATGTAAGTCCCATTGTGGCAGCAGTCACGGAGGATGGCGCAATTCTGTCCTCTGATGTAGCGGCAATCGTACCCTTTACCACAGATTACTTTGTAGTGCCGGAGTTCCATGTGATCTGCCTTTCCACGGATGGAATCGAAATGTTTGATCTTTCGGGAGATAAGGCAGAGATTGACTGGCTTAAGGTTGACTGGGATGTGAGTCGTAGCGGAAAGGGCGGATATCCCTTCTATATGGAAAAGGAAATCATGGAGCAGCCCCAGGTCATTAAGGAAACGATACTCCCGAGAATCAGAGACGGGAAGCCTGACTTTGGTAAGGAAGGAATCCCTGATGAAATCCTGCGGGATTGTAAGAGAATCTGTGTGATTGCCTGCGGAACTGCCATGCATGCCGGTCTGGTTGGGAAAAGCCTGATTCAGGCAATGATCGGAATTCATGTGGATGTCGTTATGGCATCTGAGTTTATGTACAACGATCCGGTGGTGGATAAGGATACGCTGGTGATTGCCATTTCACAGTCAGGGGAGACCATTGACACGCTGGAGGCACTGAAATTTGCCAGAAAATGTGGCTCTCCCAGCATTTCGATTGTCAATGTCAAGGGCGCTTCCATTGCAAGGGCAAGTGAGTATGTAATCTATACCAATGCAGGCCCTGAAATCGCAGTAGCAAGTACCAAGGCATATACGACCCAGCTGGCAGTCCTTTATCTGATCACGGCAAGAATGGCGGTAGCAAGAAAGCTTTGGAGCGATGAGCAGCTGACAGCATTCATCGATGAGCTGTGCAGAGTCCCGGAGGTGATGGAAGCAGTTCTTGCTAAGAAGGAAGAAATTCACCGTCTGACCGGAACCATCCTGAATGCAAAGGATGTATTTATGATCGGAAGAGGACTTGACTACTCCATTCTCCTGGAAGGCTCCCTGAAGCTTAAGGAAATCTCCTATATTCATTCGGAGGCGTATGCGTCAGGGGAACTCAAGCACGGAACGATCGCGTTAATTACGGAGGATACTCCGGTGATTGCGGTTGTTACACAGGAGAAGCTAAAGAGCAAGGAGTTCTCAAACATCCGTGAGGTACAGTCAAGAGGTGCAAGAGTACTGCTCCTTCTTAAGGAAAATGAAGAGCTTGAGGAAAGCGGACAGTGGAGCAGCGTGTTCAGACTTCCGGTGATGGAGGATCCCTTTATGGTGATGCCGGCATCAGTAGCACTTCAGTTGATCGCTTACTATGTGTCCTTGGATAAGGGACTGGATGTGGATAAGCCGAGAAATCTGGCTAAGGTGGTAACCGTAGAATAAGGCTAAGAACAAATCAGTAAAGTTAGGGAAACAATGACAAGATGAAGGAAGAGAATTTTATTTCCGTTACCGTAAACATGGCAGGCTTTGAATATGATATTCACTCACTGGTGAAGGCCTTTTATCCGGCTTGTGATGTCAGGGTAACGGTAGGAGACGAAAAGGAAAACAGTTCCGGTCCGGGGCTGCCGGATCTGAACATCAGATTTGAAGAGGAAGCTGTTTTGTGTTCCCTGTTAAGTGGCGGGGAGGACGGAACGGCTTCTTTTGGTGGGAAAAAGGTGGAAATTACGCCTGATATGCCGAGAACTGAGGTAAAAAACAGGCTGAAGCAGCTTCTTTACGTATCACTGTCGGAACATACCGGAAAGCAGCTGCCCTGGGGAACTCTTACCGGAATCCGTCCCACGAAGATTCCCATGATGATGCTGGAGGAAGGACAAGATGATGCCGGCATGATGGAGTACATGAAGGACACTTATTTGATCAGTGAGGAAAAGGGGAAGCTTGCAATTGAGATTGCAAGGAGAGAAAAGCAGCTGCTTGAGACACTGCATTATGAGAACGGCTACAGCCTCTATATCGGAATTCCATTCTGTCCGACTACCTGCCTGTACTGTTCCTTTACCTCGTACCCCATCGTCTCCTGGAGGAAGCGGGTCGGAGAGTACCTGGAGGCATTGGAAAAGGAAATTGATTTTCTGGCTAAGACCTACAAGGACAAGGTGCTGGACACTATTTACATCGGAGGAGGAACGCCTACTACGCTGGAGGCCGGGGAGCTTGCGCGGCTATTAAGCAAATTGCGGGACAGTCTTGACCTTTCCCATTTAAAAGAGTTTACGGTGGAGGCAGGACGCGCAGACAGTATTACTGCAGAAAAATTGAAGGTACTGAAGGAATATGGTGTTACCAGAATTTCCGTAAATCCGCAGACCATGAAGCAGGAAACTCTGGATCTGATTGGCCGGCGTCACACGGTAGAACAGGTGAAGGAAGCCTTTGCGCTGGCAAGAGAAGCCGGCTTTACCAATATCAATATGGACTTGATCCTGGGACTGCCGGGGGAGACGGCGGAGGATGTCAGGAACACCATGAGAGAAGTAAAGAAGCTGAAGCCTGACAGCCTGACAGTCCATTCCCTTGCCATCAAGCGTGCCTCCAAACTGAGCCAGTGGATAGAGGAGAACGGAATCACAGCCCTCAATAATACGGATGAGACCATGCAGATTACCATGGACGGCGCAAGAGAAATGGGAATGGTACCCTATTATCTTTACCGGCAAAAGAATATGTCCGGTAATTTTGAAAATGTGGGTTATGCCGAGGAGGGGAAATTCGGTATTTACAATATTCTTATCATGGAGGAGAAACAGACGATTGTTGCTCTGGGAGCAGGTTCGATTACCAAGCGGGTGTTTCCGGACGGACGGATCGAGCGATGTGATAATGTGAAGGATGTGGCTCTTTATATTGAAAAAATTGATGATATGATTGAGAGAAAACGGAGACTTTTTGAGGATTAATAAGTGCTCCCGTAGTACATCAAAACGGGTTTAGTACATCAATTGTACATCAATTTTTTACCCGTAGGTACTGCATAATACATGATGATGTAGTGGAATAACCAAATAAAGCGCCTAAAGGACAAACTTATTCTAACGAATGGGGATGTCCTTTTTTTATAGTCAATCATCAAAATAACTCTTTGAAGAAAAATAACCCTCTTGACAAGTCTCAAAAATGAGATTAATATAGGTATACAACCAATCTCAAAATTGAGAGTAAAGAACAGTCATACTTGAACAGGAGGAACTTACTATGAAAGAATATGTGATGTTAACGCTAAAAAAGGCATTACAAACATACCTGGTGATCATACCGTTTGCAGTCATTGGTGGCATTACTGTTGGAATGTACACCTTTGAGCATTCGACTCCGGAGGTTATCGAGGCAGCCATTGAGCAGCTGGGAAGTTACCAGGCGCTGATTACAGTAACAGTGGTTCAGACTTTGGTCTATTCGCTGTTTGCATGGGTTGGCGGTTATTTCATTGTGGAGCGTCTGGGATTGATGAAGCCTTTCCGGTTTGAGAAAACAGTTCTTGCAAAGGTATGTCCTGTCATTGTTGTTCTTGGGCTTGCCTTTGCTGCGGATTACTTTGTGCTGGGACGTCTGATTCCGGAAGTGGCAGCAGATTACGAAAAAGGAATCAGTGTGGCATACTTTATCGGTTCTTTAACCTATGGGGGTGTGATTGAGGAGATCTTGCTCCGCTGGTTCTTCATGGGGTTCATTGCACTGATAATGGTGATGATTTTTGCGAGAAAAGAGGATAAAAAAGAAATACCGGTCTGGATTTTTATTACGGCTAATGTAATTGCGGCAATTGTTTTTTCTGTAGGTCATCTCCCTGCAACACAGATGTTTTTTGGAAGAATCACCGGATTGATTCTGTTTCGTTGTTTTCTGCTAAACGGTGCATTTGCCCTGTTCTTTGGAAGATGGTTCCGTAAGTTTGGTATTCAGTATGCAATGTTAGGACATTTTGGAATTCATTTACTATCAAAAATCATACTGATTTGCGTGATATAATTCATTTGTGGAGGACAGATATGAAAAAGGATTATATGGAAGCCTGTATGAATTCTACGCGTCAGCGAATCATACAGGTCATCATGATAAATAAAGAGGCAACATCTGCAGAAATAGGGGAAGAATTGCAGGATATTCCGAGAGCCAGCCTTTACCGCCATATAAAAGTGCTTCTTGATGCCGGAATCATAACTGTGGTAAAGGAAGAGTTCAAACGTGGTTCCGTGGAAAAAACCTATGCCATTGCACCGCAGATGCCTTATGGCGATACCAATGAGGAATACAACAGTCTGATCCAGTCGGCGCTGATGGGACTGCAGGGAGAATTTCACCGTTATTTCAACGGAGAGAATCCCGATCCGCAAAGAGATCTTCTTACTGTAGGATCCGCTTCGCTGATGATGAGTGATGAGGAAATGATGGAATTTATCAAGGCATATGGAGATCTCATACAAAGATATATGCCGAACAAACCGGCTGAGGGCAAGAAGGTGAGAAAGGTTACACTTGTCATTTCGCCGAACAAGTAAGCGGAGAAAACGGAGAGTACCTGCTTTGATTGTAAATAAAATATTTATTGTGTGATTATTTTTGCTACATCGGCGTTTTATATATAGAGGGACACGGAGGACAAGATACATGAATACCGCGGAATATAATACCTGCGTAGAAAGGTATTTGAAAATGGTATATCGTATTTCATTTCATTATTTTGGTAATCGCGAAGATGCAGAGGATGTATCACAGGATGTATTTATCAAACTATATTCTAATAAAATCAGTGCAAAGAATGATGAAGAGATAAAAGCCTGGCTTATTCGAGTGACTACCAACACATGTCATAGTTATTTTCGTAATCCATTTAGGAGGAAGCGCATTGACATAGATGAAAATGAAATAGCTGATATCGTCGATACTGGTTCGAGTGAACAGGATATAGTAAATCGAAAGGTTGTTATGGATGCGGTGATGTCTCTCCCGGAACATTATAGGATTATCGTTTACTTATTCTATTACGAAGAGTACTCAATTGGCCAGATCAGTAATATTTTGAGAATAAAGGAAACGACAATTCAAACGAGGTTATCAAGAGCGCGAGAAAAACTTCGAAATGTTTTGGCGGATTGTTTCGCGGAAGAAAGGAGCTCACTATGAAATTTAATGAAATATATAAAGATATAGTAGATGATCTTCAGCCCTCAGAAGAACTAGCTAACAGATTGCAAATAAGAGAGGAGACAAAATTAATGAGATTGAACAAAAAGAAGGTAGTTGTTGTGGTTGCAGTGGCATGTATGGTTTTTGGAATGACTACATTCGCGGCAGGGAAAATAGCATCCTATAGAAGCTGGTCAGATCCACGGAATGAAATAAGTGACTATTCAGAAGCAGTAACAAAATCTGAAGAACTTGGAAGTGAACTTCTTATACCTGAAACATTTTCGAATGGATATACATTCGATGCTGCTAATACGATGGGAGTGGAAGGGCTTGATGACAGTGGAAATGTGATAGTAAGCGGCACTGAGTTTTCCTCAAGATATGTAAAGGATAGCATGCCCAATATTAGCTTGTATATCAATCAGGTATACGAATCTGGTGAAGAGATTTATGCTATCAATTCAAAAAAGATTGGAGATGTAGAAGTTTACTTTAATCAGGCAGTTTATAAATTTGTACCTGCTGGATATGAGCTTACAGAAGAAGATAAGAAGAATATGGATGATCCTCATTTTGAAATGAGCTATGGATCTAATCAGGTTGAAATACAGAATTGCAATGGTATCTCTTTTGAAAAGGACGGAAAATATTATAATATGTTTGCTTGGGACTGTGATATGACAGCTGATGAATGGTATGAGATGGCAGAAGAATTACTGGAAAAATAATTCATAAACATTTTTGTGACGCCTAAGGTGGTTGACACTACCTTGGGCGTTTTTGGAGTGCACCCGGTGGAGCATTTTCCCACTATATGGAGTCCCTGGCGCAGATTGAATGTGAGGCTAAAGTTTTGCAATCCTTTTACCGATAATAGAGATAGAAAAGTTTTTTTCATAAGAGCGAAAAGGATTTCGGATTGTGTCAATTCTGACAGAATATTCCCAATCATAAATATATTAGCTTATCATAGCATGGAGGAATATGGATGAAGGTTCAAAATAACTCTATTTTAATGGGGAATGATATTCGTAGTTCAAGGCATAGTGAAAGAAAAGACAACAACAAGATAAAGCCAATAGACGGAAGTGCATTTAAGACCAAGCTTGATCCTGTTGCAGCGAAAAAGGAAGAAGCCAAGAAAAAGGCAATGAAGATTGTTAGTGATGCCTTTGTGAATGAACTGAAAATAGATGATGATCTTAACTCCAGAAGAGAAAAAATCAAATCTCTTCAGAAGGATATGAGCGATGCTAATAGAGCCATTAGAGAGATAGAAGATAGGAGAGCTTCGCTTCGTGATACATATGGAGTTGAAGAAGATAGTCAGGAAGAACAGGATTTAAAGCTTTTGGAAAAAGAAATCCGCTGTAAGATGCCGGGGAATGATGTCCGTTTTGACAAAGGCGATTTGGACAGAATAGCAGAACTTAAAAAGAATGGACTATCTGAATACCAGCAAAGATCTCTGGAAATGTTGGAACAGGAGGTTCCATATGCAACCACTGCCTATGAAGCAAAGCAAGAGATTATGGTTGAAAATCAGATTATCACTGCAACTGAGCTTGAAAGGCTAAAGACACATCCGATGGTTGATGCCGGAAAGCAGGCAGATGCCATAATGGATGAAGCTTCAAAGGAAATAGTCGGTATGCTTGTTGATGAAGCCAAAGATCATATCGATGAGGAGGCTGAAAAAGAAAAAGAGAAAGCAGAGACCGAAAAGGAGAAGAAAGAAGAACTTCAAGCACGAATTGATGCGACCAAGGAAAAGAAGAAAGAGGATGAGAAACTCACGGAAGATATTCTTGAGGGAGTAGCAAAAGCTTCTTCTACTACAAATGAAGTCAGTGCTGCTCAGCAGGAAATCAAAGATATGATGAACAAAATGAAACTTATTGAGGATGACATCAAGGGTGCTGCTGTAGATAAATCATTATAGTAAGCTGTGTGTTTCTATTGACGATAATGGCAATATGAAGTTATTTGCGGAATTGGAGAAGTCATCATCAAAGCAAAGGGAATGCATTGAAAAGAATAGAGAAAAACATGCCGAGGAGAAGAAGGCAGCTAATAAGTCTAAGAAGAAAAATCCTTATGAAAAGGAAGAAGAACCTTCTGTAAAGAGAACAACTGTCGAAGCTGATTCTGTGGAAGAACTTATTGAGAAGATTAAGAACATTGGATGGGATCAGGTAAAGGATAGTTTTTCCGGCGACAGAATTAATTTTTCTGTTTAGCAAGACAAATTTTTGGAAAAAGAAAGAATCAATCAATAGCTCGTGTGCACAAATCGCTATTGATTGATTTTTTGCATTATGATATATCGAAAGTTTATGATGCCTTCTGATTCTTGCCGTAATCTGCTTTACATATTGCTGATGGAAATATCCGGATAGAAACAGGAATGCCGTGATCGGCAGCCCAGCTTTCAACAAGGGTCTTTATATAGGTTGAAGTGATACTGTCATCGTCGCAAATAGCAATTTGGTGGGTCATTTTTTCAAACTTTCTCTTTTGTATTGTTCAACAGGTACGAAATATATTATATTATACTTTAGGGTGTGGTACAAGATTTGGACGTTTGAATACTGGTTACGGTTTGGTTACGGATGAAGTGTTAATATCTATAGTGATTGGATTTACAGATCTATTTACAATCGAGTAAAGGGATAGAAACACGAAGGGGAAACATAAAATGAAAACTATCAGGTCGCTTTTTCCCAAAAAGGAAGCAGGAAGCTACACAAATGCAGGCATTGTTTTTGTGCTGAGCGTTGTTTTATTTCTTGGACTGACAATGCCCTTTCGCCTTCGGCTCGCTGCTGCAGATATAACGGATATGCGGCCAACCACAGCGCTGACGCCGGTTCTGGGTCTGTTATTCGGTCTGCCGGCGGCTCTTGGCTGCGGTCTGGGGAGTCTGATCTCAGACTGTATTTCAGGATATGGCTTTACCTATGCCCTGATTGGGGCGGCGCAGCAGATTCTATATGGAATGGTGCCCTGGTTTCTTTGGAATAAGATAAATAAAGAACAGGATGGAAATAAATTCCGTCTGGATTGTATCTTAAGAATGCTGAAATTCTTTCTGGTCATGTTTGTGGATGCCATTCTTATCGTGATATTAACAGGTATCTTAATTAACAGCTTTGATTCAGGTCTTCTGTTTGGATGTCCCCTGCTCATCGCAGGTCATGGATGGAAGCTTCACTTATCTGAGATCAAGACCGGGATTGGTACTGGCAGGAATGGAGGGCATTAAATATCGGAAAAATGAGTTCACGATGGAACAGGGAGACAAGTTGTTTCTTTATACGGACGGTGTCACGGAGGCAACGGATACGAAAAAAATAAATTGGAGGAAGTTAAGCTATGGACATTGAATATTTATTGCTGTTACAGAACTTCAGAAACGCCACGGGCGGTGTGCTGGATACTTTTATGGAAGTGGTTTCAGAGCTGGTGATCGGCCCTTTATCGATTGTGGCGATTGCCATCATTTACTGGTGTGTCAACAAAAAAGTCGGGGCGCAGATCATGCTCAATATCGGCAGTGGTAAGACAGTAAGTCAGCTGGTGAAAAATGTCTGCTGTGTCTATCGCCCCTGGATTCGTGACCCAAGAGTGATTCCGGCAGGGGATTCCATGAGGACGGCTACCGGCTATTCCTTCCCCAGCGGACATACGCAGCTTGCAACTGCAGAATTTATGACCGTCGCTGTCTGGCAGAAAAAGAGGAAATGGGTGGTGGTTTTGTGTACTGCGATTACTTTCCTTGTGATGTTTTCCAGAAACTACCTGGGAGTGCATACGCCGCAGGATGTCATTGTGGGCTTTTTGCTGTGCTGCCTGTCGATTTATGTGAATGAGAAGCTGGTTAGATGGGCGGATGGCAGTAAGGATAGGGATCTGATCTTCCTGATATCAGGAATCCTTTTGTGTGCTGCTTTCCTTGCATTTATCACATTGAAATCCTATCCGCTGGATTATAAGGAAAGCGGAGAAATTCTGGTAGATCCTTATGCGATGATGACAGACTGTTATGTGGCAGCCGGGCTTTTTATGGGAGCTTTGACAGGCTGGGTGACAGAGAGACATCTGATTCAGTTTGAAAAAGCAAAAAATACAAAGATGGCTGTGATCAGAGTTCTTGTGGGAATTGTGACGCTGCTTGTTATCTATAAGCTGGTTTCCCCGGCAATGATCGCTGTATGCGGTGCCCACTTTGGAGAATTTATCAGCTATACGATTTTGGTTTTCTGGATCATGGCTGGTTATCCGTTCTTATTTAAGCTGGTGGAAAAGGGCAGGGGAGTAAAATGATGAAACAGAAAAAATTGTGGATGATACGGGGCACTGTACTGATCGCATCGGCTGCCTGTATCGGATATGGACTTATGAGAGAAGAGCGTTTGGAGGTACTGAAAAAGGCAGTCAACATCTGCCTGCAGTGCATCGGAATAGGATAGGATTATGAAAAAGATTACGAATGAGAAAAGGAGAAATCTGATCCATATGGCAGCCGCTGTCTTAATTAACGGCTATGTGACAGGATTTCGGAAAGGAACTATTTTACAGGCAAATCCAAAGCGGTCTGTGTTCCTGTTCTGAACTGCTATTGCTGCCCGGGAGCACTGGGAGCCTGTCCTATCGGCTTTCTGCAGTCGCTTCTTAGCGGCTATCATACAAGGATTCCCTTTTATGTACTGGGTACGCTGATGCTGTTTGGCGTTTTGCTTGGCAGAGTAGTGTGTGGATTTTTATGTCCCTTTGGCTGGATACAGGATCTGCTTTATAAGATACCGGTGAAAAAGCGCAAGGTGCCCAAAAGGCGGATAAATATTTGCGTTATCTGAAATATGCAATATTACTTTTTGTGGTCATTTTATTACCGGTGGTGATCCGGGATGAGTTCGGTTTCGGAACCACCTGGTTTTGTAAATATTTGTGCCCCCTTGGCGCCTTTTATTCCTTTCTTCAAAATGTTGGTGAGAAGGATATGACCTTTGGAGAACTGATGGAAAAGCAAAAATAATCTGATTTACAAAGGAGCGAATGCAATTTTCGAAGAAAAATTGGTAAAAGGTTAGACTTGTTTGTGTAAATAGGATATAGTATTGAAGAGATTCATAAAATGTTGAACGGAGATAATTAGATTTTACAGGGAAGGTGTGTATGGGGAAACGCTTTTTGGAGAGGATAGAGGGAAAGGAACTGCTCTTTTTCAGTATGGGAACAATGCTTCTTTTGCTAGCAGGGGCTTTTGCGATGGCATCTCCCAAGGAATTGCTTGAGGGAATGCGGACGATCATTCTTTCCAGGGATGCATTGATTACAGATTATTTTGAGCTTGCAGGAGTGGGAGCCGCATTTTTAAATGCCGCATTTGTTCTGGGAATGGGGATTCTGCTCATCTGGCGGCAAAGAATTCCGTTTACCGGACTTACCATAGCGGTTCTGTTTATCAATGCAGGGTTTGCCCTTTTCGGGAAGAATCCGGTTAATGTGCTGCCGATCATATTCGGTACTTGGCTCTATGCAAAACTGCATCGCACGAAGATGAGCAGATATGTGTATACGGCATTGTTTGGCTCCTGTCTGGCTCCGATGGTGACGGAAATGATTTACCTGCTTCCATTTTCTCTTTGGATCAATTTCCTTTTTGCCGTGGCAGTTGGCATCCTGATCGGATTTGTGCTGCCTCCGCTATCCATGCATACCGCTTCCATGCACATGGGCTATAATCTGTTCAATGTGGGCTTTGCAGCCGGACTGCTCGCTTTTGTAATGGTGTGTATTCTGCAGTCCTTCGGGCTTGAGAGCGATAGCGTATTTATTTGGAAATCGGGGAGAGAAGTGTGGATGGCAGTAAGTATGTATCTTTATTTTCTGCTGACCTTTCTTTTGGGATTACTTTTAAACCGGGGAGACGTTAAGCCGCTTCTTAAGCTGACGCGTCATCCGGGACGTGCAGTTGCGGATTTTGTGCTTATGGATGGTATCGGAACTACCCTGATGAATATGGGGATTGTGGGAGGTATCTGCCTTACCTATATTCTGCTGATTGGTGGTGATCTGTCAGGACCGGTAGTGGGAGCGATTCTGACTGCGTTTGGATTTGCAAGCTTTGGTGTACACGCCAAAAATTATTTGCCGGTGCTTGTCGGCGTGTTCCTGTCTACCTTCTTCAATCATATGGCGCCTACCACACCGGGGATTCAGATCGGCGCAATTTTTGCAGTGGGGCTTGCACCCGTAGCAGGTCAGTTCGGTATCCCGGCAGGTATTCTTGCCGGAATGCTCCATGCAGTTGTTGTGGTGTGCACCTCTTCCTTCTATGAGGGACTGAACCTTTATAACAACGGCTTCAGTACCGGTATTGTCGCAATCGTCATTGTGCCGATGCTGGAGAGCTTCATCAAGGGATTCAAATTGAGACATAAGAAAAGGGAGGTAGAGGAATGACGCACGAAGAAAAGAAGACAGCCAAAATTGTGGAGGAATTGACCATCTTTTTCTTTGCCCTGGGTGCAGAGCATATCAGTTCCGATATTCATAGAACCGACACGAATGCGGTGATTACCTTTGAGGCGGATTATCATCCTATGTATGCCGATAAGGTGGAAAAGCTTGATCAGTATCTGAACGGTCAGAAGAATGACGGCATGGAGGATATCTATTGGGAGCTTGCAGGAAGCGGAGATCCGGGAGAGACAAGCCAGCTGCTGTTGGTAGGAATGATGATTGACCGGGCGGAGATTGAAGTTAGGGACAGATTCGTGCGATTGAAGCTCTATAAGGAATTGCTGGGATAGCACAGTTGATAATGAAAACTGTATAAGCAAAATAAGCATAAGCTGCGTATGGAAAAGCCGTACGCGGCTTTTTTGGTGTCTGCATAGGAATCGGCTTTTTGCAGATAATACAGGAATAGTCAAATTTGGGTATCCTGTAGGAAATACGGAATCCCGTAGAATTTATTCATAACTGATACGAATGAATTTTTAAGGGGCACCGCTGTATGGACAGTAATTATGAAGCTTTTTTGCAGAGACTAATTCAATATAGAATACAGCTTAATCTGACACAGGAAAGAGCCAGTCAAAAACTTGGTATTACCCAGAGTCAGCTCAGCAAACAGGAGCTTGGAAAGACGATCGTTCCCTATAAGGTTCTGGTTAAATTCAGAAATATGGGCTGGGATGTTGATTACCTTTTTACGGGCGAAAAGACCGGCGAAAAAAGCAAGACTCTTTCTGAAAAAATTAATAAAGCAGAGTCTGAGAACAGGCAGCGGCTTCTGAAGCTTGCCGTATGGGCACTGGAGACGGGACTTGAGAAGAACGGTTCCCCAATCAGCACAGAAGTAAAGTGTGAAATGGACATTTTGAAATCTAAGGCAGAAAGCCCCATAAGTCATTCAATTCTCTATGAAATCCGAAAAATTATCGGAATGCCTCAGCTTGTCATGGCAGAAAGGCTGGGTGTCAATATCAAGAAATATCGTGCACTTGAGCGGGATGAAGCTCAGCCGGATGCAGAGCTTTTGATAGAAATATTTGCTATGACAGGATGTAAGCCGAGTCTGTTTCTTGCATCCTGCGACATTACAAGCATGATCATCGATGATTTGTGGAGTCTGCTTTCGGCTGTACAGCAAAAGCATATTTTGGAAATCATGGATCAGGCAGAAGAATTTCTTGGAGCATAAGATAAATGGTAGAGAAGACAGTACTTATTATTGAAGATCATCCGGCACAGAGAGAAATGCTAAAGAAGTTGGTTTTGGAGGTGGATGGCACAGCCATTGTTCATGAAGCCGGTGACCTCAGTACAGCTTATACAATTTTGATGGAGAAAACCATTGATGTGTTTCTGATAGACATTATTCTGGACACATCCGTGCCGGGAGATACTTCCGGTATCCGGTTAGTGAAGAGAATCAGAGAAATTCCTAAATATATGTTTACCCCTGTACTATTTATCACTTCCCTGGAGGACAACACCGGATATGCCTACAAGGATCTGAATTGCCTGGGGTATGTAGAAAAGCCTTTTTTACCGGACAGAGTCAGACAGCTGGTGAAGAAGGCATTAAATTTCTCTACTGCCAAGGAGCAGGATGCGGTTCTTTGTTTTCGGAAGGACGGTGTGCTGTATCCAATCAAGGTTCGGGACATTGTCTATATGGACAGCTACAACCATGTCTTTACGGTACATCTGTTAAACGGCAGTACGCTGACTGTTCCCTACAGGAGCTGTAAACAGTTGATCGATGAAGCAGACGCTGACTGCCTGCTGCAATGCAACAGAAGTGCCATTGTAAACAAAGATTATGTGGAGAATATCGACATTGCCAACCGGTATATTACCATGAAAGAGATTCCGGCGAAGGTGGAGATTGGAATTACATTTAAGAAAAAAGTACTTGCGGAGTATGGGTTATGATTATTACGAATGTGTGTTTATTGCTGGAAGCGTTGTCAATTGTTATTTGCTTGCACCACCTGTATGGTGAGAAGTTTAGGCTGGATATTGATACAATTTGTCTGTTGGCGGTTGATATAATAATGATGCAGACAATTGATTATTTTGGATGGTCAAGTGCTTGGTCTTTTTTTATATATCCAATGATTTTTATATATTGTGGAAGAAAATTTGGTTTTAAGGTAAAAGTATTAATTATTAATTTATTATTGTGCGTTGTGATAGTTGGTGGAATTCAGTTAATAGTTGCAATTCCTTTTTATTATTTGCTAAAAATACAAAGTTTTGATAATTATAAGCTACTAATTGTTAATCTATTAGCTTTTTTGCTAGTTACATTATTTCCATCAAAAATTATAAAAAATAAGAAATTAAGTGTTCATTTAGATAAAGAAAAAGTATTTTTATTTTCATTAATTACTTGTATTGCAATCATAGCCTTTTGTGTTTTTAATTACAAAAAATTCAAGTTGATTGAACTGAATCAAGCGATATTATTGTTTGCGAGTATAGTGTTTATTTTCATTTTGGCAAATCGTCTAAGTGTGTATAAAATAAAAGCTAAAGAAGCTGAAACTGAATTGAAGATGCAAAAAGTATATGCGGATTCATTTAATGGATTAATTAATAATATACGATTAAGGCAACATGAGTTTGATAATCATATTAATCCTGGATTCTCGGATTAACATGACGAGGTTGGTGCCTCAACTCCGAGTGCTTCAT
>JAUNDN010000075.1 GCA_030526045.1 Bacillota bacterium | reverse complement strand
GGAACTTAAAGAGCAGCCGGGAACCATAGTAGGTAATTTTTGCTTCAAGGGTATTTATCAAGACATTGTATAATGCATAATTCACCTTTCTTATTACGAAGCCTATAATGACCTTCCGGCTCATACTCAGAAACTACTAGATTATAATTAGGATTCGTTTTATTGAATTTTTCTACTATTGGATTCATAAAAACTACCTCATTTCAAAAATCTTACCAATCCATTTTCATACACAACGAGTGTAATCAGTCAATCTAATCAAATTTTCTATGTCTTCTTCACTTAACCCTCTAACAATAAACAAATCATCCCATATTATTTTCATCTTATCAATATCTTCACATTCAACCTGAAAAAATCCAGTATTCAAATCAATACCCACATAAATGTTTCCGGCTAAAATATATGCTGAAATTATCGGTTCTTGCTTTCCATTTTCTTTTGCGTTTCATCCTCTTTGCCCTTAAAAATCGGAATTTACCAATCCGACAAATTCAAAGTTGTACATCCTTCAATATTTTATCACGTAATTTTTATATGGTATAGATATCATCATCTCCTCATAAATAAAAAACGATACTGCATAATTTTAGCCTACACAATATCGTCTTTCTTGTCTGATGGTACTTCCATAAAAATGTGTTGATACAAGTCACACTACACCATCTGTTCAATTTGCTTTTCCATGACGATTAATCTCTGCGGCAAATAGATGCAGAATAACTCTTCCAATTTATCCGGCTGAACAGGTTTTGCGACGTAATCATTAAAGCCATACCCCAGGTACATTTCCCTGCAACCTGCAACAGCATTGGCCGTAAGTGCAATGACAATCCCGTCTTTATTGGGATTATCTTCCTCATTTCGCATAATGTGTAAGGTTTCCACGCCATCCATCTCCGGCATCATATGATCCATGAGAATAATATCATACTTCTTTTCTCTGGTGAGCTCCAGACACTGTTTTCCGCTTTTTGCAAGATCTACCTGCATCTTGGTACGTTTCAACAAGCCCCGCAGAACAACAAGGTTCATATGATTGTCGTCTACCACCAGTACATGGGCTTCCGGTGCCGTAAAGAGTTCCTTCTCCACCGGTTCGCGTTTCTCCGAAATTGCAGTTTCCAAATCTCCGATCGGTGTTTTGTCGATCACTTTCTGAGGTATCTTTACTGTAAAAGCAGAACCCTCTCCATACTCGCTCTTTACCTCAACACTGCCGTTCATCTGCTGCACTAATCGTTTCACGATATTGAGACCCAAACCGGTTCCCTGGATATCCCGGTTTTTCTCCAACTCCAAGCGTTTAAAGGTATCAAAAATCGTCGCTAAATCTTCTTTTTTGATACCCGCTCCCGTATCGGTTACGGAAAAGCAAAACAGAATGGATTCTTCATCGATCGGTTCACTATAGGCCTTTAGGGTAATACATCCCTTTTTGGTATATTTTTCTGCATTCGACAGCAAATTGGTCATAATCTGACGAATTCGGATGGGATCGCCACAAAGCTGGGAAGGTAATTTTCTGTCAATATCTGTCCGGGAAGAGATCGGTTTTTCTCCGATTCTTGCATTCAGGACTAATGTAGCATCCTGTAACAATCCTGCCACACTGTAGGCCTCATTCACAATCTCCATCTGTCCCGATTCAATCTTCGAAAAATCGAGCACATCATTGATTAATCCAAGAAGCATCTTGCTGGCGTTTTCAATATTATGGGAATAATTGCGAATGACCGGATTCTCGTTTTCCCGCAGAATCATTTCATTCATACCAATAATGACATTAATCGGAGTTCGAATCTCATGGGACATATTGGCAAGAAATTGAGCCTGAGCCTCCCGTCCCGCAATAGCCTGTTGCTTTTTCTTTTCAGACCGGAACATATCCTGGCCCGTTTTAATCCCCGCCATAGCCAATAAAAACAACAGACCAACGCCAAGAATAGCTCCCATGGATGCGTTAGCGCCCTGATAGTACAGTATCATCTCCAAAACGGTGGTGAAAAGCATGCCGCAAATACCGATTCCGACGAAAAAGTATTCCGCAATCCGCTTTTTCACCGCATCCACAAAGATCGTTACAAGGATACTTGCAATGACTGTGAGAAGACCAACATGAATGAACTTCACCAATGTCACAAACTGTACCAGGTCCGTCAGCTGCAATACGGAGAATATCACAAATATCCCGGCACAATAGGTCATAAGCACCACATACCATTTACAATAGCGATTCTGCTGAATCTCATTAATGTACAGCATAAGCGGCAAAGGAATTATCATTAAACTCCAATAAGCCATATTTGTCAGCGAAGAGATATTCGGTACAAACATCTGACGGAATACACTCTCCGAGAGCATCCAGAGAGCACAGAAAAATAACGTCCATGCCAGATATTTCAATTCCAATTCCTTCTTGTAAATATGTTTCATCACAAAACATACCGCAATACAAAATGTACTGATCAGTATCATCAGAACCGCTACGATTGCCTTCACTCCGGACATATCTGTCAGATGGATCCAGATGCTTGTGAAATCGCCAATGAGCATTTCTTTGACTACGCCTGCATATTTTGACTCACTGGAGAATTCAAAAGACATTTCTCTTCCGCAATCCGACTCGCGAACTTCCAGAAACAGATACCGGGTTGCACTGTTTCTTCCAAAAGGTCTGGTTTCATCCGTATTGTAATCCAATCGCAATTCACCATCAATAAAAACACGGACATCCTGCCAAATCGCATAAAAACATATATATTGACCATTCTCTATGTCCTCGGGCAAAGTAGTAGTAAGGGTCACCACCTCTCCCCATCTGGCATCGAGTTTGGCGGGAATCTCCACCGGTATCTTTTCCCCGTTTTCCAGAACACGCTGCCATTCTGCCTCAAATGTCCGGCACATAGACGGGTTATCATCTCTCTCGTCCGGCATTACAATCTGGGTTACAACCACATAGAACAAAAGCAAATAGGCGGCAATACTGAAAAATATCTTCAAACCTTTGATGCTTTTGTCGAATAGAGTCTGTTTTTCTTCTGTTTCCCTCATAACAACACCTTCTGTTTCCAACATATAACATAACACTCCGCTATTCTTATTATTCTACCATAGTTTTATCACGCCGTCTTCATAAATCGATCATTACTCATCAGGAATGTCTCGTTCGATTTCGATTAAGGTCTGATATCTTGGGAAACGCTGATTAATTAGCTTTATTCTCAGCATTATCCCAGTTTGTCAAGTTTTAATAAAAACCAAGAGGGGTTTAACCTCATATACCTGTTATATCCTCTTGCTACTATCCTTTTTTGAGGACATTTCCTCAAAGTGAGCGCAATTATAATGTGCACCCAACAAAGTCTTTTGTTCTGCCAGCCCTGCTACACATTAATAGATTGGCACTTGCAAACAACATATGGAATCGATGCATGTTTTTTGCGATTCCACGATATACAACTTTTGAGTATCCCATCTGCTTCTTTACAATGAGAAATGACTGGAAGGACGTTTATTTACTCGAAACTCTATCCTGGATTTCTTCTCATCGTCCTTGATTGCGGGTTGGTTAACGGCTCCAAGATAACCGGAGTCTCCATATACCAACTCATCATCTTCTCTGATGAGATTTGCAGTCTCAGAAACATCATGCATATTTGCGGATGTACCAGTTATTGTGTGAACATATCCACTGCCTGCATCAACACCGGCATGTACCTTCATTCCGAAGTACCATTCATTGCCTTTCTTTGTCTGATGCATTTCGGGATCACGTTTGCCATCCTGATTTTTAGTGGATTTTGGTGCTGCTATAAGGCTGGCGTCAACAATAGTACCACCATGCATCATAAGACCTGCTTTATCGAGGCGATTGTTAACATCAGCAAAAATCTTCTCGCCAAGTTTGTTTGCTTCAAGCATATGTCTGAACTTAAGCAGAGTAGTAGCATCCGGTACCTGTTGTTCATTGAAATCTATATGCATAAAGGAGCGCATGGCGTAACTGTCATAGATGGCTGACAGTTTTGAAAAATATGGATTGGTGACAAGAAATCATTTTCGCTGACAAAATCAGTTCTCCATGCCATATTTCGCTGACAAATCTGTCACCGAAACTGCCATTTTTACATGAAAAAAGCAGCAATGATTTCATCGTCATTACTGCTTAAATGAGCGTTCCCTATAGGAATCGAACCTACAATAGAGTCTTAGGAGTTCAAGTCCATGCAGAAAACACAAATCATTATCTGTAAAATTAAGTCAAGGAAAGTCTTGATTTTTCTAACTTTCCTGTTATTCTGTGTCAAAATAAGAAAACAGAAAATCATTCAAGTAAAACGGCTTTCGCTGACAAAATGATGACACTATTTTCTTATTAGATTACCTATATTATATCGTGCATGAGGTCGGATGTCGATGGTTTTTTGACCATTATTTACTCTATTTTACTTATATACTCTTATATAGAGAAAGATGAAAGTTACTACTCCTATCTTTACTATGCCAACCATACTAACATACCGATAACCTGAAATTCGCAGCTATAAGTGATAACGCATTATATATTCAACCAGTCCAAATCAGTGCCAAGTATTTATTTGTTCATCTGTAACTTCCA
>JAUNDN010000003.1 GCA_030526045.1 Bacillota bacterium | reverse complement strand
TAGACGGTCCGGCGGGAGCCGGCAAAAGTACAATTGCAAAGAAAGTGGCAAAGACGAAAGGATTTATATATGTGGACACGGGAGCAATGTACCGTGCTATGGCATATTATTTGATTTCCTGTGGTATCAGTAAAGATGACGAAAAGGCCATCGGAGAAAAGTGTGAAGGTGCCGAAATTACGATTCGCTACGAGAATGGGGAACAGGTGGTACTGTTAAATGGAGAAAATGTAAATGGCGTTATCCGAACGGAAGAGGTAGGAAATATGGCATCCTGCAGCAGTAAGCATCCCAAGGTAAGGGAGCGGCTGACTCTTTTGCAAAAGGAGCTTGCAAGAACCAATGATGTAGTTATGGATGGCAGGGACATCGGAACTGTAGTACTTCCGAATGCGGATGTAAAGGTTTATCTTACAGCAAGTGCTGCTGTTCGTGCAAAAAGAAGATATGCTGAACTTTCCGCTCGGGGAGAGCGTTGCGATTTGAAGGAGATTGAGGCAGATATCATAAAAAGAGATGAGCAGGATATGAAGCGCGAAATTGCTCCCTTACGTCAGGCGGAGGATGCAACTCTGGTAGATTCCTCCGATATGTCAATTGATGAGGTAGTCAGCGCGATTCTTGATCTTTGCAGATAACAGTGCTTAAGTTCCGTATGTGACAGAGATTGGAAAATTGGATTAAGGAGAATGAAAGCGTGGAAGTAATACTGGCTAAGAGTGCGGGGTTTTGTTTTGGCGTAAAGCGTGCGGTGGAACGGGTATATGAGCAGATTGATAAGGGTCAGAAAATCTATACCTACGGTCCCATCATTCATAACGAGGAAGTCGTAAAGGATCTGGAGCGCCATGGCGTACAGGTGATTGAAGGAGAGGAGAGCCTTACGGAACTGAAGGAAGGTGCAGTCGTAATCCGCTCTCACGGTGTGCCGAAACGCATTTATGAACTGATTGAAAACAACAGCCTGGAATGCATTGATGCTACTTGCCCGTTTGTAAAGCGGATACACAACATAGTGGAAAGAGAAAGCGGGGAAGGAAAGAAAATCGTGATTATCGGTAATCCGGGGCATCCTGAAGTTGAGGGAATCATGGGGTGGTCAATTACTCCCGCGACTGTGATAGAATCCTTGGAAGAGGCGGAAAGCTTTGCCGGGAACCTTAAGACTCCGCTGTGTATCGTATCCCAGACGACATTTAACTACAACAAATTTCAAGAATTAGTTGAAATTTTTCGGAAAAGAGGTTACAATGTTAATGTTGTAAAT
Organism: Bacillota bacterium; assembly: GCA_030526045.1. Classification (GTDB taxonomy): domain Bacteria; phylum Bacillota; class Clostridia; order Lachnospirales; family Lachnospiraceae; genus Suilimivivens. The sequence continues at coordinate 103,711 of JAUNDN010000003.1, read as the reverse complement.
ACTATCTGTAATGCAACAGAGGAACGACAGAAGGAAGCTGGTGAGATCGCGGCTAAGGTTGATGCGATGATAGTAATAGGTGGCAGGCACAGCTCCAATACACAGAAGCTTTATGAAATCTGTCGTGAGAAATGTGCAGCCACATTTTTTATACAGACACTGGATGATTTGCATTTAGAACTGCCTAAAACTGCTGCTCTGGTGGGTATTACTGCAGGGGCTTCCACCCCTAACAATATTATCGAGGAGGTTCAAAATTATGTCAGAATTAACTTTTGAACAGATGTTGGAAGAATCATTAAAGACAATACATACAGGAGAGGTAGTTGAAGGTACAGTCATTGATGTTAAGCCTGAAGAGATCATCCTTAACATTGGCTATAAGTCCGATGGTGTTCTTACCAGAAATGAATACACCAATGAGCCCAATGTAGATTTGACGACTGTTGCTAAGCCGGGCGATACCATGGAAGTAAAAGTCCTTAAGGTAAATGACGGCGAAGGACAGGTTATCCTGACCTACAAGAGACTGGCTGCTGATCGTGGCAACAAGAGAATTGAAGAAGCCTTCAACAATAAGGAAGTTCTTACTGCTAAGGTTGCGCAGGTGCTTGACGGAGGCTTAAGCGTAATTGTTGATGAAGTGAGAATTTTTATTCCTGCCAGCCTTGTATCCGATGTATATGAGAAAGACCTTACCAAGTATGCAGGTCAGGAAATTCAGTTTGTAATCAGCGAGTATAATCCTAAGAGAAGAAGATATATTGGTGACCGTAAGCAGCTTTTGGTTGCAGAAAAGGCAGAACTGCAGAAGAAACTGCTTGAGAGCATTCATGTCGGCGATGTGGTAGAGGGCACAGTTAAGAATGTGACGGATTTCGGTGCATTTATTGATATTGGCGGTGCTGATGGACTTCTCCATATTTCCGAGATGTCCTGGGGACGTGTTGAGAATCCCAAGAAGGTATTCAAGGTAGGAGATACTGTTAAGACCTTTATTAAGGAGATCACAGGTACTAAGATTGCACTCAGTCTTAAATTTGAGGATGCAAATCCTTGGAAGGATGCAACGGTTAAGTATGCAGTTGGAAATGAAGTGACCGGTAGGATTGCGAGAATGACTGATTTTGGTGCTTTTGTCGAACTTGAGCCGGGAGTAGATGCACTGCTTCATGTTTCACAGATTTCGAAAGAACATATTGAGAAGCCCTCAGATGTTCTGAAGGTTGGAGATGAAGTGACTGCTAAGGTTGTTGACTTTAATAGTGATGATAAGAAGATCAGCCTCAGCATTAAGGCTTTGCTTGCTCCTGAACCTGCAGAGGCAACTGCGCAGGAAGAAGTTAAGGAAGCTGAAGAGGATCCGGATGTGGTTTCTGTTGACATAGATGCTGTTGTAGCTGCAGAAGCAGCAGAGGAATCAGCAGAATAAAGGATAAATCTCAGGCGGTTTGCTATGGTCTACGATTATGAATATTTTAAGGGAGCTGTTCTGCAGCTTACCGGAATAGATTTAAATGCATATAAAGAACGCCAGATGAAGAGAAGAATAGATGCTCTGATTGCCAAGAACGGCATCGTTGGATATGATGCATATATACAGCTTCTTAAAAGGGACAAGTCCAAATTTGAAGAGTTTGTCAATTACCTTACGATCAATGTCTCTGAGTTTTACAGAAATCCTGAGCAGTGGCAGGTGATGGACAAGGAAATTATACCGGAACTGATTCGCAAGTTTGGTAAGAACCTCAAAATCTGGAGCGCAGCATGTTCTACGGGAGACGAACCCTATTCTCTTGTTATGGCATTATCCAGACATATACCTTTGAATCAGATTCGTATTACAGCAACTGATTTGGACAAGCAGGTAATTGCGAAAGCGAAAGTCGGGCTTTACAGTGAAAAGAGCATAGCAGCTGTTCCGGAAGATTTTAAAAAGAAATACTTTACGAAAATCGGACTTTCTTATCAGATATCAGATGAGATAAAGTCGAGGGTTGAGTTTAAAGAGCATAATCTGTTGGAGAATAATTATCCCAGGGATTATCACATGATTGTCTGTCGTAATGTATTGATCTACTTTACGGAGGAGGCTAAGGATGAGGTGTTCAGGAAATTCTATAAGGCACTGACTCCCGGAGGAATTCTCTTTATTGGCAGCACGGAGCAGATTATCAACCATAGAGATATGGGATATGAAAGAAAGAATTCTTTCTATTACGAACATCCTAAGAATTAAAAATGAGAGACATCGTAATGATGTCTCTTTTTTATGAGTAGTTTTATTGTAATGCCATTGCATTCAATATATGGCTTGCATACCTTGAAAAAAGATCTCTGTCCTTCTTGATATCATCAGTGAGTTCAAAGAATAAATCCCTGCTTCTGTAATCACGCTTGAAGAACGGCTCCGTCAACACCTCCCACTGAGGAAGATAAAGGGAGAACTTGCGTGTATAGCAATTCTCGGCAGTTGCCTGCTCACGATAATCCTTGTCAACGAAGGAGGCAATAGACTTATGGATAGCCATATCTTCTGTAGGAAGATAATAATAGTTTTTATAGTTTGCGTAGAAATATTTTAGTTCTTCTTCATAAATCGGAACAATCAACGTACCCTCGTAGCCTTCCCCTTTAAAGTGACAGCCCCTTCCCATAAAGCTTATCGAAACGGGGAGCGGAGAAGCGAATACAAGCTGAAGGATCAATTCCCTGCGCGGAATCCCATGGATGTCGTTATAATAGTTGGACTGAACCTTGCGCGCTTTGAGATTGCAATTAAAAAGGTCGTAGTAGGAAAGGATGGGAAGGATTTCCAACATTCCCTTCATATCATCGGAATTGTGCAAAAGCAGCGTCCGGTAAAGATTGTAGTCATAGGAAGTGGTGTAGTCATGATATACCTGAATTAATTCACCACCGGTATAACCGTCCTCCCGCTTGATGCCCAGAAATTCCTCTACTGTTTTCAATTTACAATTCGGTAGCTTTAAGAAATTCTTGTAGGGAGCAACCCTGCGATAGATATCAAGGCCCTCCAGCTTATCAAAATTACAGGTGATTCCGTATTTATCTGCCTTGTGCTTTAAGTACGGAAGATCAAAGGTGTTTCCGTTGTAGTGGATCAGGTAACTGAAGCCCTCGGCAAAGGCAAGAAATGCCCGCAGAAGCTCAGGCTCTTCCTCCGGAGTCTGGGCAAACCATTGGCGGATAACCCAGTTCCCTTCTGTATAAAAGGCACAGCCGATCAGATAAAGAGAAGAGTTAGAAGCTAAAAAGCCGGTAGTTTCTATGTCCAGAAATAAAACCTGATCAAGAGGCGCAAGACGCTCTAAGGGGTATTCTAATTTGAAATTTCCAAGTATTACTTCTTCTGTTCTCATAATTGCCTCCGTTAACACGGGTAATATCTTTTCCCAATGTTAAGTGTAGCATATTTTTAAAAAATACTGTAGTATTTTCGACAAAAAAATAGTATATTTAAGTAGATGAAAAGATCGAAATATGATTGAAAATAATGTGATGGAAAGAAGGGTAGAGAATGGCAAGATTAACATTTGCGGGAGGAATACATCCTTATGACGGAAAAGACCTATCAAAGGATAAACCCATTAAGGAGGTCTTACCCAAAGGGGATCTGGTATATCCGTTGTCCCAGCACATCGGTGCGCCCGCGCAGCCAATCGTTAAGAAAGGGGACAAGGTCTTAACCGGGCAGAAGATTGCAGAAGCAGGCGGCTTTGTATCAGCGCCGATATACGCGACAGTTTCCGGGACCGTTAAGGCGATTGAACCCAGAAGAGTGGTGACCGGGGATAATGTAATGAGTATCGTTGTTGAGAATGACGGTCTTTATGAGGAAGTGGAATGGACACCGGTGAAACCCTTTGAAGAGCTTACCAGAGAAGATAAAATCGAAATGATCAGGGAAGCCGGTATTGTCGGTATGGGTGGAGCCGGATTCCCTACAGCCGTAAAGCTTTCTCCGAAGGAGCCTGAAAAGATAGAATATGTGATTGTAAACTGTGCGGAATGTGAACCGTATCTGACTTCGGACTATCGAAAGATGCTTGAGGAGCCGGAACGTCTGATCGGAGGACTTAAGGTTTCGTTAAGCCTTTTTGAGAATGCCAGAGGAATTCTGGCAGTAGAGGACAATAAGCCGGATTGTATTACAAGATTAAAATATTTGACCAGAAATGAAAATAAGATTACAGTTAAGGCTCTTAAGACGAAATATCCGCAGGGCTCAGAAAGACAGCTGATTTATGCCACTACCGGACGTGCAATCAATTCATCCATGCTTCCGGCAGACGCAGGCTGTGTGGTGAATAATGTGGATACCGTAATAGCAATTTATAATGCGGTGATAGAGGGGAAACCACTGATGTACAGAATCGTTACCGTAACCGGTGACGCTGTTGCAAATCCTCAGAACTTTAAAGTGAGAATTGGTACCAACTATCATGAATTGATTGAAGAAGCCGGTGGCTTTAAGGAACCTCCTGTCAAAGTAGTCTCCGGTGGTCCTATGATGGGATTTGGTATTTTTGATCTGGATGTTCCGACGACGAAAACCTCCTCGGCATTACTTTGCATGACAAAGGATGAAGTGTCCGCCATGGAGCCAAGTGCCTGCATTAACTGCGGTAAGTGCGTGGAAGTTTGCCCGGGAAGAGTCGTTCCCAGAAAGCTTGCTGATTATGCAGAACATTATGAAGAAGAAGCCTTTGTTAAGAATAATGGGATGGAATGCTGTGAGTGTGGCTGTTGCAGTTATGTCTGTCCGGCAAAGCGTCCGCTTACCCAGGTGATTAAATCCATGCGTAAGATGCAACTTGCAAAGAAGAAAAAGTAGGAGGAAAAGTTCATGAGCGATTTGATGAAAGTGTCATCTAATCCCCATATCAGGTCTAAGGTTACTACCAGCAGTATTATGTTTGCCGTAGTAATTGCATTGCTTCCTGCAGCAGGCTTTGGGATCTATAACTTCGGATTAGATGCGCTGATATTAATTTTGGTGACTGTAGCGACTACGGTGCTGACAGAATTGATCTATGAAAAACTAATGCATAAAAAGGTGACCATCGGCGATTTCTCAGCAGTGGTTACGGGACTTTTACTGGCACTTAACCTTCCTGCATCTGCACCCTGGTGGATTGGTGTTGTGGGTGGTGTGTTTGCGATTCTGGTTGTTAAGATGTTGTTCGGAGGTCTGGGGCAGAATTTCATGAACCCTGCACTGGGTGCAAGGTGTTTTCTGCTGATTTCCTATACCTCCATTATGTGTAATTTTGAATGTGATGCTTACACGGGACCTACTCCGCTTGCCAGCCTGAAGTCAGGAGAGAGCGTTAATATTCTGGATATGGTAATTGGAAAGACGGCAGGAACCATTGGTGAAACCTCCATGATTGCGATTGTGATCGGAGCCTGCTTCCTAATTCTGCTTGGAGTTATTGATTTAAAGGTGCCCGGAAGCTACATCGTGACCTTTGTCATTTTTATTACTCTGTTTGGAGGACATGGATTTGATCCTGCATTTATCAGTGCGCATCTTGCGGGTGGCGGTCTGATGCTGGGGGCTTTCTTTATGGCAACGGATTATGTGACAAGACCGGTGACGAAGAACGGTCAGTATTTGTATGGAATCATTTTGGGACTGCTTACCGGTATTTTCCGTATCTTCGGTCCTTCCGCAGAGGGTGTTTCGTATGCGATTATCCTGGGCAACCTTCTGGTGCCTCTGATTGAGAAAATCACCATGCCGAAGGCATTTGGAAAAGGAGGGGAAAGAGCATGAAAAATATGATAAAAGATGCGGCCGTCCTTTTTGTGATTACATTGTTTGCCGGGTTGATCCTGGGAGTAGTTTATCAGGTTACCAAAGAACCGATTGCGTTGGCTGAAGAAAAGGCGGCAAAAGAAGCTTATGCGGAAGTGTTCCCGTCAGCATCTGATTTTTCCCTGCTTACAGAGTCAATGCCGGAGGATACGGAATGGCAGAATGATTTTAGCGAGGCCGGTTTTGAAATGGTTGAAGTGAAAAATGTCCTTGAAGCACTGGATAAGGACGGGGCGCTGCTTGGCTATGTGCTTACCGTAACAAGCCATGAGGGATATGGCGGAGACATCACCTTTACTATGGGCATTTGTACAGACGGAACATTGAATGGTATTTCTATTCTGAGTATTTCAGAAACTGCCGGTCTTGGAATGAAGGCAGAGGAGGTTCTGAAGCCGCAATTTGCAAACAAGAATTTTCCCAGCTTTACCTATACCAAATCAGGCTCAGTTGCAGACAATCAGATTGATGCAATCAGTGGTGCGACAATTACGACCAACGCGGTTACAACTGCAGTCAACGGCGGTCTGTACTATTTCCAGACGCAGTTAGGAGGTAGCGGTTATGAAGCAAAATAGTGTATTGGAACGTCTGGTAAACGGACTTGTCAAAGAAAATCCTACTTTTGTATTGATGCTTGGAATGTGTCCTACCCTGGCGGTTACCACATCGGCGATAAACGGAATGGGGATGGGACTTACTACCATGGTTGTGCTAGCCCTCAGCAATATGTTCATTTCCCTGCTTCGGAAGGTTATACCTGACAAGGTAAGGATTCCTGCATTTATCGTGATCATTGCCTCCTTTGTGACTGTAGTGGAGTTGCTTTTGAAGGCATATATTCCTTTTCTTTATGATGCGCTGGGACTTTACATTCCGCTGATCGTAGTAAACTGTATTATCCTTGGAAGAGCGGAAGCCTATGCATCCAAAAACGGTGTGATTTCCTCTCTGTTTGACGGAATCGGCATGGGACTCGGTTTCACGCTGGCACTTACCGTTATAGGTGCAGTGAGAGAGCTGCTTGGTGCCGGTGAAGTTTTTGGTTATGCCGTGATGCCTGAAAGCTATGTTCCCTGTAGTATCTTTGTTCTTGCTCCCGGTGCTTTCTTTGTTCTTGCCGCACTTACGGCAATCCAGAATAATGTTAAGCTTGCAGGAGAAAGGAAGGGCAGGGATATGTCGAAGGTTGGTTCCGGTTGCAGTTCAGATTGTATGAATTGTTCCGAAGCCGGCTGCAGTAAACGTTTTTATGATGAAAATACAAAAGCAGAAGAACCGAAAGAAGAGACAGCAATAGAAAAGGAGGAAGAAAAGAATGATTAAGGAATTGCTTATTATATTGATTTCATCCTCTCTGGTCAGCAATGTTGTCCTGAGTCAGTTTTTGGGATTATGTCCCTTCCTTGGTGTTTCTAAGAAGACAGAAACGGCTGCCGGAATGGGAACAGCGGTTATATTTGTCATTACACTGGCATCTGCGGTTGCGGGATTGATTTACAAGTTTATTCTGGTTCCCTTTGACCTGACTTATTTACAGACGATCGTATTTATTCTTGTAATTGCCGCGTTGGTACAGTTTGTGGAAATGTTTCTTAAGAAATTTATGAAAGCACTGTATCAGGCACTTGGTGTTTACTTACCGCTGATCACGACCAACTGCGCAGTGCTTGGCGTGGCTCTTACGAATGTACAGAAAAATTATGGAATTCTTGCCGGTATTGTGAACGGATTTGCTACAGCAGTGGGCTTTACCATTTCTATTGTGATCCTGGCAGGTATCAGAGAAAAAATGGAATACAATGATATTCCGGAATCCTTCAAGGGAATGCCGATTGTTCTGGTGAGTGCAGGACTTATGGCAATTGCCTTCTGCGGATTTTCCGGATTGCTGTAGGGGGTGAGCAGATATGAATATAACAGGAGTTTTACTTGCGGTTGCCGTTGTGGGAGGCGTCGGACTGTTTATTGGTCTGTTCCTCGGAATTGCTGCCATTAAATTTAAGGTTGAGGTTGATGAGAAGGAAGAGGCTGTTCTTGCAGCTCTTCCTGGAAATAATTGTGGCGGATGCGGTTTTCCGGGTTGTAGCGGTCTTGCAGCTGCCATTGCCAAAGGAGAGGCTGCGGTAAATGCCTGTCCGGTTGGCGGAGAAACGGTCGGAAAGGTTATTGCCGGAATCATGGGTGTGGAAGCCGGAGAAACCACCAGGATGACAGCCTATGTACAGTGTCAGGGTGATTGTGATAAGACGACCCTTGATTATGAGTATACAGGAATTGAAGATTGTCGTATGCTCTCCTTTGTGCCAAATGGAGGCGCAAAGAGTTGTAATTACGGTTGTCTGGGATACGGAACCTGCGTACAGGTGTGCCCCTTTGACGCAATTCACGTTGTGAGCGGTGTAGCAGTGGTGGATAAGGAAAAATGTAAGGCTTGCGGGAAGTGTGTGGAGGTTTGTCCGAAACATCTGATATCACTGATTCCCTATGATGCCAAATATACGGTAGCATGCAGCTCTAAGGACAAGGGTCCGGTTACGATGAAGGACTGTACTGTAGGCTGTATCGGTTGTCAGCTGTGTAAGAAAAACTGTCCCGTCCAGGCAGTAGAGGTAACTGATTTTAATGCGACCATTGACTATGACAAGTGTGAAGGCTGCGGCGTCTGCATGGAGAAATGTCCCAGAAAGTCGATTGTAATGCACTAAAAATACAGGAGAAGAGCTCGATATGGGAGAAAACAGCGTAAATGTAAGATTGGGAAGCACGGGAATTGTTGTGAATAAAAACGGCTTTGGTGCTCTGCCAATCCAGAGAATTAGTGATGAAGCAGCAGTTCACCTTCTCAGGAAGGCCTATGAAGGCGGAATCCGTTTCTTTGATACGGCAAGAGCCTACAGCGACAGTGAGCATAAGCTGGGACTCGCCTTTGAAGGTGTCAGGGAATCCCTCTATATAGCAACAAAGTCGGGAGCAAAAACAGGCGAGGCGATGAAAAAGGATTTGGAGCAGAGTCTTGCCAATCTGAAGACAGACTATATTGATATTTATCAGTTTCACAATCCGGAGTTTTGCCCGAAACCGGGAGATGAAAGCGGACTGTATGACGCGGCAATGGAGGCGAAAAAGTCAGGGAAGATCCGTCATATCGGCATTACCAATCACAGACTGGGCGTTGCCAGGGAAGCGATTGCGAGTGGACTGTATGAAACCTTACAGTTTCCCTTCTGTTATCTTGCAACAAACAAGGAGGAGGAGCTGGTAGAGGACTGTAAGAAGGCGGACATGGGCTTTATTGCCATGAAGGCTTTGTCGGGAGGACTGATTACCAATTCTGCCGCCGCCTATGCCCATGCGGCACAGTATGAGAATGTATTGCCAATCTGGGGTGTACAGAGGGAAAAGGAACTGGATGAATTTTTATCCTATATTCAGAATCCACCTGTAATGAGTGAGGAAATAAAGCATCTGATTGAAAAGGATAAGGAAGAATTATCCGGTGATTTCTGCCGGGGCTGTGGCTACTGTATGCCGTGCCCAGTAGGGATAGAAATCAATAACTGTGCAAGAATGTCTCTGCTCCTTCGCAGATCTCCATCAAAGGTGCAGTTGACCCAGGAAGCACAAGAGAAGATGAAGAAAATTGAGAACTGTCTACACTGCAACCAATGTAAGAGCAAGTGCCCATACGGACTTGATACACCTGCTCTTCTTGTAAAAAACCTCGAAGACTACAAAAGAGTATTGGCAGGAGAGGTTTCCGTGACAGAATAAATGGCTAAAAATTGTGATAAAGAATCTGACCGTCCTCTGTGATGAAGACTGCCTGTACATCAGGGTACTCTTCAAGCAGCCGGACGGCTTTTTCGTATCCGAGAGTAAAGCATAGCGTAGAGAGTGCATCTGCCGCAGTAGAGTCTGTACATAGGATGGTCACTTGAGAAAGACCACTTTTAACCGGATATCCTGTTTCAACAGAGAGAATGTGGTGATAGAGTACACCATTTTGCAGAAAGTATCGTTCGTAGTTGCCGGAGGAAACCACACTGATATCGGTAAGATCCAGAGTCAGGGCTGCAGTTCCCGATGACTCAAAGGGCTTTTGTATGCCGATTTTAAATGGTCCTCCATCGGGCTTTGATCCTATCGCTACAAGGTTACCACCCAAATTGATGAGACCGGAGGTCACACCCTCAGAGAGCAGATATTCCTTCATGCAATCGGCAATAAAGCCCTTGGCAATGAAGCCAAGGTCAATACTTGCATCAGGATCGGTCAACCGGACCTGGTTCCCCTTGACCTCAATGCATCTATAATCGATGTGCGCAAGGGCATTTTCAATTGCCGTCTGGACGGGTATTTGTTGTGTATTGTCAGAACCGAAATTCCAAAGAGAAGAAAGTGCACCGATGGAAGGGGTTACGATACCGTCTGAGCGTTCTGCATAAGAAAGCGCTGTTTTGATTAGGGTAAGAGTATCATCATCCACAGTCACAAAGCTTCCGGGATTTGCGTTGATCCTTTGAATGTCACTGCCTTCTATGGCAGGGCTAAAGAGGTTTTCGTAGTGTGAAGCAAGCTGCATACACTCATCAAGAAGCGGTTTACTGTCCGGGTCATAGAGTGTAATGGTAATTACTGTATCATAATAAAAACCGGTAGCGGAAACCGGTTGAAGGCGTTTGCTGCAGCCTGTAAGAAAAAGTACAATAAAAGGGACCAAGTATAGAACCGGAAATCTTAAGCGATTACATTTTATGTGAAAAAGAGATAAGTGAACGTGCATAAAAGTACCTCAAAAGTGAAAAACAATTTTGGATGAATTTCAATTGTATTAGGATTTCATTTCATGTATAGTTATTATATAGTTTTGAAACGGATTTGAAAAGAAAAACGGAGAAGAAATATGCGGTTACCCGGTGATGAAGAAGAAAGCGGCATGGGAATGCCGGTAATTTATACGATAGTTGCGGTGTCAGCTTTTGTACTGATCATTCTTGCAGTTGTTTTTGCCGCCAACATGAACAGAAACGGTTCCGGCAACGCTAAGAATAAGGCAGCAAAGCCCACCGCGTCTCCCACTCCTACAGCGGAAGTACAATTTGCAGAAGGGCAGGAAGATATTGAAGCTCTTTACAGGGAGAATAAGCTGCGCGCAGAAGACCTTGATTTTTGGAATATGTATCAGAATAATGAAACCTTCATAGAGGCAGAGCCTACTCCAAGTCCATCCCCGACTCCCGATGCAGAGCCAACTGATGAGGAAAAAGCAAAGGACGGAAAGCATACCAAGGTGACGGATAAGGATGGAAAAGAGGAATGGATCGAGATTTCAAAGGATATCCCTTTGAATACCTATGACATTACCAACATAAAGATTATCAATGGAAAGATGACCTATTATGCGGACGGGGAGAAGTGCTCCTTTCTTGGTGTTGATCTGTCCCAAAACAGTGGAAAGGTGGACTTTAAATTCCTGAAAGAGAACGGAATTGATTTCGTTATTCTGCGGCTTGGAAGCCGGGGATATGAGAGCGGAGTCGTTACACTGGATGAAAGCTTCGTGGCCAATATTACAGATGCGTTAAATGCCGGACTTGAGGTGGGAGTTTCCTTCTTTTCTCAGGCGGTAACAGTACAGGAGGCGGTGGATGAGGCAATGTTCGTTGTCAGCAATCTGGTTCCCTATCAGATTCATTATCCGGTGGTTTTCGAAATGGAACATATCACAAATGATGATGCCCGGATTGATATTCTTAATGAAGAGGATAAGACGGAGATTGCACAGGCATTTTTGTCTACAATAGAAAATGAGGGCTACCGTGCCCTTCTTTATGGAGACAAATCCTGGCTGCTGACGGAGCTTTTGCCGGAGGAGCTGCTCCCCGAATACGATGTTATGCTGTCGGATCAATCTGCGATTCCGGATTATCCTTATCAGTTCCGACTGTGGAAATATGCTGTCAATCAGGAAATTGACGGAGTTGAGAATGATGCATCATACATTATCAGCTTTGTAGATTATACACGTAAATAGTTTTAGATCAGACTTTATAGTGCTCGATCTTGGAAGAAACGGATAATTTTGAATAAATGTCGGCGTAAGCGGAAGGAGACAAATTCTCAATGTAATTAGGAGAAAAATTCTTGCTTATGCCGGCTTTTTTTAAAATATCGATAGCCTTGTTATAGGCAATGGCCGCTTCTATATCTGTCTTATAGGTTCCGATTGTGTAGTTGCCGTTTATGTGAATTCGGGAAATGTAGCAGATGCCGTTTGCGGTTTCTTTTCTGGAGACACCGTGATAAACATTGAAGATTTCTATGTTTTCGTAGCGGAAGTCCATATTGTCACCGTTTACAAAACGATAATCCTTTTCCTGTACGGCATAATTCTTTATCCCGTAGCGATTCATGATATTGACCTGCATGCCGTAATCTGACACAAAAAAGTGTCTTCCCCGTTTCATGATTTTATGAGATGAATAATAGAACAGATCATCAAAATCAAATTTCAGGACCTCGCGGGAAGAAAGATGATATTCAAAATAGTTTTTTCTCATATAAATTGGTGTGGAAAAATAAATCTGATTATCCCGGAAGTTGAGCAGGCACACCCATTTGAGAAAAGGAAGGATGCGGTGCTCAGAATAGTCTGAAAGAGAAAGGGTTAGATCGCTCAGTAAAGAGGAGCCTTCCAGATAGGCGGCATAGGCCATATGGGCAGAGGGATAGCTGCCAAGACTGATGTGTTTTCTTTTGTGTGTGATAGAGGAACGGTAGTAAATACTGCCGTCCTTTTTTTGTGCGGTAAACACTCCGGGTAAGCGCTTCTCCATCGATACAAATCCCTTCTTTTGCAGAAACATATAAGATATTCTACCACAAAAAAGGGAATAAAGAAAATTTTAGAAATATTTTTGGCAGTTACTGTATAAAATATTAAGGAACTGTTACATAAGTGTGACAGTGGACAAACAAAAAGAAGCTTAGAGCTGTAACTATAGAAAGGATGCGAATATTGGCATGTATAAAAAGTTTATCATACAGTTGTTTTTGTGTAACCTGTTGTTGGCCACAAGCTGGTTTTGCGTGAAAGGAACGCAGATTACCCGGATTGCTTCCATGCCGGCATTTAAACTGAGTCTTGCAAAGGAGAGTGAAAGCAGTGCAGGCGAAGCAAGAGCAGATCGTTTCTTCGGTATGCTTAAGAAGGCGGCATCGGGACAGCGAATTGTAGATTATGCGGTACTTGAGAAGGACTATCGGTATGAGCTGTCAAAGGAGGATTATGAGGCGTTATTGAAAATAGTACAGGCTGAAGCCGGAAATCAGGATGAGGAGGGAAAGATGCTGGTTGCCGGAGTTGTGCTTAATCGTGTTAAGAGCGAGCAGTTTCCGGATACGGTTGTACAGGTAGTGATGCAGCAGGAGGAAGGAAAGTATCAATTTTCACCGGTTGCCAATGGAACATATAATAAGGTAAAGGTGACACAGGATACCATAGATGCTGTGGAAAGAGTGCTTTGCGGGGAGGATATTACCGGTGGAGCATTGTATTTTGCTGCAAGAAAATATGCAGATCCGGAAAAGATGAAATGGTTTGACAGTGCATTGGTCAGGTTGTTTGAGCATGGAGGACATGAGTTTTTTACCAACGGATAAGCCGGATAAGTGTTTATTGTAAAAGCGCTCTTTTTGTGCTAAAATATAAAGCAGACTTTATTTAAGAGTCCGAGAAAAGGAGTGTCACAATGGAGATTTTATATAGCAGTACGAGGAGCAAAGGGAATCCGGTCAAGGCATCGGAAGCAATTCTGAAGGGGCTTTCAGAGGATGGAGGCTTATTTGTACCGGAGAGGATTCCGGCTTTAGATAAATCATTGGAAGAATTGGCAGACATGACTTACGGTCAGGTTGCTTATGAGGTTATGAAGCTTTATCTCACCGATTTCACGGAAGAAGAGCTGAAAAATTGTATCAGACGTGCCTATGATGAGAAGTTTGATACGGAAGAAATTGCTCCGCTTGTGGAAGCGGATGGTGCTTATTACCTGGAGCTGTTCCACGGGGCGACCATAGCCTTTAAGGATATGGCATTGTCGATATTGCCGCATCTGCTAACCACCTCTGCCAGAAAGAATCATGTGAAGAATGAGATCGTTATTTTGACGGCGACATCAGGTGATACCGGTAAGGCAGCACTTTCCGGTTTTGCAGATGTAGAGGGAACGCGTATTGTTGTTTTTTATCCGAAGAACGGTGTCAGTCCGATCCAGGAAAAGCAGATGGTTACCCAGAAGGGGGAAAATACATATGTTGTGGGAATCCACGGCAACTTTGATGATGCGCAGACCGGCGTTAAGCAGATCTTTGGCGATAAGGAGCTTGCAGCATATATGAATGAGAAGGGGTTCCAATTCTCATCCGCCAATTCCATTAACATCGGCCGTCTTGTTCCTCAGATTGTTTATTATGTGTATGCATATGTGAAACTCTTAAAGGAAGAGCGCATTGTAAATGGTGAAAAAATTAATGTAGTGGTTCCTACAGGGAATTTTGGAAATATTCTTGCTGCATTTTATGCAAAACAGATGGGGCTTCCGATTGATAAGCTGATCTGCGCCTCCAATGAAAATAAAGTACTTTATGATTTCTTTGAATCAGGTACATATGACAGAAACAGAGAATTTGTGCTTACCTCGTCACCTTCTATGGATATTCTGATTTCCAGCAATCTGGAGAGACTGATTTACCGTATTGCAGGAAATGACCCTGATAAGAACCGGGAACTGATGATGTCACTTATGAGGGGCGGCTCCTATACAATTACAGAAGAAATGAAGGCACAGCTTCAGGACTTCTACGGTAATTATGCAAGTGAGCAGGAGACAGCACAGACAATCCATGATCTGTATGAGAATACAGGATACGTCATTGATACACACACAGCAGTTGCAGCCTGTGTCCATAAGAAATATAAGGAAGTGACAAAGGATGATAAGGTGACTGTCATTGCCTCAACCGCAAGTCCGTACAAATTTACAAGAAGTGTCATGAATGCAATCGACAGCAAATATGACACAATGGGAGATTTTGAATTAGTTGACAAGCTTTCCGAGCTTTCCAAGGTTCAGGTTCCCGGAGCAATTGAGGAAATTCGGACGGCACCGGTTGTGCATGATCATGTATGTGAAAAATCTGAAATGAAGCAGACGGTTATGAACTTTCTCGGAATTTAGCCGCAAAGAGCTTACGAGTGGCAGCGCTGATCAGAACAGGGGGAACTGAAGCGTATGAAACAGATATTAATTGTAGATGATGTCACAACAAATCTGAAGTGTGCATCTGAAGTGCTTAAGGATTCTTATGAGGTTACTACGGCAAAGTCCGGCGGGGCAGCGCTTCTTATGCTGCGTCAGATGCAGCCGGATCTGATTCTGCTTGATGTTAATATGCCTGAAATGAACGGCTTTGAGGTGATGGAAAAGCTGAAGGAAGATTCCGCCACAAGAGATATTCCGGTTATTTTGACGGCAGAGACAGACAAGGAAAGCGAAGTGACCGGACTTAAGAAGGGAGCGATGGATTTCATCAAGAAACCCTTTGAGCCGGAGATCATGCTAAGCAGAATTGATAAAATCTTAAAAATGTCTGAGCAGACGAAAGAACTTCGGGATATTGCCAAGAGAGACAGTCTTACCAATCTTCTAAACAGAAGGAGCTTTGAAAAAATAGTGGATCAGGAAGAGGGTAATGACAAGGGATTCTTTCTGTTGCTTGATCTTGATAATTTTAAAAAGGTCAATGATACCTTTGGACATGTAATTGGAGATCAGGTTCTGATCAAATTTGCAAGAGTGATGGCAGAAGAGGTTTCAGAAGGGGATTCGATCTGTCGTGCCGGCGGAGATGAATTTGCAGTTTTCATTCCCGGAGAATATGAGAAGAATAAAATTAAGAACATCGCCAGGAGGATGATAGCCGGAATTGAATTTGAGGTAAATGATCTGATTTCGGATGCTTGTGATTTTAAATTATCTGTATCCATCGGCATTGCTTCAAAACCGGAGGATGGAAGGAACTTTTCAGAGCTGTATTTAGCTGCAGATAAGGCACTATATTATGTGAAGCAGAACGGGAAAAGAGGATGCCATTTTTATCAGGCGGAAGAGGAGAAGGAAGTTGAAGAGGAAAACAATCTGATCGACCTTTTACAGCTTCAGCGTCTGATTCGGGAGAAAAGTACGCAGAGCGGCGCCTATCATGTAGAGTATGATGGCTTTAAGAGGATTTATCATTTTGTTTCCAGATGCATGGAAAGAAAAAGTCAGGATGTGCAACTCGTACTCTTTACGGTTCAAGGGCAGGATGGAATTGATATAGAAAATGAAAAATCACCTATGCCGATTGACATTCTTGAGGAGGCTATTTCTAAATCTCTTCGAAGAGGTGATGTGGCTACAAGATGCGGAAATATTCAATATGTTGCAATTCTGATGAATGCATCTAAGGAAAACGGGACCCTTGTCGTGCGGAGAATCCAGAAGAAGTTTCATGAACTTGCCAAGGATGAGAGTCTGGTGCTTGGGTATGAAATGGCCAGTGTTGGCAGAAAAGAAGAGAAAGAAGAAGCAGAGAAATAGAGGAAAAGAGAAGAGTTATAATTTTAAATGCCTCCTTGCCGCTTACAACAGAAAGTGGCGAGGAGGCTTTTACTATTATTTTCGGTCGAGAATATTGACATAGGTGCGGTCAGGCCCGATGGGCTTATAGGCAGGACGGATGATCTTGCCATTGTTTGCAAGCTCCTCCATGCGGTGAGCACTCCAACCGGAAATTCGCGCCATGGCAAAAATAGGTGTGTACAGCTCAAGAGGAAGATCAAGCATATGATAAACAAAACCGGAGTAGAAATCTACATTAATGCTGACGCCTTTATACATCTGGCGCTCTTTAGCAATAATCTGCGGTGCCAGCTTTTCAACAAGAGAATAAAGCCCGAATTCCTTCTCAAGTCCTTTTTCTACAGACAGCTTTTCAACGAAGGATTTGAAAATTACTGCACGGGGATCGGACTTTGAGTAAATCGCATGTCCTACGCCATAGATAAGTCCGGCATGATCGAAGGCCTCCTTGTGAAGGAGTCTTTTGAGATAATTGGAAACCTCTTCCTCATCAGCCCAATCCTTGACTTCCTTCTTCATATCCTCAAACATCTGAACCACTTTAATATTGGCACCACCGTGCCTTGGTCCCTTTAAGGATCCGATGGCTGCGGCAATGACAGAATAGGTATCTGTCAAAGATGAAGTGACAACATGCGTGGTAAAGGTTGAATTGTTACCGCCGCCGTGTTCCATGTGAAGAACAAGTGCAATATCCAGCAGTCTGGCCTCAAGCGGAGTGTAGGAGCTGTCCGGTCGCAGGATATGTAAAATGTTTTCAGCAGTTGAAAGGGAAGGATCGGACGGATGGATGTAAAGACTCTTCCCGTCATGGTAATGCCCGTAAGCCTGATAGCCATAGATGGATAAAAGAGGAAACAGACTGATCAGCTGCAGGCATTGTCTTAATACATTGGGAAGCGACACATCATCTGCCCTGTCATCATAGGAGTACAGGGTGAGGACACTTCTGGCAAGCGTGTTCATCATATCGCTGCTGGGAGCCTTCATAATAATATCCCTAACAAAGCTGGTGGGCAGACTCCTGTATTTGGAAAGAAGCGCTCTGAAATCAGCGAGCTCTTTTTCTGTAGGAAGCTTTGAAAAGAGTAGGAGATAAGTGATTTCTTCAAAACCGAACCGTTCATCCTTCGTAAAGCCCTCTACCAGGTCTTTTACATCATAGCCGCGGTAAAACAGACGACCGTGGGCAGGAACCTCTACACCGTCGACAATCTGCGTGGCACGTACATCGGAAATGTTGGTAAGGCCTGCAAGAACTCCTTTGCCATTCAGATCGCGGAGCCCTCTTTTAACTTCGTATTTGGTAAAAAGCTCTGTATCTATGATGTCAGATTGTTCACTCATCTTGGCAAGACGAACAATTTCGGGTGTGATTTCAGAAAATTCATTATGATCCATATACGACTCCTTTCAAAACATTTGTATGGTTAGTACGTGGGAATACATTGCTTTTGTCAGTTAATATTTAAGAAATGACAGAACATTTCAGAAAAAATGATAATTAATAATAACATGCAAACGCATTTCAAACAAGTAAAAAATGAAGTGTTAACAAATATTTTAGAATTCATTCAGAAATTTACACTTCATTAATATTGACTTTTAAAAACATGTTTGAGATAATACAATAGGTGTGCCGGGAAGGTACATACGAGGTAAAGAACCACGGTATTGGCGAAGCTTTTGGGCCGGAACCGGGGTGGAAAATATACAACAAATTAAGGAGGACATCATATGTCAACAAAAGCTTATTATCCGATTTCCGAAATTGGTGCTGGTAAAGTTGGTTTTTCAAAGACCCGTTCCATCATCGAAGCTGCTTTCTACGGAAACAATGTAGTAAAAGTAAACACATTGAAGGAAGCTTATGAATTAGCAAAGAATTCACCCGGAACGATCGTAACGGACATGCCGATCAAGGACGGTGAAACATTTGGTCTTGAGAAGGATGCAAAGGTTCTTCTGTTCAACGATGGTGCAGTAACAGGACGTTATGCAGCAGCACGCCGTATTAAGGGCGAGCCCGGCGTTGACGAGGCTAAGCTTGATAAAGTAGTTATGGACGCTATTTATGAGACACGTTGGAAAACCATGTATCATGCAGAGTGTTTCGTAGGTCTTGATCCTGAATTCATGGTTAAGGCTCACCTTCTGATTCCGGAAGGAGAAGAGAACCTGCTTTACAACTGGATGATCAACTTCCAGTATATGTCTGATGAGTACGTTAAGATGTACAAGAAGTCTCAGCCTGTTGGAGGCGGAAATGAACCTGATATCTACATTTTCTCCGATCCTCAGTGGGCACCTCATGAAGCACCCGATGTTGATTACAGCTGCTTAAGCGATCCTCTTACACTTTGCTACTTCGATACCAACCAGAACTGCGCAGCAATTCTTGGTATGAAGTACTTTGGTGAGCATAAGAAGGGTACACTTACCATGGCATGGGCACTTGCTAACAGAAACGGTTATGCAGCATGCCACGGTGGACAGAAGGAATATTCACTGGAAGGCGGTAAGAAGTTCGTTGCTTCCGTATACGGTCTGTCAGGATCCGGTAAGTCCACACTGACACATGCAAAGCATGGTGGAAAATATGACGCATTCGGCGGTATCAAGGTTCTTCATGATGATGCATTTATCATCAATACAGATACCTGTGCATCTATCGCACTTGAGCCTACATACTTCGATAAGACAGCAGACTATCCTACAGGATGTCCTGATAATGAATATCTGTTATCCGCTCAGAACTGCTCCGCAACTCTTGATGAGAACGGAAAGCTTCAGTTAGTAACAGAGGATATCAGAAACGGTAACGGACGTGCGATCAAGTCCAAATTATGGTCTCCTAACAGAGTAGACAAGATTGACGCTCCCGTTAATGCAATCTTCTGGATCATGAAAGACCCTACCATCCCTCCTGTAGTAAAGTTGAAAGGTGCAGCTTTAGCATCAGTTATGGGTGCTACCCTTGCTACCAAGACTTCTACAGCAGAGCGTGTTGCAGCAGGTACTGACCTGAATGCAATCCGTATTGTACCTTATGCTAACCCGTTCAGAACCTATCCTCTGGTTAATGACTATGAGAAGTTCAAGAAGCTGGTAGAAGAGAAGAACGTAGCATGCTACATCGTTAACACAGGCGACTTCATGGGACACAAGTGCCAGAAGGAAGATACCCTTGGCATCCTTGAGACAATCGTTGAAGGAAAAGCTAAGTTTGAGCAGTGGGGACCTTTCGAGGATATCGAGATCATGAACGACTGGTCCGGTAAGACAGGTGACTTCACACCCAACTTAAACGATCCTGAGTACAAGGCAGCACTTAAGGGAGCTATGCAGACCCGTGTAGATGCTGTTAAGGGCTTTGCTGAGAAGAAGGCAGGATACGACAAGCTTCCTGACGAAGCACTTGCTGCAGTTCAGAAGCTGGTTGACGCTTTGAACTAAGGACAGGAAACTAGATAGAATAATAAACGAATAAAACCTGTAAAAATAACAGACATCAGATTTGCCGGACGGCAGGCTGATGTCTGTTTTTTGCTGATAGCAATTATGAGAAATACAGCGCAACTAAATTAAAATTTCAAAACTTACCAGTTGTATTTTACACTTACATTGGATATAATGAAATTAACCTGAAATGTGCGGCAACTCCTGTTGTTTTGAACCTACAGATACTTTAAACGGGATTCCTACATTGCCAAGCGGCTGTCAAGCCTCCACTCGTAAGAGGATTGCAGGGGAAGGCAAAAGCTTTGGTTGCGGTTACCCACCTAGCATAGCTAGGAGTCAAAAGACAGGAATCGGCATTTTGGGGATATACCAATCGGTATAGGTATTACGAAAGAAAAAGCAGCCTTTATGGCTGCTTTTTCTTTCGTAACTAAAAAGGGGAGCTTATGAAGAATAAATTCAGATTATGCGGGAAAATCGTACTTATTATATTGCTGACAGGCTTACTGCTTTATTTGATCTATCAGGATGAGACCTTCTTTCAACTGCAGCAACCGGAGGGGGGAATGGTAAGGCTTGAGGATGTGCGGATTCTTACGAAGGAGCTTAATAGCTCTGGCGGGAACGGATTTGACACGCAAGAGCTGGAGGCTTTCTGGATGCGTTTTCCTGAGGGTAGCACAGAATATCTGAACTATGGTACATACAAGGAACTGATGGCCTGTCTGGGACAGGCAAAAGAGGAGTTTTCCTTTGAACGGAAGTACAGAGAGGAATTCACTGTGCTTGCGAAGGATTGGTATGAGGCCTATGGAAAGCTTCTTGGAAAGCTGGAACTTCAGGACGAAATCAGAAGAGAAACGTTTACACTTTTGTGTGGAAATGAAGGACTTACAGGGGACAAGAGACTTAAGGAGGGGGCTGTCATGGACCTGACAGGGCAGGTGTATTTTCCGGTTTCAGAGGAACTCAAGGAGGAAAGCTTTGTGACGATAGAGGCATATGTACATGGTGATCGACTGCTGACACTGGTTGGAAGATTACCGAATGAGCAGACAATAGCCAATGCCTTTATTATGGAGAGGGATTCCTCCGGGCTAAGAGTTTTTTATGAGGATTATGAAATGGTGATTCCCCTCGCAGATTCGCTCCCGGCTGATGAGACCGGGGACTGCACGGAGCAGATTGCAGACGTAATCTTTGGGGAAGGAAGGGGAAAGGAAATCCGGGTGAAGGAGAAAAAGATCAGCGGTAAGCTTCTTTCCTTTCGGGAAAACTGTCTTGAAATAGAAGGATATGGAGAGTATGTGCTTGCAGAAAACTGCAGGGGCTATCAGCTATATGATACGTTACGGCTTGCAGGGGCAGAGGAATTGCCGATCGGATACGATTTCTCGGACTTCGTGATCGAGGATGGAAGGATCTGTGCATTTCTCATTGTCAGAAAAGAAGAAATGAAAAACATTCGTGTAGCCATCAAAAACGGCGAAACAGGGGATTTGTTTCACGATGAAATTGTGGTATCCTGCGGGGAGGGAATGACGGTTCATTTTGGAAAGTATGAGGATCGGCAGGAAGAGGAGTTTGCGTCGGATGAAAAAATGACTATTAAAAGCGGGAGTGATTACCTGAAGGATGCAAGAATGGAAATTAAGACCGGCATCAACACCGGAAAAATTGAAGTACAGTCCGAAAAGAGAGCGCAGGGGATCCCGGCATACCGGGGGACTCTTGAACTGCTGGATACACCGGAGGGAATTGTCTTGATCAATGAGCTGCCACTGGAAGAATATCTGTACTCCGTCGTGCCAAGTGAAATGCCTGCCTCCTATCCGCTTGAAGCACTGAAGGCACAGGCGATCTGTGCAAGGACCTACGGCTATCGATATCTGGAGCAGCCCGGTTATCAAAGCTATGGAGCCCATGTGGATGACAGCGTGGGATATCAGGTCTACAACAATATTGCAGAAAATGTCAATTCCACAAAGGCGGTGAGAGAGACAGCGGGAACGGTTCTTTATTATGGGGATGAGCTGGTGAATGCCTACTATTATTCCACCTCCTGCGGCTTTGGAGCCGATGCCGGTGTCTGGAACGAGGATCAAAAGAAGAAAATGCCCTATCTGGTTTCAAAATATATCGGAGAGGGAGAGCCCGAAAGGGGAGAGGATGAGGAGTTTTCTCCGGAATTGCTAACCGGCGAAGAGGTATTTGAAGCCTATATTTCGGGTGAGGATGAAAATGCTTATGAGAGGGAGGAACCCTGGTTTCGCTGGGAATACCGGGTGGAGGATCTGGATGCCACCGTTATCGGCGGAAGGCTCAGGGAAAGATATCTTGCAGTGCCGGATAAGATATTGTGCTATACAGGGGAAGAAAAGGAACCGGAGGAGGCAGATTTAAAAAATCCTGAAAACTTTTCATCCCGAGAGCAGGAGAAGGTGCAAAAAATATATGAGATCAGCTGTCTGAAACGCAAAGAGGGAGGTGTGATTGACGAACTCCTTCTCTATACAGACAGGGGAATCTACAAAATCATCTCCGAATATAATATCAGATATGTCCTGAATCAGGGAGGGCCGGTGGTACGCCAGGATGGTTCGACCTATGAGAGCAGCCTGTTGCTTCCCAGTGCTTACTTCACAATTGATACTGTTAAATCAAGCAAAAATGTGATAGGATATACTATTATTGGCGGCGGTTATGGGCATGGAGTGGGAATGTCCCAGAACGGAGCAAGAGCAATGGGCCTGGCGGGAATGTCCGGGGAGGAAATCCTGACCTTTTATTTTGCGGAATGTCATTTGGAGAATGCTTATGATTAAACGACTATTGTTTATCGGTTATGATTTTAATAAGCACATGAAAAAAATGAATATCAGTGCTTTTGCTGCAAGCACAGCCTTTTTCCTTTTTTTGTCTCTGATTCCGGCACTGATGCTTTTATGTGCCTGTATTCCCTATACTCCGTTAACCGAAGCAAATCTGATGAGCGTGGTTACGGAGATATCACCGGACACGATGGATGCATTGCTGGTCAGCATTATCGTTGATGTGTATGATAAATCAATTGGAATTGTTTCCGTTACGGCAATCGTGACGCTGTGGTCAGCAGGGAAGGGAGTGCTCGCACTGATGCGGGGGTTGAATGCTATCAATGATGTGGAAGAAAATCGGAATTATTTGCTGCTCAGGCTGGTGGCTAGTCTGTATACGATCCTGATCCTGCTTGCGGTTTTGTTATCACTCCTTGCCATGGTATTTGGTAACGTGCTGATCAGTGTGGTGGAGGGAACCATTCCGCAACTGGCATATCTGCTTGCATTGCTGATGCATTTCCGAACACCCACCATCTGGCTGGTGCTGACTATTGTGATCGCACTGATGTATGCCTATATTCCGGAGAGACGTCAAAGCGTAAAGACTCAGCTGCCGGGAGCGGCAGTGGCAGCAATCGGATGGAGTGTAATGACCTGGGGATTTTCGGTCTATGTGGATGAGTTTAACGGGCTAAACACTTATGGCAACCTGACGACGATCATTATTTTGATGCTGTGGCTTTATCTGGGGATGTATATCATTTTGGTGGGAGCCTATGTGAACCGTTATTTCATGCCGGCATTTCAGTTCCTAATCGGGAAAAAGGCAGAGAAAAAGACAGTTGACAAGAGGAAAAAGATTGTCTAAAATGAATAAAAGCATAATAAATATGGCTGTGAAGGTGTTAAGTAGCATATTATTTTCTGGCAGAGAGAGGAAGTCACCGGCTGAAAGCTTCCTTCAGTTCAAATAATAGGTCGTTTGACTGGCGAATTTCCCACCGGAGCTTTCAGACAGAACCGGAAGCAGAGGATTTTTTTTGGTAACAAAGACCGTAAGTAAGTCTGAACGTGACACGCGTTAAGTGAATGAAGAGTCTGCCGGTTGGCAGGAAGTTGGGTGGTACCGCGGAATATTTCGTCCCTTGCAATTTTGCAAGGGATTTTTTGCGTCATAAGTGAATAGAAAACAGAAAGGAGTTTCAAGATGAACGCAGGTTTGGAACAAATTAAACAGGAAATCATTTCCGGCGCAGAGGAGATCAGATCCTCAAAGGAAGCATACGAGTTCAGGAAAAAGTTCCTGGACGGAAAAACAGGTAAGATCGGCCTTTTGATGCGGGAAATGAAGAATATTCCCCCGGAGCAGAGGGCAGATTACGGAAAAGGTGTAAATGAGCTGAAGGAGTGGGCACTGGAATTTTTGGTTGAACTTGATACCAGGATAAAGGCGAAGGAACTTCAGGAGCGGTATGAGGCGGAGAAGATTGATATTTCCCTTCCGGCTGTGGAAACGCAGCAGGGGAATCTGCATCCGATCACCCTGATCCGCAATCAGCTGATCGATATCTTTGCAGGAATGGGCTTTGAGATCTATGAGGGAACAGAGATTGAAACGGATTATTATAACTTTACGGCGCTGAATACGCCCCAGGATCATCCGGCAAGAGATATGCAGGATACCTTTTATCTGTCACCGGAGTTCCTGCTTCGGACACAGACATCTGCCGGTCAGATTCATGTCATGGAGAATAAGAAACCGCCGATCAAGATTCTCTCACCCGGCAAGGTGTTCCGCTCGGATGATGATGCAACCCACTCACCGATGTTTACCCAGATGGAAGGGCTCGTTGTTGACAAGGGAATTACCTTATGTGACTTACAGGGGATGCTGGATGTCTTTGTTAAGAAGATCTACGGAGAGGATACCAAGACCAGACTTCGTCCCTCCTATTTCCCGTTCACAGAACCCTCTGTGGAGGTGGACTGCAGCTGCTTTGAATGTGGCGGAAAGGGCTGTAAGCTCTGTAAGGGAACCGGCTGGATCGAGATTCTGGGTGCAGGGATCGTAAACAATAAGGTGCTTGAAAACTGCGGTATTGATCCGGATGAATACAGTGGATTTGCATTTGGTATCGGCATTGAACGTACAGCGATGTTAAAATACGGTATTAACAATATCAAGCTTTTGTTTGAGTCCGATCTGCGTGTGTTAAAACAGATAAATGATTAACAAAAATTGCGAAAAGAAAGGATAGGTAATTAGATATGATAACACCGCTTAGCTGGTTGAAGGAATATGTAGATATAGATGTGACGCCCCAGAAGCTGCAGGAAAAATTATTTTCCTGTGGGTTTGAGGTGGAAGAATTGTATGAAGTTGGGAAAGATATCAGTAAGGTTGTGGTAGGAAAGGTTTTGACCTGTGAGCCCATTCCCGATACTCATCTTCATGTCTGTCAGGTGGATTGCGGCACTCATGGTCAGTTCCAGATCTGCTGCGGCGCAGACAATGTGGTAGCCGGGGGAAAATTCCCTGTGGCACTGGTGGGAGCAACCGTATATGCGACTGCAAAAGACCATAAGACAGTAGAAGGCGTTATGACCATCGGTAAGGGAAAACTGAGAGGCTATGAATCCTATGGTATGCTTTGCTCCGGTGTAGAGCTTGGTGTCAGCGAAAATATGTACCCCGGTGCAGACTATAACGGACTTCTGGTTTTGCCTGAGGATGCCGAGATTGGCGCTGATGTGAAGCCCATGCTCGGTTTGGATGATTGGATCTTTGATATTGCCATTACCGCGAACCGTCCGGATTGTCAGAGTATTTTCGGAATCGCCAGGGAAGTTGCGGCAGTTCTTGAAAAAGAACTGAAGATGCCGGATGTAAGCTACACTGAGACAGATGCAGATCTTCCCGGTTTTACAGTAACCGTGGACTGTCCTGATCTGTGTCCCAGATACAGTGCCCACTATGTGACGGATGTAAAGATCGGTGAATCTCCGCTGTGGATGAAGAGAAGACTGGCACTTGTCGGAATTGATGCTATTTCCAACGTGGTAGATATTACCAATTATATTTTAAAGGAATTGGGGCAACCTATGCATGCCTTCGATCTTGCAACCCTGGAAGGTAATGCGATCCACGTAAGACGTGCGAAAAACGGGGAACCGATCACGACACTGGACGGTCAGGATCTGACGCTTACCGATGCCAACATGGTAATTTGCGACGGCGTAAAACCAGTTGCGCTTGCAGGTGTTATGGGAGGCCTTAACTCTGAGATCCGTGAGACGACGAGTGCTGTTTTATTTGAATCTGCAAAGTTTGCTCGTGATAATATCAGAAGAACCTCAAGATCGCTGGGAAAACGTTCCGATTCCAGTGCCCGCTATGAAAAGGGTGTGGATGAATATGCAACGGTCATGGCACTTAAGCGTGCACTGCATCTGATCGAGGAATTGGGATGTGGCAAGGTGTCCCGTATGCATGTGGATGTGAATACCGGAAATAGTGTGGAGCCCAGAGAAGTCAATGTCAGCATTAAAAAGGTAAATGATTGTCTGGGAATCGTGGTACCAAACGAAGCAATTCTCAAGATCATGAAGAATCTGTCCTTTGCACCGATCATTGACGGGGACACGCTGACACTCTCAGTACCTGCATACCGTGAGGATATTGTATCCTATCAGGATGTAGCAGAGGAAGTGATCCGTATGTATGGCTATGAACATGTGGTTCCTGCCTTTATGCCTTCTGCACAGGTTACATTAGGAGGACTCAGCTTAGAGCAGAAGTGTGAGCTGAAATTGAAAAATGCACTTTGTAGCGTGGGTGCCTATGAGGGAGTTCATTATTCCTTCTTCTCCCCAACAGATTTGGATCTTTTGAGATTTCCTGAGGATGCAGTGGAGCGCAGGGCTATCCGGATCATGAATCCGATCAGTGAAGAATTGTCTCTGATGAGAACAACGCTGGCAGCATCCATGGTGAATGCTATTGTCCGGAATCAAAAGAAAGGAAACCTGGAGGGAAGAATATTTGAGATCGGTAACGTGTTTATCCCTTATGAGCTTCCGCTTTCGCGCTATCCGGATGAGAAGGCAAGACTTTGTGTTGGAATTTTTGGTGAAAAGGAATCCTTCTATACCATGAAGGGAATTGCGCAGAAGATAGCAGACACTCTACATGTAAGTTTTACCTACGAACCTATGCAGAATACCTTCCTGCACCCTTATCAGACAGCACGTGTTCTGTGTGAGGGTGTGGAAGTCGGTTACTTTGGTAAGCTTGCCTATGATATTGCACAGGACTGTGACCTTCGTACGCCGGTTTATCTTATGGAAATGGATTTGAAGGTTCTTTCCAAATGGTATGGTAAGAAGCCCGTATTCACGCAGCTTCCGAAGTTCCCTGAGGAACAGAGAGATTTAGCACTTGTTGTGCCCAGAAATGTTACCTGTGGTGAAATTGAAGCTGTGATGAAGGATGCCTGCAAATATATTACCAGCATTTCTCTCTTTGATATTTATGAGGGAGAGCAGGTCGCAGCCGATAAGAAGAGCATGGCGTTCACCGTGGTATTTACACCGAAGGAAGAAGCATTTGGCGCAGAGTCTGTGGATGCTTTTGTAAAGAAAATCTTAAAGCAGCTGAATAAGAATTATGGTGTGGAATTAAGAAGCTGACAATGGAGGTCAGAATCATGGAAAAGAAAAATACATGGGAAACCTATAGCAGTAAACAACTGAAGGAAGTGGATGCATTTGCTGATGAATACAGAAATTTCCTGGATGAGGGAAAGACAGAGAGGGAATGTGTAGACTACATTGTCAATGCCGCTGAAAAAGCAGGCTACCGGGAACTGCAGACTGTGATGAAGAAGGGCGGCAGTCTGAAAAAGGGTGACAAGGTCTATGCTGTCTGGATGAATAAATCCGTAGTTCTGTTCCGCATCGGTGAAAAACCGATGGCGGAAGGAATGAATATTCTGGGGGCTCATATTGATTCCCCAAGGCTTGATGTGAAGCAGAATCCGCTGTATGAGGAGGGGGGCTTTGCTTATCTTGACACCCACTATTACGGAGGTGTGAAGAAGTATCAGTGGGTAACGTTACCCCTTGCACTTCACGGTGTGATGGTGAAAAAGGATGGTACTACGGTGGAGATCAATATTGGTGAGAATGAGGAGGATCCGGTATTCTTTGTATCCGATCTTCTGATTCATCTAGCCCAGGAGCAGCTGGAGAAAAAGGCGGCTAAGGTGATCGAGGGGGAAGCTCTTGACATCATCATCGGCAATAAGCCGATTCTGATCAATAAGGAAAAGAAGGACAAGGAGAAGGAGAAAGCAAAGGAAGCGGTTAAGCAGGGAATCCTTGACATTTTAAAGAAAGTATATGATGTTGAAGAGGAAGATTTTATTTCCGCAGAGCTTGAGGTAGTTCCTGCCGGGAAGGCAAGAGAAGCAGGACTTGATCGCAGTATGATCTTAGCCTATGGGCAGGATGACAGAGTCTGTGCCTTTTCTTCCCTGAAGGCAATGCTTGAGGTAGAAGAGAGTGAGAGGACTGCCTGCTGTCTGCTGGTGGACAAGGAAGAAATCGGAAGCGTGGGAGCTACCGGTATGCAGTCCAGATTCTTTGAAAATATGGTAGCGGAGGTAATGAATCTGACCGGAGAATACTCCGAGCTGAACGTGAGAAGATGCCTTGCAGCCTCCTGTATGCTTTCCTCCGATGTGAGCAGTGCCTTTGACCCCACCTTTGCAGCAAGCTTTGATAAGAAAAACGTGGCTTATCTGGGTGGTGGCATGGTATTTAACAAGTTTACCGGATCAAGAGGAAAATCAGGCTCCAACGATGCAAATGCAGAGTATCTGGCTCACATTCGCAGTATATTCGAGGAGGAAAAGATTAATTTCCAGACGGCAGAGCTTGGAAAGGTGGATCTGGGCGGCGGCGGAACCATTGCCTACATTCTTGCACTGTATGGCATGAATGTGATAGACAGCGGAGTGGCTGTGATGAATATGCACGCGCCTTGGGAAGCCACCAGTAAGGCAGACGTATATGAGACCAAACGTGGCTATGTGGCTTTCCTAAAAGGAGCTAAGCTGTAATGAAAACATCAGATTTTTATTTTGATCTCCCTAAGGAGCTGATCGCACAGGATCCGCTTGAGGACAGAGCCTCTTCTAGACTTCTTATGGTGGATAAGAACACGGGGGAGACAAAGCACGAAATTTTCAGGAATATTGTGGATTATCTGTATCCGGGGGATTGCCTGGTACTGAATAACACCAAGGTGCTTCCGGCGCGCTTACTGGGACAGAAAGAGGATACCGGCGCGGCAGTAGAAATATTGCTTTTAAAACGGCGCGATAAGGACGTATGGGAAACGCTGGTGAAGCCCGGAAAGAAAATGCGTCCCGGTGCAAAGGTTGTCTTTGGTGATGGCAGACTACGGGCAGAGGTCATAGATGTCATGGAGGAAGGGAACCGACTGGTACGCTTTGCTTACGAGGGGATTTTCGAAGAGGTTTTGGACAGCCTTGGAGAAATGCCGCTCCCTCCATACATTACGCATAAGCTGCAGGATAAGAACCGCTATCAGACTGTCTATGCCAAATATGACGGCTCGGCGGCGGCACCTACGGCAGGTCTGCACTTTACAGCAGAACTCCTTGATCAAATCGAGAAAAAGGGCGTAAAGCTTGCCTATGTAACGCTTCATGTGGGGCTTGGAACCTTCCGGCCGGTAAAGGCAGATGATATTTCAGAACATCACATGCATTCCGAATATTATCAGATCACGGCAGAGGCAGCCCGAACCATTAATGAAACCAAGGAAAACGGAGGCAGGATTATTTGCGTGGGAACTACAAGCTGCAGAACGATCGAGAGCGCAGCGGATGAAAACGGCAGGCTCAAAGAATGCTGTGGAGACACGGAAATTTTTATTTATCCGGGATATCAGTTTAAGGTTCTTGACTGCCTGATCACCAATTTCCATCTGCCGGAGTCGACACTGGTCATGCTGGTCAGCGCGCTTGCGGGAAGAGAGCATGTGCTTTGCGCCTATGAGGAAGCAGTTCGGGAAAAATATCGCTTTTTTTCTTTTGGGGATGCCTGCTTTTTTACAGATGACTTTACAAAAAAATCGATATAGTTTATGATGTTAGCAACAATTGTTGGGACAATACTGCAAAATGCAGATGGAGGTTATCGTGGAAGAGAGAAGAAGAAGCAATCGAAGAGAACTGATATCCAAGCTTGTTGTGAAAAGGCTGGATGGTGCTGAGAAGGAAGAGGTGGAAATTGAAATAGCGGATGTTTCCAAAACAGGAATTGGCTTTAAATGCAGTAAGCTGCTTGACATAGGGGCTGTATATGAATCCTTCTTAAGAATCTGGACACAGGAGGTCATTCACGCATTTCTTGAGATCGTGCGTATTGAGAAGAAGGGAAACAGTTATTCCTACGGTGCTGTGTTCATTGGGATGCCGGAAGCAGAAGCAGGCAGAATAGAGGTCTATAATACCGTAGAGACCATGCGCGAACAAGAAAATAAATGAAAAGAAAGAAGATATATACTGCAATTGCAGGAACATTGCTTCTGATCCTGTATATTGTGATATTTTGCTTTTCCGCAGAAGACGGTGAAAGCTCATCGGCGATCAGTACAAGAGTGACATTGGCTCTTTATAAGCTGTATTACGGGGTCACCGGATATGAGGGAGGCAGTCAGATTGTGGCAAATGCGGTGGCATTACCGCTTGAAGGATTTATAAGAAAACTGGGACACTTTCTGGAGTATTTCTGTATGGGCTTTCTGTCCTACAGCATTGCCTTCATGTGGATGAAATCCCGTTTTAAGGGATACATTATGATTGTAGTGCAGCTGTTCCTTTCTGCGGGAGCGGATGAACTGCACCAGTACTTCGTGCCGGGCAGACATGCTTCATTTTGGGATGTTCTGCTTGATGTGTCCGGAGGAATCGTCGGGATGGTGCTGCTCTTGGGGCTTGCACAAATCAGAAAAATCTGTAAAGCGAATAAGAAAGGATTGTAGCGTAATCAGTTCGTTACAATCCTTTTTCTATTAGACCTTTTCGTATTTAGAAAAATCACAATTATTTCTTACAGTAAATGGTATAGCCCTTGGAACGGAGAATTTCACTTGCCTGTTCAATACTTTCCTCATGGTAGAATTCCACTCGAAGAACTCCATCCTCCTGCTCTCTGTTGTGAACAATGCCGATGTTTTTGATACTGATCTGATGCAGGGCCAGGATCGTGGCAATGGCAGCAAGAGCACCGGGTTCGTCTGCAATTTCAATATTGATAGAATAGGATTTCTTGATTGGTCCGCTGGAAGCATCAATAAAGGAATCGCGGTAGCTTCTTGCTTCATCAAAAAAATGATAAAGCGAATCACCGCCTGCATGATCAATTTCTGTTTTGATCCTGTTAAGGGAATCAATATAACTGCCAAGCAGGGATGAAATATTTTCTCCGTTGGTGAGACAAATCTGCTGCCACATGACAGGAGAGGAAGAGGCAATGCGCGTGATATCCTTAAACCCACCGGCGGCAATCAGCTTCATGATCCCGTCACTGGAATCAGAAGCCTTGATCAGATTAACCAAAGAGGCTGCAACTACATGTGGAAGATGGCTGATTGCAGCTGTTACATAATCGTGCTGCGAGCAGGTAAGTATAAGCGGAATGGCACCCAAAGAGGCAATCAACTCCTTAAAATCAGAAATGATCTCTTCAGGAACCCCTTCGCAAGGGGTCAGGATATAGTAGGCATTTTCCAGGAGGAGTGCTCTGGAGTTGATATATCCGGTCCGTTCACTGCCTGCCATAGGATGGCCGCCGATAAACTGGCTGCTTAAGCCGGCCTTCTCAATATTTTTATGGATATCTGTTTTTACGCTTCCTACATCGGTAAGAAGACAGTCAGGAGACAGATATTTTTTTAGTTCCATAAGGCAATTGTCATTTTCTGTTACAGGTGCGCATAAAAAGATATAGTCACAGCTGCGAAAGCTTTCATTGATAGAAGAAAGCGGAGTATTGATGATACCTTCTTTGACAGCAGCTTCAAGTGCCTTATTATTAATGTCGTATGCGAGCAAGCGGCATTCGGGATAAAACTTACGCAGGGCTCGTGCGATGGAGCCACCGATCAGACCCAGACCGATAAAACCGCAGGTAAAGTCATTTTTCATGAATAATCTCCTGATTTATTTAAAAGCTTCTTCCTATCAACTGGCAGAATGGTTTCAATTCGCTTGTGAGCTTTGAGAATTTGTCAAAGGTCAATGACTGGGGACCGTCTGAAAGTGCATGGGCAGGGTCATTATGTACCTCAATCATCAGACCGTCTGCATCACAAGCTACAGCAGCTTTAGCCATAGGCGCCACATATTTGTAGGAGCCTGTAGAGTGGGAAGGATCTACAATGACCGGAAGGTGAGTTTTGGTACGAAGAACCGGTACGGCACTTAAATCCAGTGTATTTCTGGTAGCTGTCTCAAAGGTACGGATTCCTCTTTCGCAGAGTACTACATTGGGATTCCCTTCTGCAATGATGTATTCGGCTGCATTCAGCCATTCATCGATGGTAGCCGACAAACCACGCTTTAGAAGAACCGGTAGACCGGACTGTCCTGCCTCCTTCAATAAAATAAAGTTCTGCATGTTGCGGGCACCGATCTGAATCATATCTACATATTTGACAGCTGCTTCAATGGCATCCAGGCTTACTACCTCACAGATAGTAGAAAGACCGGTAGCAGCTTTGGCTTCCTGCATATATCGAAGTCCTTCTTCTTCAAGCCCCTGAAAAGAGTAGGGCGAGGTACGTGGCTTGTAAGCACCGCCACGCAGAATGGTGGCACCGGCAGCTTTGACAGCTTCTGCAATTGTCATCAGCTGCGCTTCGTTTTCCACTGCACAGGGACCGGCCATGATGGTAAGATTACCGGGACCGATAGAGGTGTTTCCTACTTTGACTGTAGAAGGCTCGGGGTGAAATTTTTTGTTAGCCAGCTTATAGCTTTCGGTGACGGGAAGAATGCGGTCAACATCTTTGAAAATCGCAAGATTTTCGGAAGAAATGCGGGACTTGTCACCTACCATTCCAATGATGGTAACCTCCTCTCCTTTGGAGAGATGTACCTGCAGTCCGTTCTCTTCAATATATTTTGCAACGGCATGGATGCTTTGCTCCGATGCCTGCGGTTTCATTACAATAATCATGGTTTATTACCTCCTTCGTTTTAACAATATAACACTTCAACGCGTGAAAGTCAACTAAATAAATTTATACAAATAGAGGAAAATATAATTGTGTATAAAATGTATGATTTTGCTTGTATATTATCTGGAAATTTAGTAAAATGTACACATGGGATTTGAAAAGCCATTAAGATGTTTGGACAAAAGGTGGCACAACGCCCAAAAATGCATAAATATGGAGGGACATATATGAATATTTACACAACTGACAAGATCAGAAATGTTGCTTTGCTGGGACATGGCGGTGCCGGGAAGACCAGTCTGGTTGAAGCAATGGCATATTTATCAGGTATTACATCAAGAATGGGTAAGGTAGAAGATGGAAATACCGTCAGTGACTTCGGCAAGGAAGAGCAGAAGAGAAAAATATCCATTAGTACTTCCGTTGTTCCTATTGAATGGGAAGGATATAAAGTAAACATTATCGATACCCCCGGTTTTTTTGATTTTGCCGGTGAAGTTGAGGAAGCGCTCAGTGCTGCGGGAGCTGCCATTATTGTTGTAAACGGTAAGGCAGGCTTAGAGGTCGGCACTCAGAAGGCATGGGAACTGTGCGAGAAATATAAGCTTCCCAGAATGATCTATGTCAGCAATATGGATGTGGACAATGCTTCTTTCAGGCAGGTTGTGGAGGATATGACGGAGCTGTTTGGTAAGAAGATGGCACCGTTCCATTTGCCGATTCGTGAGAATGAAAAATTTGTCGGATATGTCAATGTTATCACCGAAACCGGTAACAGATGGCAGGGCAAAGAGGTAGTAGAGTGTGAAGTGCCCGAATACAATAAAGCAAATCTGCAGATCTGCCGTGACACCTTAATGGAAGCAGTAGCAGAGACCAGCGAGGAAATGATGGAGCGTTACTTCAGCGGTGAAACCTTCTCGGAGGCGGAAATAAGAGCTGCACTTCGTACCAATGTCTGTGACGGAAGCATCGTTCCGATGACCATGGGTTCCAATGTCCTTTGTCAGGGAATGTATACACTGCTTGATGATATTATTAAGTATTTCCCGAGTCCGGAGAACAGAGAAGTAGCCGGTATCAATATGAAGACCAATGACATTTATCATGCAGACTATGATTTCTCCAAGGCGAAATCCGCTTATGTCTGGAAGACGATCGTTGATCCTTTTATCGGCAAATACTCATTGATCAAAGTGAACTCCGGTGTGCTGAAGACAGATGATGTGATCTACAATGTGGATAAGGACATTGAGGAAAAGATCGGCAAGCTTTACGTTCTGCAGGGAAATAAGCCGATCGAGGTAAAAGAGCTTCATGCGGGAGACATCGGTGCTCTTGCAAAGCTTACTGCCGCCAGAACAGGAAACAGCCTGTCTACGAAAGCAACCACGATTAAATACGGTAAATGGGAGATGCCGATTCCATATACATACATGAGATACAGGCCTAAGAATAAGGGGGACGTAGATAAGCTGTCTCAGGCATTGCAGAAGATTTCACATGAAGACCTTACGATGAAGTATGTCAATGATTCTGAGAACAGACAGATGCTTCTGTACGGAATGGGCGATCTACATTTGGAGGTCATTGCAAGCAAACTGCTCAATGAATATAAGGTTGAAATTGAACTGGATAAGCCGAAGGTTGCATTCCGTGAGACAATTAAGAAGAATTCTGATGTGGAATATAAATATAAGAAACAGTCCGGCGGACATGGACAGTACGGTCATGTTAAGATGCGTTTTGAACCTTCCGGAAATCTGGATGAGGCTTATGAGTTTGAGCAGGTTGTTGTAGGCGGTGCGGTTCCGAAGAACTACTTCCCGGCAGTAGAAAAGGGAATTCAGGAATCTGTGCTGAAGGGACCTTTGGCAGCCTATCCGGTGGTTGGTGTTAAGGCTACACTCTATGATGGTTCCTACCATCCGGTAGACTCTTCGGAAATGGCATTTAAGATGGCAACCATTCAGGCATTTAAGAAGGGCTTTATGGAGGCTAAGCCCGTTCTTCTTGAGCCGATTGTTTCCCTGAAGGTAACTGTTCCTGATTCTTATACGGGAGACGTTATGGGAGATCTGAACAAGAGAAGAGGGCGTGTGCTTGGCATGAATCCGACGCCGGGTGGAAAGCAGATCATTGAAGCTGACGTCCCGATGATGGAGCTCTTCGGATATTGTACGGATTTGCGTTCCATGACGGGCGGCAGAGGCGATTATGAGTATGAATTCGCACGCTACGAACAGGCACCCGGTGATGTCCAGGAGAAGGAAGTTGCCGCAAGAGCCGCTAAGGTAGCAGAAGGAAATGAAGAATAGTTTAAAGAAAGAAGTTCTTTTTAGTAGAAGGTAGAATGAAAGACAGGGTGCTGTATATGGGGGTATACAGCACCCTGTTGAATTTTGGGGAGAGAAACGGTATAATCAATGCTATGACATTTGAAAAAGGAGAGAAGTTAAGCGAATGGGAAAGAAAAAGATTTTGGGAGGATTGATCCTTACAGGGATTGGCCTGATTGCACTTGGGATATATTATTATGTGACCATACCTGCAATTAATATCCATTCCGCCGGAACATGGGGTGCGATTCTTTTACTGATAGCAATTTTGATGGGACTGTCATTGTTAAGACAGCTTAAGAAAAACAGACAGACTACAGTAGAAGGGGTGGAGCATTTTCGTTTTAATCTGAAGGAAAGCAGTCTGACCTTCAAAGTACTTGGCATATTGGCACTGGTATTGTGCCTGGTTTATGTCGTGGGCTCACTTCTTTCTTCCCCTTTCTTTAATGCGGCAAAATATCAGAAGCTGCTTAGCATAGAGGAGAGAACCTTTACAGAAGATATTAAGGAAGTGGATTATAAGACCATTCCGCTTCTTGACAAGGCATCTGCCGCTTTACTTGGAAACAGAAAAATGGGAAGCATGGTGGACATGGTTTCCCAGTTTGAAGTGACAGCGGATTATACTCAGATCAATTATCGGGGAAAGCCGGTCAGAGTTACACCGCTTACCTATGCGAGTACCATTAAATGGCTGACAAACCAGAGAAACGGAATTCCTGCGTATATTTTGATCGATATGACAAGCCAGGATACGGAATGCGTCAAGCTTGAGAAGGGAATCAAGTATTCCAAGGGCGAATATTTCAATAGAAATATTTACAGACATCTGCGTTTCCATTATCCAACCTATATCTTTGATGATCAGATT
Organism: Bacillota bacterium; assembly: GCA_030526045.1. Taxonomy (GTDB): domain Bacteria; phylum Bacillota; class Clostridia; order Lachnospirales; family Lachnospiraceae; genus Suilimivivens. The sequence continues at coordinate 67,411 of JAUNDN010000003.1, read as the reverse complement.
TTCTTTGAAATCGATGAAGAGGGAACTCCTTATTGGGTGTGCCCTGTTAAGAAGTTTAATATCGGACTTTTTGGCGGTCAGACGATCGGAAGAGTGGTTTTGTGTAATGCCCAGACAGGTGAATGTGTTGATTATGCTGTGGAGGATGTACCGCAGTGGATCGATAAGGTTTACTCTGCAGAACTGTTGCTTCAATTGTATGATTATTCCGGACTTTTGAAGCATGGATTCTGGAATTCGGTGCTGGGGCAGAAGGATTGCCTTCAGTCCACCAACGGGTACAATTATATTGCACTTGAGGATGATGTATGGGTTTATACCGGTGTGACCAGTGTCAGTGGGGATCAGTCTAATGTAGGGTTTGTGCTGATGAATCAGCGTACTATGGAGACGCGTTACTATAAAGTTGAGGGAGCAATTGAAGATTCAGCGATGTCATCTGCAGAAGGTCAGGTGCAGAATCTTGGATATCAGGCAACCTTTCCGCTGCTTCTGAATATTGCGGATGAGCCTACCTATTTCATGGCGCTGAAGGATGGTGCAGGCCTGGTGAAAAAATATGCCATGGTGAATGTGCAGAAATACCAGTGGGTTGCAATCGGAGATACCGTTCAGGAATGTGAAAAAAATTATATGGAGCTACTAAGCACCAACGGAATCGTCAGTGAGAATGCCGGAGAGGGGAAGAGTGCATCAGGGAAAATTGAGATGATTGCTCCGATCGTTCTGGATGGTAATACCCATTACTATATCTGCCTTGAGAATCAGGATGATATTTATGATTTTGATCTGTCAAATACATCATTGATCGATATTGTAAAATACAAAGAGGGTGACAACATAACCCTGGAATATAAGGAAGGCTATGGGCTGAATGAGGTTCAGGCTATTCTTGACATTTTGCCATAATATAGGTAAAATTAGGGCTGGTTTGTTATGCCACAGATGAGAGGAGAGTTAAGAGATGGCAGTACCATATAATCACAGAGAAGTAGAAACAAAATGGCAGAGAATCTGGGATGACGAAAAGGCATTTAAGACCTCTGACGATTACTCAAAACCGAAATATTATGCATTGGTTGAATTCCCCTATCCCTCGGGACAGGGACTTCATGTGGGACATCCCAGACCGTATACGGCACTTGATATTGTAGCACGTAAGAGAAGGATGCAGGGCTACAACGTGCTTTATCCCATGGGATGGGACGCTTTTGGTCTTCCTACTGAGAATTATGCAATTAAGAATCATATACATCCTAAGATTGTGACAAAGAACAATGTAGCCAGATTCAAAGGACAGCTTCATGCACTTGGCTATTCCTTTGACTGGGACAGAGAAATCAATACCACAGATCCCGGATATTATCACTGGACTCAGTGGATCTTTTTGAAGCTCTTTAATGCCGGATTGGCGTATAAAGCAGAAATGCCGATCAACTGGTGTACCTCCTGTAAGGTCGGCCTTGCCAATGAAGAGGTGGTAAATGGTGTGTGTGAGCGCTGCGGTTCAGAGGTTGTACGTAAGGTAAAGAGCCAGTGGATGCTCAAGATCACAGAATATGCAGATAAGCTTCTGGAAGGGCTTGATACGGTAGATTATGTGGAACGCGTTAAGGTTTCCCAGAAGAACTGGATTGGTAAGTCTACCGGTGCTGAGGTAGATTTTACCCTGAAGGGAAAAGAAGATAAGCTGACAGTCTATACAACCAGACCTGACACGCTCTTTGGTGTCACCTACATGGTTATGAGTCCTGAACATCCCTTTATAGACAAGTACAAAGATGATATTGCAAACTGGGATGAGGTCATTGCCTATCGTGAGATGGCTGCAAGAAAGTCTGATTTTGAGCGTACGGAGCTGGCTAAGGATAAGACCGGTGTCATGCTGGACGGACTTACGGCAGTGAACCCGGTTAACGGTAAAGAAATTCCGGTCTGGATTTCAGACTATGTACTGATGTCCTACGGAACCGGTGCTATTATGGCTGTACCTGCTCATGATGAAAGAGACTGGGAATTTGCAAAGAAGTTTCATATGCCCATCATTGAGGTGGTGGCAGGAAGCCCTGTGGATGTGAATGAGGCTGTCTTTACCGATGTGGCAACCGGAACTTTGGTAAATTCCGAGTTCTTAAACGGCCTTTCCGTTGCGGACGCAAAGCAAAAGATTATTGAGTTCTTAACGGAAAAGGGAATCGGTCATCAGAAGACAAACTTTAAGCTTCGCGACTGGGTATTTTCCAGACAGCGCTACTGGGGAGAGCCTATTCCCATTGTTAAATGTGAAAAGTGTGGTTATGTGGCAATCCCGGAAAGTGAACTGCCCTTAGAGCTTCCTGAAGTGGAGAGCTATATGCCTACCGATAACGGAGAATCGCCGCTGGCACATATGACAGAGTGGGTGCAGACCACCTGCCCGCACTGCGGAGGCCCTGCCCTCAGAGAAACGGATACGATGCCGCAGTGGGCCGGTTCTTCCTGGTACTTCTTAAGATATACGGATCCGTATAATGATAAAGAGCTGGCAAGTAAGGAAGCACTCAATTACTGGATGCCTGTTGACTGGTATAACGGAGGAATGGAACACACAACACTTCACCTTCTGTATTCCCGTTTCTGGCACAGATTCCTGTATGATGAAAAGGTAGTACCTTGTCCGGAGCCTTATTTGAAGAGAACCTCCCATGGTATGATTCTCGGTTCTAACGGCGAGAAGATGAGTAAATCCCGTGGGAATGTGGTTAACCCGGATGATATTGTAAGAGATTATGGCGCAGATACACTGCGTACTTATGAAATGTTTATCGGAGCCTTTGAACTGAGTGCGGCCTGGTCAGAGGATGGCGTTAAGGGATGTCGTAGATTCCTTGAGAGAGTATGGAAACTGCAGGATATTCTTGTTGATGACGATGAGTATTCCAAGGATTTGGAAGTCAAGATGCATCAGACCATTAAGAAAGTAAGTAATGACTTTGAAAGCCTGAAGTATAATACGGCTATTGCAGCTATGATGGCATTGATCAACGAATTCTATAAGAAGAATGCAGTTACCAGAGGAGAATTTAGGACCCTTCTTACGCTGCTTAATCCGGTAGCTCCTCACATTACAGAAGAAATCTGGCAGACGGTGGGATTTGAAGGGCGTATTTATCAGACAACATGGCCTGAGTTCGATGAGTCAAAGACCATTGAAAACACAATTGAAATTGCTGTACAGATCAATGGAAAGACGAAAGCAACTCTTGATATTGCAAGGGACGAGGATAAGGCTTCCGTAATCGCAAAGGCAAAGGAGACGATTGCTGATAAGCTGACCGGAAACATTGTAAAGGAAATCTACGTTCCCGGAAGAATTGTGAATCTTGTTATGAAGTAAAAGTACAATATGAAAGAGCATGGGATATTCCGATTGCGGAAATATTCCATGCTCCTTTTTTATCTCTTTGCGCGCATAGCCATTATTTTCTCAATCTTTCCGATTTCTTCGGGTGTAGCGTGTTTCTTAAGTACGGCAACGATAGCGTTGATCTCTTCATCGGAGAAGCTCACCTTCTTTTCCTGCCCCTTTTTCATCACAGCCATAAAGAAGGGCATGAGCTGATCTTTTTTGAGGTTACTGCTTTCAAATATAAGTGCCTGCAGAAATTCAAGCTTATAGGGTTCAATGTCCTTTAAGGATTCATCCTTCATCCAATCATTCGTCATGTTGATTACCTCCAAACATATCAAACATTTGCTTTTGCTCGGGAGAGAGCATATTCATTAGCAGATTCATCATATCAAAGCCACCGGAACCGGAAGAAGAATCGCTCTCTGAGGAAGAGGCTGTGTTGCCGAACGGGAAACCGGAGAAGGAACCCATGTCCGGCATGAAGTCTTTCACCTGTTCCATGGTCTTTGCCATTTCCTTGTACATTTCAATACCTTGGAAAATGTTTCGCATTTGTTCAATCTGCTTTTTTTCTTCGGCAGTACAGTAGGGACAAAGCTCCGAACACATTTTTGCTAGGTCAAAACTCGGTTCTTTTTCCATGCAGCCGCATACAGGATAGGGATTTCTCCTATAAAAATCAATGGTATAATTTAATTCCAGAAATTTAATATAGATAGCCATGAATTTTTGCGTTTGATTATCCAGATAAGGAAGCATAACCTTCAGCATTTGAATGTGGTTGGTGCTGAAAAGAGTATCAAAGGCTATTACCTTATTGTGTTCATCTGACCCCATGGCTGCTCCTTTTGACCGGTTTAAATATTTTATGTTTGCGTTTTGACCGATATGCAGAAAAATAGGCTCTTTTCAGAGCCTACTTTTCAGACATGGTGAAAAGAAAAGGGAACGGAGATTAGCATCCGCATCCGCAGGAGTTGCCGTTGCAGCAGAAGAGAAGGATCAGGATGATGATAATGCTGTCGCATCCGCATCCACAATCGGAATTTCTCATGCCGAAACCACAGCCGTTATCACATCCGCCGCATAAGAAAAGTAAAATGATAATCCAGATGAAAGAATTGCATCCGCATCCGTTGTTAGCAGAAGCGGTACCGCATCCACATCCTGTAGCTGTTAAATCACTCATAATTGCCTCCAAAAGGTTTTTGTTTATGCTTTATCATATGTGGTATGGCTTGTATGTGTTTACAGGTTATTTGAAAATTATTTAAAAATGTATAATTATCGTTGAATTGTAAAAAAAGTAATGATATAATCATTTCAAAGCACTAGATTTCTACAGGCGAGAGCCTGATCGGCAGCATAGCTGTATCTGACAGAACAATCTGTTCTCCATTCTTGAAATCCTGCTTTTGATACCCAATAACATGAATACAGCAGGAAACAGGAAATCGGAATAACATGCCATATCTGTGTTTCCTGTACAAAGGAGGAACGCATATGGCAAACACAAACAATGTAGTAGCAAAGCTTGAAGAATTAAATCTGGTTGACCGCTTTTTATTTGATGAGACAATGGAGAATACGGAAGCGTATCAGGCGGCGGTCAGCATTTTGCTAGAGAAAGAAATCGAATTGCTTAGCAGACCTGAGACTGAAAAGGAACTTCGGATTTCTCCTGAACTACGTCAGGTCAGGCTTGATGTAGTAAGCTTGGACATGGAAAAGAAAGTCTATTATACAGAGATGCAGAAGAGAAACACAATGAATCTGGAAAAGCGAAGCCGTTATTACCAGGCTCAGTTGGATGTTTCACTACTGGAGCCGGGAAGTACGGATTTTAATCTTCTAAATGATACGTGTTTTGTTCTTGTGGCACCTTTTGATATATTTGGTAGGGGATTGTTTCGCTATACCTTTGAGGGAACATGTCGGGAATGTCCGGATTTAAAACTGGGAGATGGAGCGGTACGAATTTTTATCAATACCAAGGGAACTAATCAGGAAGACTTTTCACAGGAATTTCTAGATTTTATGGAATATATTACAAAGTCTACAGATGAGATTGCTCAGAAAACGCAAAGCAAAAGAATTAAACTTATTCATAAAAATGTGAAGAAGATTCGATTGTCTGAGAAGATGGGAGTGAAATATATGCAGCGCTGGGAAGAAGTGGCATATGCAAGACAGGATGGAATAACTGAGGGAAAAACTATAGGAATGATTGAAGGAAAAATGTTGGGCAAAGCCGAGGGTGAGGAGAAAATGTTGATTAATATTATTTGCCGCAAACTGAAAAAAGCAACTGACCCACAAACTATTGCTAAGGAACTGGAAGAGGATTTGGAAAGAGTACAGAATGTATGCAGGGTAGCGGAGAAATATGCACCGGAATATGATTGTGATTTGATTTATGATGCGCTGCATAAGGATAAATCGGAGAATTAAATGCATTATATAAGAGCGGGGGTTGTATCATACAGCCCCTGCTTTTTTATGAAAATTATGAATGTTATGAGCGACGAAAATAATTCTATAATAATCCTATATTTTGACAAAGTGCTTGAATAAATCTCAAGAAATAGTAAAATAGAAATATATGTGATAAAAGGAGAAGTGTGTCATGACGGCAAATGAGCTGACAGTTGCCGGGAGGCGCTTCCGCACTCAGGCAGACTATGAAGCTGCATTACGCGATCAGAAAAAGATAGATTTTATTAAGTCAGAGACAGAATTAGATAACCCCAAGCAATTGTTTGAGCTGTTCAAGGAAATGCAAAGCGGGAAATATCGTTTTGAAACGGTTATCGGAAATGACTTTGATGATGAAATCTTTGAAAGAATAAAAAAGTTAAAGAAACAGGGAATTACTGCTGAAAATGCAGGAAATATAGCAGATAAGAAGAATCGCAAGAGCAAAACAGCTAAGGAAAGTACTGCACGGAAGCCTGCCAAGGTTAAGAAAGAAAAGATTAATAAAAAGAAAACATATGGGAAACTGGAAGATTATGACAGGAATATGCAGGAGCAGATTCTTGGGGAACTAAAAAGACAGGAAAAGAAACGAAGGATCATTGTAATCCTGGCATCCATCGTTGCGACATTGAGCTTTGGATATTTTGGTGTATATTATTTTTACAGTGCCCGTACCAATGCGGAGTACAGCCAGCTGGCAGAGCTGAAGGGGAGCGATGTGCTTTCGGATGCACAGAAGAAAAGCGGCTTTTCCATACATAAAGAATCTGTGAAACTGCCCGATGTGCTGGACGAGTATAAAACTTTGTATCAAAAGAATAAAAAGCTAATCGGATGGCTTAAAATTGACGATACATTAATAGATTACCCTGTAATGCAGACTAGTGACAATGAGTACTATCTGGATCACAACTATAATCAGGAATATGACAAGAACGGAAGTCTGTTTCTGGATTGTGATTGTAACGCCTTTCCACAGTCCACAAATTTGATTATATACGGGCATCATATGAAGTCAGGGCAGATGTTCGGAGGCCTTCAGAAATATGCGAAGGAATCTTATGCAGAGAAGCATTCAATAATACAATTTGATACCATTTATGAGAAGGGAACCTATCAGGTGATGTATGTGTTCCGTTCCAAGGTGTACAATGAGAATGATATTGTTTTTAAGTATTATCAATTTATAGAAGCAAATTCGGAAGAGGAATTCAATTCCTACATGAAGGAAATGGAGGCTGTGAGCCTGTATGATACTGAAGTAACGGCAAGCTTCGGGGATCGAATTCTGACCCTGTCAACCTGTGATTACTCTCAGGATGACGGAAGATTTGTAGTAGTTGCAAAGAGAATAAAGTAACCCTAAAGGAGTGTTACAAAATGGCAAATAAGACAAAAAAGAAAAACAGAAAGATGATGCGTCAGATTCGCAAAACGTTGGGCGCTCTGTTTATGGCATCTGCCCTGGTGGTTGCCGTAATTCCAGTGCAGGAATCAAAGGCGAGCAATACCGATCCGGCGAATTGGGTAAGATGCTTAAATTATACAAGCAACATTAGTACAACGGGAGCATGGGAAACGACTCCCAAAGGAACAGAGGCTGTAGAAGAATGGAAAAGCTATGTTCCAAAGGTAGATGATGATATTGATAAATATCCGATTTATACGACTTCCACCGCCAATAATACGGTGCAATACAGATTCGCATTTGTTCCTTCGGAAAACGGTTCCGGAACCAATGTTGCTGTAATCCTTGGGGCGAATACTTCCAATGTGAAGAATAATACCCTTACGATTGAAAGCAAAGTAGATGCGTTTAAAAAATACAGTTATAACACTTCCGTAACAAATTTCTGTGCGGTTTCTATGGATGATAGTTTCTTATATTATCTATCCAAATTCCAAAGAAAAGAGGGCACAGTTGGTTATTACAAGGTATTCAATAATGAGTATGAACCGGAGGCTGCAACAGCAGAATATAAGGATATTCCAGAGGGATATGTGAACAGAAAGACTGACGGTATCATTCCAACCGGCGTACCTGCCGGTGAAACGGATACATGCAATTACAGGAAACTGGAAGAAATAATGAAGACTGATACTTCTACAGATCCTGTTTCAAAAGTACTGAATGTTATCATTACAACTTATAGTGTAGAGAGCTATGAAGAGGAGGAAATGGTTGACGGTGTCCCGACGATGGTGACAAAATACCGCTGGAAGGAAAACGTGAGCAACCAAACCTACACGCTCGAAGAATCGACAATTGATGGACTTCAGCCTTGCTTTGACAGTACAGAAAGTACCTGGAAACCATTAGGTGATTCGGCTTTATATTATTATTCTGGTTCTAATACGGAGCCTGACTTGTCAAAGATAAGTGACTTTACGCCTTGTGCATCGACTTCCCAGAAACAGAGAATTCATGATGTGGAGGTTTGGTATATCGGACAACAGTATGTAGAAGAGATTACCGATGGTGTATGGAAGATAATGGGAGATGTTACGGAAACGAATCCTGAAAAGGGTGTGTTTGCAGGTCTTACCAATGTCACAAATTTGGAACTTCCAAGTACATTACAGGGAGTAGGTGACTGTGCTTTTTACGGCAGCCAGATCAAAAAAGTTAGTTTTGACGAGAGCGGTAACATTCGCACTATCGGGAACTCTGCCTTTGCTAATTGCATCAGCTTGAGCGAAGTTTATATTCCACTCTATTCGCAGGTAAAGATTATCGGAAAGGCAGCATTCTTCAATGATTATTCATTGATTAGTTTTACTTTGCCAACCTCTGTTTATGCGATTGGGGATTATGCGTTCCAAAATTGTACAGGCTTACAGGTACTTGATCTGACTTCCGAAAATAATGCAAATTATCTGAATGCAATTGGGTACCATGCCTTTGAAAACTGCTCTTCTTTAACCAGCATTGAGTTTTCGGAGAAGTTTTTGCAGGATTCTAACGGGTTACCGGCGTATGTTAAGAACAAGGTGCCGATTAATACCTTTAAAGGTTGCACAAATATCGAACATATAACAATCAGAAATAATACACTTGATATTGCAGATGGATTAGACCCTTCGAATGCAGAGGATGAGAATCATGCCTTGCGGGAGAGTACCGGGTGTGATATTGATCTGTTTGTAAACAATCTGAATGATCCTGAGAGTTTTTATTTTGAAGGAATGGCAAATACCGGATGGAAAATCTATCAGACAGCTATAGATCACTGTATTTCCTATAAGCATTTGGGAGAAGAGATTTACGAGAGAGTAGTAGAATGCTCAGAGAATATTTCGCCTAAACACAAAAATACGTTTACCGTAAATGGAAGCGGAGAAATTGTTGCGATGGATATTAAACCGGAATGTAAGGAAATTGTGATTCCGGAAAAAATTGGTAAAATTGGGATTAGTATATTAAGTGGTACCAGCTTTACAGACAAATGCTTTATTGAAAAAGTTTACATTCCAAAATCAATTGGGCTCATTGAGTCAGGGGCATTTAGAGGATGCCATAGATTAGAAGCGGTTATTTTCACGCAGCCTGAAAATCCGGATCTTGTCATAGAGGATGGAGCATTCGATACGCAGAATGTCGGAGTACATGCATCTGATTGTGATGGAAAGCTGAATATAACTCCGTTTCTTTCTTTCACGGGAACGATTTCGGATACATCGGCACCGTTTCAATATGCGATGAACCCTTCAAATAATATAAATGTTGGAACGCAGACATTAGATACATATATTTATTTTTATAGTGGATGGCCAACCAATCTGACTGTGAAGTACAATCCAGAAACAGATAAGAACACCTTAATTGATTGTCCGGTCTATGATGATTTGAGTAATATAGAGAATAAACATATTACAGTAGTAGTAGATAGAGCAACCAATGCGACTCAGGATTATTATATTCCATATCTGACTTCGGAGAATATTAGTGCAGCTCGATCAGCGGTTAATAATTATCAAGACTATAAAAGAGATCCTGAACATGTAGATAAGCCGACAGAGGATGAATATAGTATTATTAATTCTGCCTTAAATGTGGTATTGCCGGCAGGGGTGGAGGCAATTCAGACAGGATTATTTTCCAACCTGGATACAGAGGGAAAGAAGGTGGATGTATCCAAAACTGCAAATAAGATGCTTCAGACCATTACGATGAACACGGTAGAAGAAATTGAGCCATACGCTTTTGCAGATTGCATCAATGATAATCTGTCTACAGATAAGTTTAGTGCCGGTCTGACAGGGGTATATCAGAATCCAGCAGGCTGTGTTTCCATTGGAAATTATGCATTTAGAAATTGTACATCCTTAACAGATGTCTCAATTGCTTCGACGGTAAATGATTTTGGTATCAGACCGTTTATGGGATGTGATAATTTAAATTATGTGAATTTCTATGACAGCCTCTATTATACATGTAGTGATGCAGCGATTATATTTGAATTAGACGGTAGCGGCAATAAGAGTAAGATTATGGAATGCTTAGAATGCCGTGGCAAGTCCTTTGGAAACGCTAAAGTGGGACCGAGTGAGCTTGCAGGAATTACGGATATGGCAGAAGAAGCTTTTATGGATTGTGATGGAATTGGGCAGGTGGATTTAAAAGAATCGTCACTGTCAAAGATTTCTGAACGTGCCTTTGCACTGACTGACCAGTTGGGGTCTGTATTGCTTCCGGAAACCTGTAAGAGTATTGGGCGTGGAGCATTCTGGAATACCTCCATGTATTATATTGAAGTGCCGCATACAGTAACTCTTGTTCAGCCCGAGGCCTTCGCAAATGTGGAGACAACGGATGAGTATCAAGAGGTTCCCTGCCAGAATGATCAGTATATTGAGTATCAAAGCAATGGAGATCCTGAATACAAGGATCAAACTAAAGGACATAAGACAATCACGGCATATTGTGTTGAAGACAGTGCAATGGATACCTATGCAGATGATTATTACTACATAAATCCTGAGTTTTATAGACCTACGATTTATCATACTGTTTATTTCTGGGATACTTTTTTCAGCTCAACAGACCCGGATCTGATTGAGACACAGCAGGTAGCGGATGGAGAAGATGCGATCCCACCGGAATTTCCGAGTCATTCAGGTGTCACAGCTACAGCCTGGACACCAAATTATACCAGTGTGGTTCGTGACCAGGATGTGACTACTGTTTATACAGACACTATGCATAAGGTATGGTTCCAATATACAGATACAACAGACCCGGATAATCCGAAGATTGTGAAACTGACAGAGGAACAGCTTGTAGAACACGGAAAATCAGCAACACCACCTGCAACTGAGCCATATAATGAGGGGTATGTTTTCACAGGATGGACCCCTGATTACAGAAACATTTATGATGATGGTGCAATTATTGCCGTGTTCAAATCTGCGACTGCAGATGATAGACATAAGGTTACTTTCTATGGACATGACGGTTCTGTAGTAGCCTCTTATAAGGTGGATGATGGTGGTTCAGTTACACCACCGGCAGGACCGGCTAGAAGCGGGTATACATTTGTAGGATGGGTTCCCGGCGATTTTAGTAATATTACTTCAGATATTACAAGTGTTGCCACTTATGAGAAGATCAGCAACAGTGGCAGTGGCGGAAGCGGCTCCGGCGGCAGTGGAAGCAGCTCCGGTTCAGGAAGCTCAAGCAGTTCGAAAGCCAGCCCGTCACCTTCACCTACTACAAATTCGGCGGACAGTGTGAAGAAATACACAGTTTCGGTTTCCGGCGGAAGCGGCAGCGGAAGCTATGCAGCCGGTGCAATTGTTGCAATCAATGCATTTGACAGGGGAACCGGACAGAAATTTGATAAATGGACAACCTCTACAGCAGGAGTGGGATTTGCGAATGCGGAGGCTGTTTCGACAACCTTTACCATGCCGGCGGCAAATGTGGCGATCACGGCAACCTACAAAACGGATAACGGAAGTAGCTCCGGCGGTTCTGGCTCCGGTGGTACGGGAGGCTCCGGCGGAAGCAGTTCCGGTCAGAATAATAACACTGGCACAACCGTAGAGGTGACCAAGCCCGGTATTTCCAATACCAATCTGGCCGGTGCGACTGTAAGCGGAGCCACAGACAACTTTGTTGTGAAGGTTACAGAGGACCAGTCTGCCACCAATGCAGTAGTTGCCGCACTTCAGGCGAAATATGGTGATATCAGCAGGATCAAGTATCTTCCTATGGACATCAGTCTTTATGATTCGACCGGAAGAACGAAGATTGCAGATACTTCAGGAATTACGGTAAATCTGACGTTACCTTTGCCGGATGATCTGGCTCAGTATGCAGGAAATAATAAGGTCGCAGCGGTTTCAAACGGAGCGCTTGAGGATTTGAATGCCAGATTTACCACGGTTGACGGTGTGCCCTGCGTGAACTTTACGGCAACACATTTTTCACCGTATGTCATTTATGTGGATACTGCAAACTTAACAGAAGGAACGATTGATGCCACACCGAAGACGGGAGATCCCATTCATCCGAAGTGGTTCCTGGCACTGGGACTGGCATGTATTTCCATGATCCTCTTCTTTAAGAAGGACAAGGCGGTAGTGAAGGCAAAGACGGCATAGACGGCATAGGAGCTCCTATGAACAGAAAAATTGCAAAGATCCTGAGTGCACTGCTGTTGCTTACGGCAATAGCAGTAGCTCAGGTACCTGTATCAGATGTAGAAGCAGTAGCGCCTGCATCTGATTTTCAAATGGAAGGAAGTAAATTGCTGAAATACACAGGCACGGCAGAAGTCGTGTCTATTCCTGTTGATATTAAGTCTATCGGTGAAGAAGCATTCGCAGGAAATGATAATCTGATCAAAGTGACCATCGAGGGAGACGTGGAATATATCGGATATCGTGCGTTCGCAGAATGTGATAACCTGAGAACCATTCAGGTGGGGGACGGTGTAGAAATGATTGACACCGCTGCCTTTAGTAATAACAAAGAACTGGTGAATGTTACTCTTGGTGCAGGGGTGAAGGAACTGGGAACAGGGGTGTTCGCAGGCTGCAGCCAGCTGAAGGATCTTACACTCTCCGAGGACAACACCTATCTGCATTATTCAAACGGTATTTTGTATGACGATGAAGAAACCATTGTCTATGCATTGATGCCGGCCTATGAAAAGGGAGCATATACGGTTCCCGGAACAGTAAAGGAAATCGCCGGATATGCCTTCTGGGGCAATCCGTACCTTGAGAAGGTAACACTGGACAGCAGTCTTAGTGAAGTACCTGCTTATGCATTTTCAAATTGTATGAATCTGAAAGAGGTGGAAATCCCGTTGCCTGTGAGGGGAATCGGAGCCAAGGCTTTTGAAGATTGTGTGAACCTTGAAATGGTAACTTTGCCGGATTCCATGGCAAGAATCAGTGATTCGGCTTTTGACGGCTGTCCGAATGTAGAGTTTATTGCGACACCGGGTACCTATAGTGCAGAGTTTGCAGCAGCACTTGAAAAATCTGAAGTAGAAGAAATTGAATATGAGGATGTGCAGGATTCACAGGTAATTGCCGCTGATGAGGTTTCGGGAGATTCTGATTCTAAGGAAAGTCCGGTACCGGAACCTACAATTGGTGTGGAAACACAGACTATTAATAACCTGACGCTTCTCGGACAGTCCAGTATCGTTGCCGGAAGGGCGATGATCTTTATTGACAATGGGCGTTCCAATGTACGCAGTGGCATCGATCTTGGACAGATGGAAACAGACGCCATACAAGGCGGGCAGACTGCGCAGGGCGGGACGGACAAAGAGCAAATAAAAAATCTTCTTGCAGACAGTGCACAAAAGGGAAAAGATTTTCCGAAATATACGGTTGTAAATAACAGAATCATTGCAAGTCAGGCATTTTATCAGGACGGTAATCTGACGGAATATCAGATTGAGGATGGTATAGAAGAAATTGGTGAATTTGCGTTTGCAAGGTCTGCGCTTACGAGTATTGAGATTCCGGAAGGGGTTACTACAATAAGCTATGGTGCATTTTATCATTGTGATTCCCTGAATGATGTAACGATACCGACAAGCGTGACCAGAATAGAGCCTTATGCGTTTGATAAAACACCCTGGGTTGAAAATACACAGACAGCAACTTATCCATTCCTGATCGTAGGAGATGGGATCCTGATTGCGTACGATGGAAGTGAAAGTGTTGTCAATATTCCGGGCGGTGTCAAGCAGATCGGTCCGCAGGTGTTTAAAGATCATATGGGAATTACAGCAGTGAATATTCCTGATTCTGTAGAGGTAATCTGTGAAGAAGCCTTTATGGGCTGTAAGAATCTTAAGACAGTCAACGGTGGCAATCAGCTCATTCGTGTGGAGGATCGGGCCTTTTGGGATTGCCCATTATCTACCGTGAGAATTCCTGCCTCCGTGCAGGAAATCGGACTTGGTGCCTATAAACTTTTGGGCGGAACAGATACTGCTGTTTTTGAAGGAGAAACGCTTCCGGTGCTTATCACAGGGCAGGGAGTGGAGCGAATTGCCAATAGCCAGTATCACACCTATGCAATAGACAATATCCGTACAGCGATTGTTCCAGCCGGGGTGACGGATTTAGCAGGAACGATTTTGGAAAGCGGAACTTATGGATTTAAGGGAATTGTTTGCGATGAAATCGGAAATCAGATTGCAGACAACAGTCAGGGCGTGGCGTTGATGAAAGAAAGTGGCATAACCCTTCGCGTAAACAGTGAGAAGATTCGTGAGGGCGAAAATGCGAAGGCATCTATCTCCGGTAATGATGAAAGCTATATTTTAACAATAACAGATTCAGAAGCGGCTGCAGAGAAAGTTTCATCAGCCTACGGAGAACTGTACGGTGGCAGAACCCCATCCAATCTGTCTGCATATGAGATTTCACTTTATGATGCTTCAGGAAGTATCCCTATTACCAGATTGGGAAAACAGTCTATTACGATTCAGGTGCCGGTTCCGTCCGGTACATCTATAGAGGATATGCATGTTGTCACTTTGGATCAGGATGGACAGATAGAGGCAGTAGAAAACAGGATTATTGAGATGGAAGACGGTGATTACCTGCAGTTTTCCACAAGTCACTTTTCGCCCTTTGGAGTTTATAATTATTCCGGTTTTGGAGGACAGGCAACGGTAACAAACGGTAAAGCGACTATCACCAGTCTGTCCGGGAATAAGGATGATACACCGGATACAGGAGATCTGATTCATCCGAAGTGGTTTCTGGTATTGGGACTACTGGCAGGTTCCGTTGCATTATTCTTCTATAAAGGGAAAAAATTAAAAACAATTTAAATAAGCAGTAGCAGAACTGTTAATGACTTCCGGCATAAGATAAAGAAAAAGCCGGGAGTCTTTTTTATGCTTCGGGTGAGAAAACAAATCGGATGCAGTGATGAACTGACTGCGGGCTGCGGCAAAAATGGAGTAACTATAGCAATGCTGGATACAGGGGTGGCTTTCCACCCTGATTTTGGTAATAGAGTGATTGCGTTTAAAGATTTTGTAAACGGAAAACGGGAGAGATATGATGACAGCGGTCATGGAACGCATGTGGCAGGCTGCATGTGCGGAAGCGGGCTTCTTTCAGACGGGAAATACAGAGGAATTGCGCCTTACAGTAAATTGATTGTTGGAAAGGTACTTGATTATAAAGGTGATGGTGTAATTGAAAATATGGCAGACGGAATCGAGTGGGTGCTGAAGACGCAAAAAGAGTATGATATTCGTATTCTTAATATTTCCATTGGCATGGGAGAAAATACGAACAGAGAACGTATGGAAAGATTGCTTAAGCTGGTTGATCGTGCATGGAAGCAGGGCTTGGTTGTGGTCTGTGCAGCAGGAAATACAGGACCAAAACCGATGACAATTTCACCGATCGGACAAAGAAGAGCCGTGATCACGGTTGGCTGTCATGAAGGGGGGTATTTCGGAAACAGAGAAAACCTGTGTGAAAATTATTCCGGAAGAGGTCCGAGCCCTTATGATGTAAAGAAGCCAGATATCGTTGCACCCGGAACGGATATTGTTTCCTGTAATGCAGGAGTTGAAAAAAAGGGACGATTTTACAGGAACGCTTACGTTGCAAAGAGCGGCACTTCTATGGCGACTCCTATTATTTCCGGGGGAGTGGCATTATTGCTTCAAAAGTATCCTTTTTATAGCAATGAACAGGTTAAGCATAAGCTTTTGCATACAGCAAAGGATTTAAATGAACCATGGAATAAGCAGGGCTGGGGGATGATTCAGATTGACAGGCTGATAAAATAAGTCATTGACAGAAGATGTTCGATTGTATACAATTATACATGGACTTTAAAGAAACCCAGAGAGGAGACAACCATGGCTGAAGAAAATAACCTTTTTATGGACAGACCGGTGTCACTGAACACGAAAAATAATCTTCTTGAAATAGAGGAACATATGTACATATTGGATGATGTGAAAAAACCCAATGTATTCAGAAACATGTTCCCTTACTCGGAAGTACCGAAGATACCTTTTAACGACAGAATTGTACCCCACAATATGCCTAAGGATATCTGGATTACGGATACGACATTTCGTGATGGACAACAGTCCAGAGCACCCTATACCACAGAACAGATCGTTAAGATTTATGATTATCTGCACAGACTTGGCGGACCAAATGGCATGATTCGTGCCAGCGAATTCTTTTTATATAGCAAAAAGGATAGGGACGCGGTATATAAATGTATGGAAAGAGGCTATCAGTTCCCGGAGGTCACCAGCTGGATTCGCGCCAGCAAGGAGGATTTCAAACTGGTGAAGGAAATTGGTATGAAGGAAACCGGTATTCTGGTTAGTTGTTCTGATTATCATATTTTCCTGAAACTGAAAATGACCAGAAAGCAGGCAATGGATCATTATCTCAGCGTGGTAAGGGATTGTCTGGAGGAGGGCATCAGCGTAAGATGCCATCTGGAGGATATAACGAGAGCGGATATTTATGGGTATGTAGTTCCCTTCTGCCTGGAGTTGATGAAGCTGATGGAGGAGTACAAGATTCCGATTAAGGTACGTGCCTGTGATACTATGGGCTATGGGGTTAATTATCCCGGTGCCGTTATTCCAAGAAGTGTACAGGGTATCATTTACGCAATCCATACCCATGCAGGCGTTCCTCACGAATTGATCGAGTGGCATGGGCATAATGATTTTTATAAGGCGGTTGTAAATTCAACGACAGCATGGCTGTATGGTTGCGCCGGTGTCAACACTTCGCTGTTTGGTATTGGTGAAAGAACAGGAAATACACCGCTTGAAGCTATGGTATTTGAATATGCCCAGCTGAAAGGTGATCTCAACGGTATGGATACCACCGTTATCACAGAACTGGCAGAATACTATGAGAAGGAAATTGGCTATCAGATTCCGGACAGGACTCCTTTTGTGGGTAAGAACTTTAATGTCACAAGAGCAGGTATCCATGCAGATGGATTGCTGAAAAATGAAGAAATTTATAATATTTTTGATACAGACAAGTTCCTGAACAGACCGGTACTTTGTGCAGTTTCCAATACTTCGGGTCTTGCAGGTATTGCTCATTGGATTAACACGTATTTTAAGCTTCAGGGGGATAAACAGGTCGATAAGGCAAGTCCGGTTGTGGCGGAAGTGAAGAAGTGGGTGGATAAGCAGTACGAAGAAGGACGTGTGACAGTTATTACAGATAAAGAGCTGATCGAACAGATTGCAATTGCATGTAAACTGCTGGATACGACAATTGGTTAAGATCCGGTGAAAGGAAGGCAAACAGACAAAAATGAGTAAATATGATGTAAAGCAGGAGGTTACGGATAAATATTCCCTGCGGGGCAGAGTGTTTCATAAGCTTCGTGAGGATATCCTGAACGGAAAATACAAAGAAAATGAGGAGCTTAAGGAGGTCGCTATCGGAGAGGAGCTGGGTGTCAGCAGAACACCGGTGCGGGAAGCCTTTCGGCAGCTTGAGCTTGAAGGTCTGATACAGATTGTTCCGAACAAGGGCGCTTATGTGACCGGAATAACAGCGAAGGATGTAAAAGATATCTATATGATACGGTCTTCACTGGAGGGGATGTGTGCCCGCCTTGCAACAGAGCATATTACGCCGGAGCAGCTTGAGGAACTGGAAGAAAATGTATATCTGGCAAGCTTTCACGCATCTAAGGGACATATGGAGCAGATGGCGGAACTGGATAACAGATTTCATCACATTTTGTACGAGGCCTGTGATTCCAAGATGCTGGAAAATCTGCTTCAGGATTTTCACCAATACGTGATCAGGATCAGAAGAAAAACTCTTTCCACAAAGGAGAGAGGGATTGCATCTAATGAGGAGCACAGGCAGATTATGGAAGCGATCAAATCTGGAAAACCGGAGGAGGCAGAACAGCTTGCGACTCAGCATATGATCAATGCCTACGATAACATCGTTAAAAATGGTTTATATGACATTTTTGAATCGTAAAACAAAATATTCCGGGCCGTATTATCGGCGCAATGAGAGGAGAAGTTAATAATGGAAAAGATTAAAATGACGACACCACTGGTAGAGATGGACGGAGATGAGATGACCAGAATTCTCTGGCAGATGATTAAGGAGGAACTGCTTCTTCCTTATATTGATCTGAAAACAGAATACTATGATCTTGGTCTTGAACACCGTAATGAGACTAATGACCAGGTAACGGTTGACAGTGCGGAAGCCACAAAGAAGTACGGAGTTGCCGTTAAGTGCGCAACCATCACACCCAATGCGGCAAGAATGACGGAATACAACCTGAAGGAAATGTGGAAGAGCCCTAACGGAACCATCAGAGCGATTCTTGACGGAACCGTGTTCCGTGCGCCGATTCTGGTTAAGGGTATTGTTCCCTATGTCAAGAACTGGTCAAAGCCGATTACGATTGCCCGTCATGCATACGGTGATGTCTATAAAAATACGGAAATCAAGGTTCCGGGCAAAGGAAAAGCAGAGCTGGTATTTACAGCGGAGGATGGAACCGAAACAAGAGAATTAATACATAATTTTGACGGTGCCGGAATCATTCAGGGAATTCATAACACGGAAAAATCTATTTCCAGCTTTGCAAGGGCATGCTTTGGCTATGCTATTGACACCAAACAGGATTTATGGTTTGCCACTAAGGATACGATTTCGAAAAAATACGATCATACCTTTAAGGATATTTTCCAGGAAATCTATGATGCAGAGTATAAGACCAAATTTGAGGAGCTTGGTATAGAATACTTCTATACCCTGATTGACGATGCGGTAGCCAGAGTGATCCGTTCTGAGGGCGGTTTTATCTGGGCATGCAAAAACTATGACGGTGATGTGATGTCCGATATGGTAGCCACCGCTTATGGCGATCTTTCCATGATGACTTCCGTGTTGGTTTCCCCAAGCGGTGTTTACGAATATGAGGCTGCCCATGGAACCGTTCAGCGCCATTACTACAAGCATTTGAAGGGTGAGGAGACCTCCACCAACTCAATTGCAACTATTTTTGCATGGACCGGAGCCCTGCGTAAGAGAGGAGAGCTTGACAATATTCCGGAGCTTTCCGCATTTGCAGACAAGCTGGAGAAGGCTTGTATTAAGACCGTGGAGGATGGCAAGATGACGAAGAGCCTGTCCCTTATTTCAACCTGTGAAAACCCGGTTATCCTTAATAGCCTTGACTTTATCAAAGCTATACGTGCAACCCTTGATGAACTGCTGTAAGCCCTCGCCAAATAACGACTGGCTTATCAATAATTGTTTTTAGGCGGATGTGATGATATATTCAGCTGGTACCAGTTAACAGCTTTCGGGATTTTGTGAACCCGGCTGTCACAAATACTTATTAGCTGTCCTGCGCGAAAACTCAAAGCACATTGCAATATATCTTCATAGAGTTCTTAAAGGCTTTATAGAAAAATCAAACAGCCCATTTTAGAAAATAGATCCCCCGATTTCTTTGTTCGAAGCGAAGCAAGTTTGAAATCGGGGGATTGATAAAATCTCTAAAATGGGCTGTTTAGATTTTTCATGAAGGCTTTATCGAATCTCTATGAAGATATATGCAATGGCTTTTCAGACACTCGCTCGGACAGCAGTATCATTGTGGCAGCCGTTTCTACAAAATCTGCCGAAAGCTGTCATTGCCACCAGACGAATATATCATCACATCCGCTTTTAAAAAATTATTAATAAGCCAGCCGTTACTCGGCGAGGGTTTCCCACTGTTCATAGAGGGCAGCCAATTGAGCGTTGATATCGTCCTGTAGTTTTGATAGTTCCTGAAGTTTTGCCACATCTGTTGCAATTTCCGGAAGCGACATCTGTGCTTCGATATCACTCTGTTTTGCCTCAAGCTTTGCAATAGCCTCCTCACATTTCTTCAGATCATTTTCTTTTTTACGTTGCTTTGCCTGTAGCTCCTTTTGCGTCTGCCAGTCAAGCTTGGTTTCGGAAGGTGCATTTTTTACCGATATCGTAGTTGCGGGAGTGGTAAGATAAACCTGTTCAAGTGCTTCCTTCTTTTCAAGGTAATAATCATAATTGCCGAGATATTCTATCAGCTTTTGCCCGGTAAGATCCAGGATTCTGGAGGCAGTACGGTTGATGAAGTAACGATCATGAGATACATAAAGAACGGTACCCTCGTAAGCATTCAATGCATCTTCCAGAATCTCTTTGGACATAATATCCAGATGGTTAGTAGGTTCATCCAGAATCAAAAAGTTAGATTCGGAAAGCATCAGCTTGGCCAGAGATAGTCGTCCCCGTTCACCACCGCTTAAGTCCTTAACGCGTTTGTATACATCCTCGCCTGTAAACAGAAAAGCAGCAAGTGTATTCCGGATTTCTGTGTTATTTAAGTAAGGATAAGCATCGGAGATCTCTTCAAAAAGTGTCTTGTCCATATGAAGGACATGATGCTCCTGGTCGTAATAGCCGATGCTCACATTAGCACCGAGTGTAATCTTCCCGTTATCAGCTTCCACAAGATTGTTAATTATTTTGAGGATGGTTGTCTTTCCGGTTCCGTTATCGCCTATAATGGCAACATGTTCTCCGCGTTTGATATCCATACTGATATCTGAAAATAGTGTTTGTCTCCCAAAGGCTTTGGAAAGTCCTTCGATATGGAGCACGTCTTTTCCGCTCTGGCAGTGGGGGGTGAGGTGCATTTGAATATCGGTTCTTGCCTGTGTCGGTTTGTCAAGGACCTCCATCTTATTCAGTAGCTTTTCACGGCTTTCCGCACGCTTAATGGATTTTTCCCGGTTGAAGGAACGGAGCTTTTCAATGACCTCCTCCTGATGCTTGATTTCCTGCTGTTGTTTCAGATAAGCATTAAGAGCAGCTGCACGCAGTTGTTCCTTTTTGACAGCGTAATCGGAGTAGTTACCAATAAAAGTAGTAGCCTTTGTCTGATCAATTTCTATTATTTTACCGGCAATCCGGTCGAGAAAATAGCGGTCATGGGATACGATCAGAACCGCTCCTTTATAGTTGAGAAGATAGGTTTCCAGCCAGCGGATGGAATTTAGATCCAGATGGTTCGTAGGCTCGTCAAGGATAATCAGATCCGGTTTCAGAAGTAAAAGACGCCCTAATGCAATGCGTGTTTTCTGTCCGCCGGAGAGGGTGGAAATCTTTTTGGAGAATTCATCCTCTGTAAAGCCCAGTCCTTTCAGTACACCGATGATTTCACTTTTGTAGGCATATCCGTTTGCAAGCTCAAAGGAGTGAGTAAGACGGGTATATGTATCCATAAGCGCGTCAAGCTCCACGCCTGTTACCTGTTTCATGGATTGTTCCATCTTACGAATGTTTTGCTCCATTTCAATGATATCGGCCTTTTCGGATAGAAGCTCATCATAGATGGTGTTTTCACTGTTTACATCCTGATTCTGAGCAAGATAACCAAGCGTTTTCCCTTTCGAGAGCGTGACAATTCCTTCATCTGAGGGCTGCTCACCAACAATGATACGCAAAAGTGTAGTCTTGCCTGCACCGTTGATACCCACAATAGCAGCTTTGTCGTAATCCTCAAGATGAAAGGAAACATTCTGAAGGATTGGCTGTTCATTAAATGCTTTTGATATATTCTGACATGATAAAATCATAATAGTTGTTCCTTATGTAAATAAAATAGTTCCTGTTTCAGTTTACCGATGAGAAAAGCGAATGTCAATGAATTGACATTATTTTAACAGTGTTATATATTAATTGTATAATATTTAACAGGGGGAAATCCAGGTGGAAAACAAAGAAATTTCAC
Organism: Bacillota bacterium; assembly: GCA_030526045.1. Classification (GTDB taxonomy): domain Bacteria; phylum Bacillota; class Clostridia; order Lachnospirales; family Lachnospiraceae; genus Suilimivivens. The sequence continues at coordinate 45,242 of JAUNDN010000003.1, read as the reverse complement.
AGGCGGTTATCAGCCGTCTGCCACGATATTTCAGATATTTGGGAGAACTCAAGGATGAAGGGATAGAGAGAATATCCTCTCAGGAACTGAGTGACATCATGAAGGTAACTGCATCACAGATTCGCCAGGATTTCAATAACTTCGGAGGATTTGGACAGCAGGGCTACGGATATAAGGTAGAATATCTGTATGAGGAAATCGGCAAGATCCTGGGACTTGACAAAACTCATAATCTGATCATTATCGGGGCCGGGAATTTAGGACAGGCGCTGGCCAATTATATGAATTTTGAACGAAGGGGATTTCTGTTTAAAGGGATGTTTGACAATAATCCTGCTCTGTACGGTAAGAAAATCAGAGATATGCAGGTAAGGCCCATGGAGGAGATGGAGCAATTTGTCAAGGAAAATAATATTGATATTGCCGTGTTAACCATCCCTAAGACCGAAGCAAGAGCTGTTGCTGAAAAGCTGGTTCGGAACGGAATCAGGGGAATATGGAATTTTGCTCATGTGGATTTAAATGTACCAAAAGAAATTCAGGTAGAAAATGTACATCTGTCAGATAGTCTGATGAAACTTACATATAATATTAACAGATTTGAACAGGAAAGTCCGGGGTGCTGAATATGTCCAAAAGAAATGACCTTTTTCAATCTGCGTTGACCGGTAAGAGAATTCCGATCCTGACACTGGATAACAAATGGCACAAAATATTTACGCAGAAGAAGCCGGATAAAAAGTTAAAAAGGCTGGAAGATGAGCTGAATGAACTCCTGAAAAAACAGGGAAAGCTTACCGGAGAGGTAAAGGAAATCAAAAAGCTCAAGAAAAAACTGATGGACGGAATCGTGGCAAATGCGTCAGAGGCCTCTGTAGAAAATGATGAGAAAGCGGTCAGAAAGGCGCAGGAGAGTACCAGACTGATTGATGAATGTAATGAGAAACTGGAGGAATATGAGGAGGAACTGCTGGAGCTACCGAGAGAAATTGACAAGGTCAATAAAGAACTGATGCTTCTTACTATGGAAATATGCTATGATAGACTGAAGGAAAACGAGCAGAGAATCGAGGAGGATGCCAGATGGGTTTCGGAAGTGAGGGAGGAGCTGAAAAGGCGACTTGTACGCAAGCAGGAGATGGAACAGGCGAATCAGGAGCTTTACTCGTATCTGCATGATATTTTTGGAGCAGAAGTGATTGAACTGTTTGATTTGAAATATGAGGAAGATACATAAAGATGCGTCATGACCAAAGGTGGTATATGGCGCATTTTGTGTACAGATTCTGGTAATAGAATAAAGTGGTAACGGGGAGAGGATAGAAAATGAAATTTGCGTTGAAGGCCGGTGAAATGAAGGCTTATGACCGGGAGACAATAGAAAAAATAGGAATTCCTTCTCTTGTTTTGATGGAGCGTGCTGCCCTAGCAACAGTGGAAGAACTTGAAAAGTATCATGAATTAAAAGGTAATGTGCTGGTGGTGGCGGGAAGCGGCAACAACGGTGGAGATGGATTTGCCATAGGACGGATGCTGGCAGTTAGGGGAATCAGTGTTACATTTTTGCTTGTGGGAAATAGGGACAAGGTTACGGCAGAAACAGATACCCAGATCCGAATCATAGGAAATTTAGGGTTTTCCATTCAGAGCAAACCGGAAAAAAAGGAATATGATATTATAATAGATGCGCTGTTTGGTATTGGACTTGGCAGGGAGGTCGAAGGAAAATATCGTGAGCTGATTGAAATGATGAATCAGATGAAGCAAAGAGGTGCATATGTCTGCAGTGTAGATATTCCTTCCGGAATCTGTGCGGACACAGGAAAAGTTCTGGGGTGTGCGGTAAAGTCAGATTTGACGGTAAGTTACGGATTTGCCAAGAGGGGACATCTCCTTTACCCCGGGAAAAGTCATACTGGAATGCTTAAGGTTCGCGACATCGGTATTCCCCAAAGTCTGGTTTTAAACAATGAACCGGCAGCATTTTATTATGAAAGCCGGGAACTTCAGGAGCTTTTACCAAGGAGACCGGCAAATGGCAATAAGGGAACCTTCGGCAAGGTGCTTTTATTTGCCGGAAGTTATGATATGTGCGGTGCCTGCCTGGTATGCGGAGAAAGCATTTTGAGAACCGGAGCAGGCATGGTGAAAATACTGTCTCCGGTATGTAATCGGGAAATAATTCAGAAGGCGCTACCGGAGGCAATGCTGCAATCTTATGATAACGAAATTAATAAGGATGTTATCTTGAATGCTTTAAAATGGGCTGATGTTTTGGTGGCAGGTCCCGGAATCGGAAAGAGTAAAGAGGCTTTGCAGATGCTCAGGCTATGTCTGGAAAATAGTCAAATACCGACTGTCCTTGATGCAGATGCTTTAAATCTCATAAGCACGGATAGCGGGCTTCAGGAGCTTATAAGGGAGCGGGGGAAGAATCAAATGATTCTGACACCGCATCCGGGTGAACTGGTTCGTCTCTTACAAAAAAATATGGAAGATTATTATAACAGCAGGGAAGAACTGATTGACGAGCTGATAGATCAATATGGGTGTACAGTGGTTGCAAAGGATGCGGTAACGCTGGTGGCAGGAGCGCAGAGAAGACAGCTTTATATGAATACATCAGGAAATGACGGAATGGCAACAGCAGGAAGCGGTGATGCTCTGGCAGGGATGATCGGAGGGCTGCTTGCGCAGGGAATGGGAAGCTTTGATGCCGCGACATTAGGTGTTTTCCTTCATGGAATGGCAGGAGATGCAGCGGCACGCGCCCATAGCAGATATGGTGTAATGGCAACTGATATCGTAAAGGAGATTCCTGTGATTATGAATCAGCTGTAAAAATACGCAGAAAAGAGGAATGATTATGAGAGAAGATTATCAAAGAGTCTATGCAGAGGTGAATCTGGATGCGATAAGGAGCAATATGGACAATATGAAAGCTAATATTGCACCTGAAACAAGAATGATCGCTGTGATCAAGACAGACGGTTATGGACATGGGGCAATACCGATAGCCACGGAACTTGAGAATCTTGACTATCTTTTTGGCTTTGCGGTGGCTACGGCAGAAGAGGCTTTTATTTTGCGACATGCAGGAATTGAAAAGCCGATCCTGATTTTGGGTTATACATTCCCTTACAGCTATGAAAGACTGATCGAAGAAGAGGTACGAATGGCTGTTTTTAGGGAGGATACTCTGCAGGAACTCTCTGAGGCTGTTGCAAGACTTGCCAAAAAGGGTATCTTTAAGAAGGCAAAGGTTCATATTAAGGTTGATACGGGGATGAGCCGGATTGGTGTAAGACCGGATGCAGAGGGACTTGACTTTTTAAGAAGGGCTTATCGTACAGATGGAATTGAGGTAGAAGGAATTTTTACCCACTTTGCAAGAGCAGATGAAAGTGACAAGAGTGCTGCTAACAAACAGCTCGATCTATTCAAGAGCTTTGTGAATCAAATTATGGAGCAGACCGGTATCGCGATTCCGGTCGTACATTGTTCAAACAGCGCCGGAATTATTGAAATGCCGGATGCTAACATGGATGTGGTTCGGGCAGGAATTACTCTTTACGGATTGTGGCCTTCTTCTCAGGTTAGAAAGGATATCGTAAGACTATGCCCGGTACTCTCCTTATATAGTCATATTGTATATATTAAGGAAATTGAAGAAGGAACAGAAGTCAGCTACGGAGGAACCTATAAAGCTGACGGAGTAAGAAGAGTGGCTACCATTCCGGTGGGCTACGGGGATGGATATCCCAGAGGACTTTCGGGTAAGGGGTTTATTTTGATACATGGTAAAAAGGCACCGATCCTTGGACGAATCTGTATGGATCAGTTCATGGTTGATGTAACTGATATTCCGGAAGCGGCGATGGGGGACCGGGTAACCCTGATCGGTAGTGAGGGACAGCACAGAATTACGATGGAACTATTAGGGGAATTATCCGGCAGATTTAACTATGAGCTTGCATGTAACATTGGCAAGCGGGTACCGAGAGTTTATACAAAAGGCGGGAAAATCCTGTCTACCAAGGACTATTATCAGGATTTTTAATCGCATCTGAATACCTTCTGACAATACGGTTATAATACATACTGATCTGAAAATCATGATTCCTATTGGAATGAAGGGTGTGTTATGTTGAGAAGAGGGGATATATATTATGCTGATTTAAGGCCGGTAATCGGTTCGGAACAGGGAGGAATCAGACCTGTCCTGGTTGTACAGAATGATGTTGGGAACAGACACAGTCCTACTATCATCTGTGCCGCCATTACGTCTAAAATGAACAAGGCAAAGCTTCCCACACATATTGAACTCAGTGCAGGGAAATATGATATGGTCAAGGATTCGGTAATATTATTGGAACAGCTGAGAACCATAGACAAAAAGAGGCTTAAGGATAAGGTATGTCATTTGGATGAAGATATTATGAGGCAGGTCAACCACGGACTGATGATCAGTCTTGAGCTGGGTACATACACATAACAGGTACTTAGCTTTGATTTGACAAAACTTGACGATATGGGAATGAAATGCTATAGTTTAACTTGATATTTTGTGCGAAAAAGGAGATGAAATAATGGATGATGGCGGTCCTACGGCCAGTTATATGATATTTTTGGTACTACTACTCATAGATGTGCTCTTTTATGGCTTTAGTGCTGCGGTAAAAGAACTGAATTCCAAGGAGCTTTCCGATCAGATGGAGGAGAGCGGGGATAAGAAGCTAAAGCGTTTATATCAAATTGCAATCAATCCACAGCAGCATATTGATACTGTTCAGTTGGTTGTGACGCTGATCAATCTGGCAGCGGGCAGCTTTATGCTGGATCGGTTTGAAAGGCTTTCGTATCGGGTGATAGCCGGGGCGATTGTCCTATACATACTATTGACCTTCGGAGTATTGATCCCCAAGAAGTTGGGAGCAAAATATGCGTATGGATGGGCATATACCTGCATTAATCCTATTTTTTATGTCACCAAAATTTTAAGTCCCGTCACAGGGCTCGTGTCTCTGACGACGAAGGGGATTTTGAGAGTATTCGGTATATCTGTGAAGAATAATTCAGAGGATGTGACAGAAGAAGAAATCATTTCCATGGTAAATGAGGGACATGAACAGGGAGTGCTGCTTGCCACAGAAGCGGAGATGATAACGAAAATCTTTGAATTCGGGGACAAAGAAGCACAGGATATTATGACGCATCGCAAAAATATACTGGCAATTGACAGAAATATGACGCTGGCTGATGCGCTGGATTACATGCTCAGTGAAAGCAAGAGCCGTTTCCCGGTTTATGAAGAGAATATTGACCAAATTATCGGAATCTTACATTTCAGGGATGCCATGCGCATGTACCGGGAGCCGGAAAATATGTCTCTTGCAGTAGGAGATATTGACGGGCTTGTACGGGAAACGATGTACATACCACAAACCAAGAATATTGATGATCTTTTTAAGGATATGCAGAGTACCAAGACGCAGATGGTGATTGTTGTGGATGAATACGGTCAGACTGCAGGTCTGCTTGCAATGGAGGATATTCTTGAGGAGATTGTGGGAAACATCATGGACGAGTATGATGAGGACGAAGCTTATATTGAAGAGACGGAAAATGATGATGAATACATCATTGAAGGTATTACGCCTCTTGAGGAGCTTGAAGAGAAATTCGGCATTTCCTTTGATGAGGAGGAATTTGAGACACTGAATGGTTTCCTGATTTCCAAAATGGACAAAATCCCGGAAGAGGATGAAGAATTCTCAATTGATGTGGATGGATATAATTTCAGGATACTCAGTGTGGAAAATCGAATGATCAAGAGCGTTCTTGTGACGAAGCTTCCGGAGGAAGAAGCCTGCGGAGAGAAACAGTTGACAGAAGAAGATGAAATTACAAATAAACAGGAATAAGGAGAAACTAATATGTCAGGACATTCAAAATTTGCAAACATTAAGCACAAGAAGGAAAAAAATGATGCTGCAAAGGGTAAAATTTTTACAATTCTCGGGAGAGAAATTGCGGTAGCTGTGAAAGAGGGCGGACCGGACCCTGCCAACAATTCCAAGCTTGCACAGGTAATTGCAAAAGCAAAATCCAACAACATGCCTAATGACACCATTGAAAGAGGAATTAAGAAGGCTGCCGGAGATGCAGGGAACGTCAACTATAAATATGTTACCTATGAAGGATACGGACCGAACGGAATTGCCATTATCGTAGATGCATTGACCGACAATCAGAACAGAACAGCTGCCAATGTAAGAAATGCTTTCACAAAGGGAAACGGAAATGTAGGAACGCCCGGCTGTGTATCCTTTATGTTTGATCAGAAGGGACAGCTTATTATTGATAAGGAAGAGTATGAAGGTGATGCAGATGAATTGATGATGACAGCACTTGATGCAGGCGCTGAGGATTTTGCAGAAGAGGAGGACAGCTTTGAAATCCTCACTGCTCCGGATGATTTTGACGCAGTTTTGAAGGCGCTTCAGGATGCAGGTATACCGTTAGCCTCTGCAGAGGTTACGATGATCCCTCAGAATTATGTGGAATTGACTGATGAAACTGCAATCAAGAATCTGCAGAAGACGCTTGACCTTTTAGATGAAGATGATGATGTACAGGCAGTATATCACAATTGGGATGAATAATAAAGGCCGAAAGGACGGAGGGTGTTATGAGCAAGGAATATGCGAAGGAAACCATATGTGTGCAGTCCGGCTGGCAGCCGAAGAACGGGGAACCGCGCGTGCTGCCTATTTATCAAAGTACCACGTATAAATATGAATCTTCAGAGCAGATGGGCAGGCTGTTTGACCTGGAGGAATCCGGATATTTTTATACAAGACTCCAGAATCCCACGAATGACTTTGTGGCACAGAAAATCTGTGAGCTTGAAGGCGGTGTGGCAGCTATGCTGACATCATCGGGTCAGGCTGCAAACTATTATGCGGTATTTAATATTTGTGAAGCCGGTTCTCATGTGGTTCTTTCTTCTACCGTATACGGAGGTACCTTTAACCTTCTGACGGTTACCATGAAAAAGATGGGCATTGAATGTACGGTGGTGGATCCGGATGCCCCGGCAGAAGAGTTGAATAAAGCCTTTCGTGAAAACACCAGGTGCGTAATGGCAGAAACCATTGCCAATCCTGCGCTTGTTGTACTGGATATTGAAAAATTTGCTAATGTGGCACATGAGCATCAGGTGCCCCTAATTGTTGACAATACCTTTGCCACTCCGATCAACTGCAATCCGTTTGAATGGGGAGCGGATATAGTAACTCATTCTACTACCAAATATATGGATGGACATGCAATGTGTGTGGGTGGCGCAATTGTCGATTCGGGTAATTTTGACTGGAGTAAATATCCCGATAAATTTCCGGGTTTATGTCAGCCTGATGACTCCTATCACGGGGTTACTTATGTAGAAAAGTTTGGTAAAGCTGCCTATATTACGAAGGCTACGGTGCAGCTTATGAGGGATCTTGGCTCTATACAGTCTCCACAGAATGCATTTTTGTTGAATGTAGGTTTAGAGACCCTGCCGCTTAGAATGGAAAGGCATTGCAGCAATGCGCAGCAGGTCGCAGAATATCTTGAAAAGCATGAAAAGGTAGCATGGGTGAACTATCCTGGGCTTCCCGGTAATAAATACCATGAGCTTGCAAAGAAGTATATGCCAAATGGAACTTGTGGTGTCATATCCTTTGGACTGAAAGGCGGAAGAAATGCAGCGGAAAAAATGATGGATCAACTATCTCTTGCCGCGATTGTAACTCATGTCGCTGATGCACGAACCTGTGTGCTACATCCTGCAAGCCATACGCACAGACAGATGACGGATGAACAGCTGGTGGAAGCAGGAGTTGCCCCTGATTTAATCAGATTCTCTGTTGGAATTGAAAACGTGAATGATATTATCGCCGATCTGGAGCATGCACTTAGCTATGTCTAGATGGCTGAACCGTAAGGATTAGGAATGAAAAAGAAAAGAGAGGTGTTGCCAGTTGTCCTGTGGGCACTGATGGCAACCGGTATCAGAGCACTTTACTTTTTTTTAAGTAATGGGCAAATGAACGATACATATGAATACTATGCACATGCAATGATAAAGCTTGGGCAAAAAGAACCCGTTCTCACTTCAGAACTTGCCTATATATACACAGAAAGTATTTCCTATCTGCTTGGCTTTGTCGGGAATCATATAGGGTCTGTTGCAGTTTATCATTTGCTGATGCAGATAGCCTGGCTTCTTTTGTATTTCTTCGGTGTGAGATACTCGTTTGGAAAAACCGCCGGTTATGTGGCGGGTAGTATTCTGGCAGTGTCGCCATGGCTGCTTCAGACAATGTTTATGGTAACGCCTGAAAATTTCCTTATGTTTTTTTTCTCCCTTTTATTGTTTGCGTTGGGAGTGCTTTACAAGAACATGAAGAAGTGCGATGGGAATATTGTCGGCGGATGGAAGGTTTATCTGTTACTTCTTGGCTTCTTTGTGGGAGTAATCTGCACATGGAACTATATTGGGTGGCTGCTTGTGCTCTTGATAATATGTTTACTGACACCGGCACTTGCAAGGCTCCTTCTGGCAGCGGGTGGTATTCTGCTCGGAATACTTGTTTCAACGATCAAACATATAGAACTTACGGGAGTTCCGCTGGCGGAGCAGTTTAGTTGGATACTGACACAGTTTAAGAAGTTTCCGGGGCGATGCCTTGATATCTCTCCTTTATTGCTTTTCTGGGTGATTTTTTCTCTTGTTGCGGGAATGATTGGTAAGTGCCTCGAAAAAGCAGTACTTAAGAAGCGCCTTGTAAAGGAAACATTGAATGCAAATGAAAGTATAAAGATGGAAGAAAACATGATTACCACAGAGGAAGGGAAAAAAATAAAGCTTCTCGACAATCCGCTTCCGGTTCCCAAAAAACATGTAAAGAGGGAAATGGATTTTAAGATCAATACGATAGAAGAACTGACTGAAAACGGAATTGTGAAGGATGACTTCGATCATGCTATAAAAGAAAATGATGATTTTGATGTATAAAAGCGATAGGCGGATACATACTAAGGAGGACTGCAACAGCAGCCCTCCTTAATGTTTTTAAAGACATTAAGAAAAGGATGTGCAGAAGTATATTAAATAAAGAGAGAAGGGTTTTTATGTCGGGAAAAAAGGTAGAGGAAGAAAAGCATAGGAGTGAGAGAATTGAAGAAACCGGACAGGTAACGCTCGACAAAAACGGTAAGGCGCATACGATCCATCTGATTTCGGTAATCGGAGAAGTGGAAGGACATGATAATTTAGGGACGAATTCCAAAACCACGAAATATGAACATATTCTGCCTGAACTGGCTGCTATTGAGGACAGCAGTAATATCGACGGCGTTTTGATTCTTCTTAATACAATGGGAGGAGATGTGGAGGCTGGACTTGCTATTGCTGAGATGATCGCATCCTTAAGTAAACCTACGGTTTCACTTGTCCTTGGAGGAAGTCATTCGATCGGGGTACCGATTGCTGTGAGCACAGATTATTCATTTATTGTACCTACAGGAACAATGGTCATTCATCCGGTACGAATGAACGGAATGGTGATTGGTGTACCACAAACCTTTGATTATTTCAGACAGATTCAGAACCGTATTACAGGCTTTGTCTGCAGCCATTGTAAAATCAGCAAGAGCAGGCTTGAGGAGCTTATGATGGAGACAGGGGTGCTTACAAAGGATGTAGGAACCATTCTGGTCGGTCAGGAAGCGGTTGCAGAGGGAATCATAAATGAAACCGGCGGAATCAGTGAAGCTATGGACAAATTGCACAATCTTATATCCAGGAAGAAAAAAAACAAATAATGGTTTGTGGATGACAAGATATGATGAAAATGCTATACTATATAAGATTATTTATGTAGCAGTAAAGGTAACAGAAGGGATTTGTTGTATGGCACAGACCAGAAAAAGCAATTCAGGCAGGAGTAACAGCGCGGGACGGAAAAAGAACAGTTCAGGAACAAGAAGCTACCAGCGCAGGAGCGGATCTGCCGGAAGCAAATCAAGAAAGAGCGAGCCGATGGATGTGGCAATCAGAAATGAAATAGGGCTGATTGTCTTATTCGCTGTGGCAATCTTTCTGTTTGTATGCAATTTTGGCGTTGCAGGAGTTGTTGGAAATACAATCAGTAATGTGATGTTCGGTATCTTTGGACTGACCGCTTATGTGATGCCTCTTGCCTTGTTTCTGATGATCGCCTTCGGAATGGTAAACAGTGGTAATTCGATTGCGGTTCGCAAGCTTGTAGCCGGTACTTTTCTGGTATTAATGGTGGGGGTTGTGTGTGAACTGTTTACCGGTGCCCCTCAGGCTGCGGAAAGTTATCAAATGAAGGATATTTTCTTAACCTGCAGTGAAAAGCATTTAGGGGGCGGTGTAATTGGTGGATCTATTGCCTTTCTACTATATCGTTTTCTTGGTTTAATCGGTACGGTTCTGGTAATTCTTGTTGCGGTTATTATTTCTCTTGTTGTATTAACAGATAAATCGTTTGTCTCAGGTGTCAAGACAGGAGGACGAAAGGTCTATGAACGATCCCGGGAAGATGCTGCTTACCGCCGGGAACGAGCAAGAGCGCGAAGAGAAGAAATGGAAGAGGAGAAAAAGCGCAGGGAAGAAGAAAGAAGACTTCGCGAAGAAGAAAAGGAAAATGAAAAGATTCTGCGAATGGATAAGAAGGTTACGGGAGTGATGATGGATACCTCTCTTGCAGATAAGAAAGAAGAAAGCAGGACAAGAGATGATATTCATGAGATCAATCTTACAGATTTTGAAGAACAGATGGAGCATGTAACCGTCATAGATTCACAAAAGGAAGAGCAGGCGCAAACAGATTATGACAGTATCCCAATTCACGGTGCCTATGATGAGATAGAAAATAGCAATGATGAGCTGGAAGAAATCACAGGCATGTATGAGGAGGATGAGCAGGAAGAGGACGAGAAAGAGAAAGAAAAAGAAATCATAAGTCCGGCAACTTCTTTGCCCACGGCCATAACGATTCAAAAGGAACGACCTATTAAGAAGTACATATTTCCGCCAATCAATAAGCTGGTAAAAGGAAGCGGAAAGGCAGGAGATTCTTCAAGGGAATTGAAGGAGACGGCACAGAGACTGCAGCAGACGCTTCAGACATTCGGCGTACGTGTCAGCATTACGGACATCAGTCAGGGACCGGCAGTTACCCGCTTTGAACTTCAACCTGAACAGGGCGTCAAAGTCAGTAAAATCGTGGGACTTTCGGATGATATTAAACTGAATCTTGCGGCAACGGATATAAGAATCGAGGCACCGATTCCGGGTAAGGCGGCAATCGGTATTGAGGTTCCGAATAAAGAGAATTCAATGGTGGCTTTGCGGGATTTGATTGAAAGTAGAGAATTCAAGGAGTTCCCCTCCAATCTGGCCTTTGCAGTGGGGAAGGATATTGCGGGGAAGGTAGTTGTGACAGATATTGCGAAGATGCCCCATATGCTGATTGCCGGAGCGACAGGTTCCGGAAAGTCTGTCTGTATCAATACACTGATCATGAGTATTCTGTATAAGGCGCATCCTGATGATGTAAAGCTGATCATGGTGGATCCTAAAGTGGTGGAACTGAGTGTTTATAACGGAATTCCCCATCTCCTGATCCCCGTTGTTACGGATCCCAAGAAGGCGTCTGCAGCTCTGCACTGGGGTGTAGCGGAAATGACTGACCGATACCAGAAGTTTGCGGATTTCAATGTGCGTGACCTGAAGGGCTATAACAGGAAGGTTGAAGCCATGAAGGATAAGGGGGATCCCCAGGCGCCTGCCAAAATGCCGCAGATCGTTATTATCGTGGATGAACTGGCAGATTTGATGATGGTTGCACCCGGAGAAGTGGAGGAATCCATCTGTCGTCTGGCACAGCTTGCCCGTGCGGCAGGAATTCATCTGATTATCGCAACCCAAAGACCTTCAGTAGACGTTATTACCGGCCTGATCAAAGCGAACATGCCAAGTCGTATTGCGTTTAGTGTATCCAGCGGCGTTGATTCCAGAACCATCCTTGATATGAACGGAGCTGAAAAACTTCTCGGTAAGGGTGATATGTTATTCTATCCGCAAGGCTACAGTAAGCCGGCGAGAGTGCAGGGAGCCTTTGTCTCAGATAAGGAAGTCTCTGATGTGGTTGAGTTTTTGAAAAATCAATCACTTGGCAATATTTATGATTCTGATCTGCAGGATAAAATTTCATCCTACAGTGGTGGGACTGCGTCAGGTGCAGCTGCATCAGAAGGTTCTGAAAGGGATCAGTATTTTGAGGAAGCAGGTAAATTTATCATAGAAAAAGACAAGGCATCAATCGGCATGCTGCAGAGAGTCTTTAAAATTGGATTTAATCGTGCTGCACGTATTATGGATCAGCTTTGTGAAGCAGGCGTGGTAGGGGAAGAAGAAGGAACGAAACCGCGTAAGGTTTTGATGAGTCTGGAACAGTTTGAACAATACATAGAGGAGTCTCTTTAAAAAGGAGGAGTATTATGAAAACAGACATTCAGATTGCACAGGAGGCGGTCCTTGAACCAATTACCAGGGTTGCACAAACCTTGCAGATTGAGGAGGATGAACTGGAACTGTACGGAAAGTACAAGGCAAAAATTTCAGACGAATATCTGAAAAAAATATCCGGCAATCCGGACGGAAAGCTGATTTTGGTAACAGCAATCAATCCGACTCCGGCGGGAGAAGGAAAGACTACTACCACTGTGGGATTAGGGGAGGCGTTCGGAAAGCTTGGCAAGAAGGCAGTTATTGCGCTGAGAGAACCATCTCTCGGCCCTTGCTTTGGTATCAAAGGAGGAGCTGCAGGAGGTGGCTATGCACAGGTAGTTCCGATGGAGGAACTGAATCTGCACTTCACCGGAGATTTTCATGCCATAACCTCTGCGAACAATCTTCTTGCAGCAATGCTTGACAATCACATTCAACAGGGGAATGAGCTGGGGGTAGACACCAGAGCGGTTGTATGGAAGCGGTGCCTTGACATGAATGACAGGGTCCTTCGCAATGTTGTAGTCGGTCTTGGCAATAAAACAGATGGAACGGTCCGTGAGGATCATTTTGTTATTACGGTTGCCTCAGAAATCATGGCAGTGCTTTGCCTTGCAACCGATATGGAGGATTTGAAAGAACGTCTTGGCAGAATGGTTGTTGCATACAACTATCAGGGGCAGCCTGTTACAGCAGGACAGCTTCAGGCAGTAGGAGCAATGGCTGCGCTTTTGAAGGATGCATTAAAGCCCAATTTAATCCAGACGCTGGAGCATACGCCGGCACTGGTTCATGGCGGCCCCTTCGCTAATATAGCACATGGCTGTAATTCCGTACGTGCCACGAAAGCAGCTTTGAAAATGGCAGATTATGTGATCACGGAGGCCGGCTTTGGTGCGGACTTGGGAGCTGAAAAATTCTTCGATATAAAGTGCAGAATGTCGGGATTGAAACCGGATGCAGTCGTTCTTGTTGCGACAATCCGGGCGCTGAAGTATAACGGCGGCGTGCCGAAAGCAGATTTAGCTGCAGAGAATATTAAGGCGCTGAAAGAGGGAATTGCGAATCTTCAAAAGCATATTGAAAATCTTCATAAATACGGTGTCCCTATTGTAGTTACCCTGAACAGCTTTGTCACTGATACGGAAGCTGAAACTTCCTTTGTAAAGCAGTTCTGCGAGGATCACGGCTGTGAATTTGCAATTTCGCAGGTATGGGAAAAAGGCGGTGAAGGTGGCATAGCCCTGGCCGAGAAGGTACTTAAGACTCTGGAAAATAAAAAGAGCAACTTTAGGGTTTTGTACGATAATGAACTTAGCTTAAAGGAAAAGATCGAAACTGTTGCAAAGGAAATTTACGGAGCAGACGGAGTAAATTATGCAGCGCAGGCTTCCAAACAGATTGCAAAGCTGGAAGAACTCGGTTATGGAAAGTTGCCTGTATGTATTGCCAAAAATCAGTATTCTCTTTCGGATGATCCGGAACTGCTCGGAAGACCGGAGCATTTTGAGATCACTGTAAGAGAGGCCTATGTTTCAGCGGGAGCCGGATTTGTGGTTGTACTCACCGGTACCGTCATGACGATGCCCGGTCTTCCAAAGAAGCCGGCAGCTTACAATATTGATGTAAATGAAGATGGTGTGATTACCGGATTGTTTTAACAGCTTGGAAAGGATGGGATATGATATGGCAACAATTATTGATGGAAAAGCAATATCATTACAGATTAAGGATGAATTAAAGGAAAGAGCAGCCGCTTTAAAGGCTTCAGGAATCGAGATCGCATTGGCAGTCATCCAGGTGGGAGACAATCCTGCTTCCTGCGTTTATGTCAGAAACAAAAAGAAAGGTTGTGAGTACATAGGAATCGGCTCCTTATCCTTTGAACTTCCCGAGGAAACAACCCAGGAGGAATTACTTGCATTAATTGGAGAACTAAACGAAAGAGCTGACGTGAATGGGATTCTGGTACAGCTCCCGCTGCCTGCACATATAGATGAGGATACAGTGATCAAGGCAATTGATCCGAAGAAGGATGTGGACGGGTTTCATCCACAGAGTGTGGGAGCACTTTGCATCGGTCAACCGGGCTTTGTATCCTGTACACCTGCAGGAATCATCCAATTACTGAAAAGAAGTGGGATTGAGATTGCAGGCAAGGAATGTGTGGTGCTTGGAAGAAGCAACATTGTCGGAAAACCGATGGCGCTTTTGCTCCTTCGGGAAAACGCCACGGTTACCATTGCCCATTCCAAGACAAAGAATCTGAAGGAAGTTACAAAAAGAGCTGATATTCTGATTGTAGCTGTGGGCAGACCCAAAATGGTGACAAAAGATTATGTTAAAGAAGGAGCAGTTGTCATTGATGTTGGGATCAACCGGGATGAAAATAATAAAATGTGCGGTGATGTTGACTTTGATGATGTTGCACCTGTGTGCAGCGCAATTACACCGGTACCCGGAGGAGTGGGACCGATGACCATAGCAATGCTTTTAAATAATTGTATTGAGTCTGTAAATCTTCAACGCTGATAATGGGAAACGATTCTACTGAATTTTGTGCCGGTAGGTAGAAAGGAGGCAGATATGAAATGTCCTGCGTGCGGATATGAGATTGCAGAAGATCATCTGTATTGTGAAAAATGCGGTAAAGAAATCCAGATAGTTCCCGATTTTGAGCCGGAAATTGAAAACAGCATAATTGAAACATTGACCACAGTGGCAGAACAGATTGATGACACGAATGCCTCCGATAACACCGGAGGTAAAACGGATGTCAGGGAAGATAAGATTCAAAAGAATGTATCCGCCAAAGAAAAGGGGAAGGAAGGCTTTTTAGCAGAAGAACCTGCCAAAAACTGGTTCCTGATCAGTCTTGTAACCTTTATTGCTGTAATGGTAATTGCCGCATTTACAGCGGTATTTATGTATCACAGATATTCTACGGCATATCAGGTTGAGCAGGCAAAGGAATGTGCTGCTGATGGAAATCTTGAGCGGGCTGTTGAATTCCTTGAAAAAGCAAGAACTTTGGAGGAAAACCCGGCAGATATTGTTCTCCTGGAGTCAGGATATCTTTACCAGATGGGAGAAAGTGACAGAGCTCTTGAAATTCTTTTGGAATTGATTGATACAGTACAACTTGATTATGATAAGAAAGAAAAAGCATATGAAAATATCATTGCCATTTACAGTGAACAGGAACGATTTAAAGAAATCAATTCACTTCTGAACGCCTGCATGGATGACAGCATTCGAAATCAATTTCAGCAATATTTGGCACTTGCACCGGAGTTTGGTTACATATCGGGTACTTATGATGAAATTGTGCCCCTTAAGCTGAGTGCGAATACAACCGGCAAAATTTATTATACCACTGATGGAAGTGAACCGGATGAATCATCTGAGGTCTATACAGCACCACTTTTTCTGGAATCCGGAGAATATCAGATAGCTGCAATTTTTGTTAATGATTACGGAATCAAAAGCGAAGTTGCGAGGGGCTGGTATGTGATCAATCTTGTGGTCCCTGATGTCCCAGAGGTGCTTTTGTATAGCGGAGATTATCATGAACCCACATTAGTAGAGGTAAATGTACCGGAAGAGGGAACGGTCTATTATACGATTGACGGATCCACTCCGAGCGATGTGAGTAATAAATATACTGAACCAATACAAATGCCTCTTGGAAAGTCTAATTTTAAATTTGTAACAATATCTGATGAAGGTGTTTCCAGTGAAGTCGTAAGCAGGAGTTTTGACTTTTCACTGAATACGGATGTTACTGTGCAGAAAGCAGTTGATAATGTTGTTCAGGCACTTTTTGAACGTAAGGTTTTGTTGGATTTGCAGGGACATTCCCATGAAATTCAGGGAAAATATGTATTTCGATATGATACTATTGTGAAAATTCCCGATTTAGGTTATTATTATGTGTTGAATGAATACATTGAAGATACAGGCGGAAATCTGACGAAAACAGATCGACTGTACGCGGTGGAGATTTACACCGGAGCCCCCAATCGTTTGATTTATGATGCTAATGGAGAGATGGGATTAATTTCCCTGAGATAAATTATTAATTATGTTATATAAACAGGAAAGGGATTAAAGATGTACAAGATTTTAGAAGCAAAAGAGCTGGCTGCCAATATTTTCTATATGGTAGTGGAAGCGAAAAGAGTAGCAAAATCATGCAAGCCTGGGCAGTTTGTCATTGTAAGGACAGATGAAAGCTCAGAGCGTATTCCTTTGACAATCTGTGATTATGACGCAGAAAAGGGAACAGTAACCATTGTATTTCAGATTGTGGGAGCAGGAACACAGCTTATGGCTTCCTTAAAGACCGGAGATGCATTTCATGATTTTGTCGGCCCGCTGGGATGTCCCTCTGAGTTCGTGTCAGAGGATTTAGAAAGCCTGAAGCAGAAAAAAATGCTGTTTGTGGCAGGCGGTGTGGGAACAGCGCCTGTTTATCCTCAGGTAAAGTGGCTTCATGAAAGAGGCATTGAGGCAGATGTGATTGTGGGTGCCAAAACCAAGGATCTTCTGATTCTGGAAGAAGAAATGAAGGCGGTAGCGGGAAATCTTTATGTGACTACTGACGATGGTTCTTATGGCAGAAGCGGTATGGTTACACAGACAATTACGGACCTTGTAAATGAGGGAAATCATTATGATGTATGTGTGGCAATCGGTCCTATGATCATGATGAAATTTGTCTGCAAGCTTACCAAAGAACTTGAAATTCCTACAATCGTAAGTCTGAATCCCATTATGGTAGACGGTACAGGCATGTGCGGCGCATGTCGTGTGACGGTAGGAGGCAAGGTGAAATTTGCCTGCGTAGACGGACCCGAGTTTGATGGACATGAAGTGAATTTTGACGAAGCAATGCAGCGCCAGCAATTATATAAGACGGCGGAGGGAAGAGCTTTCCTTAAGGCGAAAGAGAAAGATACCCATCATGGCGGATGCGGAAACTGCGGAGGTGACAAATAATGGATGTATTAAAGAAAATTCCTGTAAGGGAGCAGGACGCAAAGGAAAGAGCTGCTAATTTCGAAGAGGTATGCCTTGGCTATAATAAAGAAGAGGCAATGGAGGAGGCTGCAAGGTGTATAAACTGTAAAAATGCACAGTGCATTAAGGGATGTCCGGTATCCATTAACATTCCGGGATTTATCGAAAAGGTAAAAGAGGGGGATATTGAATCGGCTTATCAGGTGATCAGTGAATCTTCCGCACTTCCTGCTGTATGCGGACGTGTCTGTCCCCAGGAGAGTCAATGTGAAGGGAAATGTATCAGAGGCATTAAGGGAGAGGCAATTTCAATCGGTAAGCTGGAACGTTTTGTGGCTGACTGGGCAAGTGAAAACGGTATTAAGCCTCAGGGTGCTGCTGAAAAGAACGGTAAAAAGGTTGCGGTGATCGGCTCCGGTCCTGCCGGGCTTACCTGTGCAGGTGATCTTGCAAAGATGGGCTATGATGTGACGATCTTTGAAGCGCTTCATGAGCCGGGCGGTGTTCTGGTATATGGAATTCCGGAGTTCCGTCTTCCTAAGACGAAGGTAGTGGCAAAAGAAATTGAAAATGTAAAGGCGTTGGGTGTAAAGATTGAGACAAACGTAGTGGTAGGAAAATCCGTTACCATAGATGAATTACTTTCAGAGGAAGGCTTTGATGCCGTATTTATCGGCTCCGGTGCCGGACTTCCCAAGTTTATGGGTATTCCCGGAGAACAGGCAAACGGTGTTTTCTCTGCAAACGAATACCTGACAAGAAGCAATCTCATGAAAGCCTTTGATGAGAATTCAAGTACACCTATCATGAGAGGCAAAAAGGTTGCGGTTGTCGGCGGCGGAAATGTTGCGATGGATGCTGCAAGAACAGCACTTCGTCTTGGCGCTGAGGTTCATATTGTGTACAGAAGAAGTGAAGAAGAACTCCCTGCTCGTGTGGAAGAAGTACATCATGCAAAGGAAGAAGGAATTATCTTTGACCTTCTGACCAATCCGGTAGAAATTCTTGAGGATGAAAAGGGCTGGGTATCCGGAATCAAGTGTGTGAAAATGGAACTTGGAGAACCGGATGAATCCGGCAGAAGACGTCCGGTTGAAATAAAAGGCTCCGAATTCGTCATTGATGTTGATACGGTTATCATGTCACTCGGTACCTCACCGAATCCTCTTATTTCATCTACAACAGAGGGACTTGAGGTCAATAAGTGGAAGTGTATCGTAGCTGATGAAGAATTGGGTAAAACCTCTAAGGAAGGGGTTTATGCAGGCGGAGATGCCGTTACCGGAGCTGCTACGGTTATTCTTGCTATGGGAGCCGGGCGTGCAGGTGCGAAGGGAATTGATGAATATTTGAAAAATAAATAATCGAGTATCCTATAGGAATGAATCATGCCGGAACCAGCTTCCGGCATGATTTTTGAAAACAATCGAAGAAAATAAGAAATAATTAATAATTCTTTTGCGAGAAATTAAAAATTCCGGTGTATCGTAAAGGAAGAGTAAAATGGATATGTTATCTTAGCAGGAAAGGCACGGGTACATTTATGAAAAAGATGTTTGATGAAGATGATGAGGAATTTCAGGAATTTGATAAAGCCAAAATTATAGTGAGTGTGATTCCGGTAATCCTTATTGTTCTGATTCTGGCAATCATGCTACTTATCAATAATCGAAATAAGGAAGATAAGAATACGGATGATGTACAGCAGAGCATCATGGATTATGCAGATGAAAACGCTGAAAATGAGAATGACCGTGTACAGGCAGATTCTGATGCGGTTAAGGACAGTCTTCAGGAGATACAAAAAGAAGAGATGCCGACACCGTCAGCTACACCGGAGGCGACACCAAGTCCAACCCCATACAAAGAAATTATGCAGCAGGCGAAGGTGGACTTAAGCAAGATAAAGTTTGACAAAGATGCCCAACTAAAAGAAATGATGGCTTACTGGGCAGATAGTAACCAAAAGGCATTGGACGACCTGGTGAATCTTGACCGTTTTAAGGCAATGTCATGGAAGCTTAAGGGAACCGATGACTGCTATTATTATGGAAATCTGAACGCATCCGGACAGGCAGACGGCACCGGAATTGCTGTTTATGCGGACAATCAGTATTATTATGGTGAGTGGAAGAATGGTGTCAGAAACGGAAACGGTACATGGGTACATTATCATTTTCATAATGGGGAAAAGACCAATGACGCGTACACGTATCATCAGTATACCGGTTCCTGGGTGAATGATCTTCCAGAGGGAGAAGGATCAGAACACTATGATTTTAATTCGGATAATTTAAAAGAGGATGTTCGTTATAGTTCTAACCGGATCGGAAGCTATCATGCCGGACTTGTTGATGGGGAATTTTATATTACAACCATTGAAAAGGGAAAGGAAGATATGCTGGAATGGGAAGCAAAGGCACAACAGGGTTCCTGGACCTATCCGGTAGACACTAAGGACAAAAAGGGAAATCGTCCTGTTTTCAGGGACTATAATGATCCTAATAACTACTTCTGGATGCTACCGAAGGATAATGTAAATATCGGAGTTCCCTGCCTGATTTCAAAGAATAAAAATTAGTGGAAACATAATTCATTCCGTAGTAAAATAATATCTAGGGGTATTAAGGAGGTACGGAGTATGGCGTGGTGTCCGAAATGTAAATGTGAGTATGTAGAAGGGATTACTGTTTGTGCAGACTGCGAATGTGAGCTTGTAGAGAAGCTTCCGGAGGAAGGGACAGAGCCGGAAATTACACAACAGGAAGCGCTTGCCATGATGCAGGTAATGATGGAAAGCGGGAAAGGAATTCCTGAAGAGTTATTTAATTCAGTAGAAGCTATTCCGAAGAAGGCGTCTACGCCTTATCATCAGTCTCGCTATGTTAATAACGAAGAAAAAGCGGAAGAAAACAGAGCCTCGGCAATTGCGCTGCTCGCGGTCGGCGGAATCGGTTTGGTGGCAACTGTTCTGTTTTACTTTGATTATTTTGATATCAATTCTTCACTAATTGGCAAATATGTGATCAGTGGTGTCATGGGGGTAGTCTTTATTCTCTTCATTATCATGGGGATTGTGTCCTTGAGAAATTCCAGAATTTTAAGGAAAGAGGCACATAAAGAGAATAACCTGACTGCTGAGATTAAGAAATGGTGTATTGAGAATCTTTATGAGGATGAAATCGACAGGTTACTTGATGTTGAACAGCAGTCCGTGGAACTTAAATATTTTCAAAGATTTGATTATGTGAAAAGCACAATACAGAATCAGTTTATGAATCTGGATGAGGACTATCTGGACAGGCTTATTGAAGAGATTTATTCTGAAATATTTAAGGAAGATGATGAATGAAGATCACCATTATTTGCGTTGGCAAAATAAAAGAAGATTTTTACAGAAAAGCAGTTTCTGAATTTGAAAAACGTCTTAGCAGGTATTGCAAACTGGAAATTATCGAGGTGCAGGATGAAAAAACACCGGATAATGCCAGTCCTGCCATGGAGGAGCAAATTAAGGAAAAAGAGGCTGCGAGAATTTTAAGGCATCTGAATGAGGATGCCTATATTTATTCGTTGGAAATAGAAGGTGAAAATCCGGATTCGCTTTCCTTTGCAAAGCAATTGAAACAACTGGCGGTTCAAGGAAAGAGTCATATCCAGTTTGTGATTGGAGGGTCGCTTGGACTACACCATGAGGTGTCTGAGATTTCTGACAGAGCAATCAGCTTTTCTAAAATGACATTCCCGCATCAATTAATGAGGGTAATATTGCTTGAGCAGATATACAGATGTTTCCGGATTAATATGGGGGAACCATATCATAAGTAGTATGGCGTTTAGAAGGAGGGCTTACCATGAGAATGTATGATTTGATTATGAAAAAAAGAAACGGTGGGGTACTGTCGAAGGATGAAATCTATTTTATGATAGAGGAATATACACGTGGGAATATTCCGGATTATCAGATGTCTGCGATGATGATGGCGATTTATTTTGTTGGGATGAATGAAGAGGAAACCCTTCATTTGACAATGGCTATGGCTCAAAGCGGAGATATGCTCAATTTATCCGGTATTGACGGCGTAAAGGTGGATAAACACAGTACCGGAGGTGTGGGGGATAAAACCTCCCTTGCACTTACACCGATGGTATCTGCCTGCGGTGTGAAAATTGCGAAGATGAGTGGCAGAGGGCTGGGACACACCGGTGGAACCATAGACAAACTGGAAAGCTTTCCGGGCTTTTCAACGGATATTTCAACACAGAAGTTTATTTCCAATGTAAATGAAATCGGAATTGCCATTATGGGGCAGACAAAAGAGCTTGCGCCGGCAGATAAGAAGCTTTACGCGTTAAGAGATGTGACCGCAACGGTTGATAATATGTCTTTGATTGCTTCCTCCATAATGAGCAAGAAACTGGCGGCGGGAGCTGATGCCATTGTGCTTGATGTTAAGACCGGAAGCGGAGCCTTTATGAAGAAACAGGAGGATGCTTTTGCGCTTGCAAGGGAGATGGTGAGTCTTGGCAAAAATGCAGGACGGAATACGCTTGCGGTGGTTTCGGATATGGATCAGCCGCTTGGAAATGCGATAGGAAATGCCCTGGAGGTAAAGGAAGCAATTGATACCCTAAAAGGACAAGGACCGGCTGATTTTACTGAGCTTTGTATGACAATTGGGGCCTTGATGCTGATCGCAGGAGGTGTTGCTTCTACAGAACAGGAGGCGAGATCGCAGCTGGAACAGGTCATTAAGGATGGAAGAGCGCTTGATAAACTGGCAGAATTTGTAAAGGCACAGGGAGGAGATGAAAGAGCGGTTTATCATCCGGAGCTTCTGGCGAAGGCTGCCTATGAAGAAGCAATATTGGCACCTTCTGAAGGTTATGTGCAGAAGATCATCTGTGATGAAGCCGGAATTGCTTCTTTGATCCTGGGAGGCGGACGTGAGACGAAGGAAAGTGTGATTGATCTTTCGGTAGGAATTATATTAAATAAGAAAGTAGGGGCCAAGGTAAAGACAGGAGAGGAACTGGCTACTCTATATGCAAACGATTATGAGAAGCTTAAGGCGGCAAAAGAGCGGCTTCTTGGTGCTTATCGTATCGGGCAGGAGAAACCGGAACTGAGAAATGTTATTATTGGAGTTGTGAAATAGAAAGGAAAGCGGAGCCGACGGCTGGTCTAGACAGACGTGATTCATCATATAGTATGATATGATGAAAAGGAAACAGAAATCAGGAAATTTCTGGGCACAGACCAGAAGGGAAAGAGAAGCAAATAAGACCGTATCGGGCAAAGAGCTAATGGTGGAATCGTTAAAGCTGCCGAAGGATTCCATGCTTGGGGCTTCTATTGTCACAGTTACAGGAAATTCCGAAGCGTTCGTAGAAAACTATCGGGGAATCATTGAGTATAACGGAGAGATGATTTTGCTGCAGGGAAAGACCTGTAAAATTGAAATTATCGGAAAAAGACTGAGGATCGTCTACTATACGAATGAGGATATGAAAATCAGCGGACGGATTGAGCAGATCCGCTACTTAAGTTCGTAGAAAGTGTGAGGTGCAGCATGCTACAGGTAATCCGATATCTGCAGGGATATCTTACGATCAAGGTATGGGGGTTTTCCCCGGAACGATTTATGAATCTTTGCAGTAACCATAATATTTTCTTGTGGAATATCGTGAATCATGGTGACTACTATACCATGAATATTCGCTTAAAAAGTTTTTATTGCCTGAAAGGATTTACAAGAAAAACGGGAACAAGGGTGGTCATAACAAGACGTTATGGACTACCCTTTCTTTCTGTACGGGCATGGAAACGAAAAATATTTCTTTTGGGTCTTTTGGGAAGCCTTTGCTTTTGGATGTGGATGTCAGGATTTGTCTGGGCTATTGAAATTGACGGCAATTATTTTGTGACCACGGATGTGTTTTTTGATTTCCTTGTGGAAAATCAAATCGAAGTAGGAATGAAAAAGAAGGATGTCGATATTGAAAAGCTTGAGGCGTCGATCAGAACCTGTTTTGATATTGTAACATGGACCTCTGTACAGATTGACGGAACCAGATTGTTGATTCAAGTGAAGGAAAATGATGTGATTGTTATGGATGGAGAAGAAAAGAAGGAGAATGATGGGGAAAAAGAAGAAGCAGGAATGGATCTGGTTGCAGACAAGGATGGAGTTGTTGTCAGTATAGTAACGAGAAGCGGAGTCCCTAAGGTGATTGCGGGAACAGAAGTAAAAAAGGATGATATTCTCGTAGAAGGCGGTGTCCCAATCTATAATGATGACAGCACGATCAAGCGATATGATTTTTGCAAAGCGGATGCAGATGTTATTATACAGTGCGTTTATTCGATAAAGGAGGAGGTTGACGAAAAATATGAAAGAAAGATTTATACGGGAAGGGATAAGAAAATCCCTTTTCTGATTGTTGGAACCAGAAGACTTCAGGTGCTGCTCCCTGGAACAAGGTTTGAAAGAAGTGATGTGGTAGAGGAAAAAAAGCAACTAAAGGTGTTTGAAAATTATTATTTGCCGGTGTATATCGGTAACAATCTGGTAAGAGAATATATTGTTGAGGAGAAAAAATACACAAAAGAAGAAGTGAAGAGTTTATTTGAACAGAAACTGGAAAAATTTATTCAAACTTTACAGGAAAAAGGGGTACAAATTATAGAAAAAAATGTTACAATTAATAAGACTTCCGGTGTATGGAAAATGAAAGCTGATTTTCTTGCTGAAGAAAAGACAGGTACAACCAGGAAAACAACGTTGATGCAGATTGAGGAAGCACCGGTTCAGGAAGAGACTGAATGAAACAGAGCGGGAGTAATGAATGGAAGTAATTTCTGAAATAATAATCGTTCCTGCCACGGAGCAGCAGAATGTTTTTGGACAGTTTGACAGCCATGTCAAGAAGCTGGAGAGACAACTTAAGGTGTCGATTGTGGATCGAAATGGTGAGGTGAGAATCAGCGGAAGCGCCGAAAGCGTTAAAAAAGCCAAAGCAATTATCGGTGAACTGACAGAGTTATCAATGAGAGGAAATATGATTCAGGAACAGAATGTGGATTATGCGATTACAATGAGTATGGAAGAAAATGATGATGTTTTATTGGAAATAGACAAAGACTGTATCTGCCATACAATATCCGGCAAGCCGGTGAAGCCGAAAACACTGGGACAAAAGCATTATGTAGATGCGATACGTAACAACATGGTAGTATTCGGCTTGGGACCTGCAGGAACCGGGAAGACATACCTGGCAATGGCAATGGCAATTACCGCCTTTAAAAATCAGGAGGTGGAAAGGATTATCCTTACAAGGCCGGCCATAGAGGCAGGTGAAAAACTTGGTTTTTTACCGGGAGACCTTCAAAGCAAGGTGGATCCATACTTGCGTCCTCTTTATGATGCACTGTACCAGATCATGGGTGCCGAAACGTTTTTAAGAAATATGGAAAAGGGTTTAATAGAAGTGGCACCTCTGGCGTATATGAGGGGGCGTACTCTTGATAACGCCTATATTATTCTGGATGAGGCCCAGAATACGACACCAGCACAGATGAAAATGTTCCTTACAAGAATCGGGTTCGGTTCTAAGGTAATTGTTACGGGTGATGCTTCGCAAAAGGATCTTGCGCCGGGAAATGCCTCTGGGCTGGATGTAGCAGTAAGAGTTCTGCACGGCATTGAGGGAATTGCGTTCTGCAAGATGAGTAGCCGTGATGTTGTAAGACACCCATTAGTTCAGAAGATAGTAAAAGCATATGAGAGCTATGAAGCAAAAGAGAATCATGATAGTAAACGTAAGAGTAGGAACATAACGCATGGAAAAAAACAGTGAAGCTACCGACAACTCAAATAAAAGGGAGAATAGAGAAAGACTAGCGCAGGAAGCACTCATATATCTGATTACAGTTGTAGGAAGCGGTCTTGCATCTGCTTTCTATGGAAGAAGCATAATTGAGACGGCAGGTCTACTAATTCTTGCGGCGGTGGGAATGGGAGCAGTCGTTTTTTCCATAGAACAGGGAATTGAGAAGGAGACCTTTCTGTTTGATAATGATGTGCATCTTTTGCGATTTGCGTTACTGTATCTTCTTTCTCTTTGCGGCTGCCTTTTATTTCCTATGCTTCCGGTTGGAGGCTGGCCTTATCTTGCAGTATTTATCAGCCTTACCATTTTTAGCAATCAGGTAACCGGTATTTCGGCCGGAACAGTGCTTTTGATGATTACCTGTATGCTGTACAGTGGAAACGGAAGTGAATTTTTTATTTATTTTATTGGCGGTCTGATTGGTGCTACAGTTTTTTCTTACGTAAATATTACTTTTAAGGTAGTGCTTCCACTGGTGATTTCCCTTATGATGCAATTGGTGTGTCTTGCCCTGCAGGAGGTTTTGTTTGTAAATGAAACCTTGCACTTGGACATGTTATTGATACCGGTTGTAAATCTTCTTGTATGCACGATTCTTTTGCTGATTCTTTTGAAATATTTCAGTTTTGCAGTAATATACAGTAAAAGAGATTTATATATGGACATGAATGACCCGGAATGTCCACTCCTTGTAGAGCTGAAAAATACTTCTAAAGATGAATACTATCATGCGATCCATACCGCATACCTTTGTGACAGAATTGCCAAGAGGTTGAATATGGATGATGCACTGGTAAAGGCATGTGGTTATTATCACAGAATCGGAATCCTGAGAGGAGAGAACAGCTGGGAAAATGCACAGACCATTTTGGAGGAAAATCAGTTTCCGCAAAGAGTAAAGGAAATTCTGAAGGAATATCTGGATAAGTCGGAAAGCATACGATCCGGGGAAACGGTGGTATTGCTTTTTTCTGATACAGTTATTTCCTCTATTAATTATCTTTTTTCAAAGGAACCGAATATACAACTTGATTATGAAAAGATCATTGGTGGTATTTTCAAGAAGCGGATAGAAAGTGGCATAATAGATTATAGTGACCTGACCTTTGGGCAATTACAGGAAATGAAGAAGATTCTTACGGAGGAAAAGCTATATTATGACTTCTTACGTTGAAATTGAGACAGAAATTCATTTTGAGTTTGATGTGAAGGAGATCCTGGATGCGGTGATGAAGCAGGCACTGCTTCAGGAATTCTGTCCATATGAAGCACAGGTTAATCTGCTTGTGACGGATAATGAAGGAATTCATGAACTCAATAAAGAGTACAGGCAGGTAGATGCACCTACAGATGTTCTTTCCTTTCCGATGATTCCCTTTGAAAAGGAGGCAGACTTTTCTATTGCGGAGAAAGAGGAAGCCGATTGTTTTGACCCGGAAAATGGAGAGCTTTTGCTCGGAGACATTATTATTTCCGCACAAAAGGTAAAGGAACAGGCACTTAAATACGGTCACTCCGAAAAAAGAGAATTTGCTTTTCTACTTGCACACAGCATGCTTCATCTTTGCGGATACGATCATATGGAGGAACAACAGGCCAAAATCATGGAGCAGAAACAGGAACAGATTCTGACAAGGCTTGGAATTACCAGAGAAGATTAGGAAACAGATACAACAGGAGAATTTATGAATAAACCGGATAAAAGAAAAAAATCTTTCGTAAGAAGGGATTACGATACGATCATAACAGGATTTGCTCTTATCGGAACAATGATTTTCAGAATTTCTCTGGAACATATGATTGGTGACAAGGGGCTTGCATGCTATGGAACAGCATATGAAATTTATTATGTTCTTGGCGGAATGATAGCTTATGGACTTTCGGAGGCTGTTTGTACGCTTGTGAGGTACCGGATCAGGCGGGAACAGTATAAGAATGCACAAAAGGTTCTTGGCAGTGCCTTGATGCTTGGAGGTATCATTGGTACATTGCTTAGTATTCTACTGGGACTTTTGGGACATGTTTTTTCAGAGAAGGTTCTTAAGGTACCGCTTGCGGGGCTTTCCGTAAGCATAATGGCACCTGCGATTGTATTTTTTATCCTGACTGGAGTTTTCAGAGGATATTTCCAGGGAAATGGTTCCAGAATGCCTGCAATTCATTCTCGGATCTTACAGATTGTCGTTCTTTTTATTAGCGGACTGGTCTTTAGCAAAATTTTTGGTGGTTACGGAAGCAGGGTGTCAGCACTTCTCCAGAACGATGATTTCACAGGTGCTTATGGTGCCATGGGTGCTTCACTGGGAATTTTTACGGCATCATTACTATGCTTTTTACATATGCTTGTTTTGTACCTGCTGCTAAAAGCAAATAGGCAAAGCCAGATGACCAGAGAAATGTCTAGGGTACAGGATACAAGATTTCATATTTTTCATATGCTGTTTGGAAGCGGAGTTTTATATTTCCTTTACTGGTTCTTCTTTCAAGGACAAACGCTTGTCGGTGAACTGATTATGATGCGTTATGCAGGAGAGTCGAATGACATGCTTACAGCATGGGGAGCTTATTATGGGAAGGTCCTTTCCGTTGTCGGAATTCTTTGCTGTTTGCTTGGAATGATCTGTCTGCCTTCCGTCAGGAAACTCGTTGCACTTCTTGAAAAGGATGAGTATCGTCTGGCAAGAGAAAAAATGGGAACACTGATTCACTTAAGCGCGGCATTAAGTGTGCCAACTACGATTTTGCTGGCAGTATTTTCTGAAAATCTTCTGGATGTTTTATTTGGTGGCAGTAATGAGCGGACAGCTGCCTGGTTACAGCTTGGCAGTATTATGGTTGTGCTTTATCTGTTTTCTATGATTTTTATGGAATTTTTGTTAAGAAGCAGAAAGCTGGCATATGTGACCGGAATCGGTGCAGGCGCTTTTCTTCTTTATACAATTTTGTTGATCATGATGGCAAAATCGCCCAAATTGGGAATCGATGCACTTGTGATAGCCGGAATCGTTTTTTATGCAGTTGTAGCGATTGGAGGTTTTCTTTTGGTGGGACGAAGGATACAGTACAGGCAGGAATGGTTAAGAGGCATTATTCTAATCATCCTGTCAGGAGCAGTTTCAGGTATTATAGCAATGCTATTAAATAGAGCGATTGTGTCCTTAACCGGAGAATTAATTTCCTTTTGTATCTGTTTCGTGGTTGCAATTGCAGTATACTTGGTTCTCCTTACTGTGACCAGAGCAATTACTCCTGATGAAATGGAAAAGATACCTGGAGGATGGCTTCTTATAAAGCTAGCCGAACTGTTTCAGATAGTTTAGAGAATAGATTTCAATTTTTTGGCTGATACTGTTAACAACAAAATAGTAGAGGTGCATACTATGAAATTTGTGAAACGTATCAGCTTGTTTTTTATCTATCCTCTCAGTATGTTTGCGATAGGATTTGCTTCCAACATGCTGATGATGGATTACTTTTATCCGAATAATCTGAAGCGCGATAATGCCAAAGCGCAGGAGATGCCTGTTAAGGAACAGATGCCTGTTTCAGTGATGGATACTCCTGTTGTTACTGCCAACACCAGGTATGTGATACAGGAATATAATGTTCTTAATGGGCAGCTTACGCAGAATGAAGAAACAGCACCGGATAAATTTATTGGATTAGACAGGACCAAACTAGCACAGGAAATAGAAAATTACAATACGAAACCGTCCCTTACGGATCAGGAAAAGGGATTTACATTTATGGAGCTGGTCTCTTTTTCAAATGATAAGGTGGTAGTGAAAAAAAGTTATGAGAAACAGGAAGTAGCCAAAGGTTTTTTCCTGCTAAATGAGAATCATTATGTAGTTGTTTATGACAGTGAACTCTCCGGTATCTATATGAATACCAATATTTTGGTGGAAGAATTACCGGAAAAACTGCAGAATGAAATTATTCATATGAAATATATACAGGATGAAGGAGAATTGTTTAATTTTCTGGAATCCTATTCCAGTTGATGAGCAGGAATTGTTGTTGGAGATGACAATGGGAAACAGAATCAGAATTGCGGTAATCGGAGCAGGTGCTTCCGGGATGATGTCGGCGATCACGGCGGCATCAAACGGGGGAGAAGTAACCCTTTATGAAAAGAATGATCGTGTAGGCAAAAAACTGCTTGCTACGGGGAATGGCAAATGTAATCTGAGTAATCTTAATTTCTCGGTAGATCAGTATTATTGCAGTGATAGGGATAAGCTGCAGGAGATTTTTCAGACTTTTTCCGTAGAAAACTTGATTTCCTTTTTTCAGAAGTGCGGTCTTATGATCAAAAGCAAGAACGGATATCTTTATCCTTATGCGGAGCAGGCATCGGCAGTACTTGATGTTTTGAGAATGGAACTGGTCGAAAAGGGAGTGAAGCTTCTTACGGATAAAGAAGTTAGTAATATCACTTTTCAAAGGGATAGACAATTATTTCAAATAAAAGAACCTGATGGCAAATGTAGCTTTTATGATAAGGTGATTCTTGCCTGTGGTAGTCCGGCATCTCAAAAAAAGGGAGCAGGAAGAACGGGTTACAAACTGGCGGAAGGCTTTGGACATCAAATTAAGCCGATCATGCCGGGACTTGTACAGCTTATTTCTGATGATGTGTTTTGCAAATCGCTAG
The DNA here is from genome assembly GCA_030526045.1 of Bacillota bacterium. GTDB lineage: Bacteria > Bacillota > Clostridia > Lachnospirales > Lachnospiraceae > Suilimivivens. Next base: position 15,081 of record JAUNDN010000003.1, on the reverse strand, counting down.
CGGGTGTTCGCACTCAGGTCGGGATTCGCCTTCTGGCAGACGGAGAAGAGCTTGCGACAGAGTGTGGAGAACTACAATTTACCGATTATGGTATTTCGGGTATTCCCGTTTTTCAGATCAGTCGTATAGCGGGTTATGCGTTAAGGGAGAGGAAGGATATAGAAGTCCTGGTAGATTTCTTCCCGGAACGGGATAAAAATGACTTTGATGAGCTGGTAAAAACCAGATTTACTGAGAATCAAATGAGGACATTGGAAGAATTCCTTACCGGTACACTTAATAAGAAGATAAATATGGTCCTTATCAAGCAGTGTGGCTGTATGGCGTCCATGACTGCCAAGGAGGCAGGCTTTAATAAGGTAAATGAAATGATGCAGAAATGCAGAGCATTTCCGATACATATTAGTGGAATCAATTCAATGGAATGTGCGCAGATTTGTGCTGGCGGTGTTGTATTTGAAGAGGTGGATACAAATCTTGAGTCAAAGCTGATTCCGGGGCTGTATCTGACGGGAGAGATGGTAGATGTAGACGGAAAGTGTGGAGGCTACAATCTCCAATGGGCATGGACCAGCGGCTATGTTGCAGGAAGAAGTGCAGCGATGGACTCATAATAGTAAAGGAAACATGAAAATGCTGAGAATTAACCAGATAAAGCTTCCGGTGGGACATTCAAAGGAGGAACTTGTTTGTCGCGTACAAAAGATTTTGCGCTGCAGGGAAGTGCCTGAAATTACGATTGTTAGACGTTCCATTGATGCCAGACGGAAACCTGAGCTTTATTTTAATTATATTTTGAACATTAATGTTAAAAATCAGAAAGAAGTGTTCCGAAGATGTGATAAAAAGCAGGTGGAAATTCTGGATGAAAAACCGTATCGTTTTCCTGTTGAAAATTACCAGGGTAAGAAAAGACCGATTATAATCGGAACAGGACCTGCCGGACTGTTTTGCGGATATATGCTGGCATGTGCTGGATTTCGTCCCATTCTTTTGGAACGGGGAAAAAGAGTCCGGGAGCGAACTGCGGATGTAAAGCAATTCTGGGAAACAGGAAGACTGAATCCGGAATCCAATGTTCAGTTCGGGGAAGGCGGAGCAGGAACCTTTTCAGACGGGAAGCTGAATACGCTTGTGAAGGATAAATACGGGCGGAATAAAGAGGTACTGTCTGTGCTTGTCAGTATGGGAGCACCCGAGGAAATTCTCTATGATCATAAGCCACATATCGGAACAGATATTTTGTGTAATGTGATTGAAAATATGCGTCATGCAATTGAAGATATGGGAGGCGAGATTCGTTTTGAGGCGAAGGTAACAGAACTGTTAACAGATAAGGAACAGGTAACAGGGGTAGTCATTAATGAGAGTGAAAAGCTGTACTCAGGTTATGTTGTTCTTGCCCCCGGGCATAGCGCCAGAGATACCTTTTCCATGCTGTATAATAAAAACCTCAAGATGGAGGCAAAGCCGTTTGCTGTCGGAATGCGTGTAGAGCATCTACAAAAAATGATTAACCGTTCACAATATGGAATGGAGGAGGAACCGCTTCTCGGGAATGCAGTGTATAAGGTGACGGCGAAAGCATCTGATGGTCGTGGCGTTTATTCCTTTTGTATGTGCCCCGGCGGCTATGTTGTCAACGCTTCCTCGGAACCGGGGAAACTTGCTGTAAACGGAATGAGTTATAGTAAAAGAGATGGGAAGAACGCCAACAGTGCCATTATTGTTTCCGTAACTCCCGCAGATTACGGAGGAGAACATCCTCTTGCCGGAATTGAATTTCAACGTAGACTTGAGGAAAAGGCATATAAAATTGCAGACGGATGTGTGCCTGTAGAGCGCTATGAAGATTTTAGGGAAGCAGTTGTCGGACAGTGCGGAGAATGCAATTCGGAAAGAATAGATCCCTGCATTATGGGGAAATGGAAATTTGCACCGGTGCATGAAATATTGCCGGAGGAACTAAATAGGGCTTTTGTGGAAGGAATGGAGCAATTTGGAAAGGTGATACCGGGATTTCAGGACGGAAATGTTCTGATTGAGGGGGTTGAGAGCAGGACTTCTTCTCCTGTGAGAATTATCAGAGATGAGACTTTGCAGGGCTCTTACAGAGGATTGTATCCGTGTGGCGAGGGTGCAGGCTATGCTGGGGGAATTACTTCGGCAGCAATGGATGGAATTCATGTTGCCGAAGCGCTGGCACTGCATATGGTAAGTATAGAGAAGAACTGAAATACGAAGGAGGACTGTTTATGGAAGGAAAAGAACCAATCAGTAAGCAGAGCATCAGAACAAAGTATTTGAATTTCAGGAATAACCTGACAGCTGGTGAGCGCAGGGAAAAAAGTAAGAGAATCTGGGAAAAATTGAAAGCAGAGCCTGCATATCAGAATGCGCAGGCGGTTCTTGTCTATATGGATTATCGAAGTGAAGTCATGACAACCGGACTTGTGGAGGAGCTTTTGGCCGATGGAGAAAAGCGCATTTTTGCCCCCCGGGTAGAGGGAATGGACATTCACTTTTACGAGGTAAATAGCATGGAGGATTTTGAGCCGGGTTATCAGGGAATCCGTGAGCCAAAAGAGGAATGGGAAAAGTTGTTTACATTGCAGATGATGTCGGAAATGAAGGGATTGATCCTTGTACCGGGTGCGGTATTTGACAGACAGCGGGGAAGAATGGGGTACGGAAAAGGATTTTATGACAGGTTCCTTGCCGAGTATATCGGCTTGCAAAGCGTTGCTCTTGCTTTTTCCTGTCAGATAGCAAAGAAGGTTCCGGTAGAGGAGCATGATATCAGACCGGATCTGATTATTACTGAGAACGAAATGATACGCTGAAAGTAAGTTTATTGCAAAGAAGGAGCATGAAATGATGGAAATGCTGAAAACGCTTGGGGAAAAAGCTACAAATGCCAAATTTGAACTTCAGAAATTGGATACTGAGATGAAAAACACAGCTCTGATTGCAGTTGCAAATGCCCTGCTTGATGAGTACGGTTATCTTTTAGAAGAGAACGAAAAGGATTTAAGACGTGGGGAAGAAAAGGGGATGCATCCCGGTTTGCTTGACAGATTGCGTCTTGATGAAAAGAGAATTCAGGGAATGGCAGAGGGAATCAGACAGGTAGCGGATCTTCCTGACCCAATCGGGGATGTGATGGAGACCATTGATCGGCCCAATGGACTGCATATAGAGAAAAGACGGGTGCCCATCGGTGTAATAGGAATTATCTATGAATCCAGACCCAATGTAACGGCAGATGCCTTCGGTCTTTGCTTTAAAAGTGGCAATGTGGTGATTCTAAAGGGGGGGAGTGATGCCATTCATTCCAATATGGCAATTACCAATGTGATCCGAAAGGCACTTTGCAGCCGTGGAATTAATCCGGATGCCATTCAGTTGATTGAATCTACCGATAGAACTGTAGTGCAGGAATTCATGAAAATGAAAGAGTATGTGGATTTATTGATTCCCAGAGGTGGTGCGGGGTTGATCAGAAGTGTGGTGGAAAACAGTACCATTCCTGTTATAGAGACCGGAACCGGAAACTGCCATATTTATGTGGACGAGAGCGCCGATCTTGAAAAGGCAATACCAATCATAGTCAATGCGAAAACACAGCGAATTGGTGTATGTAACGCTTGTGAATCGCTGGTCGTACATGAGAAGGTGAGGGAAAAGCTTCTGCCGGCGCTGAAGAAAGCACTGGAAGATAAAAACGTTGAAATCAGAGGAGATGAGAGAATACAGGAGGTGATTTCCTGTGTTCCTGCTTCAGAAGAGGACTATGGTACGGAGTATCTGGACTATATTATTTCCATGAAGACTGTTTCTTCTGTGGATGAGGCTATTTCTCATATTAATAAATACAATACCATGCATTCCGAAGCAATTCTGACAGAATGTAAGGAAAATGCAGATAAATTCCTAAATGAAGTGGATGCGGCCTGTGTCTATGTCAACGCATCTACCAGATTTACGGATGGTTTTGAATTTGGGTTTGGTGCAGAAATCGGTATCAGTACCCAGAAGATACATGCAAGAGGACCAATGGGTCTAAAGGAACTAACTTCCTATAAATATGCGATTACAGGAAGCGGACAGATCAGATAGAAAAAACGTCCGAAAAGCCGATGGCGGTATCTAGGTGTTCGTCACACGGAATCGGGGCAAGAAAAATCTACTCCTAGTATGAAAAATAAAAACAGCCCTCAGACTTTAAACTTGCTTCGCTTCGAACAGGTAAAGTCTGAGGGCTGTTTTTTACTCGGATTTAACTTCCTTCCAAAGATTGTTATAGAGTTCATCACCTTCTGAACCAAGATATTGGAAGGTTTCCAGGTTTTCATACTGTGAAAGGTCCGGGAAAGCAATGGGAGAGTTCTTAATTTCCTCATCCTCAATCAGTGCCTGTGCTGCAGTATTGGGGGTGGAATAGGTAATGTATTCAAAGTTCATTAACGCAATATCCTCACGGCACATAAAGTTAATAAACTTTTCTGCATTTTCTTTATTGGGGGCATTTTTGGGGATAACCCAGGAATCAATCCATACATTGGTGCCTTCCTTGGGAATTACATATTCAAGATTTTCATTTTCACGCTGGGTATAGATTGCTTCACCGGAGTAAATGACACCGATAGCAGCCTCGTCACCGATCATTTTATCTCTGACCTGATCAATGACATAAGCCTGAACCAAAGGCTTTTGTGCAATCAGCGCATCTTTTGCGGTTTCTAATTCCTCTTTATTTAAGCTGTTCATGGAGTAGCCATTTAATTTCAAAGCAACCATAAAAGCGTCTCTTACAGAATCCTGCATCAGAATATTGTCGGCATATTTTTCATCCCAAAGAACAGACCAGCTGTCAATTGGACCATCAACCATGGTTTTGTTATAAAGAATACCGACGGTTCCAAAGCAGTAAGGAACGGAATACTTGTTTTCGGGATCAAATTCCTTAGACTGTTCCATATACTGTGTGCCGATATTTTTGATATTGGGTATATTGTCAAAGTTAATTTCGGCAAGCAGATCATTCTCGATCATCTTTTGAATCATATAGTCGGAGGGGCAGATAACATCATAGGCTGTTGCACCGGCTTCTACCTTGGGATACATAACCTCATTGGTCTCAAATTCATCATAAACCACCTTGATGCCGGTTTCCTCCTCAAAAATTGTAAGAACCTCCGGATCCAGATATTCTCCCCAGTTATAAACAATAACCTCTCCATTACTGTCATTTCCTGAACTGCCGCAGCCTGTAAGAACAAGGCTAAATGCTGATGAAAGAGCAAGAATCGTACATAATATTTTTTTCATAATAATCTCCCTTCATAATAAATGATAATTATATTTTGGCGGAATCGTTGCTACCGGATGAGGCGTCTCGTGTAGCAGGGTTCCGGTTAACCAGAAGAAGAAGCACGAGCACTGTCAGAAAAATAATCGTGGACAGCGCATACATTTCAGGCTTAATCCCCTTTTTGACTTCCGTATAAATTTTGGTAGAAAGAGTATCCACGCCTGCCCCCTTGGTAAAGTGGGTAATGATGAAATCATCTAGGGACATAGTGAAGGACATGAGAAAGCCGGACAAAACACCGGGTAAAATGTCAGGAAACACTACTTTAAAAAATCCGTATACGGGACCTGCACCCAAATCAAGGGCTGCCTCGTAGGTGCTGGGATTTAATTGCTGCATTCTCGGCATGACACTTAATATGACATAGGGTATGCAGAAGGTAATGTGTGATAACAAAATGGTGCCAAATCCAAATTTAAGTCCCATGCTGATAAAAAGCAGCATGAGAGAAATGCCCGTAACAATTTCCGCATTCAGCATAGGAATATTTGTAATTCCGAGGATGAGTGCCCGACCTCGTTTTTTTAAACTCATTATTGCAAGGCAGGCAGCGGTGCCGATAACAGTAGCCACCACAGAAGCAATCAGGGCAATCGATAACGTGTTGGACAATGCGGATAGGATATCCTCATTCTGAAAAAGTGCAATATACCACTTGAAAGTAAATCCGCCCCATTTAGCACGGGTTTTGCTCGCGTTAAAAGAAAGAACCATAAGTGTTGCAATGGGAGCATACAAGAAAATAAAAATCAAAACAATATAAATTTTCTTTGCAGTATTCCTAATCATAAGAAGTTGCCCTCCCCGTCCTTGTCAAATACGGCAGACAGAATCATGTTGACAAGAATAAATATCATCAGCACAATGGAAAGCCCGCTTCCAAGATGCCAATTGCTTGCCTGCGTAAATTCTTCTTCAATTACATTACCGATCAGCAGAACCTTGCTTCCACCAAGAAGCTTACTGATGACGAAGGTTGTCAGAGCAGGGACGAAAACCATTGTGATACCGCTGATAATACCCGGGGTGCTGAGCGGAAGAGTGATTTTAAGAAAAACCTGAAGTCCGTTGGCACCAAGATCGCGGGCTGCCTGTATCACATTGTCATCAATCTTGGAAAGCGCGTTGTAAATCGGTAAGACCATAAATGGCAAAAAATTATAAACCATGCCAAGAACGATGGCATATGGGGTATTGATTATGTTTAATCCCGGCAGATGTAAAAAATGCAGTATGCTGTTAATGACACCTGTTTTTTCAAGTAGAGTCTGCCATGCGAGTGTTCGAAGCAGAAAATTCATCCACATCGGAAGAATAAAGATAAACACAATAAAGCTGTGCTGGTTTACCTGCATCCCGCATAAAATCATTGCCAGCGGGTAAGCTAGAAGAAGGCATAGCAATGTAGCGATTACTGAGAGCAGTAATGCGAGAAAAAGTGCCTTTAGGTGCTCGGGCGCTGTAATGGAAACAATATTTTCAAGGGTAAAGGCTCCGCTTTTATCTGTGAGTCCATAATAAAAGACCATTCCCAACGGAATCAGGATAAATACGACACACCAAAGATAATAGGGGAGACCCAGAAGCTTTTTTTTCATACTATTCATCAATTGCCACAGCCTCCTCGTCCTCGGACTCCGGTTTGTTCATAATCTGGATGTTGTAAGGATCTACCTGAATGCCTACCTGAGTCCCGACAGGGAACATGGAAGTGGAGTGTACAAGCCATTCATAGCCGCCTGCAGTGACCTCCATTTCATAATGAACGCCCTTAAAAATCAGATGGGTAACGGTACCGGCAATACGTCCTTTTTCGGGATCCGTAAGTATTACATCCTCCGGACGGATGACAACATCCACCGGCTTATGTTCTCCAAAGCCGATATCCACACAGGGGAATTTCACCCCAAGGATTTCTACCAGTTTATCCTCAATCATGATGCCGTCAATAATATTGCTGTCACCAATAAAGTCTGCAACAAATGCATTTTCAGGTTCGTTATAAATACGTTCGGGCGAGCCGATCTGCTGGATATAGCCTTTGTTCATGACCACAATGGTATCGGACATGGTAAGTGCTTCCTCCTGATCGTGAGTAACATAAATAAAGGTAATTCCCAATTCGTTTTTCAGGCGAATCAGTTCATACTGCATATCCTGGCGCATTTTTAAATCCAGTGCACCAAGGGGCTCATCTAGGAGCAGAACCTTTGGCTCGTTTACAATTGCTCTGGCAATGGCAATACGCTGTTGCTGTCCGCCGCTTAAGGAATCTGGCATACGATTTTCATAGCCGTCAAGATTTACAAGTTTTAAAGCATATTTGATCTTGTCATTAATATAGGATTTACTTTTGTTTTTGATCTTCAGACCGAAAGCGATGTTTTCAGCAATACTCATATGCGTAAAGAGGGCATACTTCTGAAAAACAGTATTTAACTGTCTTTTGTTAGGCGGAAGCTTGGTGATGTCCTGACCATCAAAAATAACCTTTCCCTGGTCAGGTGAAGTAAAGCCGCCAAGAATCCGAAGTGTTGTCGTCTTTCCACAGCCGGAAGGTCCAAGAAGCGTTAAAAATTCATTTTCACGGATATAGAGATTTAAGTCGTCCAGAACCAATTCCTTATCAAAAGACTTGCTGATATTTTTCAGATCAATTAATACTTTATTCATTGTGTCTGCCTCCTAAATCCTATGAATCAGAAACTGGGCGGGGTGCTAACCCAGATGACCACAGCTCCTGTTTTGTTATCCGCTTTCAAATAATGGGTTGCTTTTGCGGTAAAATAGAAAGATTCGCCTTTTTTTACTTTGATATTCTTCTTGCCAAGAACCAGCGTAATGCTTCCTGACAATACATAGCCAAATTCTTCGCCCTCATGGGGATTGTCAGGATAGGTAGAGCCGCCGGGAGAGAGTGTGAGCCGTATGGGTTCCATCATGTTCTTTTGGGCATTGGGAATAATCCATTCAATTTTGTTAAAAAGCTCATCATCGATCTTTTCAAAATAATCGGCTTCCTTAAAGGCAACTTGGGTATCCTCCGAATCGTTGAAGAATTCTTTCAGATCAGTGCCAAGGCATTGCAGAATATCCATAAGAGTTGCTATGGAAGGAGAAGTTAAATCACGCTCTAATTGTGAAATAAACCCCTTTGACAACTCACAGCGATCCGCAAGCTCCTCCTGTGTAAGCCCCTTCTGTGTGCGAAGGTCTTTGATTTTATTTCCGATATTGATTCCGCTATTCATATAATTCCCCTGTGAAGATAAATGTAATTATAATAAACTCAAAGTTTAGTAAAAGTAAACGCTGAATTCAATTATACAAAAAGTAATTTAGTTGTCAATATGTTTTATGTAAAAATTAGAAGGATTTGCGTTTCATTTTGTGGCAAAGAATGGTATAATGTCGTTAAACACAGTATTTTATGGAAATACTATATATAGATCAGACTTGAAGGAGAACCGGTATGGAAAAAGAAAAATATGTGGCATATGTATCCACTTATACATCAGGAAACAAGAGTAGCTTTGGTATCAAGATTTATGACGTAGATGTGGAAAAGGGAAGATTGTCCGAGAAGGATCAGGTGGAAATTACCAATTCCTCGTATGTTACCATATCTCATAATCAGAAATTTCTGTATTCCATTACAGATTTTGGTGTGGAATCCTATAAAATACTCCCGGATGGAAGTTTGGAGGTAATCAACCATGCTTCAATCAACGGAATGAGAGGCTGTTATCTTTCTACTGATTATGATGATAAATTCCTGTTTGTGGCAGGATACCATGATGCAAAGCTGACAGTGCTGCGTATTCATGAAGATGGCTCAATCGGAGAGATTACCGAAGAAATATTTCATAAAGGTTTGGGAAGCATTGCAGAGCGTAACTTCAGACCGCATATTAATTGTGTCAAGATGACAAGAGATAACAAATTCCTTTGCGCAGCGGATCTTGGTATGGATCATGTGGTGGTATATGAATTGAATCATACAACAGGGAAACTGCGTCAGGTTGATATAATCAGAAGCGAGCAGGAATCGGCACCAAGACATTTGAAATTTTCCAAGGATGGAAGATATTTGTATATTGTACACGAATTGAAGAACTATATTGATGTGTATACCTATGAAGCTGATGAGCATGGTAATCCGGTATTTGAAAAAATTCAGAATATTTCAACCCTGAATGCCTATCATGCTGGAGGATCGGCAGCAAGTGCACTGAATTTTTCCGAGGATTTCAAATATATCTGCAGTTCAAACGCCGGTGATAACAGTGTAATTTTATATTCGATTGATCCAAAAAGCGGTATGCTGACCAAAATCTTCTGCCTTCCGATCAGTGGAGATTACCCTAAGGATGCCGCCTTATTCCCGGATAACAGACATTTGGTTTCTCTGAATCACGAGTCGAATTCCATGACCTTTTTTAGTGTAGACACGAAAAAGGGAACACTGGTAATGAACGGAAGAGAAATGAAGGTTGATCGTCCCAACTGCATAATCTTCCACAAAGTATCATGAAACTAATGGTGATAGAACTCTTTTAGATAATCCAGCTGGGCTGTCATATTGAGCATGCAGGCATCCAGTATGGTTATTGCTGTCATGGCTTCCACAACAACGACAGCACGTGGAACAATGACAGGATCATGACGTCCCTTTATTTCAATTTCTATGTTTTCTCCGTTTTTATTAACTGTTTCCTGAGGAGAGAAAATTGAGGGGGTAGGTTTCACGTGTGCCCTTAAGATTATACGGGAGCCGTCACTGATACCGCCAAGAATACCTCCGGCGTGATTGGTTTTCTTTTCTATGATACCATGATTGTTGAAAAAGGCATCATTATTAACAGAACCCACAGAGGTTGATACCTGTGTACCGTCACCAATTTCAACCGCCTTTACAGCCCCGATGGACATAATTGCCTTTGAAAGGTTAGCATCAAGCTTATCAAAAACAGGATCACCGATTCCGGCTGGAAGACCGTCGACAAGACATTCAATGATTCCACCGCTGGAATCTTTTTTTTGCATACAATCCTTTAAGTAAGCCATTGCTTTTTGATCTGATGCATGGTCCGGCATGCAGGTAGGAGTAGAAGTGATGGCTTCCTTGTCAAAGTGGGTGAGATCAGCCGACACTGGACCGATTGCTCTGGTATATGCAATAACGGAAATGCCCATTTCCTTTAAAAGCTTACACGCAACAGCACCTGCAGCAACGCGTCCGATCGTTTCTCTGCCTGAGGAACGACCTCCGCCTGTATAATCACGGAAGCCGAATTTGGCATCGAAAGTGTAATCTGCATGTCCGGGTCTGTAATAGGAAGCAATTTCGCTGTAGTCAGCGGATTTCTGAGAGGTGTTCGGTACGATCAGAGAAATGGGAGTTCCGGTCGTTTTCCCGTCAAAGACACCGGATAAAATTTCCACTTGATCTGCTTCCTTTCGCGGGGTGGAGATGGAAGTCTGTCCGGGTTTACGCCTGTTTAAGTATATCTGTATATCATTTTCGTTTATGGGAAGACCTGCGGGACAGCCGTCGATGACAACGCCCAGTGCTTTGCCATGAGATTCTCCCCAGGTTGTAATCTTAAATATATTTCCAAATGTTGAGCCGGCCATGTGTAAGCTCCTTTCTGCTTTTGTTTCGATATAAATTATAGCCGAAACAAAAGAAAGTGGCAAGATGAAAGAAAAACGGTAATTCACATAATTCCCTATTGTGAAAAGCCATTGTTTCGTGTAAAATATTATGTAAATCATTTTACACATAGATAAGAGTGATGGGGACAAATGAAAAGAAGCTTACATGAGAGGGCAAAGGCATTTTTTATCAATATGGGCCGTAAAAGCAGAATCCTTAGGGGACCTGCAATTTTAGGGCTTGCTGTCAGTATGCTTCTTAACCGTTTTTTCGAATATTGCAGGAAGGGAACAAAGCGTTTTATTTGTGCTGTATTTGTTCTGCTATGCTTTATGGTAGGAAACAGCTTTGCTTATCCGGTATTCCAGGAGGAAAATGGTTTTGTTTCAGGCACGGAAAGTGAAAAGGTGATAGCAGCTGTTCCGGATTCGGATATTGTTCTTGCTGATGTACAGCAGGTTTCCTATGATGAATTGGAACTTCTCGAGGATGAGGATGTGCTGGAAGGCTATGATGATGCGGAACTTCATGGGATGGAGGAAGCCGACAAATACCTTCTGGATGAAATACTGAAGGATGAGATAAATGAACTGCCGTTAGAAGAAGAGGCTGTTGAGAAAACAGAAGAGGAACTCTATTCGGAAGATCCGCTAATCACGTTTTCAAAGGAGGATTGGAAGCTGGTACTGATCAATAAGCAGCACCCGGTTCCTGAGGATTATGCATTTACTCTTGGGAAAATTAAGACAATTAAAGGGGAAATGCAGTGCGATGAAAGAATTGTCGAGGAATTGCTCGCTATGATGCAGGCGGCAAGAAATGAAGGCGTGAATCTCGCGATTTGTTCTCCCTATAGAGACTTGAACAGACAGGAAGTATTATTTAACAGAAAGATTGAGGCATATATGGAAAAGGGAATGTCCTATATGGATGCTTATTCTCTTTCTTCTCAAGCAGTTACCGTTCCGGGAGCAAGTGAACATCAGATTGGCCTTGCAATTGATATTGTATCGGATACCTATCTTTCACTGGATGAGGGCTTTGCAGAAACTGATGCCGGAAAATGGCTGAAGGAACATTGCAGTGAATACGGTTTTATCCTTCGATATCCGAAAGGAAAAGAATATATTACCAGCATTGAATTTGAACCGTGGCATTTCCGATATGTAGGAAAGGAAGCTGCAAAGATTATTATGGAAGAGGAACTTTGCCTGGAAGAATTCTGGGATAAATATTTATAAATCTTGGAGGAATATTTATGTATCGGTTGTTAAGGCAGGAAGGCAGAGCGAAGCGAGGAGAGTTTACAACCGTTCATGGCGTAATACAGACACCGGTATTTATGAATGTGGGAACGGTGGCAGCAATCAAGGGTGCTGTTTCGACGGAGGATCTGGAACAGATTCACACACAGGTAGAGCTGTCCAATACTTATCATCTGCATGTAAGACCGGGTGATCAGGTTGTTAAAAAGCTTGGAGGACTTCACCGGTTTATGTCTTGGGACAAGCCGATTCTGACGGACTCCGGCGGATTTCAGGTGTTTTCCCTGGCAGGACTTCGAAAGATTAAGGAAGAGGGCGTTTATTTTAATTCCCATATAGACGGACGGAAAATTTTTATGGGGCCGGAGGAGAGTATGCAGATACAGTCTAATCTGGCTTCCACAATAGCAATGGCATTTGACGAGTGCCCATCAAGCCGTGCGGACAGAAGCTATGTACAGGCTTCTGTGGAACGTACTACGAGGTGGCTTGAGCGCTGTAAAAAGGAAATGCAGAGGCTGAACGGACTTGAGAATACGATTAATAAGAATCAGCTGTTGTTTGGAATCAATCAAGGAGCTGTTTTTGCAGATATTCGTATTGAACATGCAAAGCAAATTGCGCAGATGGAACTTGACGGCTATGCTGTGGGTGGTCTTGCGGTTGGAGAAAGTCACGAGGAGATGTATTATATCCTGGAAGAAACTGTTCCGTATCTCCCTGTTGATAAACCAACTTATCTGATGGGAGTAGGAACTCCTGCGAATATTCTTGAAGGGGTGGAAAGAGGCATTGATTTCTTTGATTGTGTTTATCCAAGCAGAAACGGAAGACACGGACATCTCTATACCAATCATGGGAAAATTAATCTTTTTAATGCGAAATACGAGCTTGATGAAAGACCGATTGAGGAGGACTGTCAATGCCCCGCATGCAGACGTTACTCGCGCGCTTATATCAGGCATCTGTTAAAGGCCAAGGAAATGCTTGGGATGAGACTGTGCGTGCTTCATAATTTGTATTTTTACAATACAATGATGGAAGAAATCAGAGCAGCTCTAGATGCCGGAGAGTTTACAGCATACAAGAAAAGGAAGCTTGACAGGATGTCAGGCGGCGAAGACTAAGGCATACAAAAATCGGAAAAGGGCTTGTTTTTCACATATGAATTGTGTATTATATTTACTAGACTTGAAAAAACAGGAGGAAATGTAAATGGGCATTTTAGCAGCAGAAGCCGCATCCGGAACAGCGGCAGGCGGTGGTATTATCATGATTATCTATATCGTTCTGATTTTTGGCTTTTTATATTTTTTCATGATTCGTCCGCAGAAGAAGGAACAAAAGCAGAAGGCGGCCATGCTGGCATCGTTAGAGTGTGGTGATTGCGTTCTTACCAGCAGCGGGTTCTATGGAATTGTTATTGATATTACAGATGATACTGTGATTGTAGAGTTTGGTAATAACAAAAACTGCCGTATACCCATGCAGAAAGCTGCAATTGCACAGATAGAAAAGGCAGATGCAGAATAATTAAAGTGAGATTTACAAGAAGGCGCAGCGGGTTCTGCGCCTTGTTTTGCACTTAGGCATAATATGGCTGATAGAAAATACATATGCAAACACATTGTTATAGTAAGTTGTCAATAAATTCTAAGAATTATAAATGAGAGGAAAAGGGAAAATGAAACTGAACGTTGTATGCATCCCGGGCGACGGAATTGGACCGGAAATTGTGACAGAAGCAAAGAAGGTGCTTGATCAGGTTGCCAAAATCTACGGACATGAAATTACATATACGGACATCTTAATGGGAGGAGCATCCATTGACGTACATGGAGTACCGCTGACAGATGAAGCAATTGCTGTAGCCAAAGCGGCAGATGCAGTACTTATGGGATCAATTGGTGGAAATACCACTACATCACCCTGGTATAAACTGGCTCCGAATCTACGTCCTGAGGCAGGTCTGTTAAAGTTGCGTAAGGAACTGAATCTTTTTGCGAATTTACGTCCGGCTATTCTTTACGAAGAACTCTCAGATGCCTGTCCATTGAGAAAGGATATCAGTGATGAAGGCTTTGATATGCTGATCATGAGAGAGCTTACGGGTGGACTTTATTTTGGTGAACGCTATACGACAGAAGAAAATGGCATCAGAAAAGCTGTTGATACGCTTACCTATGATGAAAACGAAATTCGCAGGATTGCAATCAAGGGCTTTGATATTGCAAGAAAACGACGGAAAAAGGTGACCAGCGTTGACAAGGCGAATGTGCTTGATTCCTCCAGATTATGGCGTAAGGTGGTAGAGGAAGTGGCCAAGGATTATCCGGATGTCAACATAGAGCATATGCTTGTTGATAATTGTGCAATGCAGCTGGTGAAGGATCCGGCACAGTTTGATGTGATCCTGACAGAAAACATGTTTGGAGATATTTTGTCCGACGAAGCAAGCATGGTTACCGGGTCTATCGGTATGCTTGCATCTGCATCCTTAAATGACAGTAAGTTCGGATTATATGAGCCAAGTCATGGTTCGGCGCCGGATATTGCAGGAAAAGGGATTGCCAATCCGATTGCAACCGTTCTTTCCGCAGCAATGATGTTACGCTTTTCTTTTGACCTGGACAGGGAAGCAGATGCAATAGAAGGGGCAGTAAAGAGTGTGCTAAAGAAGGGCTATCGTACGATAGATATTATGTCAGATGGCTGCGTACAGGTAGGTTGTAAGGAAATGGGTGATCTGTTAGCTGATGAAATCAGATAAAAACAGTATAAAA
>JAUNDN010000031.1 GCA_030526045.1 Bacillota bacterium | reverse complement strand
GTCTTTGCCACTTTCTTTGCAATTGTACTTTTGCCGGCTCCCGCCGGACCGTCTATTGCTATTTGATAACTCATCTTTTCGGTCTCCTTTTCCTTTATCCTTCTATTTCCTTTCCTGCACTTACACCTGCCAGACATCCCGTCGACCAGGCAATCTGCAGATTAAATCCACCTGTCACAGCATCAAGATCGAGTACCTCTCCTGCAAAATAAAGTCCCTTCACCAGCTTTGATTCCATGGTAGAAGGATTTACTTCCTTCACATTCACACCGCCCTGCGTTACAATTGCTTCCGAAAAGCCCCTGGTACCAACAACGGTCATTGTCATACTCTTCAAAATATCAACCAATCTTCCGCGTTCCTCCCGGGTCACCTCATTCACCCTTTTTTCCGGTGTTATTTCCGAAAGCTTAATCAGAACCGGTATCATCTTAGCGGGAAGTAAGCCATCCATTGCATTCTTGAACTGCCTGTTCTTATTATCATCAAAATCCCGCAAAAGCCTCTTATCCAATTGTTCCCTAGTAAGCGCAGGTTTTAAATCAATGCACAGTTCTACCGGAATGTCCGCATACTTTTTCACATAATAACTGCTTGCACTCAGGATCAGCGGTCCGCTTACACCAAAATGGGTAAAAAGCATTTCGCCAAAGCCCTCATAAATAATCTTTTTGTCCTTCTTCAAGGTGACAGAAGTATTTTTCAGGGAAAGGCCCTGCATCTGCCTGCACCATTCTTCCTTAACGACAAATGGTACCAGCGCAGGTCTTGGCTCCTTAACGGTATGGCCGGCTTCCTGCGAAAAACGAAACCCATCACCCGTAGATCCGGTAGCCTCGTAGGATTTGCCACCGGTTGCCAGAATTACCGCATCCGCATGATATTCTCTTCCGCCGAAAAGGCGTACTCCGGTGACAGTCCCTTCCTGTATCAACAGACTTTCCACCTTCGAATTCAGAAGTGTTTTGACGCCTTCCTTATTCAGTTGTCGGTTCAGCGCCTGTATGACATCAGAGGAGTGATCCGAAACCGGGAAAACCCTTGCCCCTCTTTCTTCCTTCAAATGACAGCCCGCTTGTTCAAAAAAATCCATGACCGCCCGGTTATCCATCTGATAAAAAGCGCTGTACAGAAACTTTCCGTTACTGATCACATTCCCCAAAAAATCTTCGGGCTCACAGGCATTGGTCAGATTGCATCTCCCTTTTCCGGTTATATAGATCTTCTTACCGGTTTTTTCATTCTGCTCAAGCAGGGTTACCTTGGCACCGCTTCTTGCTGCAAAGATTGCTGCCATCATTCCGGCGGCGCCTCCGCCAATCACTATGATCTGTTTCATGGCTTCTCTTCTTTCCTGATGAGAGAATAGTTCAGCATCGGCTCCTCATCTATAAAGTTGATTTCATCGTTCAAATACACCTGATAATTATTCCAAACGTCCTCCAGTGTTTCCAGATTCCTTTTTACCTCCTCGGGTTGTTTCAGACATAGTGCCACTACCAGGGCATTGATTACACTAAGGGGAGCTACAAGGGAATCCACAATGGACACCATATCGCTTCTTGCAAGCAGATTACAGGAAGAATACAGATTCATCGGTGAATGAATACTGTCTGTTATCGTAATCACCTTGGCATTTCTGTCATTGGCAAACTCCATAGCCTTCAGGGTACGCATAGAGTACCTGGGAAAACTGATACCGATAATTGCGTCCCGCTCTCCGATTCGGATCATCTGCTCAAACATTTCCGTAACGCTGGTAGTTTTCACAAGCACAACATTCCCGCGTATCATGTTAAGATAAAAATGAAGGAAGTCCGCAAGAGGCTCACAGCTTCTTACCCCCACAAGATACACGGTTTTCGCCTCGAGAATAATATCAACGGCTGCTTCAAATGCCACCGCATCCAGATTCACCAGCGTATCCTGAATCTTTTCTATATCCGCACTTAATACCGAATGTAAAATCTCTGACTGGGTGCTGTTCCCATATTTTGCGCCGATCTTCTGTACTGTATTGAGCTTGTCCGTCACCCAGCTTTCCAGTGCTTTCTGAAATTCAGGATAACCATCATATCCAAGTCCGGTGGCAAACCGCACCACGGTAGACTCGCTGACTCCTACAGTGTCTCCAAGCTTTGCCGCAGTCATAAATACAGCCTGATCATAATGATCCGAAATATAGGCAGCAATTGCCTTATGTCCTTTACTCATCCGCATGAATTTTTCATTCATACGCGTAATAATATCATGCTCCTGTTGTTCCATTCTTTACTCTCCATCTCCCTGCGTGCGATCAATTGTTTACTTGAAAGCCTGATAGGAATCCTTTAAAAGCTGAACTGTCTCACCCTCTGACAAGTCATAATCTCCGGTCAAAGACATACACGCTGCTCCGTGGATGAAAATCCACATCTTCATAAATAAATCACTTGCATTTTGACATCCCTGTGCAGCAGCAGCCTGAATTTCTTTTCCCACATAGCCCTCATTTCCGTTTACCAGATCATAAAGGCTTCTGCCGAATCGGTTCTGCGAAAGAAAAACAAATTCAAACAGCTTCTTATGTTCTCCGGCAAACTTAATATAAGCATTGCCGAGATTCACAAAGGGTGTCACCGTCTGCCTGGGAAACTCTGCATAGTATTCCTGAAAGAACTCACAAGCCTTACCGAACAGTTCCTCCGTCAACTCTTCCATATTCCTGTAAACACGGAAAATCGGCTGTGTGGAGCAGTTTGCCTTTGCCGCAAGCTTTCTTGCCGTCACCTGTTCAATTCCTTCTTCCTGCAAAATCTCAAATGCTGCCTGTATGATATCCTCTTTTGTAATTGTCTCTTTTCTTGCCATGCTTCTGTCATCCCTTCTTTTGTATAATTTACTGCTCTATTGTGGTAATAATACATTTTTATACTTCTCTGTTCAGTAATAACATACGTTATTATTCTACAATGGAATTAATGTTATGTCAACATACGTATCACCAGATGCAATAAAAAAAATCCCGAAAACTTTTCTCTCGTTTTCAGGATTTTATCTATTTATTCAATACTTGGTTTACCAGATCCGATAATTACCACTCAGTGCCAAAAATGCAAAGAAATACAAACAGTTATCATAATATCTGCGATTTCCTTTTCGAAGCGGTTCGTTCCAAAGCTTTTCAACCCATTCCCAGGCATAGGAAACCGCCTTCTGATCATCGGAGTGTCCGATTACCGCAAGTGCTCCCTGGGTTGTTGCAGCCATCATCCCAACCGGATGAAGCGCATCCTCATCAAGCACGGTTCCATCAATCTCATAAATCTTATAAGGGTTTTCTTTTTCTGCAAGGAATTTGATCAGCTGTGCGGCTGCCTTCTCCTGTCCCATATCCACACCGAACCACTCAGCATCCAGCCCGATATTGGCGACCGTTCTATACGAATCGCTATAGAACCAGTCGTGCCTGTCCGTTGTCCATGGTAAGGGGCGGCTCATGGGCTTACCATCAAATTCTGCATATTCTGCACACATCCCCGTTTCCGGATGACATGCCTCCCTTAAGTAATTCCTACTCACACTGGCAGCTTCTTTAAAGAACGCACGGTCCTCCTCATCTGCCCACAAAGCAAACAACTCATAAAAATGCGGCAAATGATAAGACGGGTCTGTGAAATCACTGCCGGCCACAAACAGAATCTGCTTGTTTTCCCGGTTCCACATAGGATCTCCCTTTCTTCCGTTTTCGCCTTTATGTAAGCATGCCTTCAAAATCTTCCTCGCCTGCTCGGAATAACAGTAAATGCCTTCTCCATCTCCCCATCTGTGAGAAGCAAAGAAGAGTGCCATGGCAAAAAACTCTTCCCCATCCGGTGCAGCACCGTCAGCGTTCCTGCTTCCGTCTACTCCGCAGGACCAGGCAAAGTAGCCTTCATTAACGCCCTCATCCATCCACATGTAGGTGTACGCCCATTTCCAGATGCGGTCAAATTCTTCCTTCTTGTCAAGCTGTACACAAATCATCATACCATAGGACATGCCTTCTGTTCTCGCATCATGATTACCGGTGTCTTCCAGGTATCCCATGTCATCACCTACCGGATGATAGATTCTCTCTTCCTCACTTCCATAAAAGAAGGTATTCCATATCTCCTCAAGCCTCTGATTGATTTCTTCTTCGGTTTTTCCGCTTTCCGCAAACAGATTCCGATAAGCTTTCGATTCAAATGTACACATATGCCAATTCCATTTCCCTTCTGATATATATATTAAATCATCCTTCTACGATCAGATATCTGCCATCACCAATGTCAAAAACCTCATCCGCTTCAAGGATTTCATCTCCCTGCATATCCTCCACATCAATTCCCTCTTCCTCAAAGTACTCCCATACTTCATCAACGGAATTAACCACTACTGCAAGACTTTCCTCCAGAAAAGCTTCTGCTTCCTCCAGATTAGACACGACATCTCCTTCCGGAAACAGCTGCTCCTGATTGTCCAAAAAGCACTGTAATACAGCATCATCAAATTCATGCATATCCTGTACCTCCTGTAAAATCTACTGACTGATAGCTTCATTATGCTGGAATGACAATGCACAGTCAATACCTAAATAAAGTTTTTTACAATACTTTTTCCTTTATGATCTGATATACTCCTTTATCCCTCCATCCCGGGCAAGAATTGCCTGCCGCCTGCTTTACCTCAGCGACTGCCGTTTCTACCGCATAGCTTATGCCTGCTGCCTGCATCATTCCGATATCGTTGTTATTATCTCCGAATGCCATGACCTGTTCCCGGCTGATTCCAAGGTGCTCCTCCAGCTTCTTAAGGGCATTTCCCTTATCCACCGAAAGATCCATGAAATCCACCCACTCATCTCCTGCCATACAGGCTTTTAAGCGTCCTTTCCAAGCAGGAATCAATTGCCTTTCCCCCAGCTGCCTGATGCTTCCCTTTCGGTAAATTGCAACCTTGATAATTTCCTCGTCCAGTGTAAGTACGTCATCCACCCGGCGGAAGGTATTGTGATAACCATAGGTAATGAGATTGAGAAAATCCTGATTTCTGCTTTCCACCAGGCTTCCGTTTGGTGTTGAAATAATGGTCTCACACTCTCCGTAATAGGGACGGAGCATTTTGATCAGGTCACAAACATCCTCTCTCTTCATGGGCGTTACGGAAATATTCTTATTCTGATATCGAATCTGTGCACCGTTCTCCGCAATATAGGCAATTTCATCCGCCACCTCACGAAAAACATTTTCAAGGCTTTGATACTGCCTGCCGCTTGCGGCGCAAAACAGAATTCCTCTTTGAGTCAATTCTCTAATTGTCTCCACCATTTCCGGATAAAGATCCGGTGTGGAATCCTGTATCAAGGTTCCATCCACGTCAGATGCGATTAACTTTATCATATGAGCCTCTCTATTTCCTTCAGTTCCTGATATAGTCTGCCGACAGGCAGACCTACCACATTATAGTAATCTCCCGAAAGTCCTTTCATATAGGCGGCACATTTCCCCTGGATACCGTACGCACCTGCCTTATCCATCGGCTCTCCGGTGGCAATATAGGATTTGATTTCTTCCGTACTCATGGGGAACATGGACACATCCGTTTTCTCGAAAAAGGTCTTCCTTCGCGGCTCCTTCTCTCCTTCAGCCTGCCAGATGAGTGTGACACCGGTATAAACCTGATGGGTATTCCCCTGCAGCCTGCTAAGCATTTCCTGCGCCTTAATTTCATCTGCCGGTTTCCCCATTACCTTACCCTCAATGGATACCAGCGTATCTGCTCCGATGACAATGGTTCCCGCTCTTTCTTTCGGTGGAATTTGGTCGAATACATCTGTTGCCTTTAAAGAGGAAAGCTCCTGAACCATTTCGCCAGGTTCCGTGCTTTTAGTATTTTCCTTGGCATGACTGGCAATCACTTCAAACGACAGACCGATCTGCGCAAGCAGTTCATGGCGTCTTGGCGAAGAGGATGCCAGAATCAACCTACTCATGGTGCATCTCCGGGATGAATACCCTGTTATTATCCAGCGTTTCCTGTTCCTTTGCTGCTTCAACAGCCATTTTACAGAATTCCAGTTGGGAGTTAACGGTTCCCCTTCCTCTTCTGTCTACCTTCTCGTAAGTGCCATCAGCCTTAAGGATATGTGCTTTTACGGTATCCTTAAGCTGCATCTCCAATATATGCATGAGCTTCTTTTGAAGCTCCGGTCTTTCGACAGGGAACATAATTTCCACCCGGCGTTCCAGATTTCTTGGCATCCAGTCCGCACTGGCACAATAGTATTCAGGCTTTCCGTCATTTTCAAAATAAAAGATACGGCCGTGCTCCAGGAAATTTCCCACAATAGAGCGCACCGTGATATTGTCGCCAATGCCGGGAAGACCTGTTTTCAGGCAGCAAATTCCACGCACGATCAATTCAATTTTGACTCCGGCAGCACCTGCTTCATACAAAGCCTCAATAATATCCTTGTCACAAAGGCTGTTTACCTTGGCAATAATATGTCCTTTTCTTCCTGCCATTGCATTTTCCTTTTCTCTGCCGATCAGGAACAAAAATTTGTCCTTTAGCCACAACGGGGCTAAAGAAAGCTTATTCCAGCTGAGGGGCTCCGAATACCCTGACAGCATATTAAACACTGCAGTTGCATCCTCCCCGATTGCAGGAGAACATGTCAAAAGTCCGATATCTGTATATAGCTTGGCAGTCGCATCATTGTAATTTCCGGTTCCAAGATGCACATATCTTCTGATTCCATCCTCTTCCCTGCGAACTACCAGAGTAATCTTGCTGTGAGTCTTTAATCCTACCAGTCCATAAATAACATGGCAGCCTGCCTTCTCCAGCATTTTGGCCCACACAATATTATTTTCCTCATCAAACCGGGCCTTCAGCTCTACAAGAACAGAAACCTGTTTTCCGTTCTCGGCTGCCTGAGCAAGGGCCGCAATGATCGGTGAATTACCGCTGACACGGTAAAGCGTCTGTTTGATTGCAAGGACATCCTTATCCCTTGCTGCCTGGCGTATAAAATCCACCACCGGAGTGAAAGTCTCATAGGGATGAAACAGGAGGATATCCTTCCTCCGGATTTGTTCAAATATATCGCAGCCTGCAGGCAGGTCAGAAATCGGCTGCGGACCTGCATAGCTGCTTTCCTTAAGATGTTCAAAACCGGAAAGACCATACATTTTCATAAGAAAGGTCAGGTCTAAAGGACCGTCAATCCAGTAAATGTCCTCCTGCTCAATGGAAAGTTCCTGACCGATGACTGTAAGCAGTCGTTGATCCATTCCCTTTTCTACTTCCAGACGGATTGCCTGCCCCCACTGGCGTTTTTTAAGCTGCTTTTCAATTTCCTTCAGCAGATCCTCTGCCTCATCCTCCTCAATCGATAAATCTGCGTTTCTCATGATACGGAAGGGATGCGCGCAGACAATATTATAGTTAAGAAACAGCTTTTGAATATTTCTTTCAATGATTTCTTCAAGAAGAATTACCGTCTTGCCCTTCTCTTCTTCAACCTGTATCGGTACAATTCTTGAGAGTACACTGGGAACCTGAACGGTCGCAAATTCCAACTCATCATCCCCATCCTTTTTCCTGACCAGAGCACCGATATTCAGGGATTTATTTCTGATCAGGGGAAACGGTCTGGACGAGTCTACTGCCATAGGTGTAAGAACCGGATACACGTTTTCTTCAAAAAACTTGTCAACATAAGCCGCTTCTCTTTCACTCAGAAGCTCATGACGTTCAATCACCCGAAGTCCGTTCGCCAACAGCTGAGGCAATAAGGATTTGTTGTAGACAGAATACTGTTGCTCCACCAGTTCATGGGTAACTTCGTTTAATGCCTTCAACTGCTGCTGTGGTTTCATGCCGGCAATATCCGGTTTATCATAGCCCGCATTTACCATATCCTTTAAGGATGCCACGCGAACCATAAAGAATTCATCCAGATTGGACGCCGTAATGCTTAAAAATTTTAATCGTTCAAACAAAGGTATATTTTTGTCCTTTGCCTCACTTAACACTCTTTTATCAAACAAAACCCAGCTCAGCTCTCTGTTGCTGTAATTGCCGGGATCCTCATACATGGTTCTGCTCATTCTCTCCTCCGATTATGAAAATCTTTTTCTTTTGATAACAGGTCTGATATTGTATACCTCTTCAAAGAAATCCGCCCTTGCTCCGAAAAGTCCCTTTTCCAGCGTAATATCTTCATCCGTATCCACTGTGAAGATCAGTTTATCCTCTTTCATTGTAATCTTTACATCCTTGAATTTCTGCTTGTGGCTCCTGTCAAGTCCGTTCGCAAGACGTAAAATAGCAGTCAGCTTGGCAATTTTAATATAAGACTCACGGTCCAGCATACTAAGCTTTTCCATCGCCTCATAATACTCAAATTCCATGTGATTGTATTTCACTACGTTGGCTACAATTTCTCTTTCCAGATGTGACAGCCCGATAATTTCGGTCGCCATGATAATATGGTATGAGCATTCCCCCAGATTTACCATACTGATGTACTTTCCGCAGTCGTGAAGAATGGTTGAAATCTGTAAAAGAAGTCGCTCCCGCTTGCCAAGACCGTGAAGTTTCTTTATCCCGTCAAAGATGTTCAAGGCAATCTGCTCTAAGGTCTCGCTCCTCTTCTTACTGCCCCGGTATCTTTTACTGATATTCTGGGCACAGGCAATAATGTCTTTCTCAAAATCATGATTTGCGGCAATAATTTTGTTTTTCTCTGCATACTCATAGGCAATTCCGTCACATAATGTCACACCGGGTGCCCATATTTTCCCTGCTTCCATACTCTGCATAATGCTGAGCAGCAAAATCAGTGAAATATAAAGAAGCGGCATGCTTTCTTCCGGCATATCCAGCATTCTTGCAAGTTCCGGAAGCTTTTTACTGCGAAAGAGCTTTGCATAGCTTTCCACCATCTTCCGGTCTGCAAATCGATTGCCCCCCTCCTGTCTTCTTACCAACGCCGAAACATAATCATCCACGATGATAATGTTGTTAATCTGCCGGTCCTTCAGATATAGCTTTTTGTATACACTCATCTGGGATTCTGTCATTTCTTCAATCAACGTATCATACCGACTGATCCCGGCATCCAGATGCTGAAGTCTCTCCTGAAGCCGTAGCACTCCCAGCTTCATATTCTGCGTAGAGACCAGGGTATCATTATCAAACAGGGATATCTGAATACTTCCGCCTCCGATATCCAGAATGGCTGTGCCGTTCTCGATAATCTGCATAAACCCCTCTCCCTGAAAAGCAATGGACTTATAGTCCAGAAACCGCTGTTCGGAATTGCTTAAAACATCAATCCTGATACCGGTCCTTTCCTCTATCTGATCCAGCAGGATTGCCTTATTTCTCATTTCTCTTATAGCGCTGGTTCCGTATGCCTGATAATCCTCTACCTGATAGGACTTCATGATTCCATGAAATTCTCGCAGTACCCGGCAAAGTTCGTCCACTCTTTCGTAGGAAAGCTTTCCTGTACTATAAGTCTGGGTTCCCATATCGATACTGTGCCTTAAATGATCGATCTCCCGCATCCCTCTTGCCTTTGATACCTCAAAAATCTTCATGGACAATTCATACGAGCCAACATCAATGGCTGCAAAGGTTTTTACTGACATGTGCTCTCCTTTCTGCCAAGCAGATAATCAATGAATTGCTGTGCGGTCCTGCCCGAGAGGCCGCCATGTGCCAGCTCCCATTTGTTTGCTTCCAGCATAAGTTCTTCCTCAGGCATCTTTACCCCATAGCGCTGTGCAAGAATGCGGACGATATTCTGGAATTCTTTCTTATCCGGTGCCGCGAAGAAAATTGTAACACCGAATCTGGCTACCAAAGACAATTTCTCCTGCACAGTATCTCCTGCATGAAGGTCATCTCTGCGCTCTTCCTTGTCCGAAAACTTCTCCCGTACCAGGTGACGTCTGTTGGACGTTGCATAGATCAGTACATTCTTTGGCTTTTTCTCAAGACCACCCTCTATCACAGCCTTTAAATATTTATACTCAATCTCAAAATCCTCAAAGCTCAGGTCGTCCATATAGATAATAAATTTATAATTTCTGTTTTTGATCTGGGTAATCACATCGTTCAGATCCTGGAACTGGTGCTTATATACTTCTATGATACGTAATCCCTTTTCATAATACTCATTTGCAATCCCTTTGATGCTAGAGGATTTGCCGGTTCCGGCATCGCCGAAAAGAAGACAATTGTTTGCCTTTCTACCCTCCACAAATGCCTCTGTATTTTCAATCAGCTTCCGCTTGGGAATCTCGTATCCCACAAGATCACCCAGATACACATGCGCAATATTCTGAATCGGTACAATTTTTACGCCCTCTTCATCACGAACCACGCGGAATGCCTTATGAAGACCAAATTTTCCCACACCGTAATCCTTATAAAACTCTGTCAGTGTCTCTTTCATTTCCTCCGGTGTATGATCCTGTGTAAACTTCACTGCCAGACTACAGATTCTCTCCCTGATCCGGCTGTTATAAACCTTGCTCTCGCTATCACTGCTGATATAATCCGTGATCAGTTCAAACCCGTCGACGCATAGTATCTTCACCATATCGGAAAAATCATAATCAAACAGCTCTTTAAAAATGATAATATCATGAAGTACAGCCTTATTAATGGTTCCTTCTACCGCTCCTCTGATTTCGCAAGCCTTGCTATAGCTGTTTTCATTATTCACCAGGAGATTGGACAGATAGCAATGCCAAAGATTCCCGTAGAATCCATGATTTCCGGCCATTTCCAGAAGGCGGTGGATACAGTCGTACAAAAGCCCTGCCATATCCTCCTGATTATAATATTCATCCTTATAATGATCCATCAGCCAGGACATATCATAAAGCAGGCTTCCCTCGTTTTCCTCAAAATCCTTATAAACGATCAATTCCTGTTCTCTCATTGTCTCGTTCATGCCGTTTTGGCATGTTTCCTTTCTCTGTCAATAATTTCCTAAGATTCTCATATTTCTGGCTTCTTCCCGAAGTCCCCGCATAGCATTTTTTACTGCACTGTCCGACAGGTTCCCCTCAAAATCGATAAAGAAACGGTATTCCCAGTTTCTTCCCTCAATCGGACGGCTTTCAATTCTGTTCATATTCAGATTATTGTAAATAAAGTGAGACAGCATATGATAAAGCGAACCGCTTTCATGGGGTACTTCAAAGCAGATGCTGACTTTTTGGGCATTCTTCAAAAAGATTTTCTGGTTTGTCACAATGATGAACCGCGTGGAATTGGTGCTTGACTGATTAACACCCTTCACGAGCACATCCAGTCCATACAGCTTCGCAGCATATTCACTTGCTATTGCCGCCTGACTCTTATCCTGATCCCCTGCTACCTTCTTGGCAGCAAAGGCATTGTTCTGCATACTGATCTGCTGCCAGTCATAGTTGTCTAAAAATCTTGCCGACTGCATCAGGGACTGCGGATGGGAGTATACGGTTTTAATGTCATCAAGCTCCGTACCCGGTACTGCCATCAGGCAGTGCTCAATCTTGATGATCTGCTCCCCTACAATATAGTTTTCAAATTCTACCAGAAGATCATAGATTTCACTCACAATTCCTGCTGTGGAATTTTCAATGGGAAGTACTGCAAAATCTGCACTTCCCTCATCAATTGCGATCATAGCTTCCCGAAAGGTATCTACATGGAAGCTATTCACCCGATCTCCGAAATATTGCATCATTGCCGCCTGGGAATAGGCTCCCTCCGCACCCTGAAATACAACTCGTGCTTTACCTGCATCAAGACCATCCACACCAATAAACGGAAGCTTTCCACTACTTCCGTGCTCCTGTAAAAGGCGATATTGAAGTTTCCGGCTCATGGACATGATCTGTTCAAACAGTTCTTCTATGCCATGACTGTTAAAATCATTATGGGTAAGTGACTTAACCTTCCGGAGTTTTTCTTCCTCTCTTTTCTTATCAAAAACCTGTTTTCCTGTCTCTATCTTATATTCTGCAACCTGTCTGGAGATATCCATTCTCTTCTCATACAGATCCACGATCTGTTCATCAATCTCATCAATCTTAACTCTTAAATCTGCTAAATCCATCTCTTCCTCCAAAAACATTTCATAGAAAAATGCACATTTCTTCAATTTACGACATACTTATACCGCTATCATTTTATAACAAATAAACCTGCTAAGCAAGGCAGTTTACTTATAATTTACACACTTTTTCCTGCCACCGTAAGTCTCACACAAATATGCAGTTGCATTAAAAAAAACTGCTCATTATAATAAAAAGAAAAAGGGCTAAAGGAGTCTTTTGAAATGAAAAAGAATTGGAAACCGATCCTGATTCTCAGTGTCGTAATGATATTACTTATCGCTTCAGGCATTTATTCCGTTCTTTCCGAGCGGGTTCCATCTAACGATATATCCGTCACCGGAAATACAGCAGGGAATCTTAACAATGGCGGACTTTTTGCAGAGTCCGGGGGCAGAGTTTATTTTGCCAATGCCTATGATGGCGGACGAATGTATTCCATGAATACAGATGAAACCGACCTTGTAAGGCTCGGTGATTCCCGCGTAAGCTCCATCAATGTAGGCGGTAATTATCTCTATTACTATATGGACAGTGCCGGCGGTGGCACGGGACTTGGCTTTGTTGTTCGAACCTACGGAGTCTATCGCAGCAGGCTTGACGGAAGCAAAACCAAATGTCTTGACCGCAATGCCGCAGTTACCATGCAGCTTTCCGGTGATTATCTTTATTATCAACGCTATAATAACACCGATTTTACAAAATTCTATAAGATAAAAACAGATAAATCGGACAATGTACTTGTCAGTGACGAAATCATCAATCCGGCAGCCTGCCATAACGGTGTCATCTATTTTAACGGCACCGAAAAAGATCACTATCTTTATGCGCTTGATACCAGAACTGATGCTGTTTATACTGTCTATCAGGGGAATCTCTGGTTTCCCGTTTATCATAACGACTATATTTACTATATGGATGTATCCTCTGATTATCGATTATGCCGCTATTCTCTTTCTCAGAATACGGTAGAAATATTGACACAGGATCGGGTTGATACCTTCAACGTCGGAGAGGGCTGCATTTATTATCAACGCAACTCTAAGACAGAACCCGCTTTAATGCGCATGGGGCTCGACGGAAGCAATCCGGAGGTCGTAGCCGAAGGGAATTATGAAAATATTCAGCTTACCTCCTCCTATGCCTACTTTAATGCCTTCGGACAGGAGATTCCTGTCTACCATACTCCACTGAACGGTCCCATCAATGTTACCACCTTCTCGGCCGCATCTGATGCCGCATTTGCACAGAGTGACAAATAAATCCGGGGATTTCACTCCCCAAACACTTACATCTGTTTTCTAACAATCAGGTATTCATCTCCCGGCTGATAATATGGGCAGTCCCTGTATTCATCAGCCAGGAATCTTGCCATCTCATCCTCGTCAAGATCCATCTCGCAGGTATAGCACTCATAATCATCATCGTAGACATAATTGTTGCATTGCTCACAGCTTCCCTGTGGTCTTTTTTTCTGCTTTTTCATCCGTTTATTCCTTCCATCCGTCGCTTACCTGTAGCTCCTTCAGCATCTGTTTCACGCTTTTTTGGTTGATAGGATTGATATAGTATGGGCAAAGCTCCATAAGCGGTTCCAGAACAAACAGCCTGTTTTCCATGTCAGGATGAGGAATCGTAATCCTGGGATCATCTGAAACAAAATCCTCATAAAAGAGGATATCCAGATCCAGTGTTCTAGGGCCCCAATGAATCTTCCGCTCTCTGCCTGCTTCCTTCTCCAGCTCATGCAGAAAATCCAACAGTTCATATGGGGTTAACAGTGTTTCCAGCTCAATAGCTCCGTTCAGAAAATCCTCCTGCTTAACACCACCGTAAGGCTTTGTGTAAAGGAGCTTTGAGCAACGCACCCTTCTGATTCCCTCCCTGTCACCAAGGCGTTTCAGTGCCTGCTCAATATAGGCTTTCCTGTCTCCAATGTTTGAACCGATTCCCAGATATACTTTTTTCCAGCCTCTCTCAATTCTCACCGAAACACAGGAAAAGGGCAATCCAATTGGAGCATGAGGCTTTTTCAGTTCAAGTTCCAGCACCCGGATCAGCGGAAAATTCAATAGGATTGCCTTTGCAAGCTGCTCTGTGGCTGCTTCGATCAGCTGAAAGGTATGCGTTCTCAGATAGCTGTTTGTAAACTTACACACCTCTCCATAGTGGGTGGAAAGCGTCAATTCGTCCGATACTCCCGCAGGATGCAGATCCATCATAAGCACCGCGCTGACCAAAAACATCTGCCCGTTACTGGTTTCTTCCGGAAATACACCGTGTCCCGCATAAACCTCCAAATTCTCAATTCTGATGCTGTCCATTCTATAACTCCCTTCCACTTCCCAGAATCGCTTCTGTCATTTTAACAGCACGCATATTTTCCTTTACATCATGAACCCGCACAAAGCTACATCCCTTCAAAACGCCAAACACTGTGGTAACAAGCGTTCCCTCTACTCTCTCTGTAGCTGGAAGCTCCAGCGTAAGACCAATCACAGACTTTCTGCTGGTTCCAAGTAAAACTGGGTAACCCAGTTCTTTTAAACACTCCATCCGGTTTAGCATCTCCAGATTCTGTTCGTAGGTTTTGCCAAAGCCGATTCCCGGATCCAGAATGATCTTTTCATCCTCAATTCCTGCTTCGTGCGCAATGGAAATGGTTTCCTTAAGATCCTTAAGAACATCTTCCACAAAATTTCCATAGACAGCTTCCTTACGATTGTGCATCAGCACACAGGGAATCCCTGCCTCCCGAATCACGGATGCCATCTGATCATCATATTTCAGTCCCCAGATATCATTGATAAGGTCAGCTCCTGCACGAATACCGGCTCTTGCAACCTTGCTTTTATAGGTATCAAGTGAAACTGGTACATCAAAGCGTTCCTTTATCGCCTCAATCACCGGAACCACCCGTTCAATTTCTTCCTCATCCGGAATCAGCGTATAACCGGGTCTGGTGGATTCCCCGCCGATGTCCACAATGTCCATCCCATCCCTTTGCATTTCCTCAACATGGAAAAGTGCCTGATCCAAATGGGTATACTTCCCCCCATCCGAAAAGGAATCCGGTGTTACATTTAAAATTCCCATGATGTAGGTATGGCTTTCCAGCTCAAAATTTCTTTTTCCAATCTTCATGTTTATTTCTTTCCTTCCCTTATCTGTCAAAATCGTTTCCCTGGTATGCCCTTCTACCAGAGAAGATCAAGGTTCTTCTTATCCCGCTTCCAGCTGCATTCCTTTTCCATTTTGCAGGCATAGCATGGTCGGCTCAGTTTATCTGCACGATACAAAAGACCTGACAGAGTTTTTTCTTCCCTGATCTGCATATTTCTATGATTCTCAATTGCCTGAAGGATCATTGCACATTCCTGCTGCGTAAAACCACATTCCTTAAGAATATCAGGTGCCAGCATCGCACTGGCCTGCTCATGTGGTGTATCATCCTTATACTGCATCCACCTTCCGATATCATGCAAGAGAGCCGCCGCATAGATCAATTCCTTCGAAAGGCCGTAATTCTCTGTTATATTTAAAATCACTGCAATTCTGGCGACATCCAAAAAATGCCCCATATGATGATGGCAGAAGCGACGTGACGCCTCTGCCCTTTCATTTTCTTCAAGATATTCCCGGTATTTGGGATGCTCCAATATCCTGTTTGCACGTTCCATTTGCCTCTCCTTTATTTTACCAGCTTCAGGAAAGTATTTTTCAGGTTCTCATCCTTTTCAAACAATCCTCTGGATACCACAGTCACTGTCTGGCTTCCCGGCTTTTTGATCCCACGCATGGACATACACATATGCTCCGCCTGTACCATGACCATTACACCCTTGGGATTTAATGATTCCATGATGGCATCCGCAATCTGTGCTGTCAGCTTTTCCTGAATTTGAAGCCTCCTTGAAAAAACCTCTACGGTTCTGGCAAGCTTACTGATTCCCACCACCTTGCCATCCGGAACATACGCAATATGCACCTTACCATAAAAGGGCATCAGGTGATGCTCGCAGGTGGAATAAAACGTGATATCCTTCTCAAGAATCATCTCATTATTCTCTGCAGTAAAGGTTCGACTCAGATGTTCTTCAGCCGTTTCTTCCATACCTTCAAACAGCTCTTCATACATACGCGCCACTCTGTCCGGTGTCTCCTTAAGCCCTTCCCTGTCGCAGTCCTCTCCGATTCCCTCAAGAAGAAGCTTAACCGCTTCCTTAATTTTCTCTTTGTTTACCATGTGAGTCTCTCCCGATGTCTTTTCTTTGTTTTTTATCTGAAACTAGCTCTACAAACTTTATCAATTTTCCAAGATAGGATAAAGAGCCGAAGGCAATGATGACCGTATCCTGATCTGCCAGAAGATAAGCCAGTTCAACCGCCTCCTCCACGCTGTCAACAGCCGTCACATTCCCGTGATATTCCTTTGCCTTGCAGGCAAGCTCATAAGAGGACATCCCCCGCTCCCCCGGTGTCGGTACGGTAAGGACCTGCTGCGCCAGCGGGCAGGTAGCCCGCAGAATTTCATCCTGCTCCTTATCTCTCAATATTCCTATTATATATAGAATCCTTCTGTTTGTAAAATAAAAACGAATGGTCTGCGCCAGCCTCCCTGCTCCGTCTCTATTGTGTGCTCCGTCAGCAATAAAATACGGTTTTCTGGCAAGTACCTGAAATCTTCCCGGCCAGGCAGCATTCTCAAGACCTTTATAGATTGCTCTTTCCTTGACCGAAAGTCCAGTTCTTTCAAGTGCTTCCACCGTCTTTAGTGCAAGCACAGCATTTTCAATCTGATATCTTCCTGCCATGGTAATCGTAAGATCACGGTAGCATCCGTAACAAAAGCTTTGCTTTTCCAGGCTGCTCTTTACCTCGTCCGTCTCCTCCGGATCGGCAATCAGAAGCGGTATCTTAAGAGAAGAAGCTTTTCGGGAAAGCACCTCCATAACCTCCTCTTCGCCTTTAAGAGCGACAGCCACTGCTCCGGGCTTCATGATTCCGGCCTTATTTTCAGCGATCTGTCCCAGCGTATCTCCCAATACCCCCATATGGTCCAGACTGATGGAAGTAAAAACAGCAACCAGCGTGTTCTGAATGATATTGGTAGCATCCAGAAGCCCTCCCAGCCCTGTTTCCAACACCACAATATCACACTTCTTCTCTTTAAAATACAAAAATGCCATTGCCGTCTCTATTTCAAAGGCTGTGGGGTGCGGCTTTCCTTCCCGGACAAGTTCCTCACAATCTTCCTTAAGCTGCTCCATCAGGCGGCTAAGCTCCTTTTTACTGATAGATCGTTTATTTACCTGAATTCGCTCTCTATACTCAAAAATAGTCGGCGAAATATATCTGCCTACACGATAGCCGGACTCCTGTAAAATTTCTGAGAGAAAAGCAAGCGTCGAGCCCTTGCCGTTGGTTCCCGCAACATGGACAAAAGAAAGCTCATTCTGCGGATTTCCAAGCTTTTCACAAAGATTCTGCATGTTGGTGAGGCCCGGAACACTGCCGTATTTCTTTAGTTCTTCTATATAATCAATCACTTCCTGATCCGTCATGATAAGCTTCTTCCTCCCGGCGTCCGAAAACTGCATTGTCTATGGCAAAAACTGCTTTTTGTTATTGTATATTTTCTAATGGATGCGGACACACTATTTCTATGATGAAAACACTGTTAAAAAATTTTTGCAAATGCGGGCTGATCGGATGGTGCATGGAAATCATCTTTACCGCTCTCCACTGCCTGCAAAAACGGGATATGCGCCTTACCGGACAAACCTCGCTGTGGATGTTTCCGATCTACGGCACCGCCTGTGTGATATCCCCTTTATTCAAGCTTCTTAAAAATAAGCCCCTCTTCTTAAGAGGCAGCATTTATGCGATATGCATCTTTATCGTTGAATATCTCAGCGGGCATTTTCTCATGGATCATAAGCTATGCCCCTGGAACTATGAGCGCTCCCGCTGGCATATCCGGAAAGTCGTGAGGCTTGACTATTTTCCTAACTGGTTCCTGGCAGGCCTCCTGTTTGAAAAGCTCCTCACCCAAGAAAAGAGTCCGTAAACGGACTCTTTCTATCCTTGATACATGTTGCTGTCCTGCCTTAATCAGGCATACCATCTCCGTCAAGATCAATCGCTCCTGCACCAATGTCAAGTGTATTTAAGGTACGCCTCTTCATTCTTGCCTGCTCAGAGTATTCCAGGATAAAATTCTTAACCTCCCTGGCATTCTTAATATGTGTCAATATCAACTTGGAATGTGTCGTATCACCGGTAAAGCATACTACTGTTCCCAGACCGAACATGCGCTCCATCAGTGAGGTTGTCAGTTCCACATCCTGTACCTTATACATATAGCAGTCGTTTTCTGTCTTATTGATCAGTCCGCTGTTGATGGTGATCACATTTTCCTTAATCGTGTATTTGGTAAAGGTAAAAGGTAATCCGAGGAAAACCCATCTTTTTCTTTCTACAAATTCTGTTGCCATAGCCGCTCTCCTTTTCAATTTAGGTATAGTATACCATTTATAAGTAATTTTTCAAATCTATTTTCCGAATGTTGAAAGAAATCCACCGATATGTTATGATACTGATAAAATAATTCATCAAAAGGAGTGTGCTTATGACTGCAAAAGATTGTATCAAGGGTCGCAGAAGTATCCGAAAATTCAAAGAGCAGCCCATTGACCGTGAACTGCTTTCAGAAATTATCGAAACAGCTTCCTATGCACCCAGCTGGAAACATACACAGATTACTCGTTATATTGCTGTTACCGGTGAGCTAAAGGATAAGCTTGCTGCTGAATGTACTTCCGCCTATCCCAAAAACGGTGAAATCATAACGCAGGCTCCCATGCTGATTGTAGTTACTTATATCAAAGGAAGAAGCGGTTTTGAGCGTGATGGCTCCTTCTCTACAGCAAAGGAAGGCTCCTGGCAGATGTTTGATGCAGGTGTTGCTGCCCAGACTTTTTGTCTTGCCGCTTATGAACAGGGAATCGGAAGTGTCATCATGGGAATTTTTGATGAAGCAAAAGCTGCTTCTCTATTAAACATTCCTGAAGAAAGAGAAATTGTTGCTCTTATTCCCATCGGTTATCCAGATGAAGAACCCGTTGCCCCCAGGAGAAAACCTGTTGAGGATTTATTATCGTTCCAATAATATTACTTGTAAAATCGAAGAGATTTTTCTCTTCGATTTTTTACGGCAAAAAACATGAATAAAGGAGTCAATAATATGAGACATCTTATGAGCCCTCTTGATTTTACAACAGAGGAACTGGATCAACTCTTTGATCTTGCCAATGATATTGAAAAGTACCCGGACAAATATGCACATGCCTGTCAGGGGAAAAAGCTTGCAACCTGTTTCTATGAACCGAGCACCCGGACAAGACTCAGTTTTGAAGCTGCCATGCTGAATTTAGGCGGCAGTGTGATAGGATTTTCCGACGCAGGTTCTTCCTCCGCAGCAAAGGGGGAAAGCGTATCTGACACCATCCGCGTCATCTCCTGCTTTGCAGATATCTGTGCCATGCGTCATCCCAAGGAAGGTGCCCCCATGGTTGCAGCTGACCGCTCCTCCATTCCTGTGATCAATGCCGGAGACGGTGGACATCAGCATCCCACACAGACATTGACTGACCTTCTGACGATTCGTTCTCTAAAAGGACGTCTTGATCATTTCACGATCGGGCTCTGCGGCGACCTTAAGTTCGGACGTACCGTCCACTCTCTCATTAATGCGCTTGTCCGCTACGAGGGAATCAAATTTATCTTTATCTCCCCCCGGGAGCTGATGATTCCTGACTATATTACCGATATGCTGAAGGAGAAAAATATACCATACGAAGAGGTCATCAGACTGGAAAATGTCATGCCGCAGCTTGATCTGCTCTACATGACCAGGGTCCAGAAGGAACGCTTCTTCAATGAAGAGGATTACGTCAGATTAAAGGATTTCTATATCCTTGACAAAGCCAAAATGGAGCTTGCCGGACCCGACATGCTGGTTCTTCACCCGCTTCCCAGAGTCAATGAAATTGCAGTAGAGGTGGATGACGACCCAAGAGCCGTTTATTTTAAACAGGTGCAATACGGTGTTTATGTGCGAATGGCTCTGATACTTACACTTCTAAACATCAAAGTGAATTAGGGAGGAATTAAGAATGCTGAATGTAGGAAAAATTGAAGAGGGCTTTGTTCTTGACCATATCGAAGCTGGAAAAAGCCTTTCCATTTATCATCATCTGCAACTTGATCAGCTTGACTGCACCGTCGCCATCATCAAGAATGCCAAAAGCAACAAAATGGGAAAGAAAGATATCCTCAAGGTGGAATGTGATATCAACATGCTAAATCTGGACGTTCTAGCCTTCATTGACCATAATATCACCGTTAATGTGATCAAGGACGGAGAGATTGTCTCCAAGAAAGAGCTTCTTCTACCCAAACAGATTAAAAATGTCATACGCTGCAAGAACCCCAGATGCATTACTTCAATTGAGCAGGGGCTTCCCCACATTTTTGTTCTTGCTGATGAAGAGAAAGAAATTTATCGCTGTAAATACTGTGAGGAAAAATACAGCGGTTCCTTTTAAATGTATAAAAAGCCGGTGTTGGTATTCATGTGCTCATCCCATAGATGCCACCACCGGATTTCGTATAGCTAATTATCCAAACAATGTAATAAGCAACCCTTTTAAGGCCTTCGCCGTAAGTGTAATTGCTGATACTGCCAGGAATCCTACAGTCACTGCCATAATACTGATCAGCATTTCCTCGTAGCTGTAATGCCTGGACGGAATATAGATTTTCAGTCGTTCCGTAAAAATAGCTATCGCCAAAAGAATAAATGCAGTGATTCCCGTTTTCATTCCCCAGTTGCATTTCGGGCAGGAAACATGGATCGTAATCGTTCCCACAATACCGATCAGCAGGAAGGCTACTGCCCTTCCGTATTGTCTTACCTGATAAATAACCGACTCAATTTCCTTCTTTGTCATAGTCTCATCGAAAAAGAGCCCAGCCAGATATAAAATGATCCGATCACCAAACCGCTTGGCATCCTCACCATTCTGGAACGACAAAAATGCAATCATCGTGACCATCAATAGGAAGATAACCCATAATGCCATGATCATCGTCTTTCTTCTTTTCTTCTTCATTCATGCCCCCAGTAAATTCAAAAATTATTTTCTCTGCTATACTAAGCGCTTATTCGTTCATTATATTCACATAAAGTAACTGATGTCAATTCCCCTGTTCAATTTGAACATCTATGCTTCTATCTTTTTTCGATTTTCAGTGCTCTCATGGCGTTCAAAATTGCAATCACAGAAACACCCACATCCGCAAACACCGCTTCCCACATATTTGCCATGCCAAGTGCCCCCAAAAGAAGTACAAGTGCCTTTACCGCAAGAGCAAAAACAATGTTTTGTTTTACAATCGACAGTGTTTTCCTGGATATTTTCACTACTGATGCTATTTTTCTGACATCATCATCCATTAGTACAACATCTGCCGCTTCGATTGCCGCATCCGATCCCATACTGCCCATTGCAATACCAATATCTGCCCTGGTAAGCACCGGTGCATCATTAATACCATCCCCCACAAATGCCAGCTTATTCTTTCCTTCCTGTCCTTTTAAGAGTTCCTCTACTCTGGAAACCTTATCTCCCGGCAAGAGCTCCGCATGAACCTCATCGATCCCAAGCTCTGTTGCAGCTGCCTGGGCGGCCTCTTTTCGATCCCCGGTCAGCATTACGCATTTTTTCACTCCAACCTGTTTCATGCGGGCAATTGCTTCCTTTGCTCCCTCCTTAACAGAATCGGCAATGACAATTGCCCCGGCAAAGCTTCCCTCCACAGCTACATAAACGATGGTTCCTGCACTTTTACAGGGAGTATAGCTGATTTCCTTTGCTTTCATCAGCTTTTCATTTCCGATCAGAACTTCTTTTCCATCCACAAAAATACGGATGCCATGACCGGCAATTTCTTCCGCCTGCCCGATACGGCTTACATCAATCTCTTTTCCGTAGGCATCCTTAATCGAGCTTGCAATTGGATGTGTGGAATAGCCTTCTGCGTAAGCAGCTGTTTCAAGTAATGCTTCTTCGGAAATTTCCTCAGGGAAAAGCTCCTGCACTTTAAACTCTCCCTTAGTAAGCGTTCCTGTCTTATCAAACACAACGGTTGTCACCTCAGCAACAGCTTCCAGATAATTACTTCCCTTTACCAGAACACCCAGTCTGGATGCTGCACCGATTCCTCCAAAAAAACCAAGTGGAACGGAAATGACAAGCGCACAGGGACAGGAAATGACAAGAAAGATACAAGCCCTGCTGATCCATTCTCCCCATCCGCCACCTGAAATCAGAGGAGGCAAAATTGCCAGAATAAGCGCCCCGATCGTCACTACAGGTGTATAATATCTTGCAAATTTGGTAATAAAGTTTTCTACCTTTGCCTTCTTGCTGCTGGCATTCTCTACCAACTCCAAAATCCTTGCTACCGTAGAATCCTCAAATTCCTTCGTTACTTTTACCTTCAATGTTCCGCTGCCGTTCACACATCCACTGATAATCTCATCTCCGGCCACCGCGTGTCTCGGAACGGATTCTCCGGTCAGTGCTGCAGTATCAATCATGGAATCCCCTTCCACAACAACCCCGTCAAGAGGAATTCTCTCTCCCGGCTTTACCACGATGATACTTCCCACTTCTACCTCTTCCGGATCAACCTGCACCAGTTTCCCATCTTCTTCTATATTCGCGTACTCGGGGCAGATATCCATCATATCGGAAATAGACTGACGGGACTTCCCGACAGCATAGCTCTGGAACAGCTCTCCCACCTGATAAAACAGCATGACCACCACCGCTTCTGAGAACTCCTTTACCACAAAGGCTCCGAATGTAGCAATCATCATCAGAAAGTTTTCATCAAATACCTGCCCGTTCCTGATATTTCTTGCTGCCTTCAAAATAATGTCATATCCGATGATCAGATAAGGAACCAGATACAATAAAAATAAGATCCATGTATGATCAATCTGCTCCAGTGTTCCGATGTGCTCACAGGCGAACAAAGCTGCAAACAGGACAAAGGTAACCAGAATCCTGACCAGCATTTTTTTCTGCTTCTTATTCATAGCTTCCTCCTCATATAGCTGTGCACAGCCTACAAAGGGCTGTGCACCAATAATTACATCATAATTCTGCAATCCGGTTCAATCTTTGCGCAGACTGCAACCACTTCCTTCATAATTTCATCGAATTTCTCATCCTCTGCTTCAATCGTCATCTTCTGTGCCAGAAAGCTGACATTGGCATCCTTCACTCCTGCAATCTTCTTGATCCCATCCTCCATTTTTGCTGCACAATTTGCACAGTCCAGATCTTCCAGTTTAAATTTCTTTTTCATAGTATGCTAC
The DNA here is from genome assembly GCA_030526045.1 of Bacillota bacterium. GTDB lineage: Bacteria > Bacillota > Clostridia > Lachnospirales > Lachnospiraceae > Suilimivivens. The sequence continues at coordinate 7,221 of JAUNDN010000031.1, read as the reverse complement.
CTCTCTTTTCTCTTCTTTATTCTTTCACTATAACTAAAACTATACGATGTTATTCCTCAATATGCTCTCTTCCCTGAGCAATGATCGTCCGCACATGGCCATCTGCCAGAGAATAAAAGACGGACTTGCCTTCCCTTCTGCTCTTCACCAGTTTATTCTGCTTAAGCAGCTTCAACTGATGGGAAATTGCTGACTGGGTCATATTCAGTGCCTGTGCCAGATCGCACACACATACCTCCGCTTCAAAGAGCACAAACAAGATCCTGATTCTGGTAGAATCTCCAAACACCTTGAAAAGCTCTGCCAGATCATAAAGCTCATCCTCATCTGGCATATTCCGGTTTACCTGATTCAGTAAATGTTCATGCTTGTGAAGTGTTTCACAGCATTCTACATCATTGATTGCCATTTTCTCACCAGCCTTTCTTAAACATTTGAGCAATTGTTCATATGTTTATATTAAAACAGGGTTGACAATCTGTCAACCCTGAAAATTATTTTTCTATTCCGTTCTTAGCACAGATATCTTTAAGACAGCATTTGTCACAATAAGGCTTTGTTCTTGCGGTACACACTTCTCTTCCATGGTATACAAGTCTATGACAGAAATCGCTTCCTTCCTCCGGAGGAATGATTTTCCACAGCGCCATCTCCACCTTTTTCGGCTCCTTAATATGATCAACCAGCCCCATACGATTGGTCAGGCGAATACAATGCGTATCCGTCACGATAGCCGGCTTTCCGAAAACATCTCCCATAATAAGATTTGCACTCTTCCTCCCAACGCCCGGCAATGCAAGAAGGGCATCAAAATCATCCGGCACATTTCCTCCGTACTGCTCCTTCAGAACCTTCATGCAGGCACTGATATCCCGTGCTTTGCTGTGCCCCAGCCCACAGGGCTTAACGATTTCTTCTATCTCACTTACCTGTGCTGCCGCAAGAGCCTCTACCGTAGGAAACTTTGCATATAAATCCTGCACCACTACATTAACCCTGGCATCTGTACATTGTGCCGCCAGCCGGACGCTGACAAGCAGTTTCCATGCCTGATTATAGTCAAGAGAACACTCCGCATCGGGATACTCTTTTTTCAGGCGCTCAATGATCTCAAGCGCAAGTTTTTTCTTTGTCATTCTGAATGCTCCTTTGGGTTATGCTCTACTGATTTCCAGCAGATTCTTTGACACATCATTCACCTGATGGAAGGCACAATATATCCCTGCATCTTCTGGGTAGTTTCCTGTGAGATATCCATCATCTTTGCAGTATTGTCAACGATCACATTCACGTTCTGATTCAACTCGCTCATGGAAGAACATACCGAATCCGCGAACTGGAAACTGCTGCTACAATCCTCCAATGTAGTCTGTGCAGAGTTTGTGATCACTTCATTGGTACCGGCAAATTCATGAATACAGTTCTCCAGTTTCTCAACTACCGTACTCAGATCTCCGGACGCCCTCTGACATTGCTCTACCAGATCTGCTGTCTGCTGGGTATCTGCAAACTTTACTAGCATATTATGGGAAATATCTGCTATCTTGGTACAAATAATGCTCATAACGATTGCTTCGAGAAGGAAACCAAGAGAACGACTGATAAACCATTCAAGGTTTGTTTCATATTCAATCTGCTGCTCATTAAGAGACCTAAAATATAGGGAGCCGACCAGAAGAAAATAACTGATAACAGCAATACGCGCAGTAAACTTCTTGTCATAATAAAAGATACTGAACACCATCGCAAGGGCATAGGTCATATAGATGCCAACCGTTGCATTTGTTGCCATCAGCGCAACCAACATACCAAGTGCTAATGTGGTAACATATTTCATAGCTCCGATCGGCGCATTTAACTTATATGCAACTGTCGGTCCCATTGTAACAATAACAGCAACGCCTGTAATGAGTAGCAAATCACTGATCTTTGACTGAAATATCCCAATCAAGGACAGTATGATTAATAACGGGAAAACTAAATAAGCCATCTCACAGCCTTCACTGCCGTTTTGGTAACCATTACATCATTTTCATAAAAAACTTGTTTTCCATAGCCTGTACCCTCTTTCTTTGTCCTTTTGTCTGATTCCTAGCTTGACATAATGTGAATCTTTTTTAATTTTTTGATACAGGATTGTATTAACTCCTGATCATTGATTCTTGCAAATACCGGATTTTCCAATCCTTCCAATGCGCTTTCCATCACCAGCTTTTCACTGCGAACCGCTTCAATTCCCAAATCCATATCTGCGAACCATTCGTCCAATGTAGAAAAGAATTCGTCTCCATGTAACAAAAGTCCGTCAGCAAAAAGCCGCCTGACCGCTTCCACGTATTGCTCCAGCTTCTCTTTTACCAGCTGTTCCATCTCCTGATTCCATTCCTTGACCTTGCTGCATAGAAGAGTCGCCACATGATAATCATATACGGCAACTGTATTCGGATTTAGGCCTGTCACCTCAAATGTATGAATAACAGCATCCAGCCGTCCGATAATCTCCTTTAAATAAGCAAGGTCATCTCCTTTTAATGTGATCAGGTTTTCCCCAAAAGCAATCAAATCAAGCAGACTGCGATACATACCGATCTGAGCTGCCTTTTCTGCCTTGTCCGGTTCTCCCGCAGCCATATAGGCAAGAGTCAGCAGTGTTCCCTTATCCTCAATACGGTTCACATTCATCTTTTCTTCTTCCAGAAGTTCGATTACCTTATCCGCATGTCCGCTCTGTAGATCAACCAGACATTTTAACGAAATCGTGTTGTTGCAAACCCCCATGTCCTTGCAGTTTTCGAGAATCCGTTCACACAAACCGGTGATTTTTTCATGAACGGCTTCCCTTTGTTCCTTATCCGGCGCCATTGCGCCGTGATTGATCCAAAGAATGACCATCTGCTGTAAAAAGGGATAACAGGAATAATACTTTCTTGTCAGTTCCTCGCTTTCCTGCATCACCTCTTCAAATGGTTTTTCTGCAAACTCTTCTGCGAGCTTATGATAATAATATTTAATCTGTTCCCTGCTAAGCTGCGGCTCATAGCCAAGCAGCTCGTCAATCGACACATCAAAAAAGGCTGCAAGCTGTGGAAGAATCATGATATCGGGGATCGTCGCTCCTGTTTCCCACTTGGAAACAGATGCCTTCGTCACGCCGATAAAGAGAGCAAGTTCCTCTTGGGTAATCTTTCTTTCCCTTCGCAGCCTCGTAATATTCTCACTGAAACGCAAGCCTTCCATAAGTATTAATGCCCCTCAATCCTCTTTTATTCTACTTTACTTCATTTTTCAAAAATGGTACAGTATTTTTGGATAAAATGTCGAAAAAAGTAGATAAGATACATTACATGGGCTTTACCGGCATAAGTTCAATATAGCCTCTGCTGCCCACCGGCTCTAACTGGATTCGGGGATTTTCTTCATCCCATCTGTAACCTCTTCCTCTGGGATCAAAGCGCTTGATTGCCTCCTGTACTCCCTCAATTGCGGCACAGTATTCCGTCTCTTCAAAGGGTTCTCCCTGAAATACCATAAAATCTGCTTCGGGCAGATTGATCACATCGAAGCCTTCCGGCACCTCTCCGTCATAATCCGTCTCCACTTCAACACCCTGTACATATTCACTTGTTCCCGGCTTTCTGTATTGCTCCGGCAGCCACATGCACACCGGTTCCCCGCTGATAGAATGAATACTGGTAAGCAGCCCCCAGACATCGCAGCCGACCTCCTCACAATACTCAAAGTAATCTGCTGCCTTGATTCCTCTCTTAAGCAATACCCTGCGCTGGGGCTTATGAATCACCTGTATAAACACGTTACATTCCTCCTCAATTTTCTTATGAGTCCTTCGAATCTCATCGAACATGACACCATAAGGAATAAAAAGATAAATCGGAACAGGATGCTTTGCATATTCTTTCGGATTACATCCAAATTCCTTCCGGAATGCCCTCTGGTATCCATCTACGCTTTGAAAACCCATGGCAAAGGCAATTTCCGTCACGGATTTCTTTTCATCCCTCAGGCTGAGAGCAGACCGCGAGAGTCTGACCCGCCTGATATAATCAGCCGGTGTCAGCCCCGTATAAGCCTTAAAAAGTCGATAGGAATGCCAGGGCGAGAATAAGGATACTCTCGCAAGATCTGACAACGTAATTTCTTCCAGAATATGTTTTTCTATATAATCCTGCATTTTCTGCACGGCCATTAGCTGCTCCTGCATTTTTTACTCCCATCTGAAATTTCTCATTGAAATTCCGATACAGACTGCGGCAAGCACAGTCATAGCAACAATTGCAAAGGTCACATCGGTAAGCGGCAGCCCCAGAACTGCTGCCTTTAAAATCTTAATTCCCTGCGTAAGCGGCAAAATATTCACCATTTTCTGCATTACCTCGGGCATCACCTCATAAGGCAGGGTTGCTCCCGAAAATACCAGCATGGGAAAATAAAGTACAGATGCCCACACGGAAGCCGATTTACTGTTCTTTGCTATTCCTCCTACCAACATCCCGATGCTCAGTATGGGAATCAAAACCAGAAGCCATCCTGCAAGAAAAAGGAAATAAGACCCCCGGAAGGTAAAGCCCCAGAAAAGCTTCGCCACGATCCATAAAAGTACGATGGATGATATTGAATATAGCACAAAAATTGCAACCGGTACAATCAGAATCATGAGCGGACTCACCGGTGTAACCTGAAACCGTTTTAAAATCTTTCTTTCACGATATTCGGAAATGTTCAGCGGAAGTCCCATTAACCCACCGGCACAGATTGCGATACTGCATAGCGCGCCGAAGTTCTGTTCAAGAAAAGTATATCCGGCACCCGGGAAAGCCTCTTTATTTCCATAAACGATTCCGATGATTACCAGAACAATCAGTGGCATAATCTCGGCAAAAATAATCATATTCATATCACGGATAGACAGCTTTGCTTCTATCTTCAGCATTTTACCAAATGTCTTCATTTTCTTCTCCTTCCCCCGCATAATGCAGATAGGCATCCTCAAATTTATCACATTTACTGCTTGCAAGCGCCTGCGTGGTCGTTCCCTGAAATACGGTTTCTCCCTTTTTCAGGATTATGATCTGATCACAGAGTGCCTCCACCTCATCCATAAAGTGCGAGGTCAGAATCATCGTCAGCCCATCCTGCTTCAATCTTTTTAATATATTCCAGACCTCGCGTCTTGCTCTTGCGTCCAGTCCCGTGGTAAGTTCGTCCAGAAATACAATTTTGGGCTGAGGGATCAGTGCCAGAATAATGAACAGTCTCTGCCGTTGTCCTCCCGACAGATCCTTTACCAGACTTTTCTCCTTATCCCCGATTCCAAACTTTTTTAGGAGCTCATGCCAATCGGCCGGATTTTGATAAAGACATTCTGTTTCCTCACACAATTCGTCCACGCGGATCTCTCTCTGATAATTGGAATCCTGAAACTGAACTCCGACCCTCTGGAACAATTCCTTTCGCTCCTTCACCGGATCCTTTCCCAGAATATGTACCTCCCCACTGTCCTTTTTCCTAGTTCCCAGAATGCATTCAATCCCGGTGCTTTTTCCCGCACCATTGGCTCCAAGCAATCCCAACACTATTCCCTTATTCAGAGAAAAAGATAAATTTTTTAACACCTGTTTCCCCTGATAGGACTTTGAAAGCTGCTTTACCTCGATCACGTTCTCCATCATCTGTTGTTCTCCTTTCCATTATTTTCTGTTCACAGCTTTCATTGTAGCTTTGCCTCTAAAATAAAACTCGACTTTTTTTGCCATGTTCAAACAGATAGAATGCAAGCTCATCCAAATCGCAATTCAGATAGGCAAATAATGCATCATCACCGTCATACCTGCTTTCCACCAGCTTCTTAAGCATATTGTAAAGATACTGCCGTAGTTCCTCTCTTGAAGATTCCTTCACAGCCTGTACTACCCTTTCATCATCCTGCTCATCTCTTGGCATACCGGGCTTTTTCCCAATCAGAAGGCACACCAGAATATGCCGGAGCACAATACTGCAGATATTGTAAAACTGCTTATGATAGTCTGCCTGATACTGCTGTAAAATCCTGTATACTGTTTCCCGCGGAATTGCATGGAGGAACTGTTGTTCCAGAGAAATAGCCTTCACATAGCTCTCGATTGCATCAATACCACTGCAGCCGATAATCGGACAAATGGTTGGATAATCCATCGTGATAATCGTCTCCTGCGGTGCATACAGTGCATCATAATATCGGAAGAAGGCGTAGATCCCCTTGGTCACCGTATCCTGATAATTTTCATTTCCATAGGCGCAAAAATCTATGACCATCTCATTATAGGCTTCCTGCGCTTTCTTCACCCTCTCAAGCAGTCTTTCATAGCCAAGCCTATAGGCCTCCCTGGCAGACAGACCTCTTTTGCTAAGCAGCCCTTCGCTGTCCTCGCATTGATGAATACAATAAAGAACCGCCTCCATTAACTGCTTTGCCTTCTCATAGGTAACAGAAGTGCTTTCTTTCGACGTATATTTTTCTGCAAGCTCTGCTACGATTGGCAGCAGCTCTTCCATTTCATAGTGTATATGTCCCATTACTGTCTCCTCAGCTTTTCAAACTTGACTATCAAACCTACTCCTCAAATTTTCCCCCGAAAAAGTTTCTGCCATCGCTTCGTATCTTTCGTGCGTATTTCTCCAGCACCGTTTCCTGTAAAAAATCCAAAGAGCCCTGACATTCCCCGTCAAATGCTTCCTTCATGAGGGAAAGTAATTCATCATCACTCAGTTCATCCATGGATTCATTCTTATACAAATAAAAAATTTCCTGCAGCTGCGCAATGGTATCCGCATAGTTTCCCTGATCAAGATATGGGGAATCGCAAAAGGTAAAGATCAGCTTAGGCAGAATGCCCTCACCAAACTCAACTCTGCGCTGCTCCTTCAGGCTTTCCAGATGCCTTTCTACCAGCATTCTTGCATCCTCCTCCGAAAGGGAAAGTCCAAAGCGCTCTGTCTTTGCATTCATGTCCATCACCTTTTGCAGCTGATTCTTCCCGGACAAAAGGGTAAGCCATTCCTTTTCCTCCATCGTTTTCCATCCCTCCCTTTTTCTGTGGTTTATCGATTATACAACCGCGTGAAGTCCTTTAACAGTCTTGATTTTTTGACGATTTTGTGGTAATGTAATACATGAAAAGAGGGAAGAAATTTCAAATTTCTTCCCTCAGTGTGTAGACAAAGTTA
>JAUNDN010000002.1 GCA_030526045.1 Bacillota bacterium | reverse complement strand
TGGTGTACTTTTGATTCAAAGCAATGACGAAGACAGTAGCTGCTTTTCAAACATCTCAGCGAGCCGGGTCGGGTGAAAGCCGGTATCAGTAGAGAAACAGTGAAAATCACTTCCGAGCTGCGGACTGAAAATGGTTATCCCAGTAGAGTAGGTCTTGCCGGAATCCTCCGTTAAGGGAAAGCATATTAAGCCGTTTGAATCGGTGCGTATGGGTAAACAGGTGGTTAACGTGGCAGTTATAGCCCCGTCCTTTTTACAGGACGGGGCTTTTTTTCGCAGTTAAGCAAGAGTCAGGTCAAGAGCATTTTGAGTCTGCTTAACTGTAGATGTATCACAACATGGAAAGGAAGAAAGCAATGTATCAAAAAGTATCTACCGACTTAAATTTTGTAGATCGCGAGAAAGAAGTTGAAAAGTTCTGGCGCGAAAATGACATTTTCAAGAAAAGCATGGAAAACAGAAAGGAAGGACCTACCTACACTTTTTATGACGGACCTCCCACTGCAAACGGTAAGCCCCATATTGGTCACGTGCTTACCCGTGTCATCAAGGATATGATCCCCAGGTACCGTACAATGAAAGGATATATGGTTCCGAGAAAGGCAGGCTGGGATACCCATGGACTTCCGGTAGAACTGGAAGTGGAAAAGCTGCTGGGACTGGATGGTAAGGAACAGATTGAGGAGTATGGTTTGGATCCTTTTATCACCAAGTGTAAGGAAAGTGTCTGGAAATATAAAGGGATGTGGGAGGATTTCTCCGGTACGGTTGGTTTCTGGGCCGATATGGATGATCCTTACGTAACCTATCATGATGACTTTATTGAATCCGAATGGTGGGCTTTGAAGCAGATCTGGGACAAAAAGCTCCTGTATAAGGGCTTTAAGATCGTGCCATACTGCCCTCGCTGCGGAACCCCGCTTTCTTCCCATGAAGTAGCACAGGGGTATAAGTCCGTCAAGGAGCGTTCTGCAGTGGTACGTTTCAAAGTGGTAGGTGAGGATGCTTATTTCCTTGCATGGACAACAACACCCTGGACGCTGCCTTCCAACGTTGCTCTTTGCGTAAACCCGGATGAGACCTATGTAAAGGTAAAAGCAGCAGACGGATATACCTATTATATGGCGCAGGCACTTCTTGACAATGTGCTTGGCAAGCTTGCACAGGATGGGAAGCCTGCCTATGAGATCCTTGAGACTTATGTCGGAAAGGATTTGGAATACAAGGAATATGAGCCTCTGTTTGCATGTACCGGTGAGGCAGCGGCAAAGCAGCACAAAAAGGGACATTTTGTGACCTGTGACAGCTATGTTACCATGACAGATGGTACCGGTATCGTACACATTGCTCCTGCATTTGGTGAGGATGATGCGCAGGTGGGACGCAAGTATGATCTTCCTTTTGTACAGTTTGTTGACGGAAAGGGTGAGATGACACAGGAAACACCCTATGCCGGTAAGTTTGTTAAGGATGCGGACCCTGACGTATTAAAAGATCTGGATCAGGAAGGAAAGCTGTTTGATGCACCGAAGTTTGAGCATGATTATCCTTTCTGCTGGAGATGCGATACACCACTTATCTACTATGCAAGAGAATCCTGGTTCATTAAGATGACGGCAGTAAGAGATGATCTGGTTCGCAATAACAAGACGGTTAACTGGATCCCGGAGTCCATCGGCGAAGGACGTTTTGGGAACTGGCTTGAAAATATTCAGGACTGGGGTGTTTCCCGTAACCGTTACTGGGGTACTCCCTTAAATATCTGGGAATGTGAGGATTGCGGACATCAGGAAGCAATCGGTTCCAGAGAAGAATTAGAGAAGCTTAGCAATAATCCTGCAGCCAGAACAGTCGAGCTGCACAGACCGTATATTGATGAGATCACCTGCACCTGCCCTAAGTGCGGTAAAACCATGAAGAGAGTGCCGGAGGTTATTGACTGCTGGTTTGACTCAGGCGCTATGCCGTTTGCACAGCATCATTATCCGTTTGAGAACAAGGAGTTGTTTGAAGCACAGTTCCCCGCACAGTTTATCTCTGAGGCGGTGGATCAGACAAGAGGCTGGTTCTACTCCCTGATGGCAGAGTCAACACTGCTGTTCAATAAGGCTCCTTACGAAAATGTTATCGTTCTGGGGCATGTTCAGGATGAAAACGGACAGAAGATGAGTAAATCCAAAGGAAATGCTGTTGATCCCTTTGATGCGCTGGCTACCTACGGCGCAGATGCGATCCGCTGGTATTTCTACATCAACTCCGCACCATGGCTTCCCAACAGATTCCATGGTAAGGCAGTGCAGGAAGGACAGCGTAAATTCTTAGGAACCTTGTGGAACACGTATGCGTTCTTTATCCTGTATGCTAATATTGATGATTTCGACGCAACTAAATATACCTTAAATTATGATCAGCTTCCGGTTATGGATAAGTGGCTGCTTTCCAAGCTGAACACCGCTGTGAAGGAAGTGGATGATAACCTGAATAATTACAGAATCCCGGAAGCGGCAAGGGTTCTCGATAACTTTGTGGATGAGATGAGTAACTGGTATGTACGTCGCTGCCGTGAGCGTTTCTGGGCAAAGGGAATGGAACAGGATAAGATCAATGCCTATATGACGCTTTATACAGCATTGGTTGAAATCTGTAAGGCAGCAGCTCCAATGGTTCCTTTTATGACAGAGGAGATTTATCAGAATCTGGTAAGAACCAATGACAAGAATGCACCGGAAAGTATTCATCTTTGTGATTTCCCCGTAGCGGATGAGAAAATGATCGATAAGCAGCTGGAGGAGAGCATGGAGGAGGTTCTCGGCATTGTCGTTATGGGTCGTGCGGCACGTAATGCAGCCAATATTAAGAACCGTCAGCCTATCGGAACCATGTATGTAAAGGCACCTCATACCTTAAGTGATTATTTTAAGGATATTATCGAGGATGAACTGAACGTAAAGGAAGTTGTATTTAAGGACGATATCAGCGATCTTACCAGCTACAGCTTCAAGCCTCAGCTTCGTACTGTAGGCCCCAAATACGGCAAACAGCTTGGCGGCATCAGGAAATATCTGGAAGAGGTTGACGGCACGGCAGCTATGAAGCAGCTGAAGGCAGAGGGGGCTCTTAAATTTGATGTGGATGGCGCTACGGTTTCCCTTGCTGAGGAAGACCTGCTTATTGATGTGGCACAGAAGGCAGGCTTTGTGACAGAAGCCGATAACTATGTGACGGTTGTCCTTGACACCAATCTTTCTCCGGAACTGATTGAGGAAGGCTTTGTATATGAAGTGATCAGCAAGATCCAGACCATGCGTAAAGAAGCAGATTTTGAAGTAATGGATCATATCAGGGTAGCAGTAAACGGGAATGCAAAGCTTGCAGAAATTGTAACAGCCAATAAGAACGCAATTGCCGAAAAGGTTCTTGCTGATGAGATTTTGGTTGATGCAGAACTTGCTATCACCAAGGAATGGAATGTAAACGGGGAAAAGGTTTCGATTGGTGTAGAAAAATGGTAAATTTTGTTGTATAATTATGCGCAGGTATTTAGCAAAAGAAGCGGAGGAGACTATTATGGCAAAAAAGACAGCTGTACCCACATCGCTTACCTTTGACAAGGAGTTGTTTAAAAGAAGCGTGCTTTACAATGTAAAAACTTTATATAGAAAAACTCTTGAGGAGGCCAGCTCACAGCAGATCTTCCAGGCAGTTGCTTATGCGATTAAGGATGTTGTGGTTGATAACTGGCTGACCACCCAGAAGGAATATGATAAGCAGGATCCCAAGATGGTTTATTATCTGTCCATGGAGTTCCTGATGGGGCGCGCACTTGGAAACAACATTATCAACCTTCAGGCATACAAACCGGTGAAGGAAGCATTGGATGAACTGGGAGTAGACTTAAATATTGTAGAAGATCAGGAGCCGGATGCGGCGCTTGGTAATGGTGGTCTGGGACGTCTTGCGGCATGCTTCCTGGATTCTCTTGCCACATTAGGTTATGCAGCGTATGGATGTGGTATCCGGTATCGCTATGGTATGTTCAAACAGGAAATCAGAGACGGCTACCAGGTGGAGGTTCCGGATAACTGGCTTGTGGACGGGAATCCTTTTGAACTGAGAAGACCGGAATACGCCAAGGAAGTTAAGTTTGGCGGTTATGTGAATGTGAGAGTAGATGAAAACGGCAGAAGTCATTTTGTACAGGAGGGGTATCAGAGCGTAAGGGCAATTCCCTATGACCTTCCCATTGTAGGCTATGGCAATGGTATCGTAAACACGCTTCGTATCTGGGATGCGGAAGCGGTAGAGTGCTTCCAGCTGGACTCCTTTGACAAAGGTGATTATCGGAAGGCAGTAGAGCAGGAAAACCTTGCAAGAAATATTGTAGAAGTTCTTTATCCCAATGATAATCATTATGCCGGAAAGGAGCTGCGCTTAAAACAGCAGTACTTCTTTATTTCCGCTTCCGTGCAGGAGGCAGTTGCCAAGTATATGCGTAAGCACAGTGATATCAGAAAGTTCTATGAGAAGGTAACCTTCCAGCTCAATGATACGCATCCGACCGTAGCTGTAGCAGAGCTTATGAGAATTCTCATGGACGAATATTACCTGACATGGGATGAGGCATGGGAAGTTACGACAAAGACCTGTGCTTATACCAACCATACCATTATGGCAGAGGCACTTGAAAAATGGCCCATCGAGCTGTTCTCAAGGCTGCTTCCCAGAATTTATCAGATCATTGAAGAGATTAACCGAAGATTCATCATTAAGATACAGGAAATGTATCCCGGCAATCAGGAGAAGATCCGCAAAATGGCAATCATCTATGATGGTCAGGTGAAGATGGCACATCTTGCAATTGCCGCCGGTTATTCCGTAAACGGTGTTGCGAGACTTCACACGGAAATCCTGAAGAAGCAGGAACTGAAGGACTTCTATGAGATGATGCCCGAGAAGTTCAACAACAAGACAAACGGTATCACTCAGAGACGTTTCCTCCTTCACGGCAACCCGCTCCTTGCAGACTGGGTAACTGCACATGTGGGCAGTGACTGGATTACAGACCTTCCGAAGATCAACAAGCTGAAGGTTTATGCCGACGATGAGAAGGCACAGCAGGAGTTCATGAACATCAAATACCAGAATAAGGTGCGTCTTGCAGAATACATTTTGGAGCACAACGGCATTGAGGTTGACCCTCGTTCCATCTTTGATGTACAGGTTAAGAGACTGCATGAGTATAAACGTCAGCTGCTTAACATTTTGCATGTAATGTATTTATATAACCAGCTGAAGGATAATCCGGAGATGGATTTCTATCCAAGAACCTTCATTTTTGGCGCGAAGGCAGCAGCCGGTTACTATAATGCCAAGATGACCATTAAGCTGATCAATTCCGTGGCTGATGTTGTCAATAACGATCCTGCGATTAACGGAAAGATCAAGGTGGTATTTATCGAGAATTACAGAGTTTCCAATGCGGAAATGATTTTCGCGGCAGCAGATGTCTCCGAACAGATTTCTACAGCCAGCAAGGAAGCATCCGGTACCGGTAATATGAAGTTCATGCTTAACGGTGCACTTACCATTGGAACCATGGATGGTGCAAATGTGGAGATCGTGGAGGAAGTAGGAGAAGAAAATGCGTTTATCTTCGGTCTTTCCTCTGACGAAGTCATCAATTATGAAAACCATGGCGGGTATGATCCTACCGAGATCTTTAACAATGATCCTGATGTGAGAAGAGTTCTGATGCAGCTGATCAACGGAACCTTCGCTCCCAATGATCCCGACAGATTCAGAACGCTTTACAATTCTCTTCTGAATACGATCAGCACCGCAAAAGCAGACACTTATTTCATTCTGAAGGACTTCAAGGCATATGCAGAAGCGCAGAAGAAGGTAGAGGAAGCATACCGTGATGAGAGAAGATGGGCAAAGAGCGCCATCTTAAATGTAGCATGCTGCGGTAAGTTTACCTCTGACAGAACGATTCAGGAATATGTGGATGAGATCTGGCATCTGGATAAGGTGGTTTTACCCAAAAAGACGATCAGATAAAATAATAAAGGATAAAATGATACGCTCACAGCCGGGAGGCCGTGGGCGTATTCTTTTCCAGGGGAATTAATTCATTTTTTCCAGTTTTTCGTTCAATTGCCTGGCTTCCTTGCAGTTGTGCAGATAAAAGAATAACCAGATGATAAAGGCAGATGAGCAGACATGAAATGCAAAATACAGGTACTTCTGTAAATTCATTGTATAAAATAGCTAAGTAGAGTATGATAAAGATATAAAAGACCAATTGGTCAGAAGGAGGAAAAATGGGATACGGGGTACAAAATAAAGACAAGATTTACGGGAAAGGGGTGTAGAAGATGCTGAAAAATATACAATTTACAGAAAAACCGGAGGAGAATGAATTAAAGGAACGCGTAAAGGCGGCAAGAGAAAAGCTGAGCGCACAGCAGATGCTCTTAAAGGAACATAAAATTCCGGTGCTGGTTCTCGTGGAGGGCTGGGGAACCGCAGGAAAGGGACACCTGATCGGACAGATTATCCGGAATATTGATCCACGATTTTTCAAAGTTGCACCGATGGACAGGCCTACGGAGGAGGAGAGAAGAAAGCCCTTCCTGTGCAGATATTTTACCAAGATACCGGAGGCAGGTAAGTTTATGTTCCTGGATTCGGGGTGGATGGATGAGATAACCGGAAGCATTCTTCAGGGAGAGATGGATCAGAAGACCTATGAGCAGAGAATCGGAAGTATCAGAAGATTTGAGAGGCAGCTTACAGATAACGGTTACCTTCTGATTAAGCTTTTCTGTCATATCAGTGAGAAGGAGCAGAAAAAGAGGATTCTGGCGCTGGAGGAGGATATTGATACCCGCTGGCGGGTAGGGAAGGGTGATAAGTGGCAGAATAAAAATTACGATAAATGTGTGGAGGTATTCGGAAGATATATGGAGGATACCAATGCACCTTCAGCTCCCTGGTATGTGATTGATGCAAAATCTGCCAAATGGGCAGAGCTGCAGGCACTGGAAACGCTGACACAGGGTATTGATGTTGCGCTGCAGAATCAAAGCCTTGCGGTGCCACTGCTTCAAAATGTATTTCCGCTTGAAAAAATGCCCAAGCTTGCGGAAATCCAATTGGATAAGAGCATTGGGGAAGAAGAGTATAAGGAAGAGCTTAACACACTGCAAAAGAAGCTGAGTGATCTCCATAATCGATTATATCGGAAGAAGGTTCCCGTGGTTATTGTTTACGAAGGCTGGGATGCTGCCGGAAAGGGTGGAAACATTAAGCGGATTACGGAAGCTCTGGATCCCAGAGGCTTTGAGGTCCATCCGATTGCCAGCCCTGAGCCCCATGAAAAGGCAAGGCATTATCTGTGGCGTTTCTGGACAAGACTTCCAAAGACGGGGCATATTGCCATTTTTGACAGAAGCTGGTACGGGCGTGTGATGGTGGAGCGTCTGGAGGGCTTCTGCAGCGAGAACGACTGGAAGCGTGCTTACAATGAGATGAATGAATTTGAGAAGGAGCTTCATGACTGGGGAGCAGTGATTATCAAGTTCTGGGTTCAGATTGACAAGGAAACCCAGCTTGCCCGTTTTACCGATAGGCAGAACACACCGGAAAAACAGTGGAAGATTACGGATGAGGACTGGAGAAATCGGGAGAAGTGGGATGCCTATGAGGTTGCAGTGGATGAGATGATAAAGAAGACCAGTACCACCTATGCGCCCTGGCATATTCTGGAGTCAACTGACAAAAAGTATGCCCGCATCAAGGCCCTAAAGATCGTCATCGAGGAATTGGAAAGAGCATTGAAGTAAGAAAGCTTGGAAAAACAGCTTTTGACCTTTGGTAATTGCAAACCGTTTCCTTTTATTTTATAATGTAAAAAGTTATAAATATGCAATAAATTACATTTTATTAACTTGAGGAGGACAGGCATATGGTATCAGTACTTGAAGGCGGCGCTTATCTTGTAAACGGCACGGAAGTGATTCCCGATAGCCCCAAAGCGCTTGCAGCAGTGAAGGCAAAGACAGGAAAGGAAATGACAAAGGATGCTGCAAGGCAGCAGACGATCGCATATGGAATCTTAAAGGATCACAACACTTCCGGTAACATGGAGAAGCTGAAGATCAAATTTGACAAGCTCACCTCTCATGATATTACCTTTGTTGGAATTATTCAGACTGCAAGAGCATCAGGTCTTGAAAAGTTTCCGGTACCTTATGTACTGACCAACTGCCATAACTCTCTCTGTGCGGTGGGAGGAACCATCAATGAGGATGATCACATGTTTGGTCTTAGCTGTGCAAAGAAGTACGGCGGCATTTATGTGCCTCCTCATCAAGCTGTTATCCATCAGTTTGCAAGGGAAATGCTTGCAGGGGGCGGAAAAATGATTCTTGGCTCAGATTCCCATACCCGGTATGGTGCCCTTGGTACCATGGCAATGGGAGAGGGTGGTCCCGAGCTTGTAAAGCAGCTCCTGAACCAGACCTATGATATTAATATGCCCGGTGTGGTAGGTATTTATCTGACAGGAGAGCCCGTGAAGGGGGTAGGTCCTCAGGACGTGGCACTTGCAATCATCGGAGAGGTGTTTGCTTCCGGCTATGTTAAGAATAAAGTGATGGAATTTGTCGGTCCCGGCGTAGCTTCTTTGAGTGCCGATTTCCGTATCGGTATCGATGTCATGACCACAGAGACGACCTGCCTTTCTTCCATCTGGAGGACAGATGATGAGATCAAGGAATTCTATGAGATTCACGGCAGAAAGGAAGAGTACAAGGAATTAAACCCGGGTGAGATCGCATATTATGACGGCATGATCACTATAGACCTTGCTACGATCAGGCCTATGATTGCCATGCCTTTCCACCCCAGTAATACCTATACCATTGAGGAACTGAATGCAAACCTCATGGACATTTTGGATGATGTAGAAAAGAAGGCAGCTGTTTCCCTTGACGGAGCAGTGGACTTTACCTTAAAGAACAAGGTGAAGAACGGAAAGCTGATGGTAGACCAGGGGATCATCGCCGGTTGTGCCGGTGGTGGTTTCGAGAATATCTGTGCAGCAGCTGATATCATGAAGGGCAGCTATATCGGTTCTGACGGATTTACCTTAAGTGTGTATCCGGCATCCATGCCCGTATATATGGAACTGATCAAAAATGGTTGCGCAGCAACCCTTCTTGAGACCGGCGCGGTGATGAAGACAGCCTTTTGCGGTCCCTGCTTTGGCGCGGGAGATACCCCTGCAAACAATGCCTTTAGTATCAGACACTCTACCAGAAACTTCCCGAACAGAGAAGGCTCTAAGCTGCAGAGCGGACAGATTGCTTCCGTGGCACTTATGGATGCCCGTTCCATTGCCGCAACCGCAGCAAACAAGGGAGTGCTTACGGCAGCAACAGATTTTGATGGTCCTGTTAATAAGTATCAGTACCATTTTGATGCGAATATTTATGCAAACAGAGTTTTCGATTCCAAGGGAGTGGCTGATACCACGGTGGAAATTCAGTTGGGCCCCAACATTAAGGACTGGCCGGCAATGACAGAGCTTCCCGAAAATCTTGTGCTGCGTGTTGTATCTGAGATCCATGATCCGGTGACTACGACAGATGAGCTGATTCCTTCAGGGGAAACCTCTTCCTATCGTTCCAACCCTTTGGGACTTGCGGAATTTACCCTTTCCAGAAAGGATCCCGCTTATGTGGGACTTGCAAAGGATATTCAGGTTGCCCAGAAGGCAGTGATGGAAGGGAAATGTCCGCTTACAGTAAAGCCGGAACTGAAGCAGGTGATGGAGGTTATTCATACCAGCTATCCTGAAGTCGGAGAAGGAAATGTAGGCTTCGGATCCACAATTTTTGCAGTGAAGCCGGGTGACGGCTCTGCAAGAGAACAGGCAGCCTCTTGCCAGAAGGTGCTTGGCGGCTGGGCGAATATTGCTAATGAGTATGCAACCAAGAGATATCGTTCTAACCTGATTAACTGGGGTATGCTTCCGTTCCTGATTAAGGAGGGTGACCTTCCCTTCCAAAATAAGGATTATCTGTTCTTCCCCGGAATCCGTCAGGCAGTGATGAACAAGGCTGAAGAGATCAAGGCCTATAAAGTGGGAGAAAAGGACCTGACCGAGTTTACCGTTAAGCTTGGAGAAATGACCGACGAAGAACGCCAGATTATCCTAAAAGGATGCCTGATCAATTACAACAGAGTATAAAAGCATCCCTTGCATAAATTGAATTTTGTGCTGTTATAGTAGGCATGCATTCCTTTTGCGTAAGGCTTCTAAACGATTTCGATAGATTTGGCAGAAACAGCCAGTACAATAATGCCATTGTCCGGATGACTGTTCGAAAAGTCGATGGTGGATCTATGTGTTCGTCACAAGTAAAAGCGGGGCAGAAAAATCTAATCCGCGCATGAAAAATAAAAACAGCTCTCAGACTTTAAACTCGCTTCGCTTCGAACAGGTAAAGTCTGAGAGCTTTATTTTTCATTGCGCGGGTTGATTTTTTACGCCCCGTTTTTGAATTGTTCCTTACACATAGATTCCACCATCGGCTTTGAGTTTCATCCGGACAGTGTAATAAGCATTTGTACTGGCTGGGTTCGCCAAATCCCGAAATCGTTTATAGTCCTACGCGAGAGGATGCATGCCCCTTAGCAAAAAAATGATTTATGCAAGGGATGCTTTTATCGGGGGTGTATGGTCAGGCAACTTCCACCTTACTGTTGAATTGGTCAAGTACGGTAGCAGCAAAGATGCCCGTAGCAAGGAAGAAAACATTGATAAGAGCGCTGGTAAGGGATACGGTGAAGCTCTCAAAAGGAATAATCATGACGGTTGCTGCAATGACGATTCCTAAGATTGCATGAAAGGCAAAGGAGTAATACTTGTCAAACAGCATATTGACAGCCCTGGACAGGCAGATGATCGTGACTAGACCGCCTATTCCGGCAGGGATCAAAACCTTCATAGACAAATGGCCGATGCCATCCACAAAGGGGGTATAAAGCCCTAACGGCATCAGAAGGGTCGAAAAGCTCATTCCGGGAGCAATTACGCTTAAGGCAAGACAGAAGCCGCAAAAAAGATACCAGATAAAGTTGGGAGTAATGACGATGGAAGAGGTATTTAGCCAGATCAAAAGTGCAAATACAAGCGCCATTGCCATCGTAAGGGAATAATAGGAGCCCTTGCTTCGTCCCTGCCCTCCTGCTTCCCGCCACAGGGAAGGGAGCATTCCTGCAATCAATCCGACAAACAGGCAGACAGAAGGTGCAGGATATTTTTCCAGTACAAAAGCAAGGAGATTGGCGACACCCATAAAACCGATGGCGGCTCCGGCAATGTAGGGAAGAAGCCTGGGCACGTGTGTCTTTAGCCGGCCAAAGGGATTGGCAAGAAGCTCCATAAGGGGCTTATAGATGCCGAATACTACGCTCAGAACGCCGCCGGATATACCGGGAAGGACGGAACCAAGACCGATTAATGCGCCCTGGAGCAACTGGAGCAGAAGTCTGCCGGGAGAAAACCGTCTGTTGTTTTGTACATTCATCTGGGATTACCTCATTTCTGCGCAGTATCTGCACATTTATTATTTATTTTCCTGATGTCCTGTTTATGACTATACTATATTAAAGTACATGGAAGCATTTGTCTTTTTTTGATCTGCAATCTTCACAGAATCTGTACAACACCGGCTAAAAATTTTTAAAATCTGACCGATAAATACATTGCAGGTGTCAATGGCCATGACACAGGCACTATAAGAATTCAGTCGCCACGGATGGTATACAGAAGGAAAGGGACAGCCTTCTTGTATATCATTTTTGTTTTTTTCGAGCAAGGAGGGGAGAATAAAAGCAAGGGACTAAAAAAGGAGGTAGTATGCGAATTGATTCCGGCAGTATAGGAATGGAATCCGCCAGAGCTTATTCTTCTGTCTCACGAAGAATAAGCAGATTTACAATTACAAATGGGAGACAGAGCCATGCGGACGGAACCGGTGCTCTGTTTGGAAACATGCTCGGAGCCGATGTGGAAGGAGAGGAGAAACAGACAAGGGAAAAGGAAGAGCCTATGCAGAATCTGCAGGATACACTTGCAGAGATGAAAAGCAAAGCAAGTTCTCTTCGTTCTGAAAGTGTGAAGCAGATGGATACGGAGGATATCAAAAAGCAGCTTCAGGATATTCGCCAGCAGTGCTTAAATTTTCTGATGAGAATTCTCTTTCCGGAAAGAAGAAAAAGTATCTGGGAGGAAGAACAATCCGGCCAGGAAACCGGCATAAACGCAGGGGGCTCTACATCAGACCAGCTAATCTCATCCTTAGGCGTTAATGTAAAGACCTTTCAGTACAGCAGGCAGTATTATTTTGAGGAGACGGAAAACACCACCTTCTCCACAAAGGGAACCGTGAAGTGCCAAGACGGCAGAGAAATCAGCTTTAATCTGAATCTGGAGATGAGCCGCAGCTTTCAGGAATACTATGAGGAGGTTGTGACCACAAAACAGATATCTATGTGTGATCCTCTGGTGATCAACTTAGACGGCAACATTGCAGAGCTTTCCGACCAGACCTTCCTCTTTGATATTGACGGGGACGGCGAAATGGATGAGATCAGCGAATTGTCGGCAAAAAGTGGATTTCTTGCCCTGGATCGCAACGGTGACGGCATCATTAATGATGGAACCGAGCTGTTCGGTACCGAATCAGGAAACGGTTTCAAGGATCTTTCCGCCTATGATACGGATCATAATGGCTTTATTGATGAGGGGGATGAGATCTTCAGTAAACTGAAAATCTGGATTATGGACGAGCAGGGAAACAAACAGCTTTATTCTTTGGCAGAAAAGGGAGTGGGTGCAATCTGTCTTCAAAATGCAGCTACTGATTTTACACTGACCGGGGGAAACAACCGGACAAACGGTCAGATCAGGAATACCGGATTTTTTCTGTATGAGAATGGGGCCGTAGGCAGCATCCAGCATGTGGATCTGGCGCTGCAGGGTCAGGAGGACCAACAACTGAATATGGTAGTATAGGTATATTGTAGGGACACTTTTACATAAACTGTCATAGAGGTGTCCTATGAAAAAACTTAGAGTCTTTCAAACTGTCAAACAAAGAAGAATCGTACCGGGGCTTTCCTTAAGAAATCTTGGTACGATTCTTTTATTTTTGTTGCTTTTGCCCTATCTTATTACATTCTTGTTTGGAAATACATCTGCGGAAAATACAAAAGCAGCATGGGGAAGTGCCATGAGCTGTCTGGAGGAAGGGAGTGTGTTTGTCCTAAACACAACGCCTTTTGGAACAGAGCGGATTCCAATGGAAATATATGTGGCGGATAAACTGGCAAGGAGCATTGACTGTAATTATGAACCGGAAGCCCTAAAGGCTCAGGCGGTACTGCTCCGCTCAGCAATCCTTGCCGAAGGGAAGAAAATGGGCTTTCAGGAGGATATTGCACTTGAAGATAAAGGCTATGGTGAGGGGATGATCACAGACAAAGTGCTGAAGGCGGTTGTACAGACGAAGGGAGTATATCTTGCATATGAAAAGGAACCGATCAACGGGGCATATTTTGAGGTTAGCAACGGAACTACCAGAAACGGAACGGAGGTTGGACTGTCGGATTGTACTTATTTAAAAACGGTTCCCTGTGAACGTGATTTTTTGTCTGAGGACTATATGAAGATTTATCTTTATGAAGAGCAGGAATTTGAAAAAAAATGGGATGAACTTCCGAAGGAAGCCATGTCAGAGCAGGAGCTTGCCGATTGCGATGCTATGACAAAAGAAACAGGACCGAAGGGAATTACCCTGTACCGTGACAGTGCAGACTATGTGCTGTATGTGAAAAAGGAAGGAGAATACGCATCCGGTGAGCAGATTCGGACAGAATTTCATATTCCGTCTTCCTGTTTCAGTATAAGTCTGGAAAATGACAGGGTGAAGGTCAGTGTCCGGGGGGTGGGACACGGATTGGGACTGAGCCAGTTTGGTGCAAATGAAATGGCAAAAGAGGAAAAGGATTATGTTGAAATTTTAAAATATTTTTTTCAGGATGTAACAATTACAAAATTTGAATAAAGAAGGAAAAAGGGGCAAAACTAACCATAAGAACAGAAAGTTCCAATTGAATTTACACCGCAAAAGCGGTTGACAGAGAGGAAAGATTGAAAGGAGCAGAAATAGTAAGATGAGAAAAAGACGCAGAGGAAATATTTCTAAGGAACGCATTCTTATGGTTGCCTCATCCGTACTGGTACTGGGTTCCCTGACAGCAACGGGACTATGGCTGGGAGGAGATGAACGTAATCAGGACGAAGGTTATGTGGTGGATTTAAGTGCCATTGAAAATAATACAGCCACCGGGCAGGCAGAAAGCAGTGAGATAAAGACTGCCGAAAATATCGGGAGGGAAGCAAGTCTGTCGGACGACCTTGATTATGATCCTTATTTCCAGGAGACTAATTCACAAAAGGTAGAGAATCCTGACTTGTCTGAAAGCGAAAGTATGACAGATGGAGCCGATATGGACACTGAAAGTCAGGAAGAATCAGGAAATTTCGGGGATTTGGAAGATGCGGAAAAAGAAAAAACCGAAACAGGCAAAGCAGTTACCAGGGAGGCAGCAGTGGCAAATGAAGACACTCCTGCAATCTCAACTGCCATGCAGCCGGCATTGACCTTCAGTGATTCCGATACGCTGGTATGGCCGATTGTAGGAAATGTTCTGATCAATTACAGCATGGACAAGACTGTTTATTTCCCGACCTTACAACAGTATAAATATAACCCTGCAATTGTAATTCAGGCAAATGAAGGTGATATGATTACAGCGGCATCTGCCGGAAAAGTGATTAGTGTGTTTAACGATCCACAGATCGGCAACGGAATTACGATGGAGCTGGGTGGCGGATACGAGGTGACCTACGGACAGCTTGCCAATATTCTGGTGTCAGAGGGAAGCTATGTGGCGGCAGGTGATATTATTGGAGAGGTTGCACCGCCGACCAAATACTATAGTATTGAAGGGACAAATGTTTACTTTAAGCTGACGAAGGACGGAGAACCGGTCAATCCCATGACCAAGCTGAACTGACTCGGAAAGGAATAAGCAGATGATTATTATTGTTGGCGGGAAAATACTGACAATGGCGGGAGATATCTGGGATAAAGGATATCTTTGTATCGATAAAGGAAAGATTAAGGAGCTGGGGCCTATGAAAAATGGAGCCCCTTTTCCTCTGCCTGCGGGCAGCAATGTGACGGTAATAAATGCCTTGGGCTGCCTTGTTATGCCGGGATTGATTGAGGCACACTGTCATATGGGAATCACGGAGGAGAAAAAGGGCATGGAAGGAGACGATTGTAACGAGTCTGTAAGTCCGGTCACACCGTATCTTCGAGCAATAGATGCGATCAACCCAATGGACGCGGCATTCGGGAACGCAGTCAGGGCAGGAATCACCTCTGCCATGATCGGACCGGGCAGTTCTAATGTGGTGGGCGGAACCTTTGCTTTTGTGAAGACCTTTGGAAGATGTATTGATGAAATGGTAGTGCGCTCACCTGCAGCGATGAAGATTGCCTTCGGAGAGAATCCCAAGGTAAACTATTCGGATCAGGAGAAGTCGCCTGTTACACGGATGGCAATTGCCGCTATGCTGCGGGAGGAGCTTTTTAAAGCGCAAAGATATTATGAAAAGAAATGTGCCGGGATAAAAAGGGAAGAAGAGGATTTCCGGATGGAATCGTGGATTCCGGTATTTGAAAAGAAAATCCCGATGAAAGCACATGTGCACAGGGCAGATGACATTCAGACAGCAATCCGGATCGCCACCGAATTCGGACTTTCCATGACACTGGATCACTGCAGTGAAGGACATCTGATTACGGAAAAGGTGGTAGAATCCGGATTTCCTGCCATCGTAGGGCCGGATCTGACAAGCAGAAATAAAATTGAAGTACAGAATATGGCCTTTAAGACTGTGGGAATTCTAAACCGCGCAGGGGTAAAAACGGCGATTACTACCGATCATCCGGTATCACTGATTCAGTCCCTGCCGATTTGTGCGGGACTGGCCGTGAAGTCCGGAATGGACGAAATGGAAGCGCTTAAGTCAATTACCATTTATCCTGCCGAAATCTGTAAGGTAGATCAGAGGGTTGGTTCTTTAGAGCAGGGGAAGGATGCGGATATCGCAATTTTTGACGGTTCTCCCTTAAAGGTGGAAACCAAAACACTGTGTACCATGATCGAGGGAAGAATCGTTTATGCGGATGAAAGCTTTTCTTTACCTGTCTTTGAAAAAAAGGTATAATGACAGGGATAACAATGTGGAAAAGGATAACAGGGAGCAAGCGATTTGCGTAGGATTTTGGTGATAGCGGCAATCTGCTTACTGCTTCTGCCGGCTGGGTGTGCACTGCCGGCAGGGGAGAGCACGCAGGGAGAAGTAAATGAAATGACCAGTATGGAGGAGGAACCGGAGCTTAATTACGAGGTGCCGGAGAGTTCTCCTAATATTTTGGTGGACCAGCTCGGATACATAACGAAAAGCTCGAAGGTGGCTATTTTTTGCGGTGAAGAAATGCCGGAAAAATTTAATATTATAGACAAAGAGACAGGCACAACTGTTTATGTCGGCTATCCGGAGAAAAGGGATTATCAGTCGAAAAATCAGGAATCTATATGGTATGGGGATTTTTCGGACTTTGAGGTGCCGGGTCTATACTATATAGAGGCTCCGTTGATGGGACAGTCTTATTCCTTCCTCATAGGAGATGGCCTGTATGATGAGATTTTTAATGAGGCCTGCAAGCAGTATTACTATAACCGATGCGGAATTACCCTTACCAGTGAATATGCCGGGGAAATGGCACATAATGCCTGCCATACCGGAAAGACCGTGCTTAGGGAAGATATTTCTGTTACGCTGGATGTAAGCGGCGGCTGGCATCAGGATGAGATGGGCTCCAAAAATGTAGAAAAGGCAGCCAGAAATATCGGAATAATGCTGCTGGGATATGAATTGTACGAAGAATCTTTTGGAGACGACATGGGAATTCCGGAAAGTGGGAATGGGGTTCCCGATATTTTGGATGAGATAAAGTATGAAATAGAATGGCTCTTAAAAATGCAGGATCCGGTTACAGGTGCGGTATACGAGGGGGTGACTGTCTGTGAGCAGGAAAACGGAAAAGGTACCGTCTCTTATGTAGAGCCCGGAACGATGCAGTCAGCAAAAGCGTTTGCAATGGTACTTGCCAAATTCAGCTACCTTTATCAGAATTATGACACTGAGTATGCGACAAACTGCCTGAAGGCAGCAGACCGCGCATGGAAGTATACGGAATTAAATGATGACGGAATTACGGATGAATGGAAATTTGCAGCAGCAGCTGAATTGTATCGCGCTTCGGGTCTTAAGAGCTGTGACAGATATATTAAGGAGTATCTTATGCAGGAGCAGGAAGAGGGGGAACTGGATGAGGTAACCTTCCTTGGATATGTAACCTATATTTCAACCAAGCAACAGGTGGATGTGGAGCTGTGCAGTAAGATTGCAGAAAAACTTATGACGAGGGCAGAAGAGATTTCTAATGAGGCAAGGAATTCCGTATATCTTGTGGAGGAAGGCGAGCAGAAGGATCATAATCAAAAGCTGCTTCAGAATATGATGATTTTGACGATGGTGGATTATGTGATAGCCAATCATGAGTATGAGAATGTGATTGAAAATCACCTTCACTATTTTATGGGAAGAAACAGACAATCCATCAGTTATATAGACCGCGTGGGGGAGAACAATTATAGGCTGATCGATGAGAATCTCGGTATTATGAAGGGGTTTGATGCGGACAGTAAGCTGATCTTTATGCTCAGCGAAATTGTGAGCAGTCACAGAAGATAGCAAGGACAGCATCTTTTGCAAGGTGTGAGGCATCATATTCTCTTTTACTGAGGAATATAAGGTTGTAAAGTAGAATCAGGCAGGCTGTAAGGAGGAAGTAAAATGAAAGTTGTGGTACTGGCCGGAGGGATCAGCACAGAAAGAGATGTATCATTAAGCTCGGGCACAATGATATACCGGGCGCTAAAGAAAAGAGGACATCAGGCAATTCTTCTGGATGTATATTTGGGCTATGAGTGGATACCTTCTTCGGAAGGAGAAGTGATAGACAACATTTTTGATAAGGACAAAGATTGGGCAGAATCTCTTGGGAACATTTCTGAAGAAAACCCGGATATTGAACTGATCAAAGCAATGCGTCCGGACGGAGAGAAAAATTTCTTCGGCCCCAATGTCATTGCTATTTGCCAGGCGGCTGATGTAGTGTTTATGGCACTCCACGGGGAGAACGGAGAAAACGGGAAAATTCAGGCATGCTTTGATCTGATGGGCATTACCTATACCGGAACGGACTACGTAAGCTCAGCCCTTTCCATGGACAAAGGACTGTCTAAGGAATTGTTTGCTTATCACGGGGTTCCCACACCTGCCGGAATCCGGCTTAGAAAGGGACAAAAGCAGGAGAAGGCGGTTCCTTTTCCCTGTATTGTTAAGGCATGCTGCGGAGGCTCCAGTGTAGGGGTAAGCATTGCTCTTAAAGAAGAAGAATATGAGAAAGCCCTGCAGGAAGCCTTTTTGTACGACGACGAGGTCATAGTGGAACAGTATATTGAAGGACGGGAGTTTTCAGTGGGTGTGATGGACGGAAGAGCCCTGCCAATCATTGAAATTGCACCTCTTCAGGGATTTTATGATTATAAAAACAAATATCAGCCGGGATCAACAATAGAGACCTGCCCGGCACTGCTTTCAGAAGAAAAGACAAAGGAAATACAGGCCTATGCCGAGCAGGCCTTCCGTGTTTTGCGGCTTAAGAATTACGCAAGAATGGATTTTATGATGAATAAGGAAGGAGAGGTTTTCTGCCTGGAAGCTAACACCCTTCCCGGCATGACGCCTACCTCGCTTCTTCCGCAGGAGGCTGCGGCAGAGGGAGTCAGCTTCGAAGAACTCTGTGAAAGAATTATGAGCACAGCGCTTACAAAGTAGGAAATGGAGATTGCCATGAAGAATCTGACACTGGAAAATATAGCGAAGGCTTGCGCAGGAAAGCTTGTTCTGCCGGATAATGGAGAGGCAGGAAGAAAAGAAGCCACATGCGTGGTGATAGACTCCCGTAAAATTGAGCAGGGTGGAGTTTTTATTGCAACCAGGGGAGAAAAAGTGGATGGGCACAGCTTTATCCCGGCAGTGGAAAAAGCCGGAGCAATGGGAGTTGTCTGTGAAAGAGCACCGGAAGAATGCAGGATTCCTTACATTCTGGTGGAGGACTCCTTTGTGGCGCTTAAAAGTCTGGCGGAATTTTACCGCAAACAGCTTACAATTCAGGTGGTAGGGATTACGGGAAGCGTAGGAAAGACCAGTACCAAGGAAATGATTGCTTCCGTACTTTCCACCAAATTTAATGTGCTGAAAACCCAGGGAAACTTTAACAATGAGATCGGACTTCCCCTTACCGTGCTTTCGATCCGCGAGGAGCATGAGATTGCGGTTTTGGAAATGGGAATCAGCGATTTCGGTGAGATGCACCGTTTAAGTAAGATTGCAAGACCGGATATCTGTGTGATGACAAATATCGGGCAATGCCATCTGGAAAATCTGGGAACCAGAGAGGGAATCCTGAAAGCAAAATCGGAAATTTTCGATTTTATGAATCCGGATGGCTATGTGTTTGTAAATGGGGATGATGACCTTCTTAATCGTATAGAACAGAAGGGAAGCCATAAACCGGTTTCTTTCGGACTGGATCCTTCCAATGACATTTTTGCCTCGGAGGTATTGAATAAAGGGCTTCTTGGTTCTCATGCCGTAATTCACGCTGCCCTTCGGGTATTTCCGGTAGAAATTCCTCTTCCGGGTGCCCACATGGTACTGAATGCGCTTGCGGCAGCAGGCGTAGGAATGCAGCTGGGGCTTACGGTAGAAGAAATCAGGCAGGGGATTGCAAACGTACAGGCGGTAGGGGGAAGGAGTCATGTGATCGCTCTGCCGGGAAAGACAGTCATTGATGACTGCTATAATGCCAATCCGGTTTCCGTGAAGGCGGCAATCAATCTGCTCACCACAGCACTTGGAAGAAAGGTGGCAGTTCTTGGAGATATGTTTGAACTGGGGCAGAATGAGGCGCAGCTCCACCGGGAGGTGGGTGTCTACGCTGCCCAAAAGGGGATTGATGTCATTATTTGTGCCGGAAAGCTTTCAAGGCATATGTATGAGGGAGCACTTTCTGTAAACGGGGAGATGCTTACAGCAGCGGAAAAGAGGGAGGTTTACTACTTTGAGACAAGAGATGAGATGCTTGATAAGCTTCCTGAAATCTTAAAGCCGGGAGATAACATATTGGTAAAAGCATCTCATGGGATGCAGTTTGAGAAGGTAGTGGAAAGCTTGACGAAGCATTAAAGAAGCAGGCGGTTATTCGCCTGCTTCTTCTTTAATCTTAAAATAGGTTTCTTTAATCAGATTCTGTGCATATATTCCAACACGCTTTTGATCTTCCTTCGGCAGATCCTTTATGTAGAAGGGTTTGCCGTAGTCCAGAATGACATGCGCCTTTTTGATTTTGGGCAAATGGTCCTCAAAGATGCCGGCTGAGTTATAGATCGTCATGGGAATGATGGGGCAACCTGTCTTTGCAGCAATCTTAAAGCTTCCTTCATGAAATTCCATAAAGGTGTGGTTAACCCTGTTTCTTGTTCCTTCCGGAAAGATACAGATGGAAATACCGGATTTGACTTTATCAATAGCAGTAAGGATAGTCTGCAGCCCTTGCTTGATGTCGGTTCGATCCAGGAACAGGCAGTGCAGATTTTTCATCCAGTTCACTAAAAGAGGATAGCGAAGCATCTCCTTTTTGGCAATGTAACCGGTAGGTCTTGGAACCCGCACATAGGTGATCAGAATGTCGAAATAGCTTCTGTGATTGCCGATGTACAGTACAGGCGTATCCTTTGGCACATTTTCCTCGCCTCTAACGGTAACCTTGACTCCGGAAAGGAAAAGACAGACCCGGAACGCCCAGTTTACAATGGCAAGGGAGCTTCTGTTCTTGACATCCATATTGAATTTACCGATGATCCATTCGGCAATCAGAAGAGGAATGCTCAGTACAAGAAATAAGAAAACAAAGGTAGCTACAATAATAAATCGAATCATCTTTTATCTCTCTCCAAATTTAATTCATTAACGCCTATAAGTATAGCCTACAGCAATTATTTTGGCAATGCCTGTAAAGGGAATATGTAGATTTTTTATGGGACACATGAGGGCTGGAATTACCCGCCAGGTATATCTGGACTTCCCCTATAAACTTTGATAAAATAAACAAGTAAGTGTTCTATATGATATTTTAGGGAAAGAGGAATTAATAAATGGATAAGATTGCAGTTTTGATCCCATGCTATAACGAAGAAAAGACCATAGCCAAGGTGGTGGCAGATGCGAAGGCGGCATTGCCGGAGGCAGTGATTTACGTATATGATAATAATTCCACGGACCGTACGGTAGAGCTTGCCAAAGAAGCAGGAGCAGTGATCCGGCATGAGTACATGCAGGGAAAGGGAAACGTGATTCGCAGAATGTTCCGGGAAATTGAAGCCAGGTGCTATGTGATGGTAGACGGGGATGATACTTATCCTATGGAATTTGCGCCGGAAATGGTGGACAAGGTTCTTCACCATAATGCAGATATGGTAGTGGGGGACAGGCTTTCTTCTACTTATTTTGAAGAGAATAAGCGCCCCTTCCACAATATGGGGAATTCCCTGGTGCGTGCAAGCATTAATCATTTGTTTGGCAGTGAGATCAAGGATATTATGACCGGTTTCCGTGCCTTCAGCTATGGTTTTGTGAAGACCTTTCCGGTTTTGTCCAAGGGCTTTGAGATTGAGACGGAGATGACAATCCATGCCGTCTATAATCATATGCAGATTGACAATGTGGTGGTGGAGTACAGAGACCGCCCGGAGGGAAGCGTTTCCAAGCTGAACACCTATTCTGACGGATTCCGGGTTCTTGGAACGATCTTCCGGCTTTACCGGGATTACAAGCCCTTCGGTTTTTTCAGTCTGTTTGCGGCTTTCCTTTTTGTCATTGCAGCGCTCTTCTTTATTCCTGTGCTTTTGGAATTTCTAAGAACCGGACTGGTTCTGAAATTTCCGACCCTTATCGTTTGCGGATTTGTGGTGATGGCGGCAATCCAATCCTTCTTTGCGGGGCTGGTGCTCTCCAATATGGCAATGAAGAACCGAAGAGACTTTGAATATCGCTTTAATCTGGTCTGTGAAAAAGAAAGACGTCAAGGGCCGGAAGTAAAGGAAGAAGTGTAAAAGACAATAAGGGAGGAAAAAATGATTAAAAAACTGCTCTCAAACTGGTATCTGGTCATAGTATTTGGATTTCTGATCTTTGCCGGACTAGTGTTTCTCATCTGCGGAGAGGACAGTATCATAGCGGTTCACGATAATCTGGATCTGTTTATTCCGCAGTTTCAGATGATGAAGGACACAGGAACCTTCTGGGCGCAGGATGCGTATGTTCCGTTTCTTGGTGGAATCAGCAGGGATGTCCTCCCTTCTGAATTTTCTCTCTATACCATACTCTATATGATACTTCCGGCATATCCGGCTTATATTGTGGGATATTTGCTGAAAATAATCATCGCACTGATATCCTGCACCCTTCTTGCAAAGGATTTCTGCGGCGAGGCCTATCAGAAGTATAAACCGCTGGTTTATCTGACAGGACTTGCCTATGGGATACTAAATCTGTTCCCGGCCTTTGGCATTCCTTTTGCGTCGATTCCCCTTGTCATTTATCTGATACGGAAGATTTACCAAAAGCCTTCCATCTGGTGGTATGTGGCGTTGTTTTTTTATCCCATACTGTCATACTTTTCCTATTTCGGTTTGTTCATTCTGGCTTATATGGCAGTGGCTTTTTTGTGGCTGTGGATCAGGGATAAAAAATTTCCGCTCAGAATTCTGATTGCGATTGTAGTACTGTCAGCAGGCTGTATTTTGTTTGAATACCGTTTATTCGGAACCATGCTTTTTAGTGAAGAGGAGACAATCCGGTCTACCATTGTGGCAGGAAGCATGTCTGCCGGAGAAATTATGAAGACCATATCTGATGTATTCTTCCGGGGAATGTTTCATGCGGAGAGTGTTCACACTTATCTGGTGCTTCCGGTATGTGTCGTCTATTTTTTCTTTTTAAATATTTCTTATATTAGGAATAAGAATGTGAAAGGGATTTTTCACGATGTTTATAATCTGTTGATGTTGATCCTGGTATTCAACAGTGTGATTTATGGAATTTACTATTGGGAAGGCTTTCGGAATCTGGTGGAAACCATTTGTCCGCCCCTTACCGGATGGCAGTTTAACCGGACCGTGTTTTTCAGTCCTTTTGTATGGTATGCTGCGTTTTTCCTTGTGCTGGTACGCCTTTATGATGCCGGGAAGGGAAAGAAAATGCGGCTTTTTGCAAACGCCCTGGCTGTAGCGGCGATTTTGCTGATCGTATTTACGGGAAGCAGATACAATGATCTTTATCATACCTGCTATAATGAGCTTTACCAAGTGGTGAAGGGAAAGCCGACAGACCAGCTTAGTTATAAAGAATTTTATGCAGAGGAGCTGTTTGAACAGGCTAAGGAGGATCTTGAATATTGCGGGCAGTGGTCAGCTGCTTACGGCTTTTATCCGGCTGTTCTTGAATATAACGGAATCTCCACCGTGGATGGTTATCTGGGCTTTTATTCGCAGTATTATAAGGATGAATTCCGAAAAGTGATTGCGCCTGCGCTTGAACGTGTGGAAGCTACACGGCAGTATTACGATGAGTGGGGGGCAAGGGCATATCTTTATTCGGGAACGGACCTCTCAATTGTAAGTCCCTCAAGGAATGTGCAGATTACCGATCAGGATATTTATATTGACCTTGATGCGTTTAAGTCATTGGGGGGGCGTTATATCTTTTCGTCCATTGAACTAACGAATGCGAAGGAGACCGGACTTGTTTTGGCGGGAACCTATACTCATGAGGATTCCCCTTACACTCTGTACGTGTACCAGACTGCGTCCAGATATAAGACGAAGGAACATACAGATCTGTCCTTTGAGGAAATGAAACCTCTTATCTATGATGCAGAGGAAATCAGGAGCCAGATTGATCTTCTTAAGGAGCTGGCGGAGCAGGCAAAGGAAAGCGGAATTGCGCAGGAACCTGAGAAAGTACTGGAGACGTATCAGGCCCTTGTGAAGCAGCTTACCATAATCAGTACCTGTAATTCCATTGCGGACATTGTATGCTATCAGGATGTGACGGTAGATGTAAGCTGGGAGAAAAAGGAAGAAATTTTGGCAGATTTGGTGGAAATCTGGGATGATGCATCTGTTGCAATCAGAGAAATCTGTGACTCTCCTTATAAGGAAACCATGGAGACGGTTATGCATCCGAAGTTGGTGGAATCCTACATAGAGTACGAGGAACAGACAGATCGTGAAAAGGAAATTACGATTGAGGAGAACAGTCTGACTCAGGAATACAATCAGGCCGCAGCGGAGGATTATACGGTTGAATACAAAGGGCAGGAATGGAATTTAGAGCGGTTTTACCAGGAAGGAGATCAGCTGGAGCGTGAAGAATATATAGAGCTGTATCAGGCAATCAACAAAGAGAGAAACAGTGTGCTTGGAGAAATTTTCCTGGAGCTTGTAGTACTTCGTGATGAGGAGGCAAAGATCAAGGGCTACGATAACTATGCTGAATATGCTTATGAGGAACTTTATATCCGGGATTATACGCTGGAAGAAATGGAGGAGCTTCTTAAAGAGATTAAAAAGAAGATCGTTCCCATTTTCAATAAAGTTACTCAGACAATGCTGGAAAAGGATTATTATACCTGCTATATGACGGACCCTGAAGTGAGTGCGCAGCAGATCCTGGAGCTGGTGTATCCGTACATGAATGAAATCGATCCGGAACTGGCAGAGGGAATGGAATATATGCTTACCCATAATCTGTATGATATGGATGCATCCCCTGTAAAGGGAAATGTGGGCTTTACGACAGACCTATTTTATTATAATACTGCATTCATTTTTGATTCACCGCTTGAAAACTTCCGGGATTACTCTACGGCGGTTCATGAGTTCGGTCATTATAACTGGAGCCATCGCAGTACGGAAAACGTTCTGACACAGCAGAATAATATTGATTTGTGTGAAATTCATTCGCAGGGGCTGGAAGCACTTTATTATGATTACTTTACGCAGGAGCTGGGAGAGGAAGTAAGCTTTGTCCAGATTTATGAACTGCTTGATGCGATTGTGAGTGCTGCACTTGTATCGGAGTTTGAGATAGAGGTCTACCGGAATCCCGATATGACTCTGGAAGACATGAATAAACTTTATCTGAACCTTTCGGAAAAATATGGAAGCTATTATGCAGATGAAATAACTGAGCTTTATACATGGATGGAGATCAGTCATATTTTTGAAAGTCCCTGCTATTATGTATCTTATATGACCTCGGCATTTTCAAGCCTTGATCTTTTGTCAATGGCACAGGAGAATCGACATGAAGCAGTGGAGACTTACATGGAGCTTACCACCCTTCCTTCCAATATGCCATATTGCAGTGCTGTAGAGTGGGTGGGACTCAGGGACATCTTTGAGAAAGGTGTGCCGAAGAAGATTGCCCAGGAAACCGCCGATATCCTGCTGGACGAGTAACGAGTATACATCCGGAGAACAATTATAGATTAAAAGAACTGTTGCGTAGATCGATTATCTGCTAAAAGGGCATGCATCCCTTCTCAGCCAGACTATAAACGATTTCGGGATTTGGCGAACCCAGCCGGTACAAATGCTTATTACACTGTCCGGATGAAACTCAAAGCCGGTGGTGGAATCTATGTGTAAGGAACAATTCAAAAACGGGGCGTAAAAAATCAACCCGCGCAATGAAAAATAAAGCTCTCAGACTTTACCTGTTCGAAGCGAAGCGAGTTTAAAGTCTGAGAGCTGTTTTTATTTTTCATGCGCGGATTAGATTTTTCTGCCCCGCTTTTACTTGTGACGAACACATAGATCCACCATCGGCTTTTCGGACAGTCATCCGGACAATGGCATTATTGTACCGGCTGCTGGTTTAATCTATAGTTACTCCGGCTTTGTACTTGGCAACTACATTCTGGATACGCTCGTTGGGATTGAGCAGATCGCTGATGGATGCGTCATGGTTTAATGTGTCGATCAGGTAAGCGATATACTTACTCATATCGCAGTTAATATACCATTCACGACCAAGGAGCTCAGGTGTCTGATAAATCAGATTTGTAGTAAGAACCCTGTCAATGATTCCGCTTTCATATGCCTTGTCAAAACGGTCAAGACCGTTTGTAAACAGACCGAAGGTGGAACAGATGAAGATCTTGCGGGCTTTTCTTTCCTTTAGTGCGGTTGCCACTTCAAGAACACTCTCTCCGGAAGAAATCATATCATCGATGATGATCATATCCTTTCCTTCCACGGAGGACCCCAGGAATTCATGGGCAACAATGGGATTTCTGCCGTTTACGACACGGGTGTAATCTCTTCTTTTGTAGAACATACCCATATCAAGGCCAAGCACATTAGCCATGTAGATTGCACGGCTCATGCCTCCTTCATCCGGGCTGATAACCATCATATGCTCGGAATCCAGTGAAAGATTGGGTACATGCTTGAGCAGACCCTTAATGAACTGGTAGGTGGGCTGTACGGTTTCGAAGCCGTGCAGCGGGATTGCATTTTGCACTCTGGGATCATGAGCGTCAAAGGTAATAATATTATCTACACCCATTCGAACCATTTCCTGAAGTGCCAGTGCACAGTCAAGAGATTCACGGGCGGTTCTCTTATGCTGCCTGCTCTCATAAAGGAAGGGCATGATAACTGTGATGCGTCTTGCTTTTCCGCCTACGGCAGCAATGATCCTTTTCAAATCCTGATAATGGTCATCGGGAGACATGTGGTTTTCATGTCCGCACAGAGAATATGTCAGACTGTAGTTTGCTACATCTACAAGAAGATACAGATCGGTTCCGCGGACAGATTCAAGAATCATGCCTTTGGCTTCACCTGATCCAAAACGCGGCACCTTTGCCTTCAAAATATAGGAATCCCGTTGGTATCCGGCAAAAGCCAGGCTGTCCTTATGCTCGCTTTCACGAACGGTACGCCACTTGACCAGATAATCGTCTACCTTTTGACCTAATGCCTTACATCCCTCTAACGGGATGATTCCCAAAGAACCTACGGGGATTGTTTCCAAATTTCTTGTTTCCTCACGCTGTCCCATGAAGATACCTCGCTTTCTATTTTTAAAGTCTTATTAGCTTTAAAGTCTTTTTAACCTTCGAATATCAGGTCCGGTAAATTTCAGGCTGATATACTGATTCATAATTCTGGAAAAAATTCGTTCTGAATAGCGGTTTTGAATATCTTCCAGAAAAAGGTTCGTGGAAATGATCGTTGCCTTTTGGTTCAGATGCCGCTCATTCAGTAATGAGAAAAACATAGATGCAGTTGCGTTATTTATACATTCGGTTCCCAGATCGTCAATGATCAGCAGATCGCAGCCATATAAATCCTCGTGAAGACTGCGAAGCTCTTCTGTATTCTTATAATCGAACATATTTCTGGATAAAGTTTCAAAGAGCCCGGCAGCACTGAAATAAATTACTGAAAACCCCTTCTCAATAAGTTCTTTTGCTATACAACCGGATAAAAAAGATTTGCCCGTACCCACTGTACCATAAAAGAATAGATTATGGTAGTCTGAATCGAAAGTTTTTATGAAATTTTTCGCAGTGGTAACATTTTTCTTGAAGCGTTCCAGATCTTCACCCTGATAGTAATCATAGGAGAGGGAAGAAAAGTTTTCCTTTTCCAGCATACTGCGGATGCCTGACTGTTCGTAGAGCAGATCAATGATCGCCTGCTTGAAGCAGTGACATTTTTCACTGCCAATATAACCGGTATCCTTGCAGTCCGGGCAATCATAGACCGGAGAAAGGTAGTCTTCGGGAAAGCCTGCACCGGAAAGAAGCTCCTGCTTCATGGCAGAGAGTCGCCTAAGCGTGCTCTTTAACTCCGAAAGCGCATTTTCATCGCCTTCCAGCAGCTTTTTACCCTGGGTGACGGAAATGGCGGCAATGGAATCGGAAAGCTCCCGGTAACCTTCTACCTGCTGATTTACCCGGGCAGTCCGTTCCTCCAGAGAGTGTCGGTTCCTTGTCTGTCTTTCTTCGTAGACACGCATGATTGCGTTATATTGAGAGTTGCTTAATGCCACGGTATGTCTCCTTTATTTGCTTCCTAATTACTTAGAATTTCTTTTTCAAGTGCATCAAAATCGTAACTGCGCTGAGGGAACTGATTGAATGCCCTGGCTGCTGTGGAAACTGTCTTGGGGGCAGTGTTCTTACTGTGGGCATAGGCTTCGTCCAGCGCGAGGATATCATTTTTGTGACGCACCTGCTTTTTGTGCCAGCTTGTAAGAATGCTGTCGGCATACTCAAAGCGATGCTTGTCTGTGGCCATAACGGTGCGGTTGCAGGCTTCTAAAATAATATCCTGTGCAAATCCGTATTCCTTGATCCACTTAATGGCATAATCAGCCTCTGCCTTGGTGGGAGTACCCGATTTGCCAAGTGCTTTCATGATATCATAGACATTTTTATCATATTTGGTGGCTGCCTTTGCGGCCTGTTTCGGAGTGGTGATTCCGGCTTCTGCCCAGCTGATTGCCACCTTTTCTATGTACCGGAAATCCTTTTTCCCTCTGTCTACACAGTATTGAATCAGATAGTCGATAAGATCCTCCGAAAAACCAAGCTTGTCTGTAAAGAAAAGAATTGTCTTAATTTCGGAAGCACTTAAAGGTCTGCCGATATACTGCTCCGCAACAAAAAGAATTTGAGAGGTTTCCTCATTATTCTTGAATTCCTTTAATTGGTCTAAGGTATAAGAAGGCTTGGAGAAGTCGTTCTTAGCCGCAGGAGCCTCTGTCTTTGCAGGAAGCTGCACAACGGGAGCAAGGGACACAATTTCTCCGCCTGCTTTTCGGGAAGGATCAAGAAGCTGGATACCGGAGAGGTTTTTGGCATCATCATATTCCAAAGAAAGAAGACGACATTTCTCCCAGTATTTCAGTGCACGCACAACATCCTTCTCTGTATGGTTAAACTTGTCCGCAATATCAGAAATGCTCGTAGTAAGACCTGCACTCATCATACGGAGCAGATACAGATAGATTTTAAGCTGCGCATCGTTTGCATCCTTCATATGTTCATCAATAAATAAATTGGACACAACCGTAACATCAGCACAATTGCGCTGATAAATCTTGAAGCTACCCATGGAATTTCACCTGACCTTATCTTATTTACACGAATCAAAGCAAAATGAATTATAACACAAGGATTCTCAAAATGAAATAGGAAAAATTCCTACAAGTCCAGTATTTACAAGGGTTTGCGGTATTTGTGGATAGTGTGGATAATGTGGATATTTTCTTTTTCAAAAGCATCCGGAGCAGGGATCAACTGCAAAATACTGGAAAAATGGTATGCGCTTTGCGAAAAAAATATCCACATATTTTGTGTGCGTCCTTTCGCATAAAAAATGTGGATATTGTGGATAATTATTTCTTAAGTAGATTTTCTCCGATATTTACAATATCTCCGGCTCCCATAGTTATCAACAAGTCACCGGGCTGACAATTTTTCAAAATAAATTTTTCTATTTCATCAAAAGAGGGAAAGTAGTAGCAGGTTTTTCCGAGCTTTTGTATTTCTCCCTGAAG
Organism: Bacillota bacterium; assembly: GCA_030526045.1. Lineage (GTDB taxonomy): Bacteria > Bacillota > Clostridia > Lachnospirales > Lachnospiraceae > Suilimivivens. The sequence goes on along the minus strand of JAUNDN010000002.1, from coordinate 79,279 downwards.
AGTTTCGGAGCTGATTCCAAGATTATCTGTTTCTCTTGCAGGATAGATATCCGCAAGAATAACATTGTCAGCAAGTGACAGCGCATTGGCAAATTCGGTCATAAACGCTTTGGTGCGGGTAAAGGTATGCGGCTGGAAGACGCACCATAACGTCTTATGAGGATAATTTGCTGCAGCGTGTAAGGTTGCGGTAATTTCCGTGGGGTGATGTGCATAATCATCTATTATGGTAAATCCGTTCACTTCACCTTTGTATTCAAAACGACGGTCTGTTCCGTGAAAATCCGCAAGTGCTCCTTGTATCTTTGAAGAATCAATGGCAAAAAGATCGGCAAGGGCGATGGCTGCCATAGCGTTATAGATATTGTGCTCACCGGGAACCCCTAAGGTGACAGGAAGGTCTGTTCCGTCCTTCCGACACAGGCGGAAGCTGGCGCAACCTGTATCAGAGTAGGTGATGTCTTCGGCATAATAATCATAAAGGGCGCAGCCACCGTAGGTGATAACACGGCAATTAAGACAGTCCGTGATGGTATGAAGCTCCGGAATTTCACCGTTAACGATCAGAGTACCGTCAGCGGGAAGGAGTGCGGCAAAGCGATGGAAGGAATTGCGGATATCATGAATGTCCTTGAAAAAATCCAGATGATCTTCCTCCACATTTAGGATAATACCGATTTTGGGGAAAAAGCTTAAAAAGCTGTTGGTGTATTCACAGGCCTCTGTGACGAAGTAGTCCGAATGACCGATACGGATATTTCCGCCGATAGATTTTAATATGCCTCCTACGGATAGTGTGGGATCAGCTTCGGCCTTTAAGAGAATTTCGGAAATCATGGAGGTGGTTGTAGTTTTCCCGTGAGTTCCAGCAACCGCAACAGGAAGCTTATAATTTTTCATGATCTGACCTAAGAGCTGTGCTCTTGAGAGGGACGGGATGCCTTTTTCACACATGGCAGCATATTCCGGGTTGTCGGGATGAATGGCACTGGTGTAAACTACCAGATCCACATCAGACTTTATATTTTCGGCTTTCTGCCCATAGTAAATAACGGCACCCTTTTGGCTCAAGTGCTCAGTCAGCGGGGAAACCTTTGCATCGGAACCGGATACACGAAAGCCTTCCTCGAGAAGAATTTCGGCAAGTCCGCTCATACTGATGCCGCCGATCCCGATAAAATGTATGTGAATAGGATGATCAAAGTCAATCTGGTACATGGAAACCTCCGCATAATCATTTTGATAATATTTTTCTTAATACAGTCTTAGCATAATTATATATAATTACACAATAAAAACCAATGGCTTTTTAAACAAAATAAGCAGCATCGAAAAAGTACACACACAAAATGTTGTAAATTGCCGATGCAAATTACTTTACAAATGTAAAATATTGTAAAAAATTTACATAAAACTAATAAAAAGTATGAATAAAATTGTAAAAAATATTCACTTTTCGGTAAATATATGGTATACTATTCATACATTTTATGATTGGTACCTGTATCAAAAATAAAGTACAAAATTACTTGTAAGAGGTGATGACATGATTAAGAAGGAAATGATTGCCATGTTGCTGGCAGGTGGTCAGGGAAGCAGACTTGGAGTGCTTACATCCAAGGTAGCTAAGCCGGCGGTATCTTTTGGGGGAAAGTACCGCATTATTGATTTCCCGTTAAGCAACTGTATCAACTCGGGAGTTGATACGGTGGGCGTGCTGACACAGTATCAGCCGCTCAGACTGAATACGCATATCGGTATCGGTATTCCGTGGGATCTGGATAGAAATATCGGCGGTGTGACAGTACTTCCTCCCTATGAAAAGAGTACAAACAGTGAGTGGTACACGGGTACTGCGAATGCAATTTATCAGAATCTGGACTATATGGAGAGCTTTAATCCGGAATATGTTCTGATCCTTTCGGGAGATCATATCTATAAGATGGATTATGAAGTTATGCTTGATTTCCATAAGGAAAAAGGCGCTGATGTGACAATTGCGGTTATGCCTGTTCCGATGGAGGAAGCAAAGCGTTTCGGTATTATGATTACCGATGAAAACAGAAAGATAACGGATTTTGAAGAAAAACCGGCAAATCCCAGAAGCAATCTGGCATCTATGGGAATTTACATATTCAATTGGAAATCGCTTAAGGAAGCACTTTTGGCAAATGCAGAGCAGCCGGGACTTGATTTTGGTAAACATGTCATTCCTTATTGTCACAGCAAGGGAGAACCTCTTTATGCATATGAGTTCACAGGCTACTGGAAGGATGTAGGAACCTTGAATTCCTACTGGCAGGCAAACATGGAACTGATTGACATTGTTCCTGAATTTAACCTGTATGAAGAATATTGGAAGATCTATACAAGGAGCGAGATCCTTCCGCCACAGTACATTGCTGATAATACGGTTGTGGAACGCAGCATTATCGGAGAAGGCTCCGAGGTTTACGGCAAGGTTTACAATTCTGTCATTGGCTGCGGTGTTACGATCGGTAAAGATACCATAGTGCGTGATTCCATTATTATGAATAATACGGTGATTGGCGATAATTGTGAGCTTTATAAGGCAATTGTTGCAGAAAACGTGAATATCGGAAATTATGTGAAGCTGGGTATCGGGGAAGAGGCTCCCAATGAGACAGATCCTAATATCTATAATAACGGTATTGTCACAATCGGTGAAAGAAGCGTGATCCCTGACGGTATTACGGTAGGTAAGAACTCCTGCATATTCGGCATTACAACAGAAGATGACTTTAAGGATAAATATCTTGCAAGCGGAAAAACATTAATTAAGGCAGGTGACGACAAGTGAGAGCAATCGGTATAGTATTAGCAGGTGGAAACAGTTTCAGAATGAAGGAACTCTCCCAAAAGAGGGCCGTATGTGCAATGCCTATTGCAGGAAGCTATCGCAGCATTGACTTTGCACTCAGTAACATGTCCAATTCTCATATTCAGAAGGTGGCTGTATTTACACAGTATAATGCAAGAAGCCTGAATGAACATTTAAGTTCCTCCAAGTGGTGGGATTTCGGACGTAAGCAGGGTGGTCTTTATGTATTTACACCGGCAGTGACCGCAGAGAGCAACTTCTGGTACAGAGGAACGGCAGACGCCATTGCCCAGAACCTGTCTTTCCTGAAGAACAGCCATGAACCTTATGTGGTAATTGCTTCCGGTGACTGCGTTTATAAGATGGATTACAATAAGGTGCTGGAGTATCATATCGCCAAGAAAGCTGACATTACGGTTGTGTGCAAGGATATGGGACCGGAGGTAAATGTAGACCGTTTCGGTACCATTAAGATGAATGAGGACAGCCGTATAGAGGAATTTGAAGAGAAGCCTGTAGTGGCAAAATCCAATACCATTTCATGTGGTATCTATGTTGTCAGAAGAAGGCAGCTCATTGAGATGATTGAGAAGTGTGCGGAAGAAGACAGATACGATTTCGTTAAGGACATCCTTATCCGTTACAAGAATATGAAGAGAATTTATGGCTATAAGCTTCAGGATTACTGGAGAAATATTGCTACGGTGGAGGATTACTTCAGCACCAACATGGATTTCCTCAATGCAGATATCAGAAATTACTTCTTTAAACAGTATCCGGACATTTATTCCAAGGTGGATGATCTTCCTCCTGCTAAGTATAATGTGGGGGCACATATCAAAAACAGCCTGATTTCCAGCGGATGTATTGTTAACGGTACGGTAGAGGATTCTGTGATCTTCAAGAAAACATACATCGGAAATAACTGTTATATTAAGAATTCTATTATTTTGAATGATGTTTATATCGGTGATAATACACATATTGAGAATTGTATTGTAGAGAGCCGGGATACGATCCGTGCAAACTCCTATCATGCGGGTACGGATGGCATCAAGATTGTAGTAGAAAGAAATGACAGATATGTGATTTAAGCGGAATACAACTAAGGGGGAATGAAAATGCAAATTACGGATGTACGGGTGAGGAAAATCACAAAAGAGGGAAAGATGAGAGCAATTGTCTCCATCACGCTTGACGATGAATTCGTCATTCATGACATTAAGGTTATAGAAGGCGATAAGGGGTTATTCATCGCGATGCCGAGCAAAAAGGCAACTGACGGAGAGTACAGGGACATTGCCCATCCCATCAATTCATCCACAAGAGAACGGATACAGGACACGATTCTTAATAGCTACCGGAAAGCGCTCCTTGAGCCGGATGAAGAATAGGAATCATGAGGAAGAGGCTGCTTTACTTGAAAAGCAGTCTCTTTTTTAGTATGATGATTCTGTAAATTTTTTAGAAAGATCAGGGCTTAAAAATGTATATTATAGCAGGACTTGGAAATCCCAAAAGGGAATATGATAATACAAGACATAATATCGGATTTGCATTGATTGATGCATTGGCGGATCAATACAATATCTCGGTTATGGACATGAAGCATAAGGCGCTTACGGGAAAGGGCATGATAAACGGGCAGAAGGTTATTTTGGTAAAGCCGCTTACATTTATGAATTTGAGTGGAGAAAGTATCAGACCGATCGTTGATTATTATAAAATTGATGTGAGCACGGAGCTGATTGTAATTTCAGATGATATCAGTCTGCCGCCGGGACAGATACGGGTAAGGAAGAAGGGAAGTGCCGGCGGACACAACGGTCTTAAAAATATTATTCAACATTTGGGAAGTGAAGAATTTCAGAGGATCCGGATCGGCGTAGGCGAAAAGCCGGCGGGCTATGATCTTGCAGATTATGTTCTGGGGCATTTTTCAAAAGAGGAACAGCCTCTTATCAGGGAAGGTGTTGAAAAGGCAATGAAAGCCGCCACAATGATGCTGGAGGGCGATGTTGATCGGGCGATGAATGAATTCAACCGTAAGAAAATGATTCAGGAAAGGGATATTTCACATGAGGGCATTGACGGCACCCCTTGAGGAACTGGGAGAGCTTGAAGAACTAAAAAAGCAGCTGAAAAAGGAACACACCTGTGTCAGCCTTACAGGTTGCGTGGAATCGCAGAAACTCCACATGATCTATGGGGTGGGAGAAGGTTTTCAAAATAAGCTGATTGTGACCTTCAGTGACCTTCGCGTGAAGGAGCTTATGGAGGATTACCGCTTCTATGACAGAAATGTAATGGCTTATCCGTCCAAGGATTTAATTTTTTATCAGGCAGATATTCACGGTAACCAGCTGGTAAAAGAAAGAATCAAATGCCTGCGCCGCATGCTGGAGGGAAAGCCGGTTACGGTGATCACTACCTTCAGCGGTCTGATGACGCCCCAGATTCCACTTTCCACGTGGCAGCAGCACCTGCTCAAAATTGATGGAAAAACTTCTGTGGATGAGCGGAAACTGGCAGAAAAATTAGTGGAAATGGGATATGAAAAGAACTATCAGGTGGAAGCACCGGGACAGTTCAGTATCCGTGGTGGCATTGTGGATATCTTCGATCTGACGGAGGAAAATCCTTATCGTATTGAACTGTGGGGAGATGAAGTGGAATCTATCCGCAGTTTTGATGTATTAAGCCAGCGGTCGGTGGAAAAGCTTTCCGGCATTACGATCTATCCCGCAAGTGAAATGCTGCTTTCAGACAGTCAGATGCAAAAAGGGATGGAGAAAATTAGAAAAGAGGCAGAGAGCTTTTCCGAAAAGCTGCGCAAGGATTTCCATACCGAGGAAGCGCATAGGGTAGATGTGCAGATGAAGGAACTGGGGGAGCAGGTTTTTGAGTATCGTAATCTGGTCAATCTGGATGCCTATGTACACTATTTTTATGAGGATACCGTGTCCTTTACGGAACTGTTTGACAAGGATAAGACGTGCGTTTTTGTGGATGAACCGGCGAGGGTGCGGGAGCATGCGCAGGCGGTGGAACTGGAATTTAGGGAAAGCATGATGCACCGGGTAGAAAAGGGCTATATCCTGCCGGGACAGATGGAGCTTTTGTATACTACGCAGCAGATAGCCGCTAAGCTGGAGACCTGCCGTGTTGTAACAATTGCGGCGCTGGAATTGAAAAACACGCTTTTTAAGCCGGAGAAGAAAGCAGATATTTCGGTAAAAAGCATTTCTTCTTATAATAATAGCTTTGAGGCATTGGTACAGGATCTGAAACGCTATCGGAAAAATGGCTTCCGGGTACTTCTGCTATCCGGTTCGAGAACCAGAGCACAGAGACTTGCCGCCGATCTGCGGGATCATGAGCTTACGGCCTTTTATTCCGAGGATCCGGACAGAGAGGTGGCACCGGGTGAGATCATGACCTTTTACGGAAGAGTATTAAGGGGCTTCGAGTATCCCCTTCTTAAATTTGCAGTGATCTCCGAAAGCGATATTTTCGGTTCCGATAAAAAGAAGAAGAAAAAGAAAAAAACCTATGAAGGGAGAAAGATTAATGATTTCAATGAACTGCAGATCGGGGATTATGTGGTTCATGAAAACCATGGGCTTGGAATCTACCGGGGAATTGAAAAGGTAGAGGTGGAGAAGGTTGTCAAGGATTATATCAAGATAGAATATCGGGATGGAGGGAATCTCTATGTTCTGGCAACCGGTCTTGATGTGATTCAGAAATATGCATCTGCAGACGCAAAACGTCCCAAACTGAACAAGCTTGGAACTCAGGAATGGAATAAAACCAAGAGTAAGGTCCGGGAGGCAACAGGAGAAGTGGCAAAGGATCTGGTGGAGCTTTATGCCATCCGTCAGCAGAAAAATGGTTTCCAGTACGGAAAGGACACAGTCTGGCAAAAGGAATTTGAGGAAATGTTTCCCTTTGAGGAGACGGAGGATCAGCTTGCTGCAATTGCGGCTACTAAGCAGGATATGGAGAGCAGCAAGATTATGGATCGCCTGATCTGCGGTGATGTGGGATACGGCAAGACGGAAATTGCCATCAGAGCTGCCTTCAAAGCGGTGCAGGAGGGAAAGCAGGTCGTTTATCTGGTTCCTACCACGATTCTGGCGCAGCAGCACTATAATACCTTTGTGCAGAGGATGAAGGATTTTCCGGTGAGAGTGGACCTGCTTTGTCGGTTCCGAACAAGTGCAGAACAGAAGAAGACTGTGGAGGACCTGAAAAAGGGATTTGTGGATATTGTGATCGGTACGCACAGGGTTCTCTCAAAGGATGTGGTATTTAAGGACCTGGGCCTGTTGATCATTGACGAGGAGCAGAGATTCGGGGTTGCTCATAAAGAAAAGATCAAGAAAATGAAAGAGGATGTCGATGTACTGACATTGACAGCAACGCCCATTCCCAGAACCCTTCACATGAGCCTGATCGGAATTCGGGATATGAGTGTGCTTGAGGAAGCACCCGGTGACAGGATGCCAATCCAGACCTATGTGCTGGAATACAATGAAGAAATGGTGCGGGAAGCAATTGTCAGAGAGCTGTCCAGGAATGGTCAGGTTTACTATGTCTATAACAGAGTGAATCATATTGCGGATGTAGCAGCTTCTATTCAGGCATTGGTACCGGAGGCGAATGTGGCTTTCGCGCATGGGCAGATGCAGGAGAGAGAACTGGAGCGGATCATGTATGACTTCATCAACGGAGAAATTGATGTGCTTGTATCTACCACGATCATTGAAACGGGGCTGGATATCTCTAATGTAAATACCATGATCATTCACGATTCAGACAGTATGGGACTTTCCCAGTTGTATCAGTTAAGAGGCCGGGTGGGAAGAAGCAACCGGACAGCCTATGCTTTTTTGATGTACAAGAGAGATAAAATGCTGAAGGAGGTTGCGGAAAAGCGCCTTTCTGCGATTAAGGAATTTACGGATTTGGGAAGCGGATTTAAGATCGCCATGCGGGATCTTGAAATCCGCGGGGCAGGTAATCTTCTGGGTGTAAAGCAGCATGGACATATGCAGGCTGTGGGCTATGATTTGTACTGCAAAATGCTGAACGAAGCGGTGAAGAATCTGAAGGGAATCAGCACCATCGAGGACTTTGGCACGACGGTAGATCTGGATGTGGACGCATTTATTCCTCCTTCTTATATTGTAAATGAAATTCAGAAGCTGGATATTTACAAGCGTATTGCAGGACTGGAAAATCAGGTAGAATGTGATGATATGAAGGATGAGCTTCTGGATCGTTTTGGAGAAATACCGGCGGCGGTACAGAATTTGTTCCGTATTTCCATGATCCGTGTGCAGGCACATAAGCTTTTTATTACAGAGGTGAAGGGAAAGAACGGAGAAATCAGATTTACCTTAAAGCCGGATGCAAAGATCCGGGCCCAGCAAATTCCGGAGCTTCTAAAGAAGCAGGAGAAGCTTACATTTAATTATAAAATGCTGTGCTTTTTGAAACGCTATAAAAAATGCGGCATGGTAGAGAAGGATGCACAGAAGCTATTGAATTTAACAGAAGAATTGCTTGAGGCAATGAAGGAAGAACTGCTGTAAAAGGCAGTTCTTTTTTTACATAAATCTTACAAATAACTTACTCAATTGTGATATTTTCTTTCCTCAGCAAATGCTAACATGAGCAAAGAGATGAGGAAGGAAAAACATTAGCCGACCTATCAAAACATTTTAGATAAGAGGAGAAATGAAAAATGATTAAGAGTAAGAAAATTCTTGCACTGGTATGTGCAGTAACAATGACAGCCGGATTGATGGCATGCGGCTCTAAGGAGACCGGAAATACAGATGCGGCACAAACAACCGAAAGCACAGCAGCTGAGACTAAGACAGAAGAAACAAAAGCAGAAGAGACAAAGGCAGAGGAAGCAAAGGAAGCTGAGAGCGCAGCCATCAGCGGAACAGTTTCCATGGCAGGAAGCACATCTATGGAGAAGCTTGCAAACGCTGTAGCAGAAAGCTTTATGGCAAAGTATCCTGATGTGACTGTAACAGCAGAGTTTACTGGTTCTTCCGCAGGAATTGAAGCAGTAACTGCAGGAAGCGTAGATATCGGCAATTCCTCAAGAGCACTGAAGGATGAGGAAAAAGCAGCAGGGGTTGTAGAGAATGTTGTAGCAATTGACGGAATTGCTGTCATCGTAGACCCTGCAAACACGGTTAAGGATTTGACCAAGGATCAGCTGATCAGTATTTATAAGGGTGAAACAAAGAACTGGAGTGAGCTTGGCGGAGCAGATGCACCGATCGTAGTTGTAGGACGTGAGGCAGGCTCAGGCACCAGAGGCGCTTTTGAAGAACTCCTTAAGATTGAAGACGCATGCGCTTATGCAAGCGAGCTTGACAGCACCGGTGCAGTAATCGCAAAGGTGGCTTCCGCTCCCGGAGCAATCGGCTATGCTTCTCTGGATGCGGTAAACGAGACAGTTGCCGCAGTTGCACTTGAGGGCGTGGAGCCTACAGTGGAAAACATCAAAGCCGGAAATTATTTCCTGAGCAGACCTTTCGTTATGGCTACCAAGGGTGAGATTTCAGGACAGAGCGCAGCAGTTCAGGAGCTGTTTGCATACCTTGGGTCTGATGAAGGTAAGGAAGTAATCAAAGGGGTAGGACTGATCACAGTAGATTAATCAATCGGTCCATACAGAAACGAGGTTAATTTTGAACGGACAGGAAAGCTTTTCAATCATAGGCAATCATAAAAATAAGTCCGCAGTGGAAAAAACGGCACAGGGTATTTTTACCCTGTGCGCGTTTATTGCGATACTGGCGGTCATTTCAATCACAGTATATATGATCATTAACGGGATGCCGGCACTTTTTAGCGTGGGGATCAAAGAGATTCTGTTTGGCACAGTGTGGAAACCGGCAGCGGAGGATCCTTCCTTTGGTATCCTGTATGTCATTCTGACCTCTATTGTGGGAACGACACTGGCAGTATTGCTTGGAGTTCCGATCGGTCTTCTCACGGCGGTATTTCTTGCCGAAACAGCCCCAAGGAAGCTGGCAACGCTGGTTAAGCCTGCAGTGGAGCTGCTGGCTGGAATTCCCTCTGTCATCTATGGCCTTTTGGGACTTATGGTATTAAATCCGCTGATGTATAAACTGGAAATGGCAATTTTTAAGGGCTCAGACACTCACCAGTTTACCGGAGGAGCGAATCTTCTTTCAGCGGTGATCGTGCTGGCGGTGATGATACTGCCTACTGTGATCAATATCAGTGAATCTGCGATCAGGGCAGTGCCTCCCCAATTAAAATCAGCATCATTGGCGCTTGGCGCTTCACATGTCCAGACGATTTTCAAGGTAATTCTCCCGGCTGCAAAATCCGGTATCATTACAGCCATTGTTCTGGGTGTGGGACGTGCCATCGGTGAGGCTATGGCGATCACGCTGGTGTCCGGAAGCTCGGTAAATATGCCTCTTCCGTTTAATTCTGTCAGGTTCCTGACCACTGCAATCGTCAGCGAAATGGGATATGCGGCCGGTCTGCACAGGCAGGTGCTGTTTACCATAGGTCTGGTGCTCTTTGTATTTATTATGGTCATCAATATTACTCTGAGCAGGATTTTGAAGAAGGGAGATCGGGAATCATGAGCAGTATTATGAACGAAAAGAAAAAAATTTCCGATTTTGTTATCAAGGCTCTGATTAATATGGCAGCAGGCATATCCGTACTGCTTCTGGTGGGCATTCTGGTATATGTTTTTGTAAAGGGAATCGGAAGCGTGAACTGGAGATTTCTGACGACGGTTACCAGCACCCTGAATAACACGGTGGGAATCGCAGGAAACATTATTAATACACTGTATATTATTGTGATTACGCTGCTCATTGCAACGCCTGTGGGAATCGGTTCAGCCATTTATCTGAATGAATATGCAAAGCCGGGCAGACTGGTCCGTGCAATCGAGTTTACGACAGAGACTCTTTCGGGAATTCCATCTATTATATTTGGATTGTTTGGCATGGTATTCTTCGGAAATGCGCTGAGACTGGGTTATTCCATCCTGACAGGCTCTCTTGCCCTTACCCTGATGGTACTTCCGCTTATTACAAGAAATACGCAGGAAGCACTCAAAACAGTTCCTGACAGCTATCGCAGTGGGGCCCTTGGGATGGGAGCGACAAAGTGGTACATGATCCGGACGATTTTGCTGCCTTCAGCAATGCCGGGAATTATTACCGGTGTGATTTTGGCAATCGGAAGAATTGTGGGGGAATCGGCAGCACTGTTGTTTACGGCAGGAAGCGGATATCTGCTCCCCAAGGCAGGAATGGGACTTCTGAAAAAGATCATGGAATCAGGCGGAACGCTCACGATTCAGCTGTATCTTAGCATGGCAAAGGCAGAATATTCTACCGCGTTTGGAATTGCGGTGATACTTCTTCTCATTGTGCTTTGCATCAACGCGCTGACTAAAATTCTGGCGAAAAAGCTGGACGTGAACGGTAGAAATTAATAGTTGCAAATGAGATAGGAGCAATCAAATGAGTGAAAATAATTATAAAATCGTAACAGAGCATCTGAACCTCCACTATGGCGACAATCATGCACTGAAAGATATCAATATGAATATCTCTCCCGGGGCAGTGACTGCCTTCATTGGGCCTTCCGGCTGCGGGAAATCCACGTTCCTAAAGACCTTAAACAGAATGAATGACCTGGTGGAGTGCGTCAAGATAGACGGAAAGGTTATGCTGGATGGGGAAGATATCTACGATCCTAAGGTGGATACCACTCTGCTTCGCAAGAAGATGGGAATGGTGTTCCAGCAGCCCAATCCCTTTCCTATGAGCATTTATGACAATATTGCATACGGACCAAGGATCCACGGCATTAAGAACAAGGCGAAATTGGATGAGATTGTGGAGAACTCCCTGCGCGGTGCGGCTATTTTTGATGAGGTGAAGGACAGACTGAAAAAGTCCGCACTTGGCTTGTCCGGCGGTCAGCAGCAGAGACTGTGTATCGCAAGGGCACTTGCCGTTGAACCGGAGATTCTTTTGATGGATGAACCTACTTCAGCCTTAGACCCGATTTCCACCCTGAAGATTGAAGAACTGATGGAAGAGCTGAAGAAAAAGTATACTGTAGTTGTGGTGACCCACAACATGCAGCAGGCAGCCAGAGTTTCTGATTATACAGCCTTTTTCCTTGTTGGAGAAATGGTAGAGTTCGATACCACCGACAATATTTTTTCGCGCCCGAAGGATAAGAGGACTGAGGACTATATTACAGGGCGGTTCGGTTAACAGGAGGTAAAAAATGTCACCAAGAATTACATTTGAAAACGAACTGAAGGTATTACGTGGGAATGTCTCTGAGATGGCACAGAAGGTGGAAGAAAGCTATGTGACTCTTTTTGAGGCACTGGAAAGCCAGTCTGAAGAGGCTATCGTCAAGCTGAAAAATAACAGCAAAGCATTCAGCAAAAGGCAGAGAGAAATTGAATCGCAGTGCCTTTTCCTGATCACCAAACAACAGCCTATTGTGGGTGATCTGCGTGTAGTAACAGCAAGCCTCAAGGTCGTTACGGACATTGAACGGGTCGGAGACCATGTTTCAGATATGGCAGAACTGCTGCTTCGCCTTAAAATGAAGGATTTATCCTTGTATTCCGTCCATGTAAAGACGATGATCCTGGCAACCAGGGAAATGGTCCACAATGCGGTGGAAGCGTTTGTTGAAAGAGACATGGAAGGCGCAAGAGAAGTGATCAAATCGGATGACGTGGTAGATGAATGCTTCAATAAGGTCAAAAAGGATCTGATTGAATCACTTAAGAAGGAAGTAAAGGATGCCGATGAGTGTGTGGATGTCCTGATGCTTGCCAAATATCTTGAAAAAATCGGGGATCATGCAGTTAACATCTGTGAATGGGAGGTCTTTCAGGAAACCGGAAATATCAGTGATATGAGATTATTGTGAAATTCCCTATACCCAAAAAGGATGAAATAGTGTAAAATAATGAACATATAGGTTCATTTGCATTTTTACATCATCCGGAGGGCAGGAAATGGATATCTTTAGTATACTGACGATGATAGGCGGCCTGGCATTGTTCTTATATGGAATGGAAGTGCTGGGAGACGGACTTAAGAAAGCTTCCGGCGGTAAGCTGGAAATGATTCTGGAGAAGCTTACAAGCAATAAGCTGATGGCAGTACTTCTGGGTGCAGGCGTTACGGCCGTGATTCAGTCCTCCTCAGCTACGACAGTTATGGTGGTGGGATTTGTCAATTCCGGGATCATGAAGCTGTCTCAGGCAGTAGGCGTTATTCTGGGAGCCAATGTCGGTACGACAATTACGGCATGGCTGCTCAGTCTTACGGAAGTAGAGGGAACCGGATTCATCTTAAGGCTGCTGAAGCCAACCTCCTTTTCTCCCGTTTTGGCAATCATCGGTGTAGCAATGCTGATGACGGGAAAGAAAGAAAAGCACAAAAATATTGCTACGATCATGATTGGCTTTGCGGTTCTGATGTTCGGAATGGATACCATGTCAAATGCGGTAAAGCCGCTGGCGGACATGCCTGAATTCCAACAGGTTCTGCTGATGTTTTCAAACCCTGTACTGGGTATGCTCGTAGGGCTTGTACTCACGGCAGTCATTCAATCTTCTTCTGCCTCGATCGGTATCTTGCAGGCGCTTTGTATTTCGGGTGCAGTCAGCTATTCCACTGCGATTCCGATTATTATGGGACAGAACGTGGGCACCTGCGTGACCGCGCTGATCTCCTGTACCGGTGCAAGCAAGAATGCAAAAAGAGCAGCGTTAATTCATTTGTATTATAATATTATCAAAACGGTAACCTTCATGGCGGTTTTCTATGCCCTGAATGCGGTCATGCATTTTACCTTTTTGGAAGAGGCAGCAAGCGCTCTGGGGGTTGCTGTTATTCATACAGCCTTTAATGTGGCGGCAGTTGTTTTAATCTTCCCTGTTACCTTTATTTTGGAAAAACTGGCATTTATGACGATACCGGAAAGCCCCGAGGAGACTGGGCAGGAGGAAACCGGGAAAAAAGAAATACAGATTCTGGATGCAAGATTCTTGGATACGCCCGGTCTAGCTTTGGAACAATGTAAGAATGCGGCAATTGACATGGCAGGATTTGCCAAGGAAGGCTTGTTTCTTGCAATACATTTAATCGACAAATATGATGAGAAGGCGGCAGAAAAGGTCATTTGGCTGGAAGAACTGGTAGATCATTATGAAGATGAGATTGGTTCTTATCTGGTAAAACTCAGCAGTAAGCATTTGTCGGAAAAGGACAGTCAGGAATTGTCGGTTCTGCTTCACTGTATCGGTGATTTTGAGAGAATTTCGGATCATGCGATCAATATCATGGAATCTGCAAGAGAAATGGCTGAAAAAGAGCTTTCCTTCTCGAAGAAGGCACAGGAGGAACTGGCGATATTTACCGGTGCGGTAAAAGATATCGTAAATACATCTATTCTGGTGTTCCAGGAGGAGGACCTCAAGCTGGCTGCTATGGTAGAGCCTATGGAGGAGGTCATTGACTATCTTAATTCAGAGATTAAGAAGCGTCATATTAAGCGGCTTCGCAAGGGCAAATGCACCATTGAAATGGGATTTGTTCTCTCAGATATCACAACCAATTATGAGAGAGTATCAGATCATTGCTCTAACATTGCGCTTTGTCTATTGCAGCTGAATGAAGAGAATTTTGATACCCATGAATATCAGGATAACCTGTCAAGCAAGGATAACGTGACATTTGTGGCGGAAGTAAAGAGACTGAAGGAGCATTATCAGCTCCCTTAACGGGCAGATGAGAAAGTGATGGAAGGTGTCTTAACATGGCATTAATTTATGTAGTGGAGGATGATAAAAATATTCAGGAGATAGAGACAATTGCCCTGAAAAACTCCGGCTATCAGGTGGAAGTATTCGGATGTGCAAAAGATTTTTGGGATGAAATGGAAAAGCAGCTGCCACAGCTTTTATTGCTTGATATCATGCTTCCGGATACGGATGGCTTAAGTGTACTTGAAAAGCTTCGAAGCCAGCCTTCTACAAGAAAGCTTCCGATCATTATGGTGACAGCCAAGACGACGGAAATTGATAAGGTAAAAGGTCTTGATATGGGGGCAGATGATTATCTGGCCAAGCCTTTTGGAATCATGGAGCTGATTTCCAGAGTGAAGGCACTTCTTAGAAGAACAGACGAAGGACAGACAGAAAAGGTACTTTCGATTGGTGCTGTATGTCTGGATGAGGAAAAGCATAAGGTTACCGTTCGGGGAGAAAACTGCGAGCTCACCTATAAGGAATACGAGCTTTTGAAGCTTTTGATGATGAACGCCGGAATTGTAACATCCAGGGAAGATATTCTGGAAAAGGTATGGGGAACGAACTTTGAGGGAGAATCCAGAACGCTGGATATGCACATCAAGACACTACGGCAGAAGCTTGGAGAATCCGGCAGTATGATCAAGACAGTCAGGAATGTAGGCTACATTTTTGACTCATAAGAGGAACAGTTTTATGAGAAGAAAAATCAATATCAGATTTATTCAGACAGCTGCCCTGGCAATTTTGGCAACATTATTGCTCACGGTGGCTGTCTGTTATCATATTTTGGAAAAACAGGTTTTGGATGACCTTAGGAGCTATGCCGGAATCGTAAAGCATATCGTGACGGAAGAAGCAAAAGGGTTTTCCGAAAAAGAGAGGGAAGAGCTTGCACAAAATCATATCCGTGTTACCCTGATTGCCCCGGATGGAACGGTTCTTTTAGATACCAGTGCAAATGCCCGGGATATGGAAAATCATAAAGACCGGCCGGAAGTGGAAAAGGCTTATGCACAGGGAGAAGGAAGCACGATTCGCCAGTCGGATACGATGGGACAAAGCACCTACTATTATGCGCTGCTGCTGGAAGACGGTCAGGTGCTCAGAGTGGCCAAGGATGCAGACAGTATATACAGGATTATGGAGATGGCGGTCCCGTACATCCTTGTGTTTGTGGCAGTTCTTCTGGTCATATGCTGTGTGTGGTCGCATTTCCTTTCTGAGGGGCTGATAAGACCGATCAGACTGATTGCACAGGATGTTGATAATATCGGAAAAACAGAAGCCTATGAGGAATTAAAGCCCTATATTAAAGCAATCAAAAGTCAGCATGAGGATGTAATGCAGAATGCCAGAATGCGTCAGGAGTTTACTGCCAATGTGTCCCATGAGCTGAAAACACCGCTTGCGGCAATATCCGGTTATTCGGAGCTGATTGAAAACGGGATGGCATCCTCGGAGGCTGAGACAAGACGCTTTGCGAAAGAAATTCATACCAATGCGAACCGTCTCCTTACCCTGATCAATGATGTGATTCGTCTTTCGGAGCTTGACAACGGGGAAGCGGAGGAACAGCTGGAACCGGTGAATCTGAGGGAGATAGCACAGACCTGTGTGAATATGCTGCAGATGAATGCGGAAATGCATCATGTTTCCGTCAGCTTTGAGGGGGAAAATGTGATCATCATGGCAACCAGGCAGATGGCGGAGGAGGTACTGTATAATTTATGTGATAACGCAATCCGCTATAACCGGGAGGGAGGAACGGTTCTGGTTACGGTAAGAGACAGGCTGGATAAGGCAGTTCTTACTGTGAAGGACACGGGAATCGGTATTCCGGGGGAGCATCAGGACCGTATCTTTGAACGGTTTTATCGTGTGGATAAGGGAAGGAGCAAGTCTACCGGCGGAACGGGATTGGGACTTGCCATAGTCAAGCACATCCTGCTTCATCTGGGAGCGGAAATTGCCCTTGAAAGCGAGCCGGGAGTGGGGACGGAGATAACCGTTACCTTTCAGGCGGTGCGGGGAGCACAGTTTAAATAAAGTCCGTTTTATGGGACTGACCGAATGGTATTCTGATGATAGATAAGAAACAGATCAGAAGTCAGGAGGCAGCCTACATGAAAGGATATTTTGTTAATAACGGATATATGGGAATGGTTGAGGGAAGATATATGTTGTTCGCAAGTGAAGAGGATTATCTGGATTATCTGGAAAATTAATGCGGACAGGTGTATACTGATTGATGCGGGATTCATTTAAAGCAGCGATTCCGCAACGGAGGTATGGTATGAATCAGGAAAAGTTAAATAAACTGAACAACCTGTTTGAGCAGGAGATGAAGGCGGAAAGAATAAAGGGTGCTTCCCTTCTGGTGGAGCATAAGGGAAAAGTAGAATTCCGCAATGTTTACGGAAGCGACCGGGAGGACAGTATTTACAAGATTTATTCCATGACCAAGCCGATCACCACGATTGCGGTTATGATGCTTTATGAACAGGGCTTGATCGACCTGTATGATCCGGTTGATCAATATTTAAAGGGCTTTGCAAATATGAAAGTGGCTACGACAAAGGGGCTTGTGGATGCCAAATCCAAAATCACGATCCGCCAGCTCCTGAATATGACCTCAGGACTGGTATACCCGGGAGAGATGTCAGAACCGGAGCGGATCATGGAGGAGATTCGGATCGAGCTGCATGAGCGTGCGGTCAGCGGTGAGAAGTTCAGCAATGTGGATATTTGCAATGAACTGGGCAAGGCTCCGCTTTTGTTTCATCCTGGGGAAGGATGGAAGTACGGTATTTCTGCGGATGTTGCAGCAGCGATTGTTGAGGTTGTGACAGGGGTTCCCTATGGGGAATATTTGAAAAAGACTGTTTTTGAGCCACTTGATATGAAGGATACGGGCTTTTTTGTAGAGGAAGGTCAGATTGGAAGGCTTGCCACGATGTATTCGAGAATTGACGCCCAGGGGCATCTTCGTGAGTCAGATGAGAGGGCGCTTGAATGGCTGAACCTGTATGCGCCAACGAAGCCGCCTTATATTGAGTCCGGCGGTGGAGGACTTTACTCTACGTTAGAGGATTATACCCATTTTGTCAGAATGCTTGCAGCGGATGGCTGCTATCAGGGGAAACGTTTCCTTGGCAGAAAGACTATGGAATATATCAGGAAGAACCAGCTTAATGATCTACAGATGAGCTGGATTGATTTTGACAGTATTGAGGGCTACGGGTATGGGAACTTTATGCGTATTATGCTTAAGCCACAGATGGCGGGAAGCAACGGCAGTGTGGGCGAATACGGATGGGATGGATTACCCGGAACCTATTTTATGGTAGATCCGAAGGAAGAACTGATTTTGGTTTATATGCAGCAGATTGAGCAGGGAGCCGACCTTGCACTTCGTCGAAAGATGCGCCAGATTGTTTACGGTGCAATTGAGGACTGAGCATGGGAAAACGACTGGGACGGAAAGATTTATGTCGGCCGGCCACGGAGCTTGCCCCGGCACTTGTAGGTAAGCTTCTTTGCCGGAGAATCGGAGAAGAAGTTTTCAAATACCGGATTACGGAAACAGAGTGTTACTTTGGACAGGAGGATACTGCCTGCCACGCCAGTAAGGGGAAGGCAGAGCGGACGAAGGTGCTGTACGAACAGGGTGGTACTGCCTATGTATATCTTTGTTATGGAATGCACTCTCTGTTTAATGTGGTCACAGGCAAGAAGGGTCATCCGGAAGCGGTTTTGATCAGGGGAATTACAGGGTATAACGGTCCAGGGAAGTTGACGCGTGCCATGAAGATTGACCGGGAACTGAACGGAGAGGACTTGGTAAATTCCCGCAAATTGTGGCTGGAGGACGATGGATGTACTCCGGCCTATACGTGTGCCAAAAGGGTAGGAATCGATTACGCAACACAGGAGTACAGAGATATTCTATGGCGGTATATCATAGCGGACGGAAGCTATAAACCGGTGAAATAATATTGGGGGATTTTATGGAGCTTATTTACGGAACCGGAAATGAGGCAAAGCTTTCCTATATGAGGCGGGCACTTCTTGGCCTGCCATTTCAGATTACAGGGCTGACAGACGCTGCGGCAATGAGAGGGATAGAGCTTCCCAAGGTGGAGGAGACCGGAAACACTCCGCTTGAAAATGCCAGGCAGAAGGCAGAGGCTTACTTTGCCTTGTTTCACAGTCCTGTTTTTTCCTGTGACAGTGGTTTGTATCTGTATGATCATCTGACGGGAGAACTGCTCCCGGGGGAGGTTCAACCCGGTATTCAGGTCAGAGGACGGGGAGCAAAGCGCCTGTCTGATGAGGAACTGCTCGCACATTACATCAAACTGGTGAAGAAATATGGCAGGATCCGCGCCAGATACCAAAATGCGATCTGTCTGATCTTTAATGAGGAGATTAGGCAGGAAAGCATGGAAGAGAACTTGTGGGGGGAGCCTTTTCTTCTCACAGATGTGCCCCATACGAAAAAGGTTCCGGGATTCCCGCTTGACGGAATCTCCATAGATATCAAAACCGGAAATTACTTTTATGATCTTGAGAGCAATTCTCAGGATCAAATTGTGTCGAATAATGGCTTCAAGGGGTTTTTCTGTCGTTTTCTGGAAAAATATCCTTTTTTGCGGGAGTGATGGACATTTTGTGCGGTGAATAACAACTGTTCACGGAAAAGAGCATCCTCTATACTGAAGGAAGGCGTGACAAAAACAGATTTGGGAGAGTTTTGGTATGCAGGATGAAATGTCGAGAAAAAAGGAGCAGTTAACTACCGGAATGCTGCTTGATATGGGGGTGCCTGCGCACTTGAAGGGCTATCGTTATGTGAGGACAGCAGTAATCATGGCAGAAGAAGATATGAGAATTGTCAGCAGTGTGACGAAGCTTCTTTACCCGGAGGTGGCAAAGCGTTATAATACAACTGACGGCAAGGTCGAGAGAGCCATTCGCAATGCAATAGAAGTGTCATGGGAAAGAGGAAACAGGGATACCTTTGAAAGGCTTTTCGGGTACTGCGCGGAGAATGGTATGGGAAGGCCGACCAATAGTGAATACATAGCAGCTGTTGCGGATGCTGTCAGAATACAGATGAATCAATAGATGCCTTACGGGAACCGGTGGGCATTTCAGAATGGAGGACATTATGAAGAAACCTGCAATATGCGGAGGAACTCCTGTCCGTGATACGAAAATTTTTTACGGACATCAATATATTGATGACGATGACATCAAGGCAGTGGTCGATGTCATGAAAAGCGATTATCTGACCTGCGGACCAAAGATCGCTGAGCTGGAACAGAAGCTATGCCGGGTGACGGGTGCTAAATATGCGGTGGTCTGCAGTAATGGTACGGCTGCTCTTCATATTGCGGCACTGGCAGCAGGGGTACAGCCGGGGGATGAAGTGATCACCACACCCATTACCTTTGCGGCATCAGCAAACTGTGCCCTTTACTGCGGAGCCAAACCGGTATTTGCAGATATCAATGAGGAAACCTATAACATTGATCCTGCCTGTGTGGAGGCACTTACCACGAAGAAGACGAAGGCAGTGGTTGCAGTAGATTATACCGGACAGTCAGTGGAGCTTGACAGACTTCTTGCGCATTGCCACAAAAATAATATTGTTCTTATTGAGGATGGAGCACACGTGATCGGAACCCGTTACAATGGAAAGTTTAACGGTTCCATAGCAGATATGACGACACTGAGCTTTCATCCGGTCAAGACAGTAACCTGCGGTGAAGGCGGTGCAGTCCTGACGAACAGCGAAGCGTTTTACAAGAAACTGCTTTTGTACCGTTCACATGGAATTACCAGAGATGAGACACAGATGGAGCATGAACCGGATGGATCCTGGTATTATGAGCAGATCGCGCTGGGCTATAATTACCGCATGACGGATATGCAGGCGGCTCTTTTGATCAGCCAGCTTGATAAGCTCCCTGCCTTTTCAAAGAGACGCAAGGAAATTGTAAAGGCTTATAATGAGGCCTTTTCGAAGCTTCCGCAGCTCGTGGTTCAGAAGGAAATCCCGGAATCGGATACGACAAGACATCTTTATATTTTACGGCTGAATTCGGACAGGCTCACGATCGGAAGGAAAGAATTTTTTGATGCACTGGCTGCCGAAAATGTATGTTGCAATGTACATTATATACCAACCTATTGTTTCCCCTATTATGAGAAACTTGGATATCACAGAGGGCTTTGCCCGAAGGCGGAGAAGCTGTATGAGGAGATCATCAGTCTGCCGCTTTATTATGCGATGAGTGATCAGGATGTGCAGGATGTGATAGAAGCGGTAACGAAAATAGCAGAATACTATAAGGCGTAGAGGTTCGGAATGAATAAGGTATATATCTGCTTTCCGCAGGGAAAGCATAAAGCCCTTACCATGAGCTATGACGATGGTAAGGAAGAAGACAGAAGGCTTGTTAAAATTTTTAATCAAAACGGAATTAAGGGAACCTTTCACATCAATTCCGGGATCAGGGATCAGGTTCGGATTCCTTTTGAGGAATATGCTGGTCTGTATGAAGGGCATGAGATTGCCTGTCATACCCTGACCCATCCTACCATTGAACGATGTCCGCTTGAGAAGGTGGTCTACGAGGTTTTGGAGGACAGGAAGCGTCTTGAGAAGCTAACCGGAATGCCTGTCAGAGGTCTTTCCTATCCCAACGGTTCCTATAATGAGGAGATCAAAAGGCTTCTCCCGGCACTGGGCATCCGATATTCCAGAATTGTGGGAGATACCCATGACTTTAAGCTTCCCACGGATTATTATGAGTGGAAGGCGACCTGCCATCACAACAATAACCTTTTGGAGGACGGGAAGCGCTTTGTGGAACTGAACAAGAAGCAGTATTTATATCTGATGTATGTCTGGGGGCACAGCTATGAATTTTCCAGGGATGACAACTGGGAGGTCATGGAGCAGTTCTGCCGGCTGGTGGGCGGAAGAGACGATATCTGGTATACCACTAATATAGGCTTTGTGGATTACATGGAGCGGGCAAAAGGTCTGCAGTTCGGTGCGGACAATACTTTTGTATATAATCCCTATGTGGCTTCTGTGTTTTTAAGTGTGAATGACAGGATCGTGGAGGCAAAGGGCGGAGAGCTGACGCGGTTTGAATGAATGGAGAACGGCAGATGAAGTTAAGTGTGATCGTACCGGTTTACAATATGGCAGCAGATGACAAGCTGACCTGGTGCCTGAATTCCCTGGTGGGACAGACGATTTCCGATTATGAGATCATAGCGGTGGATGACCATTCTACGGACAATTCCCTTACCATTCTAAGAGAATATGAAAAGAATTATCCGGACAAGTTTAAGGTGATCGCATCGCCCGATAACAGGAAGCAGGGCGGGGCGAAGAACCTGGGACTTGCTGTTGCAAAAGGGGAGTGGATTGGCTTTATTGACAGTGATGACTGGATCACACCGGACTTTTATGAAAAGCTCCTTGCAAGGGCGGAAGAGACAGGGGCAGATATGGTCGGCTGTGATTATCATCTCACAGGCGAGCACAGTATGAAGATCGGTCAGATCGTGCACAACAATACACCGGAACAGTCGGGAGAACTGACTGTGGAACAGTATCGTTCCCTGATACTGGATGGTGGTAGCCTGGTGGTGAAGATCTATCGGCGTCATATCATTCTGGATTACCCCAATCGTTTCCCGGAGCACATTTTTTATGAGGATAACGCCATCAGTAATTCCTGGATGCTCAGGGCAAAGCATTTTGAGTATATCGAAGAACCTCTTTACTATTATTATCAGCATGATACTTCTACGGTCCACACCATCACGAAGACAAGGTGTGAGGACAGGATGGAAGCAGCGAGAGTGATGGTTCGGGAGGCAAGGCAGTTTGATTTCCTAAAGGATTACTATCCGGAGATCGAGAGCAGCTTTACCACTTTGTTTTACGTAAATACCCTTTTTTCCTACATGGCAGGGGTGAAGAATAAGAGCTATCGCTTCGTGAAGGCGCTGGGCAAAGAAATGAAAGAGACCTTTCCCGGCTTCATGGAGAACAAATATTATATACAGCGGGTTCATGAGGAGGAACGGAAGCTGATCAGGATGCAGCAGAGATCCACGATCTACTTTATGTTGTATTATAAATTGCTGTGGAGCTACCGGAACCTGAGGAAGAAAATGAGCCGCTAAAGAAAGAGGAATGTATGAAGAAAAGACCTACTCCTTATTTTGAGATTAATGAAAGTAAGCTGCAAAGAGATTTTGATAAACTAACAACCTCACTGAAAGAAAACTGGAGTAATTACAGGATTGGTTACTCCTTTAAGACCAATTCGCTCCCCTGGCTTGTCCGCTTTTATCAGAAGCAGGGAGTCAGTGCAGAGGTAGTATCCCAGGATGAATACAGCCTTGCCAGATACATGGAGTTTCGGGACGATGAGATTATCTATAACGGTCCCTATAAGAGCAGACAATCCTTTCGGGACGTCGTGCTGGCAGGCGGAATCGTCAATATGGATTCGCAGTTTGAACTTGACTGGCTTACGGAGCTTTCAAAAGAGTACCCGGCGAAGACCTTAAATGTTGGAATCCGTGTAAACTTTAATCTGGAGGCCATGTGTCCGGGAGAGACCACCATGGGAGAGGAAAGCGGTAGATTTGGCTATTCCTATGAGGATGGAACATTTGCAAAGGTACTTAAGCAGGTGCGGGCGATTCCCAATGTAAGAGTAAACGGCATTCACCTGCATTCCAGCTCCAAATCCAGAAGCGTGGCTATTTTTAAGAGCATTGCCGATATGGCCTGCAGGCTGAAAAGGGAGTTTCAATTGCACCTTGATTATGTAGATATCGGCGGTGGCTATTGCGGGGGATTGAAGGGAAGACCGGAGTTTCCAGATTATTTTCCCGTGGTTGCCGAGGTGCTTTCTGAAGAGTTTAAGCCGGAGGAGACAACCCTTGTAGTAGAACCCGGTATTTCTCTTTTGTCAAGTGCAACCACCTTTACCACAAGCATCATTGATGTACGGGATATCAGAGGCAGCAGATATCTGATCTCGGACGGAAGCCGGTTTAACATCGACGCAACGATGATCAAAAACTCCTATCTTTATCATACCGAGCTTCAGCCGGGAAAAGAGCGGAAAATAATGGAAAATCAGACCATCACAGGATATACCTGTATGGAATGCGATCGTTTGTTTGAAATGAAAGATCTGCCGGAGCTGTTTGTGGGAGATCAGATTATATATGAAAATGTGGGTGGCTATACCCTAAGCCTGAATCCGCTTTTTATCCAGTATTTCCCGGATGTGTATGTAAATAAGGGTGAGGAGACCGTAAAGGTCAGAGAAAAGTGGACGCCCAAAGAGTATGTGCAGAATTGTGTGTGGGAGCAGAAGTAGTGTGAGAGGTGTGAAAACGAAATGAACCTTCTGATTTTAAGCTGTGGAACCAGAAATATGCTGGTGCGCTTTTTCAAGGAAAGCGGATTTGATAAAGTCGTGGGGACAGATTGCAGCAGCCTTGCACCGGCGCTGTATGAAGCGGATGCTTATTATCTCGTGCCGAGGATGGGTGAGCCAGGCTATCTTGATGAAATACTTTCCATCTGCAAAAAGGAAAAGATCCATGCGGTTTTGCCTCTGCAGGAGGATGAGCTTCATCTGATCGCACAGAAGAAGGCGCTCTTTCTGGAAAACCGGATCGTTCCCATTGTCTCGGAGGTGGGCAGTATTGATCTTTGCCGCGACAAGATGAAGTTTTATCACCATTTGAAGAATGCCGGAATTCCGGTACTCCCCTCTTATGATAGTCTGGAGGAGTTTCAGAAGGCATATGAAGGCGGAGAGGAGTGCTTTCCGGTTTTCGTGAAACCGATTGCAGGAGCCGGGAGTATCGGTGCCATGAAGGTAAACAGCATAGAGCTTTTGACAGCGCTGATGAAGGATAGTGAAGAACCCTTGATGATTCAGAGGTTTTCCCATGGAAAGGAATATGGTGCTGACATCTATGCAGATTTGCTGACCGGAAGGGTTACGGATATCTTCCTGAAGGAAAAGCTTCGGATGAGAGCAGGAGAAACAGAGAAATCGGTATCCGTAAAGAAGCCCGAGATATTTGAATTGATACTAAGAACCCTGCAGCAGCTTTCACTGCGTGGTCCTGTTGACATGGATATTTTTGAAAGCAACGGTACTTTTTTTGTGTCGGAGATCAATCCCAGATTTGGTGGGGGATACCCCCATGCTTATGCCTGTGACGTCAGCTTTCCACAGAATATATTAGCGAATTTAGAGGGCACGGAGAATGAGGTGAGAATCGGAGCCTATGAGGAAGGAGTTTATGTGCTGAAATACTCTGATATCAAAGTACAGCGTTTCTTACAATAAGCTCTGTGATAAGGCCGGACCTTTAAAGGTCGGTGATTGCCCTTGCAATGCGGTCAGCGCCCCGGCCGTCCACAAATTGTCTCATGTAAGCGGAAAGCTCCTTCCTGCGGGTGGGATTTTCCGCTATTTCTATGCCCATGGAAAGAAGCTTTTCATAAAAGGGTTCTCCCTCTCGGACATCTCCGGCATAGGGGATAATACCTGCCCTCTCGAAGGCATGGACGCAAGGATACTGAACATCGGAAATCGAAAAGCTGACAGCGGGAACGCCAACAGCGCAAAGCTCAAACAGAGTGGTTCCTCCGGCAGAAAATGCAAGATCACAGGAAGAGATCAGTCCAGCCATTTCCGTCACATTTTCATGCAGGATCATCCGGGGATATTTCTCTGCAAGCTGATACAGGGAGGCTTTGTTGGAATTCATGTTTCCGGTTAAGACATGAAAGGTGGCTTTGCATTTTGAAAAATAGTCAGAGCCTGCCAGCACTTCAAAGATGCGGGAAGCAGCGTTGTAAATATCAGAGCCTCCGGTGGAGATCAGTACGGTGGAAACCCTTTCTTTTACAGAGTAAGGAACGGAAAGGAACTGTTCCCGAAGCGGTGTGTAGGCAGCTCCCAGCAGTGCGGGCGTATCGCTGTAGAAGGAAGCATCCGCAGTGAGATCATAGTTGATGACCAGATCCACCGGATAGGAAAACTGCTGAAGGTCATCCAGATAGACCAGTCTGCACTGCTCTCTTATTGCCTTCATGTAGCGGGCAGAAGCAAAGTAGGAATCCAGAAGAAAGACGTCGGGCTTTCTTTCGGAAAGAAGGGGAAGAAGCATAGGAAGCTCTTCCTCCAGGCACCTATAATTGCTCCCAAGACATAGAAAAGAAGCTTCACCACGTATAGTCAGTGCGTTCCCGCTGTCGTGATCGGATACCAGAAAGGTGACAGAGTGTCCCTGCCTGCGGAGCGCACCGGCAATGGTAAGGCAGCGCATAATATGTCCGGATGCAATTTGTTCATTGGCATCAGCCCGAATAAAGATCACTTTACCAGTTCCCATGAAAGAGGTGTTCCTTTCTCAATATCCTTTGTGGCGGTTTTCCCTAAAATCTCTTCATAATATTTGGTGTGAAGTCCAATTCCCGGACGGATGGAACGACAGTTGTCCGGCGTGAAGGTATCCCCTTGTTTCATGTCCTTTACCACAAACAGGGAGCGAGACTCCTTTCGCTCATCTATCTGCTGGGGTGTCAACTGATAGGTGGAGGAACCAAGCGCTTTCTCCACAATGCGGATATCCTTGCACATCTGTTTGAATTCTGCGGGCTCCATGGAAAAGGCGCCGTCAGGACCGCCGTCAGCTCGGGAAAGGGTTAAGTGCTTTTCCACCATGCGTGCTCCCAGGGCGACAGAAGCAACTGCAACTGCGCTCCCCATGGAGTGATCGGAAAGCCCCATGAGACAATTGTACTTTTCAGCAAGTGTGGGAATGGTGTTTAGATTGATCAGCTCATAGGGAGTCGGATAGGCGGATACACATTTCAGGAGCATCACATCCTCGTTGCCTTCTTCCCTGCAGACGGAAAGTGCCAGGTCAAGATCCTCAAATTCCGCAATTCCCGTTGCAAAAATAATGGGCTTATGAAGCTTTGCGATTTTACGGATCAGGGGAATGTCGTTGATTTCGTAGGAAGCAATCTTATAGGCCGGCATATTCATCTGTTCCATAAAATCTACAGCAGTAAAGTCAAAGGGTGAGGAAAAGCAGATAAGACCAAGCTTTTCGGCCTCCTCCATAAGCTTTGGCTGCCAGTCCCAGGGGGTATAGGCCTCCTCATAGAGCTTGTGAAGTGACATGCCGTCCCAGATGGAACCGTGAATGTGAAAGCAATCATTGGTACCGTCAACGGTAATGGTGTCTGCGGTATAGGTTTGCAGCTTGATGGCATCGGCACCAGCTTCCTTGGCAGCGTGAATGATGCGGATGGCACGGTCATAATCCTGCAGATGATTGCCGGACATTTCCGCAACAATAAAGGTGGGTGAGGCTGCCCCCACCGTGGCTGATCCGATTTTGATCGTTTTGTTCATATCGCAATAAAATCCTTTCTCGTGCTATTCCTGCGGATGAAGGAGTTTATATTTCATCTCCGCAATTGCCCAGTCCTCGAAGGTATCAATGTCCTGCACCTCGGTGTCATTTAAGATCATGGGCTTCATATGGACGGTATCGGTCGTTCCTTCCCGGTAAAATGCCTCTGTGCGGCAGGCATAAAACTGCCCCACATCATGATAAAAGGGCTCTAAATCCTGGGAGCGACTGTTTGCATACTCCGGCCATTTGCGTTTCAGTTCTCCGTCTTCAATCACAACGGCACGCTGCACCGGATAGGAAAAGGCAACCACCGGCATGACAGAATCGGTTTCATTCAGCAAAGCCATTGCTTCTTTTAACCTTTCGGGAGTAATGAAAGGGGCTGTAGGGTAAATACAGCAGAAGGCGTCAAACTGCTGTCCACGATTCTTATAGTTGTCAAGAACCTCCCGGATCACATCGTCAGTGGAAGCATAATCATTGGCTGTCTCGGGGCTCCTCATGAAGGGAACCTGTGCCCCTGCCTCTATGGCAAGCTGCGCAATCTCCTCATCATCCGTGGAGACCATTACCTCATCAAAAAGCCCGCTGCGAAGAGCGGCATCAATGGAATACAGGAGAATGGGCTTTCCGCAAAACTCTTTCTTATTCTTTCCGGGAATCCGTTTACTGCCGCCTCGGGCAGTGATGATCGCAAGGGAATGTTTTTTCATGAGCTGCACCAGTCCTTTCTTATGGTGTGGGCATTTCTGCCACTAAAGGAATTGTATTATCCAGACAAAATTCAGCGCTCTCTAAGACCAGTATATCCGGTTCATAGATTTCAAGTACTTGGTCAAGAATTTCTAAGTTAATCCAATCGATGCTTAAGGTTTCGTGAAAGCTTTCTGCAATATCTCCTTTTAAAAATTGACGGATAAAGCTGTCTCCCACTATAAGAATTTTTAATTCATTACTGGCGTCTTCGTTAATATAGTAATGACCGTGTTCTCTATATTTAATAATTTTTTCAGGATCAAAATAATCTAGTTCCAATTCCGTTGCATTAGGGTTTTTTATACTGTAATGGCAGTTGATTTCCGAATACGGATAAGTAAAGCCGTATATGTTTGCCCATTCTTCTGTTTGTTCAATATGATAATCAGTCTCGTCAAGGATTGGCAATTCAGGAAAGTCTTTTTGGATGAAATTCATCAGTTCCGTATAGCCTATATGCGCGCCGGAGTC
Organism: Bacillota bacterium; assembly: GCA_030526045.1. GTDB lineage: Bacteria > Bacillota > Clostridia > Lachnospirales > Lachnospiraceae > Suilimivivens. The sequence goes on along the minus strand of JAUNDN010000002.1, from coordinate 50,828 downwards.
GTTCCAATGAGCTGGATCCGTAGCCTTAAAATAAAGCATTTTCTGATCTTTGTGTTCCATCAATGCTTCATAAGTTGGAATAACATTAACATCGGTATTTTTCCGTAACCCCTCGACAATTTGGTTAGCTCTTGACATATCACCAAATTGTCTGACACCTTCAACATAGTATTCAGGATAAATACTGTCTTTATCATAACACTGCATGTAATAAAAGGTAATATTCTGCTCGGAAAGCCGGGTGGACAGGCGCTGCATTGCTGATAAATAACGTTGTAATTCTTCTTCACTCAATAAATTTGTGTGTTGATGTCCTGCAACTTTTCTGCCTTCAATGTAAAATAGATGTCCGTCAAGTCCTTCGCGAAGGTTATCATTGGCTATTTTTCCGAATAATTGATATTGAAGAGTAGAATTCATTTCCATTAAGATAGTTCGAAATCTGACATTATCATTGATCCAGGAATCAAAATCACAAGAGTAAGACCAATTGAAATTACCTTCCTGATTAAAAAAGTGTGGAGGATTAGCCAACGTTCTGTTTTCCATTTCGGAAATTCTTGATTCTTTTCTATGGGCAAGCAGAAAAGGAACAAACAAGGTAAGAAAGAATATGCTTATGAATAATTTGTCTAAAAAATTTTTCCCCTTCATAGTAATCCTCTGCATAAACCATTAAAATTGAAAATAAATAAAAGGATTGTAGGTTGACGTAACCACATACATTAATGAGACGGCCAATAAAATAAATGTGCTCACATCACATATTACTTCAAATACATAATTAGTTATTTTGGCTTTTAGTGCATAAAAAAGCTTTTTGCCTAACGGAAGCATGGCAACAAAAGAGATTATGAGTATGAAGATGTTGTAATTTGTCAGATACCATTTATAGGTGTATCCGGGTTGGTAAAGATTGACCAGCCCGAACATTGACTTTAGGTAACCGATTGCTGCGCTGAGACTATCTGATTTAAAAAGCACCCATCCGATTAATACCAGAAAGTCTGTACAGACAATTTTTACAAAGTTGAAAAGTCGCGTGTTGCTGAAAGCGAATTTTTGGTGGAAATTCTGTATTGTTTTCCCGAATATGATAGGTAGAACGATCAGAAAACCATAATAAATTCCCCATACAATAAAGGTCCAATTAGCACCATGCCATAGTCCACTGATCCCAAAAACAATTAGTGTATTAATAATTGTATATGCTTTGCCCTTGCGGTTACCCCCGAGTGGAATGTATACATAATCGCGTAACCAACTGCCCAACGAAATATGCCATCTTCGCCAGAATTCAGATATTGACTTTGAAATATAGGGGTAATTGAAGTTATCCAGGATGTGGAATCCAAACATTTTACCTAAACCGATAGCCATATCTGAGTATCCGGAAAAATCAAAATATATTTGTAAGCTGTAAGAAACAGCACCAATCCATGCGACTTCAGGAGTATTATTATAATAAGGTGTATGAAAAATAGAGTCAGCGTTCACTGCTAACGAGTTAGCCAATATTGCCTTTTTGGCAAGCCCGATGGTAAAACGCCTGATTCCTTCAACAAACGTGGAAGTGGAGTGGGTTCTGAATTCTATCTGTTCATTAATATCTGAATAGCGAACAATCGGACCTGCAATCAATTGTGGGAAAAGAGCTATGTATAAACCTACATTTAGTAATTTTTTTTGAACAGGAACCTTCCTTCTATAAACATCAATGACATAAGAAAGTCCTTGAAAAGTAAAAAAGGAAATTCCAATGGGAAGAACAATTTCCGGGACATGAAACTGAATGCCTGTTATTTCCTCAAAAATGTTTACAAAAAACATGAAGTATTTCCAATACCCTAAGAGGAGTAAGTTGAACACGATTACCATAAAGAAAATACTTTTCCTCAAGGCTTCTTTTCCTTGGGTTTGTACGCAATCAATAAGATATCCGCCAATATAATTTAGGAGAATAGAAATACAAATGATTGGAAAAAATTTTATTCCGCCCCAAGCATAAAAAAGAAGGCTCATAAACAGAAGCCATCCGTTTTTCAGTTTATTATTCAACAGATAGTATCCGAGCAGGCAGACCGGCAGGAAGCAAAAAAGGAAAGTGCTTGAACTGAAAACCATTCTTCTGTACTTATTGTTATGATAGAACAATATCCTTTCTTTAGTAACTTCATCTACATATTTTATCAGAAAGACTATGCTTAATCAAGGTTGCAGTTTGCTTTGTGAACAATGGGACGAAAGGATTGACAGATAATTCCCTATGAGCGAAAATAAACGAGAGAGTTTGGAAACGGAGAAATCAGAAGTTGAAAAAGAGAGTCTATGTGTGTCACACATTTTATCATGTATATGTAGCCTGCCTGAAGGAATGTTATCTTCCGATAGCCGAGCGGGGGAACGCAGATCTTGTGCTCAGCACGATGTCAAACGACTTTGGCGATCTCAAGGAACGGGCGGCAGAATCAAAGCTTTTTGGTGAGGTGTTCCTGTTTGACGAGAAGGAGGATGTGCAGTTCCCGGAGCTTGCCAAATACCATGTGGACAGAGGGAATTTGTTGATCAATATGCTTGCCCGCATCCGTTACACGAAGCTGCTCGGAAAGCTGCAGGAGCCCTTTGTGCCGGTGGATTTCAGGAGCTATGAGGATGTATATGTTTTCTGCGATTCGGATCCCATCGGCTATTATTTGAGCTATAAGAAAATACGTTATCATGCACTTGAGGATGGGCTTAATTGTATCCGCTATTATGACACGGCCAGATATGATAATAAAGGTCACTTTAGGCTGAAGGCATTTCTATCCTCTATCAATTTGATTTTCATTCAAAACGGTTATGGGAAGTATTGTATTGACATGGAGGTCAATGATATTTCCGTCTGCCCTTATCCCTGCCCGAAATATGTGGAGCTTCGAAGAGAACTTCTGGTGGAACATCTTTCACAGGATGACAAGGATCAGATTGTGAAGCTGTTCATAAAAAATATTGATGAGCTGAAGGAAAAGTTTATAAGCGGGGAAAATCATGAGCATAAGGTTCTCATTTTGACGGAACCGCTCTGCAGTCTGGAAGTGCGGGAGAAGATTTTCAGGGACGTGATATCGGAGCAGGGACAGAATGCCCAGGTGATCCTGAAACCGCACCCGAGAGATGTGCTGGATTATGAAAAGCTGTTTTCGGAGTACATTGTGCTTTTCGGGAAGTTTCCTATGGAAATCATGAATTTCATCCCTGAGCTGCAGGTGGATAAGGTGGTATCCATTCTGACGGTGCCGGATGGTATCCACTTTGCAAAGGAAGTGGTCTTCCTTGGAGAGGACTATATGGATCGCTACGAGGCAAGAGAGCTTCACAGCCAGAACGAATATTTGGAATAAACAGCAAAATTTACGTAAGGCGAGAGTAAGGTTTATATGGAAGAAAACAGAAAAACACTGACCTGGGTGTCGCTTGCAGGAGTTTTGATCCTTGCTATGATGATTGTGTATCCGGGTGTTATGGATAGAATAAGTGAATACAGGAAGGAAGAAATATCTCTTGCCGGAGAACAGAAACTAAGTGCTCCGCAGCAGGGTGAGGCAGGGGCACCGCAGAAGCTGCAGACCGAGGAAATGCCGGAAATACTTTTGTCGGTAGAGGGTGAAAACGAAAACACCAAGGTTCTGCTGTGGCAGAGTGAGGATGGAACCGGATACTTTTTCCTGCCCGGATATGCCAGAAACCGTGGGCTTGTCCTTGAAAAGGCCGATGGCGGCAGTATTCAGATTGGAAGCAGGCATGTGAAGGAAGGGGATGTACTCCTTGATGTTGCCGAGGAAGAAACTTATCAGATAACTTATTTAGACCGCAGGGGCGAAACGGTTTTCAGTATGCCGCTCATTTTTCTTTACTCTTCTGACCTTCCGGTACTTAGTCTTACCACAAAATCGGGGAAGATGACCGTAATCGAAGAAGAAAAGGGGAATGAGGAAAGCGGAACGGTGCAGCTCCTTGACTTAAATGGTGGCGAACTCTATGCAGGAACAGCAGAAAGTATTCAGGGAAGGGGAAATTCAACCTGGGGACTTGCCAAAAAACCACTTCAGTTTAAATTGAGTAAGAAGGCAGACCTTTTTGGTTTTGGCGAGGCGAAGGCATGGAATCTGATTGCCAACGGTTATGATGAGACCAGGCTACGCAACCGGATTACCATGGAGCTTGCCAGGGAACTTGGCATGAGCTATGTGCCGGAGAGCCAAATGGTTGATTTGTACATCAATCATGTTTATTACGGAAACTATTATCTTTTCGAAAAAGTTGAGGTTGGAGGGGAACGTGTTGCCATTCGGGATATGGAAGAGACACTGAGCGCAGCGTACGGGGATTCCGAGCTGGGAAAGCTTAAGAGTATTGAGAATCCGGAAGGAACAAGGAAATGGACCGAGGCAGTCTGCGAGGAAGAGGATATATCCGGGGGTTATCTGTTCGAGCGGGAACTCCCGGCAAGATATACGGGGGAACTTGCCGGCTTTATAACCGATCAGGGGGATTGCTATGTTTTGCAGAGTCCGCGATATGCGTCAAAGGAACAGGTGGACTATATTGCAGATTTGATGCAGGAATTCCAGGATGCGGTGAGCACCGAGGAAGGTATTCATCCACAGACAGGGAAGCATTATTCCGACTATATTGATGTGGATTCCTTTGTCCGGAAGTATTTGGTAGAGGAGATATCCAAGAATTATGACGGTGGTGTCACAAGCAGCTTCTTTTATAAGCCGCAGGACACAGTGAGCGACAAAATATTTGCAGGGCCGGTATGGGATTTTGACGTGGCATTTGGAAACTGCAATTTGGACGAGATCGCCAGCAATCCTGTGGGAATCACCAGGTTGAGTGATCATGTCTACGGCACGGAAGTATTTGCCAGGCTATATGAGAAGGAAGACTTTTACAGTGACATGGTTATGCTCTATGAACAGAAGGCACTTCCTTATCTCAAGTCACTTCTTACAGGGGGAATCGACCGGATGGTGTCAGAAAGCAGACAGTCGGCAAAAATGGACAGTATCCGGTGGGAAAATCTGGAAAATCGATATCAGTATTACAAGGATTATGACAATGATGTCAGATATTTAAAATATTTTATACAGGAAAGGGTTAATTTCCTAAACAGTGTGTGGCTTAATGAGGAAAGCTATCACAACGTTACCTTTGTCGTGGACGAGGAGGCTTGGCAGATCTTCTGTGTGAAGGATGGACTGACCGCAGGAGAAGAGCCGATTCCTGTCAGATACAGTTCGCTGTTCATGGGGTGGGTTACGGAAGCAGGCGTTCCTTATGACCGTTATAAGCCGGTTTATGAGGATATGACTTTTTATGCAATCTGGCAGGAACTGCCGGTGGAGGATGTGGTGCTGACTGAGCCTTAATGCTCCTTTATTTGCGCTCAGCCTGCAATTATGATAAAATATAATGATATTTTATTTCAAAAATAAGAGCCTGAAAGAGGAAATATGAAGAAAATAATTAAGAAGCTGATGGTGCTGCTGGACGGACGGCAGAAGAGAATCATGGTGTTGCTGGTTTTCCTGATGCTGATCGGAGCAGTGCTGGAAACCTTAGGGGTTTCGCTGGTGATTCCTGTCATGAATGTTGTGATGGATGAACACGCAGTTGAAAATAATGAGTATCTGCAGGTAATCTGTGATATTTTGCGCATTGAATATAACGATACCCGGAAGCTGATGATCTTTACCATGCTGGCATTGATCGGCGTGTTTGTGGTGAAGAATATCTTTCTGTTCATTCAACAGAAGGCGCAGCTTAAATTTGTCTATACCAACCAGTTTGCCACCTCCAGAAGAATGATGATCAACTTTATGGAGCGCCCCTACGAATACTATCTGAATGCGGATACCTCGGTGATCCAGAGAAGCATTACGTCGGATGTCAATAATATGTACGGTCTGATTCTGGCTCTTTTACAGCTTTTCAGTGAGGCGATTGTGTTTGTATGTCTGGTACTGGTGAGCCTTGCCACCGATGTGTGGATGACGGTTACGGTAACCTTGCTGTTAGTGGTTGTCCTGGCAATTATTAAGGGCATTTTGAAGCCCATTATGAAAAAGGCCGGTGAGGAAAATCAGGATTATTACAGCGGACTGTATAAGTGGATCGACCAGTCAGTCATGGGGATCAAGGAGATTAAGGTCGCAAACAAGGAAAATTATTTTATCAATGAATATGCCAAATGCGGTGCAGGCTATGTCAGCGCTGTACAGAGATACAATCTGTATAATGCAACGCCCCGGCTCTTAATTGAGACGGTTGCCATTGCCGGAATGATTCTGTATATGATGTTCCAGATCCTGCAGGGAACTGCAGTGTCAGAGATCGTTCCTCAGGTGGCGGCCCTTGCAGTGGCAGCTATGAGGCTGATTCCCTGCGCCAACAGAATCAACAATCATCTGACTTCCATTTCCTATTTTGAACCCTTCTTTATGGGGGTCAGTGACAACCTTCAGGAGGAAATCCGGGACGAGAGCATTAATTATGATGAAAATGCCTATAAACAGAAGGTGAAAGTGGATAAACTGGAGATTAGAGACAGGATAGAACTTAAAGATATTGTTTTTAGATATCCCAATACAGAGGTGTTGATTTTTGACCACGCAAACATGGAAATTCCGATAGGAAAGTCCGTGGGGATTGTGGGAACCTCCGGTGCGGGAAAGACGACGGTGGTGGATATTCTGCTTGGACTTTTGCGGCTTCAGAGCGGAGAAATTCTGGCAGACGGCGTGGAGGTACGAGAGCATTATCAGTCCTGGCTGAAAAATATCGGTTATATACCCCAGAGTATCTTTATGATCGACTCTACCATTCGCAAGAATGTAGCCTTTGGCTATGCGGATGAGGATATTGATGATGAGAAGGTGTGGAGGGCTTTAAAGGAAGCCCAGCTGGATGAGTTTGTAAGAGGACTTCCCGATGGGCTTGATACCAGCATTGGGGAAAGAGGAATCCGTATTTCCGGCGGTCAGCGCCAGAGAATCGGTATTGCAAGAGCTTTGTTTGAGGATCCTGAGGTGTTGGTGCTGGATGAGGCAACCTCAGCCCTCGATAATGAAACAGAAGCCGCTATCATGGATTCCATTAACAGGCTTCACGGGAAAAAGACGTTGATCATCATTGCCCACCGTCTCCAGACGATCGAAAAATGTGATATGGTCTATCGGGTAGAAAAAGGCAAGGTGGCAAGGGAACGTTAAACAGGATTCAGAATCAGGGATGGAGGTGACGGAAGGTGGCAAAGGAAAAGCGCATGGCAAATTATGAATTGCTCAGGATTCTGGCTATGATCATGGTGGTCACACTGCATTTTTTGTCCCATTCAGACCGGCTGATCGCGCTTGGTGTACCTCTTGACGGGGTCAGGATCATCGGTTCTCTTCTGGAAGCCTTCTGTCTTGTGGCAGTAAATGTCTATCTGCTGATCAGTGGGTACTTCGGGGTGAAGGGGAGCTTTAAACCGAGCAGGGCAATTTCTCTGCTTTGTCAGATCTGGTTCTATTCCCTGCTGATTCCGCTTGTGCTGAAGATGATAGGAATTCCTGTACTGGCAGATACCCAGGGGATTTATGGATTGATTCAATATGTATTTCCTATAGAGACGGAGCACTACTGGTTTGCCACTTCCTATTTTTTGCTTTATCTTCTTTCGCCGGTACTGAATCAGGCAATGCGGAGTATGACGAAACGACAGCTTCAGATTACTTTGGGCGGGCTGTTTACTTTGTTTTGCGTGATTAAGAGCTTCAGCCCGTTTGTGTTTGCCTTTGACAGATATGGCTATGACCTACCCTGGTTTATTTGTGTTTATCTGCTGGCGGCATACCTTGGACTTTATGGTGGCGGCATTTTTGAAAGGAAGGGCTGGCTGATCTATATCGTAAGCTGCCTCGGCAGTTTTATCATCAATCTTCTGATGTGGATGCTTTCCGGGAAATGGGACAGTTTTTCTTACTATTTTACAGTTCCCTACCATTATAATTTCATTCTTTGCCTGGCGGGTGCTGTGGGATTGTTCTTTGGTTTTTCGAAGGTGCATATCAAAGAGGGAAGGACGGCAGAGATCTTTCGAAGACTGGGCATCCTGAGCTTTGGAATTTACCTTCTTCATGAGCATGTGGATTTGCGCTATCAGTGGTATGGATGGCTGGGAAAACTTGTAAATCCCCGGGGAAAAGACGGAATTGCTTTTTTTGCACTGGAATTGATCGAAAGTGTGGCAGTTTTGTTTGTCGCGGGAATATTGATTGACTTTATCAGAAGCAAATTGTTTGCCTTACTTGCAAAATGGCTTAAGAAGACGAGAGCCGGCAGTGCAGTGAGCAGGCTGGATGCGGAAATGGCAGAAGGGAGAGAGGCGGATGCGTAAAATCAGAATAAACGAAAAGCTTTTTGAAAATATCCTCTTCCCGATTCTGCTCCTTGTCTTCCCACTGCTAAAGGCAGGACAGGGCATTGATCTTACAGACACCGGTTACAGCCTGGGCAATTATCGCTTTTTCGGAGCAGAAGGCGGAATTTGGACACTGCTTACTTTTTTGTCGAATGTGACAGGTGCAATTTTGTCAAAGCTGCCCATGGGAAATACCATGCTCGGCATGAAGATCTATACAGGACTTTTTGTGAGCGCATTGGCGCTTTTGGGATATCGATTTTTTAAGACCAAGATGCCTGCAAGGCTGGCTTTTTTGGGGGAACTGGCAGCCATCGGGCTTTGCTGGTGCCCCACCGTGATTCTCTATAACTATCTGACCTATCTGCTGTTTTTGCTGGGAGCAGTTTTTCTGTTCCGGGGACTGGCAGGGGCAAGACCTTACTGCCTTTTGATTGCAGGTGCATTGCTTGGCTTAAACTGCTTTGCCCGCTTCCCCGGAAATGGACTGGAGTGTGCACTGATCATTGCTCTGTGGTATTATGGGGCATTGAAAAGAAAGCCGCCGAAGCAGATTGCCGGGGAGACGGGACTCTGTATTGCCGGCTATCTCACATCATTTCTGATCATGCTCGGTGCTGTTCACATTTTTGGCGGAGCGGGTGCCTTCGGGAATATGCTTGCCGGGGTCTTCGGCATTGCGGGAAATGCGTCGGATTATACGCTGTTTGAGATGCTTAGGGCGATCTTGGATGCATACGGACATGGACTTCAGTGGATGATCTATATGCTGCTTTGCATTTTGCCGGGAATTCCTTTCCTGGTAATCTGGCAGGGGAAATTTTTAAAGCTTCGTAAGGTGATTTACTGCATCTGTATTCCGGTGCTGTTTTTTGTGCTTGGAAAGTGGGGAATGTATAATTTCAGATATTATCAGAAGGAATCTGCGCTTCAATGGGGTGCTGTGTTCCTTCTGCTTGCAATCGGCGTGCTGATCTGGATGCTGTTTACGAAGATGGTGGATGATGAATGGAAGCTGATCGGGTGCATTGCGCTGATCATTGTGCTGATCACGCCGCTTGGCAGTAACAATCATATCTGGCCTGTGCTGAACAATCTGTTCTTTGTGGCGCCGGTTATTTTCTGGATGATCTACCGGATGACAAGATGGGGAAGAACCTATCTGGATACCACCGGAAAGGTACCGCTTTTCCCTGTCAAAGCAATGCTTTCCGGAATCCTGATTGCCTTTTTCATCCAGGCCTTGGGAGTAGGCTTCCATTATGTATTTCTGGACGGAGAGACAGGGGAAAAGAGGGACAGCGTGGTAGAGGGAAATGCGGTCCTTGCCGGCATGCACACCGGTGCAATGAATGCGAAAACGCTCAGCGAGATCACAGCATTCATGGAAGAAAAGGACGGAGCGTATGGCACAAGGAAATTGATTTTGTATGGTAATATTCCGGGGCTTGCCTATTATTTGGACCGGGCACCGGCTGTCTATACCACATGGCCGGATCTAGACAGCAATCCCCTTGATAGACTACAGAAGGAATTACAGGAGCTCACCGGAGCGATGACGGAAAAGGGGGCAGAGCGTCCGCTTGTGATCCTGACACCGCAGCTTTCCGCCTATCTTGCACAGGATGCAGAGGCGATGATCTATTGGGGGACCGATGAGACAGCCTGCAGTCAGGATGAAAAGCTTCAGGCAATCGGAGACTTTATGGAAGAGAATGCGTATAAGCAGGTGTTTGCCAATGAGGCATTTACCGTTTATGAATAAAGGAATCAAAACCGGGAAAGAGTCGGAAGGAGAGAAAAGTATGATTCGTTTTAATGTCCCGCCCTATACAGGACGGGAAGTGGAATATATGCAGAAGGCAATAGAGAATCAGCATATCTGCGGAGACGGAGAGTTCACCAAAAAGTGCAGTGCGTATCTGGAAAAGCTGACCGGCACGCGGAAATGTCTTCTTACCACCTCCTGCACACATGCCTTGGAGATGGCAGCGCTTCTTTGTGATATCAAAGAGGGGGATGAGGTGATTCTTCCCTCCTATACCTTTGTCTCTACGGCAGACGCCTTTGTGCTTCGTGGGGCAACGCCGGTATTTGTGGATATCCGTCCGGATACCATGAACATTGATGAAACCCTGATCGAGGCGGCAATTACAGAGCGAACAAAGGTGATTGCAGTGGTTCATTACGCAGGCGTTGCCTGTGAGATGGACACGATCATGGACATTGCAAAACGGCATCATCTTCTGGTGGTGGAGGATGCGGCACAGGCAATTATGTGCAGCTATAAGGGAAAGCCTCTTGGCACCATCGGAGATTTCGGGTGCTTCAGCTTTCACGAGACCAAGAATTTCAGCATGGGTGAGGGCGGCGCGCTTCTGATCCGTGATGAAAAATACATTGAAGCGGCAGAGATCCTCCGGGAAAAGGGAACAGACCGGAGTAAATATTTCCGGGGACAGGTGGATAAGTACCGATGGATGAACTATGGTTCCTCCTATCTCCCCAGCGAGATGAATGCGGCATATCTTTATGCGCAGCTTGAGGTGGCAGACAAGATCAATCAGACAAGGCTTGAGCGGTGGAAGCAGTACTATGAGCTTCTTTCTCCTCTGCAGGAGGCAGGGAAGATAGAGCTCCCTGTGATACCGGAGGGCTGTGTCCAGAGCGGACATATGTTTTACATTAAGACAAAGAATCAGGAGGAGAGAGCCCGCCTGATTGCGTTTATGAAAGAAAACGATATTCTGACGGTATTCCATTATGTGCCGTTACATTCGGCGCCGGCAGGACTCAAATTCGGACGCTTCCATGGGGAAGATATTTATACGACAAAAGAGAGCGAACGGCTGCTTAGGCTTCCCATGTTCTATCAGCTTACAGGTAAGCAGGTAGAACTGATTGCAGGAAAAGTAAAGGAATTCTATGGTGCTTAAGGAAAGAATAAGGAAATGGGAAAACTGGATAATTGCGCTGATTCCGATTCTTGCTCTGGGCATTTATGCAGGTCTTTGCTTTGACTACTATTATGACCTTAATGATGATGTTCTGATGAAGGATATTCTGGCGGGGGTGTACACCGGAATGCCGGAGGGACATAATATTCAGATGCTGTGGCCCATCAGCGCACTGATCAGTGGATTTTACAGGATTGCAGGCAGCCTTCCCTGGTATGGGTTGTTTTTGTGCGGCTGTCATTTTGTGTGTATGCTCCTGATCACAGAAAGGGCGGTATCACTTTGCAAAAAGCGGGCAGGAAAGCTGCTCGTGTCAGTGGTAAGTATACTGCTTTTCCTTGCCTTTTTCTTAAGTCATTTGATTTTTGCCCAGTATACTGTGACCTGTACATTGCTGGGAGCAACGGCGGCGTTTTTGTTTTACACGACGGATATTACATTGGATACCGGGGCGTTCCTTCGGAAAAATATTCTGTCGGTGGTATTGGTGGTGATCGCCTACCTGATCCGGTCGGAGATGCTTCTTCTGGTGCTGCCTATGATCTGTGTGGCAGGAGTCTGTAAATGGGGAAGTGAAAAAAAGATCTTTACGAAGGACCATGCAGGGAAGTACTTAGGTGCGATCGGTCTGATTCTGGCAGGTCTGCTGCTGGGGCAGGCAGCTCATATGCTGGCATACAGCTCCGAAGAATGGAGAGCTTTTACAGAGTTCTTTGACAACAGGACGGAGCTTTACGACTTTCAGGCACCACCTGCTTATGAGGAAAACCGGGAGTTTTACGAGAACATCGGATTATCCGAGAGTGAGAAAATACTGTTTGATAACTACAATTTTGGCATAGATGATGAAATCGATGAGAAGATGATTGGGGAGATCGCGGAATATGCAGGGCAGCTTCGCGTAGAGCGCACTGCTTTTTCAGAAAACCTGGTTAAGAAGCTGAAAAGCTACTGCTACCGGCTTTTGCATGGACCGAATGCAGTGGGAAGTGATTACCCATGGAATTATCTGGTGATTCTGGGATATTTCCTGGTGTTTTTTGCGGCATTTCCGATCAAGACGGACGGTGCAGGGCGTATGCGGAATGTACTTGGAATCACATGGAAACTGGTATTTCTGCTCGCGGTAAGATCAGCTCTGTGGATGTATATTTTATGGGGGGAGAGAGCCCCCGAGAGGATCACACATTCCCTGTATCTGATGGAATTCTGTATCCTTGCCGCTATGCTGATGACGGAATGGAGAAGGATCGCATCCGGGAAGACCATAGGCTTCCTTGGAGGAACGGCACTTATCCTGTTTGCGGTTTTCGGGGCGATGGTTCTGCCCCAAAACGTAAGAGGAGTGGAACAGATGCAGCAGGTAAGAGCATTTACCAATGCGCCTTACCGGGAACTATATGGATATCTTACAGAAGGAGAGAATCAGCAAAACTTTTACCTGATAGATGTCTATTCTTCCGTAGCCTACTCGGAAAAGATGTTTGAAAATGTTGACAATTCATTTGATAACTATGATATTATGGGCGGCTGGGCCTGCAAGAGCCCCCTCTGGCGTAAAAAGCTGGCAGTATTCGGTATTGACAGCGTGGAACAGGCACTGCGGGAGCGGGAGGATGTCTATTTTGTCAGAAAAGCAAGCGAGGATCTGCAGTGGATTTATGATTATTATGAAGGGCATGGAACACCTGTTAAGCTTACGCTTCAGGAAACCATTGCAGGGGAATTTGAGATTTATTCCGTGGAGGCAGGGCAGTAGAGAGGCTTTCAGGTGGAGGAAATATGGAGAGGGAAAAGGATATCTATCTTCGCCCCATGACAGGTGAGGACACAGACAATATCATCAGATGGCGGAATACGGACTTTGTTCGTCGTAACTTCATTTATCGGGAGCCCTTTACCAGACAGGGACATGAAACATGGACGAAGGACATGATAGATACCGGGAAAGCGGTTCAATTCATCATCTGCGAAAAAGGCACGGATCAGCCGGTTGGAAGCGTTTACCTGCGGGATATTGACAGGAAGCATAACAAGGCGGAATACGGGATCTTTATCGGGGAAGAGGATGCCCTTTGCAAGGGATACGGAACCCGGGCAGCACAGCTGATGCTTGCCTATGCTTTTGAGGAGCTTAAGCTGCATAAGGTAATGCTCCGGGTACTGGCGGAAAATGCCAGGGCTAAGAGAAGCTATGAGAAAGCAGGCTTTGTGCAGGAGGCCTATTTAAGAGATGAGGTTTTTTTGGAAGGAAGCTACAGGGATGTCATTTTGATGGCAATTCTGAAGGAAGATTGGAGAAATTCTGATGGGAAAAATGATTAGCTTTGTGATCCCCTGTTATCGTTCGCAGGCAACCCTGCCGAGTGTGATCAGGGAAATACAGGAGACAATGGAAGGACTTAGGCAGTACACCTATGAGGTGGTGCTGGTCAATGACTGCTCTCCGGATGACACCTTTGAGACGATCAAGGAGTTATGCCGGGAAAATGCGAATATGACAGGAATCAATCTGGCGAAGAACTTCGGACAGCACAGTGCGTTGATGGCAGGCTTTCACCAGATTGAGGGGGATATCGTCGTATGTCTGGATGATGACGGTCAGACACCGGCAGGTGAGGTAGGGAAGCTCCTTGAGGGAATTGAGAAGGGCGCAGATGTGGTCTATGCCCAATATGCCCACAAGCACCATTCCGGCTTCCGGAACTGGGGAAGCCATGTGAACGAGCTGATGACCAGGGTGATGCTGGGCAAGCCGAAGGAGTTGTATGTATCCAGCTATTTTGCGGCAAGAAGATTTGTAGTGGATGAGATGATTAAGTACGAATATCCTTATCCTTATGTAATCGGGCTGGTTTTGCGCACCACGAAGAATATTGTCAACGTGGAGGTGAACCATAGGGACCGGCTGGAGGGAACCTCCGGCTATACGCTGGGAAAGCTTTTAAACCTGTGGTTTAACGGTTTCACCGCATTCAGCGTAAAGCCTCTTAGGATTGCTACCGTGACAGGGGCAGGCTGCGCACTTTTGGGATTTGCTTACGGTATCTATACGATTATCAAAAAAATATTCATTAATCCGCCCGGACTGGTAACCGGCTTCAGTGCACTGATGTCGGTACTGGTATTTATGGGCGGTATGCTGATGCTGATGCTGGGTCTGGTTGGCGAGTACATGGGAAGGATGTATATTTCCATGAACCGTTCCCCCCAGTATGTAGTCAGAGAAATCGTGAATTGCGAGACGGAAAAATAAGCAAGAAGGAAATATTGGAATAAAACGGCATGGAGATGAAGGAAAAGGCAATAATTGCATATGAGGAGCATGGGGAATGGAAAAGAAGGCTGCTTGCGGCACTTCTTTCCTTTGCCGGTGTGTACGCATTGTCCCGGATGCTGAAGCCGGGAGAGGATGCGCTTGCCTTTACCAACAGTATTTTTTCGGTTCTGGCGTTTCTGGCACTGTACATGCTGATGGAAAAAGTACTGAAAGCCTCTTTTGTGGGAAAAAGAAGAAGATGGATTCTTCCCGGGCTTTTTGGGACAGCCTTTTCTTTCTGTATGATCGCCGGCGTGCAGCTTGATACCAGAGGGAGCGTTCCTTTTACCGATCCTTTGATGTGGCTAGCCATCCTTGCAGGGGCAGTGGTAATGACATTGTCTGTCCGGTATTTCTGGGATCTGGTTGGCGGGAAGCATAAAGAGCGGGCAATAAGCTGTCAGAAAGAAAGGGAAGTCGCAGATCAGGGGGAAAAGCGATGGAATCGGTTCTCCGGCTGGCTGTTGCCTTCTGTCTTGATTTTTGTCATGTATCTTCCGGTGTTTCTGGCGGTTTATCCGGGCTTTTTTGTCTATGATGCCCAGGATGAGCTGATGCAGGTGGTCACAAGAAGCTTTTCCACTCATCATCCCTTAGTGCATGTGTTGATGCTTGGAGGAATCATTCAGCTCGTTCATAAGCTGACCGGCTCCTATAATGCAGGAATTGCCTGTTATACGGTTTTTCAGATGCTGGTGATGGCCGGAATTTTTGGCTGGTGCATCCGTAAACTGGAGGAATGGGGTGTAACGAAGGGATGTCGGATTCTGACAACGCTGTATTTCGGACTTTGCCCGGTTCTGGTAATGTTTTCCCTCTGTTCTGCCAAGGATGGTCTTTTTGCAGGCATGCTGCTCATCATGACCATATTACTTACGGAGCTTTTCAAGGCACCGGAGGAATTTTGGAAGCAGAGAGGAAAGCTTCTGCTTCTCTTGGCAGCTTCCCTTGGGATGATGCTGCTAAGACACAATGGGTTTTATGCATTTGCAGTCTTTTCGGTGCTCACAGTTATCTATCTGAAAAAGGATCGGAAAAAGGCGGTTCTTTATTTTGGGGGAATTTTGGTGGCTTATCTGGTGGTAAGCGCAGGACTGACCGGCGTTTTGCATGCAGATGCTTCCGAAAAGCAGGAGATGCTCACGGTACCCATCAGTCAGATGGCACGGGTTTACCAAAATAGGAAGGAGCAGCTGCCACCGGAAGAAAAGGAGATTCTCTACCGGTATCTGCCGCAGGAAGCACTGGAGCACTATACGCCGAAGGTTTCTGATGGCGTAAAAGTGCATTTTCATAATCAGGCCTATGAAGCGGACAGAGGAAGCTTCTTCAAACTGTGGCTCAAATGGGGGACGGAAAATCCTTTTACCTACCTGAATGCCTGGTTTATGACCTCCTATGGATTCTGGTATCCGGACACCGTGATTGATGTCTATCGGGGAAATACAGTATTTACCTATACCTATGAGGACAGCTCCTACTTTGGATATGAGGTGGAACAGCCGGGCACCAGGCAAAGTAAGATTCCCTGGCTTTCAGAGCTTTACCGGAGAATGTCTCTGGAGATTTTTCAGCAGAGGATTCCGGTGGTATCCATGTTGTTTTCACCGGGATTTCTGTTCTGGGTGAGCGCCTTTATTCTGGGCTTTTGGGGTTACCGGGGCAGATGGGAAAAGGTGATGGCACTGATGCCGGTAATGCTCTGCTGGCTGACCGTATTGCTGGGTCCCACTTACCTTACAAGATATGTGGTCTATCTGTGGGCAGTGCTACCGGTGATCCTTGCGGAATTTGATAATTACAGGCATCTGTGATATACTTACCCATGGTTTGAGAAAAGGAAAAGAAACATGAAAAAGATTCTATATAAAAGCAAAGCAATCCAGATGATAATCCTGATAGCGGCAGTGAGCCTGTTGCTGTCCCTGTGGCCCTTCCGAATTTGGAACGAGACAGTGACGACTTCTATTCCTTCTGCTACGGGAACCATGACCGGTGTGGTGAATGATGATGTGACCATCCTGCAGAGCTTTGTGGCACAATACAATCATATGGACACGATCCGCCTGTATGTAGGAGAGGATACAGTGGGAGAAAGCTTTTATGTACGCCTTCTGAACGAAGGTCAGGTCATGATTGCGGAGGAAGAGATCAAGATTGACCAGTCGAAGCTTCCGGGGTATGTGGAGGTTCTCATTGATGTGGATATGGAAGTGGGCAAAATGTACCACTGTATCGTGCAGGGAAATGATTCAGAGGTGTTCCTCGGCTGTGAGAGCATTTCCATGGCGGATATGCCCTATGCCGGCTCCCTGTATTATGACAATGATCCGGTAGAAGGAATGAACCTGGTGGCAGATTACAATTACGGAATGCCACTTCGAAAGGGTAAGGTGCTCCTTTATGGCATTTTGATTGTGGCTGTCGCAGCAATTCTTGCATGGGGAACCGGGTACTATTATAAGAAAAAGGGCAGTGACAAGCTGATCACGGCAGAGCGTGCATTCCGGTTCGTTGCTAATCCGATTGTGGCCGTGTTCATGGTATTTAGCCTTGGCGCAGTATTGATGGGAGCCTGCGGAAATTATGTGCTGGATAATACCTTTTTCTTTATCAGTGTACTTCTTCTTTCCGCTATCTTTTTTTATGGGATCAATCATCATCGGGACGGGCAGGAGGCTGTCCTTACCGTGGAATATATCAAAACACATTTTCAGGATCTGCTTCAGTCCGTGTGCTTCGCAGGTGCCATCAGTGGTTGCTGCGAGTATATGGCAGGGCTCTATGACATTCATCACGCCATGGCAGAGCGCAAGGAAATGCTCTGGTTTGCCCTGGCTGTGATCGCTATGTTCAGCATGAAGGAAATCTTCAATTTGTATAATCTGGTTTACCTGATCGTGGCGGGAATCGGCGGATATTTTTATTATCAAAATGCAGTTTTACAGCTTGCAGAAAAGACGATTAAGGAAACGGAGATCGACTGGCATCTGCAGGTGATCCGCCACACAGTGATGATCGCTATCCTGTTGGGGATGATCGTCATCCGCACCCTCATCGGACTGGTGAAAAAGAAGCTGGCAAAACCTGATTTTGCATATGCGGGTTTGCTTTTACTGTTCTTCGCTACAATCATTCTTTTCAGAAACGGCAGATGGTGGACAGTGGTAATGGCTGTCAGCTTTACGCTGTTTTATATAAATTACGGGATGTGGGAGCACAGGGAGCGTCTGCTCACCAATATCTGCAGGGGTGTGATCCTGCAGTTCCTGCTGGCAACAGGCTGGGCACTGCTTCACAGACCCTATACCACCTACCGTACGGCCAGATATCCCCATATTTTCCATACGGTAACCATTACGGCAACCTACCTCACGATCGTGGAGTGTGCGGCAATGGTGATGCTTTTAAGTAAGCTTCGAAAAAGCAGGAAGCTTAGGGATTTCTGGAAGGAACTGACATTGTTTGGTGTGGTTTCCTCCTATATGCTTTTTACCATGGCAAGAACGGGCTTTTTGGCAGTGGGCATAACGCTGATTTTTGCCATTGTGATCATGGCAGCAGGAAAAGGCAGAGAAAAGATAAGGAACATGGGAAGATCCATTGGTCTTATGACACTGGCAGTAGTGATATGCCTGCCTGTTACCTTTACGGTACAAAGAACAATCCCGGCGCTTGTCAGTGACCCCTACATGTATGAATTTGAGGACTTCAGGGATCCTACGCTGCGCGGACGGAAGCTGAATTCCGTGGAGTTCATGCGGGTAGGACGATTCATTGACCTTTTTGCTGACCGGGTTCTGGGCATACCCGAAGGAACCTTTGATTTCTACGGTGAGATTGCTGAATACAAGAGGACGCATGGTATATCGGAAGAGGAAGAAACCGGTGCAGTCACATTGCAGGAGGAAGTAGAGATTCCGGGTGTACTTGCGACGCAGGAATTCGTAGCTTCCGCTGATTATACACCGGAAGAGCTGGAAATGCCGGAAGAAGATGAGGACGACTATACCAACGGACGAATTGATATTTTCCGTTCTTATATAGAACAGCTGAACATGACGGGGCATGAGGAGATGGGCGCATTGCTGAAGGATGGTTCCATTGCAACCCATGCACACAATATTTATCTGCAGGTAGCCTATGATCACGGTATCCCTGTGGCACTGTTGTTTGTGCTGGTGGGGATCTTGAGCTTTGTAAAGGCATGGATTTACTTTGGAAAGAAAAAGGACATCATTACCTATGCGGCACTGCCTGCAGTAGTGATTGCCTCTGTGGGAGCAGCCGGCATGGTAGAGTGGGTCTTCCACCTAAGCCACCCCTGCGGTCTTTTGTTAATGCTTGTTCTTACACCATTGGTGTTTAAGGAAGAGAAAGGTTGAAATAATTGCCCAAAAGCAATGAAGGAATAGTATGAACGAAGAAACAAAGAAACAGCGAAAGCCTTTTAACGTAAAATTATTTTATCGGAGAACCTGTCTGATCGTCTATGACATTATCAGCGTGATTCTGGCAAGCTACCTGGCTCTTATCATGCGCTATGGCTTTGAAATGTCAGAGATACCGGATCACTTTGTGGATCCCATCAATCGGTTCCTGCCACTGAATATCATCATTACACTGATCATTTTATATCTGTTCCGCATGTATAACAGTCTGTGGGCGTTTGCAGGAGAGACGGAACTGCAGAATCTGGTAATGGCCAGTGTCTTGTCCTCCATCCTGCAGGCAGTGGGAATCCAGTTTTTTAGGACGCCGGGGCAGCAGGCTGTACCGGGAAGCTATTACTTCCTCTACATGTTCCTGCTGATCAGCTGTATTTTTGCCAGTCGGTTTTCCTATCGCTTCTTCAGAAGCTTAAAGCACAAGAAGCAGAATAAGAAGAACAGTATTTCTGTCATGGTGATCGGGGCAGGGGAAGCTGCAAATATCATCATCAAGGAAATTGTAAACAGCAATTTTTCCACCATGGTCATCCGTTGTATCATCGATGATGATTCCGGGAAATGGGGAAGGTTTATCCAGGGAATCAAGGTGGTGGGCGGCAGAGACCGGATCATTGAATGTGCGGATATCTTCGGGATTGATGAAATCATCGTGGCCATGCCGTCTATCAGCAGGGCAGAGCTTTCGGAAATTCTGGACATCTGTAAGGAAACCAATTGCAAGCTGCGTTCCCTTCCGGGGATGTATCAGCTGGTAAACGGTGAGGTCAGTGTCAGCAAGCTCCGCGATGTGGAGGTGGAGGATCTGCTTGGCAGGGACCCCATAGAAGTAGATATGGATTCCATCTTGGGATATGTCAAGGGCAAACGGGTGCTGGTAACAGGAGGAGGCGGCTCTATCGGCAGTGAGCTTTGCCGCCAGATCGCATCTCATCAGCCGTCCATGCTATTGATTTTGGATATTTACGAAAACAGTGTGTATGATGTACAACAGGAGCTTCAGACAAGATACCCTGAGCTTAAGCTGGTGGTGCTGATTGCTTCCGTGCGGAACACCAACCGTATGAACTGGATCTTTGAGCATTATCAGCCGGAGATTGTATACCATGCAGCAGCGCATAAGCATGTGCCGCTGATGGAGACCAGTCCCAATGAAGCCATCAAGAACAACGTGTTCGGTACCTGGAAGACCGCTTATGCAGCAGCCATGAACGGCACCAAACGCTTTGTGATGATCTCCACCGATAAAGCCGTGAATCCCACCAACATCATGGGCGCAAGCAAGCGGATCTGTGAGATGATCATTCAGACCTTCAACAAGCATTATGATACGGAATTCGTAGCGGTACGTTTCGGCAATGTTCTTGGAAGCAACGGAAGTGTGATTCCCCTGTTTAAGAAACAGATCATGGCAGGAGGACCGGTTACCGTAACGCACCCCGATATTATCCGTTATTTCATGACCATTCCGGAGGCAGTATCTCTGGTGCTGCAGGCCGGTGCCTACTGCAAGGGAGGCGAAATCTTCGTCCTGGATATGGGAAAGCCGGTGAAGATCCTGGATCTAGCCAAAAATCTGATCCGCTTATCCGGTTATCGGGTGGATGAGGATATCAAGATTGAGTTTACGGGACTGCGCCCGGGAGAAAAGCTGTATGAGGAGCTTCTCATGGCAGAGGAGGGCATGAAGGAGACTGCAAATAAACTGATTCATATCGGAAAGCCGATCGAGATAGATGAGATGAGATTTTTTGCCCAGCTGAAGGAACTGAAGGAAGCCTCCAAGAATGAAAGCTGTGATATCAGACCGTTAGTAAAGGAAATTGTTCCCACCTATCATTATGAAGAAGAAGCTGCCTCAAGTGAAAAAAATTGACGCTTCGGAAGGGAGTAACTATGGCAGAGAAAAGAATTTATCTTTCTTCCCCCACCATGCATGGGGAGGAGCAGAATTTTATCAAGGAGGCATTTGACACCAACTGGGTGGCACCTCTTGGACCGAATGTCAATAATTTTGAAAAGGAGCTTGCAGCGTATACGGGAGCCGGTCATGCGGCAGCACTCAGTGCCGGCACGGCAGCCATTCATCTGGCGCTTCGCATTCTGGGAATCAGTGAGGGGGATATTGTGTTTGCCCCCAGCCTGACCTTCAGTGCTACCTGCAATCCCATCGTCTATGAGAAGGCCACTCCGGTATTTATTGATTCCGAGACGGATACCTGGAACATGGATCCCGAGGCACTGCGAAGAGCCTTTGAGAAATATCCGAACCCTAAAGCGGTGATCGTGGTCCATTTGTACGGTACTCCTGCAAAGCTGGATGAGATCATGGAAATCTGCAGGGAGCATCAGGTTCCCCTGATCGAGGACGCGGCGGAATCCCTAAGCAGTACCTATAAGGGAAAGCATACGGGAACCTTTGGGAAAATCGGAATTTATTCCTTTAACGGAAATAAGATCATTACCACCTCCGGAGGCGGTATGCTGGTGTCAGAGGATGAGGAGATTACAAAGAAGGCAACCTTCCTGGCAACCCAGGCGAGGGATGCGGCAAGGTATTATCAGCATTCCCAGATCGGCTATAATTACCGGATGAGCAACATCACAGCCGGAATCGGCAGGGGACAGCTTCTTCATTTGGAGGAGCATAAAGCGTTAAAGAAGGCAATTTATCAGCAGTACAAGGAGGCTTTTGCGGATGTTGGTGAGATCGTCATGAATCCCCTTAATCCGGATGGAGATGCCAACTGCTGGCTTTCCTGTATGACCATCAGTAAAGACAGTAACGTGAGCCCGGATCAGGTGATGGACGCGCTGGCGGAGGCAAACATTGAGTCAAGGCCTATCTGGAAGCCTATGCATCTGCAGCCGGTGTTTGCGGAATGTGACTTTATCACTGCTCATGAGGGAAGGGATGTTGCCGGGGATATCTTTACCCGGGGCCTGTGCCTTCCCAGTGACATTAAGAATACAAAAGCGGATATGGAAGAAATTATCCAGATTGTCCGTAGCTGCTTTGGAAAATAAGAAAATAGGGAGAAACGGGAAAAGTATGTACCAGAAATGGCTAAAACGTTTGATCGATATTGTGGTTTCGGCAGCGGGAATCATCGTGCTTTCTCCCGTTTTGCTTATTTTATGGATTCTTGTGCGAGTGAAGCTTGGAAAGCCGGCAATCTTTACCCAGGAGCGTCCGGGAAAGGATGAAAAAATCTTTAAGCTCTATAAGTTTCGTTCCATGACGGAGAAGCGGGATGAAAAGGGAGAGCTTTTACCGGATGAGGTGCGTCTGACTGCCTTTGGAGAAAAGCTTCGTGGGACCAGCCTGGATGAACTGCCGGAGCTTTTTAATATTTTGAAAGGTGATATGAGCCTGATCGGCCCAAGGCCTTTGCTTGTGGGATATCTCCCCTACTATACGAAGCGGGAACAGCTGCGCCACAGTGTGAGACCGGGTCTCACCGGACTTGCCCAGGTGAGCGGCAGAAATTTTATTGCCTGGGATGACCGTCTTGCCAAAGATGTGGAGTATGTGGAAAACCTGTCACTTCTGCTGGATCTAAAGATTTTTTTGAAGACCGTTATGGTAGTTTTCAAGAAGGAGGATGTGGCGGTGGAAACAGACAGCGTGGAAGGGTATCTCTGGGATGAGAGGAAAAGGAGAGAGGATGACTGAGAGAGAGCTTCAAACCCCCTGCTATGTGATTCATAAAGATCGTTTGGAGGAAGGAATCGGGCTGCTGAAGACCTCCCTTGAGAGGGAGTGGAACCATTACTGTGTGGGCTATTCCTTTAAAACCAATTCCCTTCCCTATGTGGTGGAGGAAATGAAGAAGGCGGGCTTCTATGCGGAGGTGGTTTCTGAGGATGAATATGACCTTGCGCTGAAGCACGGGTATGAAAATATCATTTATAACGGTCCTGTGAAGGGGAAGAGAACCTTTCTTCATGCGCTGGAGCATGGGGCCATCATCAATCTGGATGCAAAGCGTGAGCTGGCTTGGCTTAGGGAGAGTGGCAGAAGGGATGTAACAGTAGGTCTTCGGGTGAATTTTGATCTGGAGGCACTCTGCCCGGGAGAAACCTCTGCCGGGGAGGAGGGAAGCCGGTTTGGTTTTTCCTATGAAACCGGGGAGCTGAAGTGGGCAATGGATGAGCTGGATAAGATGGGTATTCCGTTATCCGGCCTTCATCTTCACGTGGGCTCTAAGACAAGGAGTGTTGCTATATACAGACAGCTTGCCGGGATGGCATGCAGATTAAAGAGAGAATACGATTTAAAGCTTACCTATATTGATCTGGGAGGCGGATATTTCGGGGGGATGGAGAACAGACCTAAGTTTCCGGATTATGTGAAGGCGATCCGGGAAGTACTGTCGGAAGAATTTACACCGGAGGGGACCATGCTTGTGATGGAACCGGGAACATCTCTGATCACACCGCCCATTGAGTATCTGACAACAGTAGTGGACACCAAACAGACCTATGCAAACCATCTGGTGGTCACAGACGGAAGCAGGATCGATGTGGATCCGCTTCATGGGAAAAGCTCCTATTTCCATAAGCTGCTTTATCGGGGAACGGAGGAGGAGATGGAAGCAAGGCAGGTGATTCCAAAGCAGGTTGTCTGTGGATTTACCTGTATGGAAAACGACCGGCTTTTTGTGATCGAGGATCAAAAGAAGCTTCAGGAGGGAGACAGAATTTCCTTTCAGAAGGTGGGAGGCTATACCATCTGTCTGACACCCTTGTTTATCCGTTACTTCCCTGCGGTATACGTTGAGGAAAACGGAGAATACCGGATTATCCGGGAGGCATGGACGGCGCAGGAGTATAGTCAGAAAAGCTTGTATTAGGAGGGCAACCATTTTGAATATTTTGATTTTAAGCTGTGGAACAAGGGATAAGGTGGTACAGTATTTTAAAACTGCATTCGGAGAGGAAGGGAAAGTGGTCACAACAGACTGCAGCCCTTATGCACCGGCTCTTTATGAAGGGGATGTACATTATATTGTACCCAGAATCACAGAGCCCGGTTATATCGATGTGATTTTGGATATCTGTAAAAAGGAGCAGATTACCGGAGTGCTGTCCCTCATTGACCCGGAGCTTTCCTTGATTGCCCGGCACAGGGAGGATTTTGAGGCAGTGGGAACCACTGTGATCGGTTCCTCCTATGAGCTGTGTGAACGGACCTTAAATAAATGGGAGATGTACTGTTGGATGAAGGAACACGGATACCCTTGTGCCAAATCCTACATTGATCTTCCCTCTTTCCTTGAGGCGGAAGAAAAGGGTGAGATTTCTTATCCGGTTTTCGTGAAGCCTATGAAGGGGAGTGCCAGTATTCAGATCTCCAGGGCCGATGACAG
Source organism: Bacillota bacterium (assembly GCA_030526045.1). GTDB lineage: Bacteria > Bacillota > Clostridia > Lachnospirales > Lachnospiraceae > Suilimivivens. Next base: position 26,280 of record JAUNDN010000002.1, on the reverse strand, counting down.
AGAAACGGTGGAATTCTTGTTTCGACATGGCGAACATATGATGATCCAGGAGCTGATGACGGGACAGGAGATCGGTGTAGACTGCTATATAGATCTGTTAAGCCATGAGGTGGTTTCCATTTTCACCAAGAAAAAGCTGGTCATGCGGGCAGGAGAGACGGACAAGGCCATTTCCTTTGCTGATCCTGAGCTGTTTGCCGCTGTAGAACAATTTGTCCTTGAAAACGGCTTTCTGGGACAGATCGATATTGATATTTTTGAAAAGGACGGCATTTTCTATTTCTCGGAGGTGAATCCCAGGTTCGGCGGGGGTTATCCCCATGCCTATGCCTGCGGTGCCGATCACATGACCTTGATTAAGAATAATCTTTCTGGTAAGATAAATGAGAGAAAAATCGGGGACTATGCCGTTTCAAAGGTGATGATGAAGTATAATGAAATCATGCTGATCGATACGGTGAAATGATCACCTTTAGGAGGCAGGGATGCAAATGAAAAAAATCCTGATACTTGCCAATTGTGCCAGCGGACTGTATGATTTCAGAAATGAACTTTTATTGCGCCTGCTCACTGAATATGAGGTGCATGTTGGCCTGCCGGATGAAGAGGAGGTTCCCGAGATTGCAGGGGAGGGCTGCGTAGTTCATCATACCTCGTTAGAAAGAAGAGGGATGAACCCGCTGAAGGACGGAAGGCTTTTTGCAGCTTATCTTAAGTTGATGAGGGAGATCAGGCCGGATGTGGTCCTGACCTACACAATCAAACCGAATATTTACGGAAGTCTTTGCTGCAGAATGTTGAGGATTCCCTACATTGTTAATATTACAGGACTTGGCTCTGTTTTTGAGGAGGGCGGTCTTTTACAGAAAATGGTAGTACTTCTATACCGGATCGCCTTAAAGAGCGCGTCCTGCGTGTTCTTTCAGAATGCCCGTAACAAACAGATCTTTTCCGAATTTGGAATTAGAGGGGAAAAGGACCGGCTGGTTCCCGGCTCCGGTGTGAACCTTGACAGGCATTCCTTTGAAGAATATCCGGAAGAGGAGAAACCGGTCAAATTCCTGTTTGTTGGCAGGATCATGAAGGAAAAGGGAACAGACGAGCTTTTGTATGCTGCGGAAGAACTGAAAAAGGAATACCCGGATGTGCTTTTTGAAATTGTGGGAAGCTATGAGGAGGATTACCGGGAACTGATTGAGAGGAAGCAGCAGGAGGGAATTGTCCACCTGACCGATTATCAGAAGGAGATGCATCCCTTTTACCGGGAAGCGTCTGCGGTGGTGGTCCCCAGCTATCATGAGGGGATGTCCAATGTGGTGCTGGAGGCGGCAGCCACAGGAAGACCGGTGCTTGCATCGGACATTCCGGGATGCCGGGAAGGCCTTGAGGACGGTGCGAGCGGACTTGCCTTTGCCCCAAGGGATGGGAAGGCATTTTTACAGGCTCTCCGCAAATTTATGGCGCTTTCGATTGGGGAGCGCAGACAGATGGGAAGAAACGCCCGCAATAAAATGGAGCGTGAATTTGATAGAAAAACGGTAGTCGATGCCTATGAGGAAGAGATTAAGCATTGCACAGACAGGAGGAAATAAAAATGGGTCTATATGAGGATCTTGTAAATGGGAAAGAGAAATTATCGCTGGTAGGGCTTGGGTATGTGGGTATGCCCATAGCGGTGGCCTTTGCCCGCAAGATCAAGGTGGTAGGCTTTGACCTGAATGAGAAGAAAATTGCTTTATATAAGAGTGGAATTGATCCCACCAACGAGGTGGGGAATGATGTGATCAGAAACACAGCGGTGGAGTTTACCGCAGATCCAACAAAGCTTCGGGAAGCAAAATTCCACATTGTGGCGGTTCCTACACCGGTCAATGACGATCACACACCGGACTTGACACCGGTAGAGGGGGCCAGCCGGATTCTGGGACAGAACCTGACCAAGGGCTCCGTGGTAGTATTTGAGTCTACCGTTTATCCCGGTGTGACAGAGGATATCTGCGTACCGATTCTGGAACAGGAATCAGGCCTGAAATGCGGTGTGGACTTCAAGATCGGTTATTCTCCGGAGCGCATCAATCCCGGCGATAAGGTACATCGTCTTGAGACCATTGTAAAGATCGTATCCGGCATGGATCAGGAAACCCTTGATACGGTGGCGAAGGTCTATGAGCTGGTGGTGGAGGCCGGCGTTTACCGCGCCCAGTCCATCAAGGTGGCAGAAGCAGCCAAAGTCATTGAGAACAGTCAGAGAGATATCAATATTGCTTTCATGAATGAGCTGTCCATCATTTTTAACAAGATGGGGATCGACACCAAATCTGTCCTGGAGGCAGCGGGAACCAAATGGAATTTCCTGAAATTTTATCCAGGGCTGGTTGGAGGACACTGCATCGGGGTTGATCCTTACTATCTTACCTATAAGGCGGAGGAACTTGGTTATCACTCCCAGATCATTCTGTCAGGAAGACGGATCAATGATGATATGGGTAAGTATGTGGCAGAAAGCTTAGTGAAGAATCTGATCAAAGCCGATATCCCGGTGAAGGGTGCTAAGGTTGCCATCTTAGGCTTTACCTTCAAGGAGAACTGCCCTGATACCAGAAATACCAAGGTCATCGATATCTATAAAGAGCTTGGCGAATACGGCATCACCCCCATCGTAGTCGATCCTGCGGCAGACGCGGATGAGGCAAAGCGTCTTTACGGCATTACCTTTGAAACGATGGACGCAGTTAAGGATATGGATGCAGTGATCGTGGCAGTAGCGCATACCCAGTTCCTGGATCTTAAGAAGAGTGATATAGGCGGCTTCTTTCATCCGGTTCACAAGAAGAAGGTTTTCATGGATATTAAGGGATTGTTTGACAGAGAGGAATATCTGACAGAGGATTATTTATACTGGAGATTGTAAGAAAAGAGGTCATAGAAATGGGATATCAGGAGCTAACATTTGATGCAGACAGTGTGTTTCTTGTAACAGGGGGTGCCGGCTTTATCGGCTCCAATCTGTGTGAGGCGCTGCTTACCATGGGATATACGGTAAGATGTCTGGATGATCTGTCCACAGGAAAGTATGAGAATATCGAGCCCTTTCTTTCGGATGATAAGTTCACCTTTATCAAGGGCGATATCCGGAATCTGGATACCTGTATGGAGGCAACGAAGGGCGTAACCTATGTGTTGAATCAGGCAGCATGGGGGAGCGTTCCCAGAAGCATTGAGATGCCGCTCCTCTATGAGGAGATCAACATCAGGGGCACTTTAAATATGATGGAGGCATCCAGACAGAATGGGGTTAAGAAGTTTGTCTATGCGTCCAGCTCCTCTGTATATGGAGATCATCCGGTACTTCCCAAAAAGGAAGGCCAGGAAGGAAAGCTGCTTTCTCCTTATGCACTGACAAAGAGAGTGGACGAGGAATATGGAAGGCTGTATAAGGTACTGTATGGCCTTGACACCTACGGCATGCGGTACTTCAATGTGTTCGGAAGACGCCAGGATCCCAACGGTATGTATGCGGCAGTGATTCCCAAATTCATCAAGCAGCTGATGGATGGAGAGGTGCCTACCATTAACGGAGACGGAAGACAGTCCAGAGACTTTACCTATATTGACAATGTGATCGAGGCCAATCTGAAGGCCTGTCTGGCACCCTCAGAAGCGGCAGGAGAGGCCTTTAACATCGGTGCCGGCGGCAGAGAGTATCTGATTGATGTGTATTACGATCTCTGTAAGGCGCTTGGTAAAGAGGTAGAGCCGAACTTTGGTCCGGACCGTGCCGGAGATATTAAGGATTCCAATGCGGACATCAGTAAGGCGAGAAAGCTGCTTGGATATGATCCGGAATTTGATTTTGCCAAAGGAATCAATCTGGCAATCGACTGGTATATAAACAATTTATAAGGAGCATATCGGTGAAACATATTGCTTTTTTTACACTTTCCATGATGAGAGGCGGGGCAGAAGGGGTCATTGCAAGGCTTTGCAATGATTATCTGCGACTCCGTTACCGGATCACGATCGTGACCTGTATGAACTGTCCTGCTGAGTATTCTCTGGATCCGTCAATAGAATTGGTGTGTTTAGACAATGAGGGAGCACTTTATCGGAACTTGGGGGAACGTTTTCTGAAGAGAAGAAAGCGTTTAGCACTTGTGCTTGATAAGATTGCTCCCGATTTGTTAATCAGCTTTCTGCCGGAGCCTAATTTCCTGGCACTGAGCCTGAAACGAAGGTTTGACTTCCCTATGATTATTTCCGTGCGGAATGATCCGGAGAAGGAATATCGCAACAAAATCTACTATACCTTAATGCGCCATTGGTACCCAAAGGCTGACGGATATGTTTTTCAGACAAAACAGGCGGGAGCGTATTTTACTTTTTCAAAGCATATTACGGAATGTATGGAGATTATCCCCAACCCGCTTGGCAATGATTATTTAGAATTAAAACGGGCTGATAATAGAGAGAAGAAAATTGTGCATGTGGGGCGGCTGGACCCGCAGAAAAATCAGATCTTGTTGCTGAATGCCTGCAAAAGTGTGTTTCAAAATTATCCCGAGTATACACTGGAAATTTATGGAGAAGGCGAGCTCCTTATGGAGCTTACGCAGGTGGCGCAGGAACCGGGGCTTGCAGGAAAGGTGCAGTTTTGCGGCAATGTGGGTGATCTGAAGAAGAGAATACAGAAGGCTTCGGCTTTTGTACTTTCCTCTGATTATGAAGGGATGCCGAATGCGCTGATGGAAGCTATGGCAGCCGGAATCCCGGTGGTCTCCACAGATTGTCCCTGCGGTGGACCGGCCTATCTGATTCAGGACGGAAGTAACGGCCGGCTTGTGCCTGTAGGAGATCAGGAAGCACTATCTGCAGCAATTTCCGGGCTTCTTGAGAAGCCGGGTTTAGCAGAGGAAATGGCAGAAAATGCAATACAGCGGATGAAGGAATTCTATCCGGGACAGATTTACGCCAGATGGGATGAATATATTCATAAATTTATCTAGAAGGGAAAGACAGTGGGACAGGTAAAAAAGAGAAAAAAGATCATGCTCATATCCCCCATGCTCCATCAGGGAGGCTTTGAGAGAATCTGTGTTATGACAGCCAGGTTGCTTCAAAAAGAATATGATGTGGTAATTGCGGTTTTTTCGCTGGAGGACGTCGCATACGATATTTCGGGACTTCAGGTGATTGATCTGAAGCTGAAGGCAAGGAAGGGGAAGCTGAATAAAGGAATCAATGTCTTCAGAAGAAGTCACAAGCTTACCCGCCTGCAGAGAAAGCTTGGCATTGATATCTCCTACAGCTTTGGGATGACGGCTAATATTGCGAATGCTCTTACTACAGGAGCCCGGAGAAAGCTTACGGCATGCCATTCCTTTGAGGAGATTAAGGATGTGCCTTACATGAAGCTCATCAGCCGTCACTCGGACAGGGTTTTCTGCTGTTCAAAGAAGATGGCAGATCTGGTGCAAAAAAAATATGGATTTACGAATGTGCAGGCTTTGTGGAATCCCTGCGATATTGAAGGGATTCAGAAGCAGAGCCGGGTGGCGGAAGGAGAAGATCTTTCCTTCTGGGAAACAGAGGATAAGGTACTGGTTTCCATGGGAAGAGAGGATGATGTCAAGGGATTCTGGCATCTGCTCAAGGCATTTCGAAAGATTAATGAGAAAATACCGGATACAAGGCTTGCCATCATAGGAGACGGTGAATTCAAGGAATATAAGGAGCTTGCCCAAAGCCTTGGAATTGCAGACAGGGTATTATTTGCAGGGTTAAAAAGGAATCCCTTTCCCTACCTTCAGAAAAGTGATCTATATCTGCTGACTTCCTTAAGCGAAGGGCTGCCGAATGCCCTGGTAGAGGCACTCTCACTTTCTCTTCCGATTGTATCTGTCAACTGTCTCTCCGGCCCAGCTGAAATCCTCCATGAGAATTGGCGGGAGGCTGAGGTTAAACAGGAGGTTTTTGAGGCGGATTACGGGATTCTTACACCCGCGGTAAAACCAGTCAAGAACATGCAGACAGATATGGAAGAGGAAGAGAAACAGCTTGCGTTGGCAGCAAGTAAGCTTCTTGGTGACCCGGAGCTTTATGAAAGCTATCAGAAGGCAGCGGCTTCAAGAGCAGCTGATTTTTCTAAGGAAGCTTATTACAGGGAGCTTGTCTCCTGTATTGAGGAAATGACGAAATAAACAGTGCTGATGATTGCAAAATGGAGGAACTATGTGCGGAATATGCGGGTTTTTCAGTAAAAACAGAATAACGCAGCAGCAGCTTACCGAGATGAACGACACCATGGTTCATAGAGGCCCCAACGACAGCGGTGTGGAGATTTATCCGGCGGGGTCAGACTATACGGTAGGGCTTGCACAGAGGCGGCTTTCCATTTTAGACCTTTCCCCGTTGGGACATCAGCCCATGAATTCCGGGGATGGCAGAGTATCCCTTGTCTTTAACGGAGAAGTCTACAATTTCAGGGAGCTTAAGGATGAGCTTGCAGATTACCCGTTCGTATCCACCTGCGATACGGAGGTGATTCTGGCAGCATATCTGAAATGGGGAATTTCCTGCATTGAGAAGCTGAATGGAATGTTTGCGATTGCCATTTATGACAGAAAGGAAGAAACCCTGTTTCTTGTGAGGGACAGAATCGGCAAGAAGCCGCTTTACTACTGGCTGGCGGATGGTAATCTTGTGTTTGCCTCGGAGCTTAAGCCAATTATGAAATGTCCCGGCTTTGTGCCTTCCATCAGGAGAGAGGTTCTTCCCAGATACCTGTATCACCAGTATCTGTGCGGACCGGACAGTATTTTTGAAAACGTGTACAAGACTGCACCGGGGGAGATTATAGCGTTTCGTGAAGGAAAGGCCCGTAAGTGGCATTACTGGGACCTGAAAAAGGTTTACCGGGATAAGAAAGAAAGCTTTACAGGAGACTATCAGCAGGCGAAGGAGGAACTGAAAGGTATTTTAAGAACCTCTGTCAAGGAAAGACTGGTGGCAGATGTACCGGTAGGTACGTTCCTTAGCGGCGGTTATGACTCTTCTCTTGTCACTGCCATTGCTCAGGAGGTTTCGGACTGCCCTGTTAAGACCTTTTCCATCGGCTTCCATGAAAAGAAATACAATGAAGCGGAATATGCCAAGGAGGTTGCTGCCAAGATCGGCTGCGACCACACGGAGCTTTATATCGATGAGGAGGATATGTTTTCTCTGGTGGAGAGCATTCCGAAATATTATGATGAACCCTTTGCGGATTCTTCCCAGATCCCTTCCATGCTGGTTTCAGAGCTTGCCAAAAGGAAGGTTACGGTGGTGCTGTCGGGAGACGGAGGGGACGAGCTGTTCTGTGGCTATAATATCTATGAGAAGGTGAGGCAGGCACAGCTCCTTGACGGTATCGGAGCTGTGGCAGGAACAATTGGTGATTTACTTCACATTACGGATCATTATCCCTTCAAGGTGAAGGTGATTGCGAAAAACAGGAATAAGGAGACAAAGACCCAGCTGATCGCTGAAAACTATCAGCAGGCAGCGGAGCGTATGGTGTCGGCTGAGCCGGGGGAGCGCTTCCTTTCCTGCTCTTACGACTTTGAAACCATCTACAAAGAGAAGAATTGGCAGGAGCGGAGAATGCTGCTTGACATGGACACCTATCTGCCGGAGGATATTCTGTGCAAGGTGGACCGGGCTTCCATGAAATACTCTCTGGAGGCCAGGTGCCCGATTCTGGATACCCGTGTGATTGAGTATGCTATGAGTCTTCCTCATCAATTTAAATATCAATCCGGAAACAAGAAACGGATTTTGAAGGATCTGGTGTACGATTATCTGCCAAGAGAACTTATGGACAGACCTAAGACAGGCTTTAGCGTTCCCCTGGATCAATGGCTTCGGGGACCGCTGAAGGAGCAGGTTCTGGCATTTTCCCAGGGCAGTTTTCTTAAGCAGCAGGGTATTTTTGATCCCGGATATACAGGCGCATTTATCGGCGATTATATGGAAAAGGGAGATGCAGGGGCAGGAACAGGGGAAAACTATTCAAGGCTGGTATGGGCATTTCTGATGTTCCAGAAATGGTACGACACTTACAGGAAAGGGTGCCTTAGATGAAAAGGAAAAAGATTTTGTTTCACATCAACAGCATGGGTAAGGGTGGTGCTGAGAGAGTTGTGAGCGTTCTTTCCGGATGCTTTGCTGAGGATGGATATGAAGTAACGATTGTGACCTTATGGCAGGCAGGGGAAGAGTATGAGCTTGCCGGAGCGGTTAAGAGAATTAACATAGAGGACCTGTGGCAGGGCAGGCATATGGGGCGGCTAGAGATTGCCTTAAGACGGCTTCTTGACTTAAGGAGGATCATAAAGGAGGAGAAACCGGATCTGGTGATCTCCTTCTGTAACAAAGCAAATTTCCGATGCGCCTACGCGATGTACGGCATGACGATACCGCTTCTTGTTTCTGTCAGAAATGATCCGAGAGTGGACTATCTTCCTCACAAAACCTCTGTGAAAAGAATGGAAAAGAAGGCTTCCGGCTGCGTGTTTCAGACGGCTGACGCAAAATCCTGTTTTGGCAGAAGGCTTCAGGAAAAATCCAGGATCATCCGGAATCCCGTTGACGAGAGATATCTTGGGGCGGGCAGTGGACAGGAAAAGCCTGTCAGGAAGCATGAAATCATTACGGTGGGACGACTTTCAAGCCAGAAAAATCAGCAGCTGCTGCTAAAGGCATTTCATAGGATCCGTGGCCGGTTTCCGGACTATGTGGTGAAGCTGTACGGGGAAGAAAGTGAGCCGGGAAGCCGGGAAGCATTGCTTGCCTATGTGAAAGAACAAGGGATGGATGGGCAGGTGCAGTTTATGGGTCAAAGCAGTCACTTGGAGGAGGAAATCCGTGATGCGGCGTTGTTTGTTCTTCCTTCAAACTACGAAGGGATGCCCAACGCCTTGATGGAAGCTATGGTATTGGGACTGCCTGTTATCGCTACCGATTGTCCCTGTGGAGGGCCTGCAGAGCTGATTGAGGAAGAAGTATCAGGCATGCTTGTCCCGGTAGGGGATATAGAAGGTCTGGCGGCTGCCATGGAGAGGGTGCTTGCAGACTGGGAGCTGGCTGAGCATCTTGGGCGAAATGCAGGAAAGCTGGCCGAAAAGGTCAGTCCGAGGAAGGTATATGAAGAATGGAAGCATTATGCAGAAGAACTGATGAAATAGACGGAGCGGAAACCATTGCACTGTATATCAGCAGTATGCGCAAGGGGGGAGCAGAAAGAGTCATTGCAAATCTTGCGCAGTACCTTGATGAAAAAGGTTATCATGTCGTGCTGGTGACCACGCACAAAGTGGAAATAGAATATGAAGTACCTGAAACTGTAAAGAGAATTCTGTCAGAGCCTGATGAGCGTGAGCTTCAGGGCGGGAGAATCCGGAATTTCCTGACACGCTTCCGGAAGCTTAGGAGGATCTGGAAGGAAGAAAAGCCGGATGTGATCGTATCCTTTATCGGTAAAAACAATATCATGGCGATCCTTACCTCCCTGGGGATGGGGATTCCGGTAGCGGTATCGGTCCGGGGCGAGCCCGGGGAAGAATACTATAATGGTCTGCTCCGGTTTCTTGCCAGGAATTTGTTTCGGCTTGCAGACGGCGTCATTCTTCAGACCAAGCGCTGCATGGAGTTTTTCCCGAAGGGGGTCAGGAAAAAGGCAATCATACTGAAAAACCCCGTGAACCCTGTTTTCTTTCGTGAACCCTACCGGGGCGAGCGTGAAAAGACGATTGTGGCAGTGGGGAGAGTTGACGAGAATAAGAATCATGAGATGCTGATCCGGGCTTTTGCGGGAATTGCAGATGAATTTCCGGAGTACCGTCTCATCATCTATGGGGATGGTGACAAACGATCGGATTTGCTTAAACTGACAAGAGAGCTGAAACTGGAGGATCGAATCAGTCTTCCGGGCAATATAGATAATGTGGCGGATGCTATTTACAAAACACGTGTTTTTGTATTATCCTCCAATACGGAAGGAATGCCAAATACGCTGATCGAAGCCATGATATCAGGACTCACGGTCGTATCGACAGACTGCCCCTGCGGCGGTCCTGCGGAATTGATCGTACATGGCGTCAACGGATTATTGAGCCCGGTGAAGGATATAAATGCCATGAAGGAAAACTTGCAATATTTACTAAATAACTTGCATAGGGCTGATGAGATGGCACATGAGGCATCAAAAACAAGTGATATTTATGATGTAAATAAAGTATATCTAGAATGGGAAAAGTATCTTAAATACTTGACTTGCGGAAAATAAAGATAAAATTTCGAAAATGAAAGATGGTAAAAAAATCCTTCAATTGTCAGAATATTACAGGATTAAAAATGGGAGAAAAATAACATGTGTGGAATAGCCGGTTTTTGTAATTTCTCAGGGGACAATCAAAAGAATATTGAACGCATGAAACAGAGAATGATCCACAGAGGACCGGACGCGGGAGGGACCTATCTTTCAGAGGACGGGGCTGTGGCGTTGGGACACAGGCGGCTCTCCATTGTGGATCTGTCCGAGAATGGTTCCCAGCCAATGACCTCCCACAGCGGTAGATTTGTCATCGTCTTTAACGGTGAGATATATAATTATAAGAAGGTGGCAGACAGGCTTGTTTCAGACAAAAGAGTGGAAGCCTTCCGGGGAAGCTCCGATACTGAGGTTTTGCTGGAAGCCTTTGAGGCATACGGAATTGAGGAGTCGATCCGTATGTGCAAGGGTATGTTTGCAATTGCTCTGTATGATAAGAAAGAAAAAACACTATATCTTTTAAGAGACCGGGTGGGAGAAAAACCGCTTTATTACGGAATGGTGAACGGGAGTTTTGTCTTTGCATCCGATATCGGTTGCATTTCGGTGCTGGATGGGTTTCACAATCCCATCAACAGGAAGGTCCTGGATCTTTATTTTGTGCATGGCTATATCCCGGCACCCTATTCTATTTATGAGGATATTTATAAACTGGAACCCGGAACGATGCTTAAAATTAAATCACCATTTAATAAATGGGAGATTTCTCCTTACTGGAGCATGAAGGAAGCAGCGAGAAAGGGTCAGCAGAATCAGTTTCAGGGAACGGAGGAGGAAGCGGCAGATGAATTGGAAAAGCTTCTGAAGGCTTCTATTGCAGAGCAGATGGTTGCCGATGTTCCTGTGGGTGCATTTCTCTCGGCAGGAATTGACAGCAGTACAGTGGTAGCATTGATGCAGTCTCTCCATCAGGGAAAAGTGAAGAGCTTTACTATTGGTATGGAGGAGGAGGGCTATAATGAGGCTGTTTATGCGAAGGAAATAGCCGGACATCTGGGCACGGAGCATACAGAGCTCTATATTTCGGATCAGGATGCAAAGTCAGTGATTCCGGAGCTTGGATACCTATTTGGAGAGCCCTTTGCAGATTCCTCTCAGATTCCCACCTATCTGGTAAGCAAAATGACCAGAGAGCATGTAACGGTATCCTTAAGCGGAGACGGAGGAGATGAGCTTTTCTGCGGATATAATTCCTATGTATCCGTGGAAAGAATCTGGAATAAGATGAAAGCATTTCCTTACTTTATCAGGAAACCGGTCAGCGGTTTAGTACTTCACAGCCCTCTTAAGAATCATCCTATTTATAAAGTGAAGGGAAAGCTTTTGGGTGCCAAGGGGCCTGCAGACCTATATATCTGTTCTAATGAGACGGAGCCTCTGGCACGGCAGATCAGCCTGCACCATGAAAACTGTCCTTATAAGCACAGCGAATATCAGGAGGGCTTTTTAAAAGAACCCAATCATAATATCATGCTGATGGACATGCTTATGTACCATCCGGATGACATTTTGGTGAAGGTAGACCGGGCAGCAATGGCGGTTTCCCTGGAAACCCGGGTACCCATGCTGGATAAAGATGTGGTAGAATTTGCATGGACCCTTCCCATCGACTATGAACGAGGGGAAGGTGTGGGGAAAAAGGTATTGCGAAATGTTCTTTACCGCTATGTTCCTAAGGAAATGATGGAGCGTCCCAAGAAGGGCTTTTCCATACCCATCGATCAATGGCTCTTAGAGCCATCCCTTCGTGAGTGGGCGGAAAGCCTGATCGATAGGAAGACCTTAAGCGAGCAGGGAATTCTTGATCCGGATGTGGTGTGGAGAATCTGGAATGACTTTACGCAGCGCGGACAGTGGCGGATTCAGATTTGGTATATTCTAATGTTTCAGGAATGGATGGCTTCCCGTCAGCTCCTAAAGTAAGAAAACGAGGAATAACACATGTTTTTTAACTCCTATATTTTTATTTTGCTGTTTCTTCCGCTGGTACTGATCGGGTATTTCGGACTAAACAGCCTAAAAAAGGATAAGCTTGCGTTGATTTACCTGATAGGGATGTCTCTGTGGTTCTGCGCCTATCAGAACCTTACCTCCCTGACTGTGCTTCTTATCAGTATTTTGCTGAATTATGGCATCAAATGCCTGATGGATGGGGCATTAGAGATGAAGCGCAAAAAGCTTTATCTGGTGGCAGGGATTCTTACAAATCTGGGAATCCTGTTCTGCTTTAAGTATTATAATTTCTTCATAGAAAATGTGAATGCTGTTTTTCGGATGGAGCTTCCGTTCTGGCAGCTTGCACTGCCTCTTGGCATCAGCTTTTACACCTTTATGCAGATATCCTTTCTGGTTGATTCCTACCGGGGAGAATGTCCAAAGACTTCATTTTTGGAGTATGTGGCATACGTGTCCTTCTTCCCGAAGCTGATACAGGGGCCGATCATACGGTGTGGGGATTTTCTTCCACAGCTGCAGGATCATGCCTGCAAAAAGCCGGATTTTGTGAATTTGAGCAAGGGAATCTACGCGTTTTCCCTGGGACTTGCCAAGAAGGTGTTACTTGCTGATACGCTGGCAAAGATCGTGAATATCGGATACAATAATATAGAAGCATTGAATTCGGGGGATGCATTGCTTGTGATGATATGCTATTCCCTTCAGATTTACTTTGATTTCAGCGGCTATTGCGATATGGCATACGGAATCGGCTATGCACTGAATATCAGGCTGCCAATCAACTTCAATTCGCCTTATAAGGCAACCTCCATCTCAGATTTCTGGGATCGGTGGCATATGACCCTGACGAAGTTTTTTACCAGATACCTATACATTCCTCTGGGCGGGAGCCGGAAAGGAACTTTAAGGACGCTGATCAACATTATGATTGTCTTTCTGGTCAGTGGACTGTGGCACGGAGCCAGCTGGACGTTTGTTCTTTGGGGAGCACTGAATGGCATTCTGATGGTGTTTGAGCGGGTGGCAAAGGTAGAGAACTGGAAGCTTCCAAAGCTTATCAAACAGATCGTTGCATTTACCCTGACAACCTTTGCATGGAGTATTTTCCGCGCACCGGCGTTTGGACAGGTAGTGAAGCTGTGGAAGCAGCTTTTTACCGGCGGTTTTGGAAGGATTTATCAGCCTATTACGGACTGCTTCAATGATCTGCTGGAAATAAAGCTCCTGATCAGGGCAGGCTTGGGGACTGTGACAGATGCTTATCCATGGCTGATCATGGTGGTGTTTGTCGTCGTGCTTGTCATCGCATGCTTTGTGATGAAAAACACGGAGGAGAAGGCCACGCAGTTAAAGCTGAATAACCGAAAGCTTGTGACAGTGGTAGGACTTCTTTTGTGGAGCATCCTGTCATTGTCGGAAATTACAGAATTTATTTATGTGAATTTTTAGAGGATCAAATGGAACAACAGGCAGCAAAAAAATGGTTTCAAAAGTGCATACTGGTATTATTGCTTCTGCTGGTACTGATCGTAGCGGTGGTTGTGTTTGTGGATCCTTATTTTCATTATCATAAGCCCTTTGACTTTATGTCCTCCCGCCTTTATGAGGAGCGGTATATCAATGATGGGATCGGCAGGCATTTTGACTATGATGCCATCATAACGGGAACCTCAATGGCGCAGAATTTCAAGCCCAGTGAAATGGATGCACTGTTTGGGACAAAGGCAGTCAAAATGCCCTTTTCAGGTGCCGGTTATGCGGAATTGTCGGAGAATCTAGACCGGGCTCTTGCAAGAAATGGGAATGTGAAAATGGTGCTGTGGGCTGTGGATTATAACGGTCTGCTTCGCAGCTATGACTGGCAGCAGTATGAGAATTATCCTACCTATTTATACGATAATAACCCTTTTAATGATGTGTCTTATGTGCTGAACAAGTCCATTCTTTATCACGGTGTCATACCGAATGTGCTGATGAGCCTTACCGGGCAGCCAGGAACGACTATGGATGAATATTCTTCCTGGGTGAACGAGACGGGACTTGAACATATTATGCTCTCTTATGACAGAAATAATGTGAATATTCCCGCTACGGTTGATTTCGGAGATGCTGAGAAACAGACTGTGATACAAACGATCGAGAACAATTTTGTTGATCTGATTGAAAAATATCCGGACACAGAGTTTTATCTTTTTTATACACCCTACAGCATCTGCTACTGGGATGCATTAAATATCAAAGGGACGATTCAAAGGCAGACGGCGGCTGAAAAGCTGGCGACAGAAATGCTATTGAAATATCCTAATGTGAAGCTTTATAATTTTTTTGATCAGTATGAGGTGATCTGTAATCCGGATTATTACAATGATGACGGTCATTATTCGGCTGAAATCAATTCCAGAATTCTTGGCTGGATGACAGAAGGAACAGGTCTTTTGACGCAGGATAACTATGTGGAAAGGCTTAAGGAGGAACAGAATTTCTATTTGAGCTATGATTATGACAGTATTTATCGGGAACTAGAGGTGGAGCAATGAACATAATCAGAATGTCCGGCGGACTGGGCAATCAGATGTTTCAATATGCATTGGGTATGAAGCTTCAGTCCATGGGAAAAGAAGTGAAATTTGATGATATCAATGAATATCGGGGAGAGAGAGCACGTCCTATCATGCTGGCTGTCTTTGGAATTGAATATCCCAGGGCAACCTGGAATGAGATCACGGCGTTCACAGACGGTTCCATGGATCTTCGTAAGAGGATTCGCAGAAAGCTGTTTGGGCGGCGGCCCATCGAATATGAGGAACAGGGATTTTATGATCCCAAGGTACTCTCCTTTGATTCCATGTACCTAAAAGGTTCTTTTCAGAGCGAAAAATATTTTGAAGATATTCTGGATGAGGTGAAGGAGGTGTACCGATTCCCGGAACTGTCTGAAATGCACCTTCCGGAGGAGCTTTATGACGGTACGAGGGAGTGGCTTGACAGAATAGAGGGATGTCAGTCTGTGGGACTTCATATGTACCGTGGCGATTCCAGAAGCGATGAGGAATTATACGATGGAATCTGTACGGAACAGTATTATGAAGGTGCTGTCCGTTACATGCAGGACAAATGCCCGGATGCAAAATTCTTTATTTTCAGTAATGAACCCAAATGGGTGAAAAAATGGGTCATTTCCCTGATGAAAAGTCAGATTAAGGAGGGGATGACAAGGGAAGAGATCAAGAATCTGGAGCATCATTTTGTGCTGGTGAATACAAATACAGAATACACCGGATATCTGGATATGCTTCTGATGAGCAGATGTAAGCACAATATTATCAGTAATTCCAGCTTCAGCTGGTGGGCGGCGTGGATGAACGAGAACCCTAATAAGCTGATCGCGGCACCTAACCGCTGGGTAAATGGGATGGAGAGTGATGATATTTACACTGCAGGTATGACATTGATTGATTCAAGAGGCAGAGTCGAGAGGAAAATAAAGTAATGGGTAAAGGGATGTGAAATGAAGATTTGTATGGTTGTGCCGGATACGGATGTGAAGGGTGGTATTGCATCTGTAGTAAACGGCTATCGTTCTTTTGATTTTGGAGAGCAATATCAAATAACGTATGTGGAGTCGTATCGAAATGGGAGTAAAATACAGAAGCTTTTGAAAGCATTAAATGGATATCGGCTTTTTTGGAAAGAACTTAAGCAGGATAAACCGGACATCGTGCATGTACATTCTTCCTTTGGACCGAGCTTTTATCGGAAAATACCCTTCATCTACATATCGTCATGGAAGAAGATTCCGGTAATAAACCATATTCATGGGGCGGAATTTGATACATTTTACGAAAAGGCGTCTCCCCGGAAGAAAAAATTGATTGCGAAGGTGTATCATAAATGTCAGATGCTGATTGCTCTTTCAGATGAGTGGAAGGATCATTTAAAACAGATCGTACCGGAAGAAAATATTTGCATTATCGAAAATTATTGCAGAATCCCTGAGATGATTGAAATTGAAAAGAAAAAACAGGTTCTTTTTCTGGGGGAAATAGGTAAAAGAAAAGGGTGTTTCGATATCCCTCGGATTTGTGAAAAGGCCTTCGATGCGGAGGGCGCAGTTCCGGTTATTCTTGCAGGGGATGGGGATACCGATCAGGTTAAGGACCTCCTAAAGAAGAAAGAATTTGGGAAGTCTGTACAGTTTCCGGGCTGGATCCGAGGCGACGTGAAGGACAGACTTCTTCGCGAGAGCGCTATCTTCCTTTTCCCATCCTACCATGAAGGGATGCCTATGGCAGTGCTTGAGGCGATGGCTTATGGAATGGCAATTGTGACAACGCGGGTAGGAGGCATTCCGAAGCTGATTGAGCATGAGGTTAGTGGATTTCTTCATGAACCCGGGGATGTAGAGGGAATGGCGGACAGCCTTGCCAGACTTCTTTCGGATGAGGAGAAGCGGAAGAAAATGGGGATGGCAGCCAGACAGAAGGCAGTACAATGCTATAGCATGGAGCGACATGTGGAAAAGCTTTTGAAATTGTATGATATCGTGTTTGATCAAGACAGGAACGGATAGAGGAAAGAAAATATGTTGGTGCTCAAGGCAGTAAAAAGTGTTTTTACGGTTTTAATTTGGAAAATGAAATACGGAAGCAGTGTAAAGATAGGCTTTCCTCTGGCAATGGAAAAGGTGACACTTGAAAAGGATAGGGGAGCCACGGTTGTTCTTGGGGAAAAAATACAGAACAGGGGAGCTTTCTATCTGGGCTGCAAGGGAAAGGGAAGGCTTTCGATCGGAGCACATTGCTTTTTTAATACCAATACTTCCATTACCTGCATGAAAGAGATTGTGATCGGTGATTATTGCAAGTTTGGAAATAATCTTGTGATTGTAGATCATGATCATGATTTTAGGGAGACCGGAGAAGAATTCCCCGGTGAAAAGATAGAGATTGGGGATCATGTTTGGGTTGGTGCGGGATGCATCATACTGAAAGGGGTAAAGATCGGGGATCATGCTGTGATTGGAGCGGGAAGCGTGGTACGCAGAGATGTACCTGCGGGAAGTGTTTATTATGATAAACGGGAAGCGGTGATTTTATGAATATCATCAGAATGACCGGTGGGCTTGGCAATCAGATGTTCCAGTATGCCCTTTACTTAAAACTGAAGACTTTGGGAAGAGAGGTTAAGCTGGACGACATCACGGAGTATGAGGGGCGGGATGCGCGTCCGCTTATGCTGTGGATTTTCGGGATTGAATATCCCAAGGCAACCCGGGAGGAGATTGATGAGATCACAGATGGGTTCCTTAAATTGACTCATCGGATCAGAAGAAAGCTGTTTGGCAGAAAATCCATGAAATACATGGAAAGAGATTGCAATTTTGACGAGGAGATTTTAAAGAGAGAGCCTGCATACTTTACCGGATATTTTCAGAGTGAAAAGTATTTTAAGGATATTGAGCCCCTGGTGAGGGATGCATTTCAATTTTCGCAGAGAATGTGGGATGGGATACCTGCAGAGCTTGTGAAGCAGACTAAGCTTTATCAGGAACAGATTGATAATACACTTTCGGTGTCAATTCATATCAGGCGTGGTGACTATCTGGATAATGCAGAGGCTTATGGAAACATCTGCACAGATGACTATTACCGGAAGGCAGTTGATGTGATGAGAGAACATTTTCCGGAAGGCTCCTTCTTCGTGTTCAGCAATGAGCCGGAGTGGGCAAAGGAATGGATTGCAGAACAGTACGGCGAAAATGCTGCATTTACGGTAGTTGAAGGAACGGATGAGGATACAGGTTATCTTGATTTGTATCTGATGAGCAGATGTAAGCATCATATTCTGGCTAATTCCAGCTTCAGCTGGTGGGGCGCATGGCTGAATCCTTCTGCTCGGAAGCTTGTGATTGCTCCAGACCGGTGGTTTGGCAATCAGGATTGTGCGGATATCTATACAGAAGGAATGCTGAAAATTTCACCGAAAGGCGAAATAACGGGGCGGGAGTAGGAAATGACAGATAAGAAGCTGATTTCAGTCATCGTAACTGCATATAACATTAAGGATTATCTGCCACGCTGTCTGGAAAGCCTGCTTGAGCAGACCTATGAAAGACTTGAGATTATTGTGGTGGATGATGGCTCTACAGACGGTACGGCTGAGATCTGTGACAGATTTGCAGCGAAAAATGAACAGATCAAGGTCATTCACCGGGAGAACGGAGGTCCTTCCGCTGCAAGAAATGCGGGACTCAAGATTGCGCAGGGAGAATATATCGGTTATGTGGACGGGGATGACTGGGTAGAGCCGGATATGTATGAGAAAATGCTGGCAGCTTGCCTCGATACCGGAGCGCAGATTGCAATCTGCACTTACAGAGAGGTCGGAGAGGGAGCGAGGGAGATTCATCCTACCGGAAACAGAATAGAACTGTCCAGGGAAGAAGCACTTGAGATGTATATCTGCGGTGATGAACAATACCATATTTATCATTCCGTGTGGAGCAAGCTTTTTGAAAGGAAACTGATTACGGATATCAGTTTCACGGAAGGAAGAAAATCCGAGGATATCATGTATACGACCTGGGCGCTTACCAAAGCCGGGAAGTGCGTGTTTTTGGATACACCATATTATAATTACATGGTGGACAGACAGACCAGCATCATGAACAGTCAAATTCATGAAAGAAGATTTCAGGACGAAATTCCCTTCTGGAAGGAACAGAGGGGGTACTTATACGGACTTGGAATGCAGGAGCTTGCGCAGAAGGCTTCCTACCAGTTTTATCGCCGGATGTTGTTCTATTATGTGGATTTCAGGGACCGGGGGATGAAGGATTCAGGGAGACAACTAATGGTATTTCTGAAATCCGAGAAAACAGAAATCAGGAGAATCTATCAAAAGAATTATGTGGCTTTCGGGGATCGTTTGAGGATGAAACTGGCACTTATTTCACCGGGTACTTATTATTGGCTGGTTAAGCTATATGATAAGATTGTTATTCCTTTGAGAAACGGAACGCTTTTGGAGAACAGATAAATGGAGAAGAGTGGCTTACAGTTAATAAATAAATACAGAAGTCAAATTATGGGAGTCGCAGCGTTGTGGATTCTGATCTTTCATGAATGGCAGATTGTTACGGAAGGCTGTTGGGGACTCTATGTTGCCGAAAAAGCAATAAAAAGAATCGGATTTTGCGGAGTTGATTTTTTCTTTTTCCTGTCGGGGATAGGAATGACTTACGCAATTGCAAAGTATCGTGTGCCCACCTTTTATAAAAGGCGGATCGTAAATGTTTTTCTTCCGTTTTTGGTCACTGCAATTGTGATGGCGTTTGTTCAGCACTGGAGTTTTTCTGATTTTCTGAAAAACACATTTTTTGTCAATTTTTATATGGACAGCATTTACAGCTTTTTGTGGTTTGTTCCTGCAATTTTCACTTTTTACCTTTTGTTCCCTCTTTATTACAAAGTGTTTGCAAGAACGCAAAGTAAGGTCCAATTCACAATCTGTCTGTTATTGATTTGGGTCCTTGTATCGGTTGCATTGCGCGACATTATGAGACCGGATTTATATGGATTTACCAATAGGATCCCGGTTTTTATTGTTGGGATCTTAGCAGGATGGATACTACAGAACAAAAATGTGATCTTTACAAAGCTCACCTGGAAAATATGCATCTGTGCATTTTTATTAGGACTGTACTTTGCTTATCTTACAAATTATGAGGATTATTTTCTGGTGGTTCCGACATCCAACTGCTGTATTCCCAATTTCCTGATGGCAATATCAGGCTCCTGCCTTCTTGGATGGCTGTTTCTCCAGGCAGATACACATTTAAAAATATTTGGACAGGGTATTTTAAAGGTGTTTGGATTTCTTGGGAGTATTTCACTCGAGCTTTATTGTGTTGAAGAATGGCTTGGAAACCGGTTGAGGACTATTTTGGATTTGAATAGTAAGCTGTTATTAAATGTAATTGTCTTTGCATGTATCATTTGTAGTGCATATCTATTACATGTGATATGTAAATTGATTAGAAGAATATTTACGAAATAAGGATTAATGACTAAAGGCATCGGGATTCCGGTGCCTTTAAAGTGTTTGACTTTAATTTGCCTATAAAAACAATGTATGGTATAATTTTTATAATTATGTGTAGATGTCGAAGCTGATAAGGAGAACTATGGAAAGTACTGGCTTGTTGAAGAAGATTGGCTATATATTTGACAGAAAACAAAAAGTTCAGTTGGGAATTTTGGGCGTTATGATTTTCATCGGGGGTCTTTTGGAGACTCTGGGAGTAGGCGCTATGATTCCGGTGGTGACGGCACTTCTTACCCCGGAAACGCTACAGGAGTATGTTGACAAGTATCCAATCCTGCAGCAAATCTGTGATATGCTGGGAATTCAGAGCGTGGGGCAGATGACGACCGCTCTTTTACTTGCATTGATGGCGATTTATATCATTAAGAACCTGTATCTGGTATATCTTGTATACAGACAGAATACCTTTATCACTCAGAGTAGAAACCAGATGATCAGCCGGGTTATGGGAGAATTCTTAAACAGACCCTATGAGCAGTATCTGGGAGCAGATATTCCAACTGTATTCCGTATTACAGACAGCGATATTCCCCAGACCTTTTCCCTGATGCTTGCCATGCTTCAGCTGGTGTCTGAGGTGGTGGTATCCGGGCTTATTTTCATAGTGTTATTATGTACCGATATTTTTATGACTTTATTTATCATGGTACTGTTTGGTGTGATGACACTTGTTATTGTAAAAGTGTTCAAACCAAAGCTGAACAAGATCGGAGCCAAGAACCAAGCGATCCAGTCCAGAATTGCCAAGTGGAGGATCCAGGCAATTTACGGACTTAAAGATGTGAAGGTGCTTAACCGTGAAGAGTTCTTTGTGAGGAACTATTATGAGACCGGTAAGGTAGGTGCCAACGTGGGCAGGACCTATGCGGTGATGAATAATATCCCAAGGCTTCTGATCGAGACAGTGTTTATTGTTGGGGTCTTGACCTTTATCATCATTTATATGAAGGGCGGCGGAAATGTTGCCTCCATGGTGTCTACCCTTGCCGCCTTCGGCGTGGCAGCCATGCGTGTCCTTCCCAGTGTAAACCGTATCAATACCTACATTACGGAGATTTCCTATAACCAGCCAAGTCTGGATTTTGTTTATCAGAATTTGCAGGAAGGCATGAAGACGGATGCCATGCTGGCACAGCGCAAGGCATATTCTCAGAAGGAAAAGTTAGAACTTAAGGATAAGATTGAGTTAAATCACATTTCCTTCCATTATCCGGATTCTGACAAAAATATCTTTATCGATGCCCATATGGAAGTACCTAAGGGAAAATCAGTGGGAATCATGGGAACCTCCGGCGCCGGGAAATCCACGATCGTGGACATCCTCCTTGGACTCTTACATGCACAAGAGGGAGATATTACCTGTGACGGCGTGGATATCTTTAAGAATTATGAATCCTGGCTTGCCCAGATTGGATATATTCCGCAGTCGATCTACCTGATTGACGAGTCCATCCGGGACAATATTGCTTTTGGAATCGATGCAGATAAGATTGATGAGAAGAGGATTTGGGAGGTGCTTGAGGAGGCACAGCTGAAGGAATTTGTGGAGGAGCTTCCGAATGGGCTTGACACCACGATCGGTGACCGGGGCGTGCGGCTCTCCGGTGGTCAGAGACAGCGTATCGGTATTGCCAGAGCACTTTATCACGATCCTGAAATCCTTGTATTTGACGAGGCGACATCGGCACTTGACAATGACACGGAGGCAGCAGTCATGGATGCAGTGAACAGCTTCCACGGCAAAAAGACCATGATCATCATTGCACATCGGTTAAATACCATTGAAAAGTGCGATATTATTTATAAGGTGGAGGAAGGCAAACTGATACAGACTACGCTAGAATAGAAAGGAAGACTCCGGCAGATAAGTAGCCTGGGGTGAAAAGAATTTATGATTGGAACAGAGTTCATTGACGGACAAGGACTGGGAAACCAGTTATTCTGTTATGTAACAGCAAGAGCAATTGCAGAAGAAAACGGTTATGAGTTCGGAACTGCAGGACAGGAACGCTTTGCTGTCAACATTCATAGCAACCGCGGCATGTACTTTATGGATGTAGATCTGGGGCATCAGATTTCTCAGGAAGAGAAGAAAACTTTCCGGGTATATAATGATATGGAAACGAGGCTCTATATTGGTAATTCGAAACATGACATGGAACATGGCTGTTATATTGCAGGCAAAGATGAAGAAATTCATCACGTGAAGGACAACACACTGATTTATGGCAATATGCAGGACGAGTCCTATTTTCTTCCCTACCTTTCCAAGGTGAAGCAGTGGCTTAGGGTGAAGCCGGAATACGACTCCTATGAGTACAGCAGGGAAAATCTTTGTATTATCAATATGCGTGGCGGGGAATATACCGGAAGCCCTGAATTGTTTATTGATAAGAAATACTGGATTCATGGAATGGCTGAAATGAAAAAGCTTCGTCCGGATATGGAATTTATGATCATTACGGATGATGTGGTATCGGCACGAAAAATGCTTCCCGGTATTCCGGCACATCATTTTGACATTGGGAAGGATTATGTGACATTGAAAAATGCGCATTATCTGCTTCTGTCTAATTCCTCCTTTGCCTGTCTGCCGGCGCATACCAGTGAAACATTGAAATTTGCCATTGCTCCCAAATATTGGGCCAGACATAATGTTTCCGATGGCTACTGGGCTTCGGAGCAGAATATTTACAGCCTGTTCCACTACATGGACAGAAAAGGAAGACTGTTTACTGCACAGGAATGTCGGGAAGAGCTTGAGAAGTATAAAGAGTACTCTTCTAAGTATGCCAGAAGAAACAAGCGTCCGGGAAAGGTAAGATATTTCTTTCAGAATATCAGAAGAAGATTGATTTATGGTTGGTTTTATTTAAAAAAGATTCAGCGTGCAGTGATCAGAAGACTAAAAGGACAGAATGGAGCTGTTTATGAGTGATAGGAATGGTGAAGCGGCAGATATCGGTAAACTGAAGCTCCCGAACGTGACACTGGCAGCGATGACCAGCGTTAAGATTTATGAGACGATCAAAGCCTTGGAACACAGCATGCAGGGGATTGAGTTCGGTGAGGTGGTGCTGATCACCCATCGTAGGCCCTTAAGCTTACCCAAGAGCATTACCTATAAGCACACCTCCAAGCTTACCGACATTGACAGCTTTAATTACAAAATGGTGTATGAGCTTGGGGATTATATTGACACGGATTATGTACTTTTGATCCACTATGACGGTTTTGTGGTGCACCCGGAAAAGTGGCGGGAGGAATTCTTAAATTACGACTATATCGGTTCCCCCTGGCCTGTTCCAAAGCCGGGAACGAAGCACTGCTACCATGATGTTTACGGAAATCTTTGCAGAGTGGGAAACAGCGTGTCCTTACGCAGCAAAAGACTTCTGGAATTTCCAAGGAAGGCAGAGCTTAAGTGGGAAATGGATGAGGATGGCTTTTACAACGAAGACATTTTCCTGTGCTGTATGAACAAGCACAGAATTGAGGAAGCCGGTATGCGGATCGCGCCTGTGGAGGTTGCAAAATATTTCGGACATGAGCATCCTGTTCCGGAGGTACAGGAGGTGGATGCCCCCTTCGTCTTCCACAAATGGTGGGGAAGAAATGAACAGTATCCCAGGTTTGAAAATCCGTGGACGAGAAGATGGCTGCGGTTTAAGGACAGGGTAAGACCGTTACTTTTCTGGAGGCGTATCGGAAAGGGCTGACAGTGAATCAAAAGGATGGAAATTATGGTATACGATTGCATTCCCTTTTTTAACGAACTGGATATTTTGAATCTGCGGCTTCACATTATGGATCCTCTGGTGGATAAGTTCATCATAGAGGAAGCAACGGTGACCTTTTCGGGGGAACCCAAGGAGCTGTGCTTCGAAAAAAATAAAGAGCTGTTTCGGGAGTTTCTTCCCAAAATTGAGTATATCGTGGTGGACAACTCGCCTGTGGATACCACAACCCATCTGCGGGATAAGTTCCAGAAAAATGCATTGGAGAAGGGGCTTGTAAATGCCACAGATGAGGATGTGATCATCTTAAGTGATGTGGATGAGATCCCCAATCCCAAAGTGCTGAAGGAGATTATCGAAGGCTTTGACCCTGATAAAATTTATCATCTGGCACAGAGGATGTTTTACTGTTATCTCAACATGGAAGAGGTATCAGGCAACCTTCTTTCCATTACGGGAGAGTTTCCCAGCGTGGAGCGCAGGCTGTGGCTTGGAACCAAGGTCTTTAGCCGGAGAAGCATCCCATCGGATGGGATCATTCAGCTCCGGGAGGCTTCTACGACAGCGCCGGAGGCGGTACGGGTGGCAGACGGCGGCTGGCATTTCGGTTATATGGGGAGCAAGCAGGAAAGCGATGTGTCAAAGCGTATCGGAACCAAGGTAGTAGCGGCTGCCCACCAGGAATATAACAACCAGGACACGTTGGCGGAAGCAAAGGACCGCCTGATCTTAGGACAGGATATGTTCGGAAGGGACGCCAGATTCAAGAGAGTGGAAATTGATGACAGCTACCCTAAGTATCTGCTTGAACACCTTGAGGAATATGATTACCTCATTATGCCACCGGTGAGCGGCGGAAAGCTGTTTTATACAAAAGTATCTATGAAGATCAAGCGATTTTTCAGAAAGGGATTCAGGAAGCTGAGGCGATTGTTATATGAATCAGAAGAATAAAATCGTAGAGGTATATGGATTGTGGTTTGCGGATCTGGTAGCAATTGTGATTTCCTTTACGCTTGCAACCTACATCCGATTCGGCAATTTCAGAGATATGGGAGATAAGGGGATACACTTTCAGGTGTGTCTTGTTTTTCTGCTCTTCTGTACCATATATACCTTTTTCCTTGACTGGAACCGCAATTTCTTAAAGCGTAATAAATGGAAAGAGCTTCGGGCGGTTGTACAGTATAATGCGATTATGATTCTGGTGACACAGACAATCATGTTTTTCTTGAAATGGGCAGATGTATTTGCCCGTCTGGTCATCGTCTATTTTGTTATTATCAATGTGATAATTACACTTTTTCTGCACCTTTTGATCAAAAAGTCAATCAGAATGCATTACCGTTCCGATCTGTCTAAAATTAAGGTGCTTGTCATTACACAGAATACAATGGTATCTGATGTGGTATTCCACCTAAAGAAAAACCTTGATATCAACTATCAACTGATTGGCGTTGCCGTGCCGGGACAGACCGGGGATGAGACACAGACGATTGACGGAGTACCGGTATTTGACATGAAAGAAAACTTTATGGAAAATGCCACATTTATGGCACTGGATGAGGTTTTCGTATATGCACCGGAGCTGCCGCAGAAGCAGATACAGATGATATTAAGCGGCTTTGATGAGATGGGAGTGGATTGTCACTATTGCCTGGAATTGCCGGGAATGGATGCGAACAGAAGCTCTATTGATGATTTTGGCGGCTATTCTGTGATAACCTATACGAGATTCCGAAGCAGTTATAAGAAGCTTTTGATAAAGCGTGTGATGGATATTGCAGGCGGGCTTGTGGGAATGCTGATCACATTCCTTTTCTTCCCGTTTGTTGCGATTGCCATTAAGCTGGACTCACCGGGACCAGTGTTGTTTTCCCAGATCCGGATCGGCAGGAACGGGCGACGATTCAAAATCTACAAGTTCCGTTCCATGTATGTAGATGCGGAGGAGCGGAAGAAGGAGCTTGAGAAACAAAATGAAATGCAGGGCCTGATGTTTAAGATGGAAAATGACCCCCGCATTACCAGGGTGGGGAAATTTATCCGTAAGACCAGCATTGATGAACTCCCCCAGTTCTACAATGTGCTTAAGGGAGATATGAGTCTGGTGGG
>JAUNDN010000030.1 GCA_030526045.1 Bacillota bacterium | reverse complement strand
GCTGCAAATTGCTTCGGTGGTTCGAATCCACCTCCATCCATTAGCCGAAAGGCAACAATTTCATAACGCGGGGTGGAGCAGTCTGGAAGCTCGTCGGGCTCATAACCCGAAGGTCATAGGTTCAAATCCTGTCCCCGCTACTCAATGCCCAGATAGCTCAGTTGGTAGAGCAGAGGACTGAAAATCCTCGTGTCACTGGTTCGATTCCGGTTCTGGGCATTTTGTTATGCAATAAATTACTATATCATAGAATTATTACAATTGGGTATAATGATAATTAGCGGAGCACTAGCTCAGTCGGTAGAGCACCTGACTTTTAATCAGGTTGTCGGGGGTTCGAATCCCCCGTGCTTCACTCAGATATTTATATACAATTGGTCTACTATTAAAATTCTTACATATCATTCGATTAATCTGTTCAACAAGAGAAAATACCTGTTTTGTAATTATATGGAGGAAAATTTATGAAAAAATGGATATTGTTATTTCTGTTGTGTATTTTTACAGCATGTCTTGTCATGGGATGTGCAGATGTGGCAAAAGATAACAGACAGACCGTCGAGTACGACATAGCTGTTGCGAAAACAGCAGCACCGACTGAGGAAGGGTACTACATAGTGGAGGGAACGTTTTGCGAGCTTGAAAAGGGAAATCTTTTATTAGAAACTCCGGATGGAACTGCTTTAAATTTTAAACTTTCTCCTGAAACTGTTATTTATAAAGGAGCGGGTGAGATCATAGAACCGGGACAAAGTATTAGAATTGTATTTGACGGGAATGTAAGCGGTGATACAATGACAGAGGTTTCAGTAATTATGGTTTCTTGTGTCGACATGTAAATTTTATGTGAATTTTTATCTGTTTTTAAGATATCTGGTGTATTTGATTCGTTATATATGATAAAATATATAGCTGTAGGATTGATTTAGCCGATACATATTGAGAGGCGGCAATATGAAAGAAAAAAGTGCAAGAAGTCTTGAAAAAATGAAAGCAAGATATGAGAAGAAGAAGCAAATTTACATGCTTCTGAGAGAGCATGCTTCAGATATCCTAGAATCAGAGAATTTTCGAAGTACGAGAAATTATATTCAACACGGAAATATGCCGGTACACAGGCATTGCATTGATGTTGCAGGAAAAAGCATTGCAATCAGTAAGTTATTAAGGATTCCCTGTAGCGAAAGAGAATTGATCAGGGGAGCATTATTACATGATTATTTTCTCTATGACTGGCACGATAAGAACAGAGAGAATTATCAGTTCTTTCACGGATTTTATCATCCGGGAATTGCACTCAGAAATGCAAGCAGGGAATATGAATTGACCTTGAGGGAAAAGGACATTATCAAAAAGCATATGTGGCCGCTGACGGTTGTGCCGCCTCTTTGCAGGGAAGCCTGGATCGTAACAACAGCGGACAAATACTGTTCACTGCTTGAGACGCTCAAGCTGCATAGGGGTACATCAAAAGCAAAAGTAAGGGTAATCCAATGAAAAAAACGCTGTACAATTATTTGAAACAATACAGTGACAGTGATATGTATCCTTTTCATATGCCGGGGCACAAGAGAAATTTTCAATGTGGTCTGCTTTCAGGGCTTTACCGTATGGATATTACAGAAATAGACGGATTTGATAATCTTCATGAGCCGGAGTCTATTATTAAGGATGCACAGGAAAGAGCAGCTGAGCTTTATCATTCTGAGGAATCCTTTTATCTTGTAAACGGAAGTACATCAGGAATTTTAAGTGCTGTTTCAGCTCTGTCAGGTGGAGCTAATAGGCTGATCATAGCAAGGAACTGTCACAAAGCCGTATATCATGCGGCTTTTTTAAATCATATGAAACTATATGATGTATATCCCGAGATCTATGAAGAATATGATATTGCAGGTCCGGTGAGCGTAGAAGCTGTTGAAAAAGAAATTAAGGCAATCCTGCAGGAAACGGATGAGGAGAAAAGTGCGGCAGAAGCAATTGCCGGAGTGGTGATTACCTCACCTACCTATGATGGGGTGGTTTCCGATGTCAAGGCCATTGCGGATATGGTTCATGGATATGGGGTGCCGCTTATTGTGGATCAGGCTCATGGGGCGCATTTTGGATTTCATCCGTCTTATCCTGAAAATGCAGTAAGTCAGGGGGCAGATATTGTAATTCACAGTGTTCATAAAACCTTGCCGGCACCAACACAAACGGCATTACTTCACAGAAACGGCAATCTGATCGACAGGGAAAAGCTAAAGAGATATCTCCACATATATCAAAGTAGCAGTCCTTCTTATTTATTGATGGCCGGAATTGATGAGGCGCTTTTTACGATTGCGACAGAAGGCTTTCGGAGATTGGATGAGCTATTGGGTTTAAGAAAACAGTTGGAAAAAAGGGCGGAGACTTTTCAGCACATTCGGGTATGCCCGCACACAGAACCGGGAAAACTGATTATATCTGTGAAAAATACTTCTGTTACCGGACAGGAATTGTCAGACATCTTAAGAAAGACTTATCATTTACAGATGGAAATGGCTTCCGGCAGTTATGTGACTGCCATTTTAACCATGATGGACACAAAAGAAGGAATGGAGCGGCTTGCTACAGCATTACAGGAGATAGATCAGAACCTGTCAGCAACATCTGAAAAACAATTGCCATTGCCGGGACTAAAGATTCATCCAAAGAGAGTGATGGAAATATATGAAGCTTATCAATCAAAGTTTGAAAAGGTGGATTTGAAGGAGGCAGTGGACCGGACAGCTGCTGAGTTTGTTAGCCTGTACCCCCCCGGAATTCCTATTCTGGTGCCGGGAGAGGTGATAAGTGAGCGGGTTCTGGAAATTATTCAAGGTTATCAGGAAAGAGGATATGTTGTTCAGGGTATTGATCAAGGGAAACTAAAAGTAATAAGCATATTAGAATAATCAAGGAGACCAGACATGCGTAAAACAAAAATAATTTGTACAATAGGACCTGCCAGTGAAAGTGAAGAACGCTTAAAGGAATTGATGCTTGCCGGAATGAATGTAGCCCGTTTTAACTTTTCACATGGGACGCACGAAGAACATAAGAAAAAATTTGACAGAGTCATTAAAGTAAGTAATGAGTTGGGCCTTCCGGTTGCAACACTCTTAGATACAAAAGGGCCTGAAATACGATTAAAGGATATTGAAGGCGGAAAAACAGAGATTGTCAGCGGACAGAAATTTATATTAACGACAGAGGAAGTACTCGGGAATAATGAAAAGGTAACGATAACCTACAAAAACCTGGTAAATGATATTTCTGTGGGAACAACAATTTTAATTGACGATGGTTTGATTGAAATGGTTGTGGATGCAATAGAAGAAACCGATATAATATGTACAGTAATAAATGGAGGACCCATTTCCAATCATAAGGGAGTTAATGTTCCCGGCGCGGAATTGTCCATGCCATATATCAGTGATGTGGACAGAAGTGATATCATGTTCGGCTGTGATATGGGATTTGATTTCATAGCAGCTTCTTTTGTAAGATGTCGGGAAGATATTCTGGAAATCAGGAAAATACTTGATCAGCATGGCAGCCATATGAAGATTATTGCTAAAATTGAAAGTATGCAAGGGATACGCAATTTGGAGGATATTCTTACGGTATCGGATGGAATTATGGTTGCAAGAGGTGATCTGGGTGTAGAAATTCCGATGGAAGATATACCGGTAGTACAGAAGCAGATGATCAAAATGGCGGAGGCACAGGGGAAGCATGTAATCACAGCGACTCAAATGCTGGAATCCATGATAAAAAATCCAAGACCAACCAGGGCGGAGACAACAGACATTGCCAATGCAATCTATGACGGAACAACGGCAATTATGCTTTCCGGTGAAACTGCAGCAGGAGCATATCCGGTGGAAGCTGTTAGGACAATGGCCAAAATTGCGGAGAGATCAGAACAGGACATCGACTATAACAGCAGGATGAAGAAAAGAGAGCACATTGATAATTTTGATGTGACAACAGCAATTTCACACGCTACTTGCACGACTGCAATGGATCTTAAGGCGGCTGCCATTATTACGGTAACCATCTCCGGATTTACTGCCGGAATGATTTCCAGATATAAACCCAACTGTCCCATTATTGCCTGCAGTGTTAGCCCGAGAATCTGTAGACAGCTCAACTTATCCTGGGGTGTTACACCCATTTGGATTGCAAGGGAAAGTACGACAGATGATTTGTTTGATGTAGCTGTGAGGGCTGCGGAAGAAGCCGGCTATATTCAAAAAGGGGATAAGGTTGTTCTGACTGCAGGAGTACCACTGGGAGTTTCAGGAAAAACCAATATGTTACGTGTTATTGAGGTTTAATTTATATGGGAAAAATGTTATACTTAATGGGAAAAAGCTCCACAGGAAAGGATACCGTTTACAGAAAGCTCATGGAATGGAAACGGGTGGAGCTGAAGAGGATCGTGCCCTATACCACCAGACCGATACGTGTGGGAGAGGAAGAAGGAAAAGAATATCATTTTACGGATAATGCAGGATATGAAGCACTGGTTAAGCAAGGGAAGGTGATAGAGTCCCGTGCTTACCATACATATCATGGTCTTTGGCGCTATTTCACGGTGGATGATGGTGAAATTGATTTGAAGGTAAATAATTATCTGATTATCGGTACGCTGGAATCATATGTAAAAACAGCGCAATATTTTGGGAAAGATAAGGTTGTGCCGATTCTTCTGGAATTAGATGACGGCGTAAGGCTTCAAAGGGCGCTTAACCGGGAGCGCAGGCAGGAAAATCCCCGCTATGAAGAAATGTGCAGACGTTATCTTGCAGATGCTGAGGATTTTTCAGAACAAAACATGAAAGAAGCCGGTATCAGCAAAAGGTTTTTAAATGATGATCTTGAGAAATGTATTTCGGAAATTAAGGAGTATGTTCTAGCAGAACTGTAACTCACAGGGAGGTGACCAGCTTGGATATTAAAGTAAATCAGGCTACGCCAATTACGCAACCGGAGGTAGCAGCACCGGTAAGAGAGACAGACGGAAGTTTCAAATTCACACTGGTCAGTCATATTGAGGAACAGGAACTTCAGACAAGATTGGGAACTTTAATGGAAGAGATTACGATGCAGGGAGACAAGCTTGCCAAGAAGCGGGACATTAAGGACATGAAAAGGTATCGGGGGCTGATTAAGGAATTCATGAATGAGATTGTCAGTCGTTCTCATTCCTTCAGTCGAGAAAATTTTCTGGATCGCAAGGGCAGACACAGGGTGTACGGGATTATCCGGTTGGTAGATGAGAATTTGGACGAACTGGCTAAGGAGCTTATGAAAGATGAGAAAGATCATCTTACCATTTTGTCTAAGATTGGTGAAATCAGGGGGCTACTGCTGGATATTTTGACTTAGAAATACACAGGTTTATTATTGCAGGAAGTCATTATGTGAGGCAATGTAAACCGATAGCGGATGAAAGGGGTATATATGAGCAGATTTGTTGATATTGTGGGGCAGGAACAACTGAAAGAGCATCTTGAGAATGCACTTACAACAAATAAAGTGTCGCATGCCTATATTATTAACGGGGAAAGAAGCGCCGGAAAGGAGTTTATTGCAAAAACATTTGCAATGGCACTGCAATGTGAAAACAGGCAGGGAATAGAACCCTGTCAGGAATGCCATTCGTGCAGACAAGCGCTTAGCGGAAATCACCCTGATATTATTTTCATTACGCATGAAAAGCCGAATACCATCAGTGTCGATGATATTCGCAGTCAGATAAACGGAGATGTTGCGATTAAGCCCTATAGCAGCCCCAGGAAAATTTATATTATGAATGAAGGGGAGAAGATGACGGTTCAGGCACAGAATGCTCTTTTAAAGACATTAGAGGAGCCGCCGGAATATGCAGTCATACTGATACTGACTACAAATGCAAATTCATTGCTTCCCACAATATTAAGCAGATGCGTTGTATTGAATATGAAGCCGGTAAGGGATGAACAGATTAAAAGATTCCTGATGGAGAGTATGGAGGTTCCCAGCTATAAAGCAGATATCTGTACTGCATTTGCCAGAGGTAATGTGGGTAAGGCGAGGATGCTAGCTAAAAGTGAGGAGTTTGACAAGGTCAAGGATGAGGCCATTACTCTTCTTAAATACATCGGCGAGATGGAGATTAATGAAATTGTAGCCGCTATTAAAAAAATTAATGAATATAAGTTTGATGTAAACGATTATTTGGACATTCTTTCCATTTGGTATCGGGATGTATTAATGTTTAAAGCGACACATGATGCAAATAACTTGATTTTCAGAGAGGAAATACAGTATATTAGAAAGGTAGCGGACAAGAGCACTTATGAAGGAATCGAAGAAATCATTGATGCTCTGGAAAAGTCCAAGCAGAGGCTTACGGCTAATGTCAACTTTGATTTGACAATGGAGCTGTTGCTTTTGACTATTAAAGAGAATTAAGTGAGGTTAATAGATTTATGATAAAGGTAATTGGTGTACGTTTCAGAACGGCAGGTAAGATTTATTTCTTTGCGCCAGGAAAGCTGGCAATAAAAAGAGGGGATCACGTCATTGTAGAAACCGCAAGAGGAATAGAGTACGGAACCGTAGTAGGTGATCCCAGAGAAGTTGAAGATAAAAATGTCATACAGCCTTTAAAGCCTGTTCTGCGTATTGCTACGGAAAGAGATGACGAACAGGAAGCGGCGAATAAGATAAAAGAAAAAGAAGCTTTTAAGATTTGCCTTGAAAAGATCCGTAAGCATGGCTTGGAAATGAAGCTGATTGATGCTGAGTATACCTTTGATAATAATAAGGTTCTATTCTATTTTACTGCTGACGGACGTATTGATTTCAGGGAATTGGTTAAGGATCTTGCGGCAGTATTTAAAACAAGAATTGAACTCAGGCAGATTGGTGTACGTGATGAAACCAAGATCCTGGGGGGAATCGGAATCTGTGGCAGGGAGCTGTGCTGCCACAGGCATTTGTCGGAATTTGTGCCTGTATCAATTAAGATGGCAAAGGAACAAAACCTGTCACTTAATCCCACTAAAATTTCAGGTGTGTGCGGAAGACTTATGTGTTGTCTGAAGCATGAAGAAGAGACCTATGAGGAGCTGAACAGAAGACTTCCGAATGTGGGAGATCATGTGACAACAGAAGATGGATTAAAGGGAGAAGTACACAGCGTTAATGTGCTCAGACAGCTGGTAAAGGTCATTGTAGAGGTTGGAGACGAGAAGGAAATTCAGGAGTATCGTGTAGAACAACTGCGCTTTAAGAGAAAGCACAAGCACAATAAGGTAGAGGTACAGGATGAAGAACTGAAGGCGTTGGAGAAACTGGAAAAGCAGGAAGGCAAATCCAAGCTGGATGATAACTAACAGGCAGTGCCGGAGGAAATAACCAGGTGATTCTGAAAGAAAATGAAAGAATTGACGATTTACAGCGAAATCATTACAAAATAATTCAGGATCCGGAACGCTTCTGCTTTGGAATGGATGCAGTTCTGCTTTCCGGCTTTGCAAGAGCAAAGGAAGGAGACCGGGTTCTTGACTTAGGGACGGGCACAGGAATTATCCCTATCTTGATGGAAGCTAAGACACAGGCTGCCCATTTTACCGGTCTTGAGATACAGCATGAAAGTGCTGATATGGCCGCAAGAAGCGTAAGCCTCAACCATCTGGAAGGAAAAATCGAGATTGTGACAGGTGATATCAAGGAAGCAGTCAGTCTGTTTGGCGCTGCTTCTTTTGATGTTGTAACCTGTAATCCGCCGTATATGACAGAGCATCACGGACTGACCAATCCGGAGGCACCTAAGGCAATTGCAAGGCATGAGCTTCTTTGTACGCTGGAGGATGTGATTTCGCAGGCAGCAAGGCTTCTTAAGCCGGGCGGGAATTTCTATATGGTGCACAGACCCTTTCGCCTTGTGGATATTATTACATTGCTAAGAACGTACGGGGTGGAACCTAAAAGAATGAAGATGGTATATCCTTTTGTAGATAAAGAACCGAATATGGTACTTATTGAAGCAAATCGTGGCGGCAGACCACGGTTGAGCGTGGAAAAGCCTTTGATTGTCTACAAGGAACCGGGTGTGTATACCGATGAAATATACGACATATATGGGTACTGATTCAAGATGAAACAAGTTGAAGGGATTTATTTCTTACGAGGCGAAAAATGGCAGGAACTTTATTCTTATGTGCAACACCAATCGGAAATTTGAAGGACATGACAGAGCGGGTTCTGGATACGCTTTGCGAGGTGGATATGATTGCGGCAGAGGACACAAGGAACAGTATAAAGCTGCTGAATCACTTTCAGATTAAGACCCCAATGACCAGCTATCATGAATATAATAAGGTAGAAAAAGCTGAGCAGATTGTAAAGTGGCTTCAGAGCGGAAAGAACATTGCACTTATCACGGATGCAGGAACTCCGGCAATTTCAGATCCGGGTGAAGTACTGGTTGCCAAATGCCTTGAAGCGGGAATTCATGTAACTTCCCTGCCGGGTTGCTGCGCCTTAATTACGGCATTGACTTTATCCGGCCTGCCTACCAGAAGATTTTGCTTTGAAGGATTTCTTCCGGCAGATAAAAAGGAAAAGAAGTTTATTCTGGAGGAACTTAAGGGGGAAACACGGACGATCATTCTGTATGAGGCACCCCACCATTTGGTTAAAACACTGGAGGAGCTTAAGGAGGCGCTGGGCAACAGAAGAATTACGTTGTGTCGCGAACTGACAAAAAAATTTGAAACAGTATTTCCCACCACGCTTGAAGGAGCACTTGCCTATTATAGTGAGAATGAACCAAAAGGAGAATATGTGCTGGTACTGGAAGGAATAAGCCGCCAGCAACAGCTTCATGATAAGCAGGAAGAATGGGAGAGGCTTACCATACAGGAGCATATGCAGATTTATACAGAACAGGGACTGAACAGAAAGGAAGCAATGAAAAAGGTGGCAGTTGACCGAGGGATTGGCAAGCGGGATGTATATCAGAGCCTTCTTGAGGATGAAGATCAGTTAAGAAATCATTAATTTTGAAAGAAATAGTAAAAAGGTACTTGTTTTTTTTGATAGTTGTAGTAGTATATAAGTAGAAGATAGTAGTACTTTAGTATGGAATTTTCTCCTCAAACGGAGGGAAAGGGAAGTGAGTGGTATGAGTAAAGCTAAAATCACCAAAGTTGGAATTTCTTTTGCACTTGTACTGGCACTTGTTTTGGGATGTGTAATTTTCAATCAAGGAGCATCTAAGGAGACCGGATCGATTACACAGGAAGCAGCAGCCAGAGAAGAAGGTGTACCGGCTGACGGAATTGTATATATTGAACCTGAGATGGTCAGCCTGGCTAATACACTTTCAGGAAGTGCGGATTCCCAGGCGGCAGCAAAGGCAGCATTTGACATCGTGAATGCGAAGAGACAGGAAGCAGGACTTAGTACATTGTCATGGAACTCAGGTCTGGAACAGGCTTCCGCTGTCAGAGCAGTAGAAGCATCGCAGTCCTTCTCACATACAAGACCGGATGGTTCTGACTGGTGGACAGTGAACAGTAACCTGATGTATGGTGAGAATCTTGCCAAAGGTTATGCAACAGCAAATTCTGCAGTAGATGCTTGGATTGCATCTCCAACACATAAAGCAAACATTATGGATGCAGAATTTAGATCCGGTGCTATAGCAATACATATTGCACCTGACGGTGGCTGGTACTGGGCACAAGAATTTGGTTTCTAAAATGTAACTTAAAAACCGCATCGAAAGATGCGGTTTTTGTGATAGAAGGGTAAATGGAAATATGCGGGACAAAATATATAGGGTGATCTTGGCGGTATCATTAGTTTTGATCGTGGTAGCATCCGTCAACATTTTTTTGCTTACCAGGGAGTATCGGGCAGGTATTAAGGAGTATGAAAATCTGGAGCAGTATATTGAGGTGGTAGAGGTACCTGAAACGGTGCAAGTCGCTGTGCAGGAATATGAGGAAGAAAAGGAATCTGTGATACCGGTTTCTCTGGACATTGATTTTGACGAGTTGAAGGAGATTAATGGTGATTTGGTCGGCTGGTTGTATTATGAACCATTAGAGATCAGTTACCCAATTGTCAGGGGAAAT
Source organism: Bacillota bacterium (assembly GCA_030526045.1). GTDB lineage: Bacteria > Bacillota > Clostridia > Lachnospirales > Lachnospiraceae > Suilimivivens. The sequence continues at coordinate 23,440 of JAUNDN010000030.1, read as the reverse complement.
GACAATGATTATTATACGCAATATACTTTTGAACAGGAAAAGAATAGCTCCGGAGCTATTTTCATGGATTTCCTGAACAGAACGGATTTGTCTGATTATAATACCATTATTTACGGACATAATATGCGCAACGGAACAATGTTCGGCTCTCTTAAAAAGTTATTAAACGATGCCTCCTACGTTGAAGAAGACCCTTATTTTTATATATTTACCAAGGATAATGCATTTATGTATGAAATAGCTTCCGTATATATTACGAATCAGACATCAGATACCTATAATCTGATTGAGACAGAAGAGAATCAGAAGGAGTATATCGACTATATTCTTAAGAGCTCTACATGGTTATGGGATAAAGAGATATCATCGCAGGATAAAATTGTGACTCTTTCGACCTGCCATGGGCTTCATACTACGAACAGAACGGTTGTGCATGGTGTCCTAGTTGCTTCCGAAGACAGGTAAGGAGGTATCCGGTTCCGGTAAGGCAATATTTTTTACCTGCCAGGCGGAAATTTCCAAAAAATTCCCTTTGTCAGATTGCGGATATAGGGGAGTGACGGCTATCTCTAAAACTTGATTTTCGTTAATAGGGTAAGAAAAGGTAAGAGAGTCCTGAAGGGACTCTTTTATTTTTTCTTCATACTCGCTTTCATTTGCACTGGTTTCGTATATGGCTTCCAGTTGATCCGAAAGAGTCAGTAGAGTCTCTTGTGCCTGATTGCATGCAGAATAATAGGCAGTCGTTCTGTCAGCCAGCTTTCGGCTGAGTCTGTAATCCGCACTGGCACTGGCGATAGAAAGGCCGGAAAAAGAAACCAGACAGAGGATTACAAAGATGATGAGTACGGAGGAGGTGCCGATATTCATGCCGAAAAGTTTCTTATTCTTCATAGGAGTCCTCCTTCTTAGGGTATAGGGTTACTTCCAGCTCATAAATCGGAGAAGACCCTTCAGAAAAGGTATTTGGAACTTCAGAAGCCTTTATGGCCTTTATTTCACATAAAAACATACGTTTCTTCTCGGAAATTCTTACAGATAAAATGTAACTGCATTCAATGGAAGAAGATTCCGGCGTAGGCACTGAGACATCAATAGGATGGAATGCTTGGTCAAACAGGAGAAAAAATTCATCTGCTTCGGTATCAGCTGATGTGTTTGAAATACAGTTCGTGAATAATCCGGTTATTTCTTTTGTCTTCCCATTGCAGCCGTAGAAAGCTTCTGCAATATTCTGACACCATTCCAGAGAATGATTCAGTTCTACACTGTTCTTGCTGATCATGTGGGAGCCTACAAACAATCTGACACATACAGCGCCTGCAAGTGAAAAAAACAAGATTGAGATAATAAGCTCCATCAGGAATAACCCTGAGCGGGAGGAGGAATTAGTATTCAACGTTGACACCTCCTGAATGAAGAGATATAAGCAGGTCATAGGTTTGTTCATCGGTGGTTTCAATGATACAGCTGATCAATTGATCATTTATCTGTCTAACCTGAAAGTCTTTAATTTTAAGAATATTCTGACCTGCTTCAGGACCGAGTGAAATAGCATCCTTTATCATCAATTCCTTTAAGTATCCATTAAATTCGTAAATGTAGGTAATGTACGTGGAGTCTGATGTATGATAGGTGATGACAAGAGCGGGACAATCATCAAGATTCCCGATGGCAATCTGATCCATTTGGTCTGATTGGTGTATCTTTTCGGTGACATAGGCAAGTGATGTCCTGGCATCAAAATTATGTTCCATGTTAGTCATAGTTTTCCCGTAAATATCGGCTCCGATAGAAATTAAGAAGATAGCGGAAAGGGCAAAAAGGCAGAAAAGAGCAATCACAAATAGAAGATCAATAATGTGCTTTTGCTGTTTCTGATGCATATCCCGTACCTGTCCTTTCTTTATTTTTTGAGCAAAATGCTGACATTGGGGCGCAGATTGGAGCCTATGGGCCGATAATCCACAAAAAACAATTCTTTATCATAGGTAAGTCCATAATGAGATTCTATGTATGCAAGACTGGGAGGATAAAAGCCTTCCACTGCATAGCAATGAATGATATCGCGGTTGATTGCGGTTTCTAAGCTTTCCTGCTGCCTGCTGATGGTACTTTCGTCAATGGAAGAAAGTCCCTGAATATACAATATTAGGACAAGAGGGCAAAGCAGATAAATCATTTTGATACGGGAAAGAAAATAGAATCCTTTGCCGTCGCTTTTTGTTCGAAATCGATTCATATGTAAACCTCCATGAACAGTATTAACCAATGCTTGCCATGATTCCCATAAGAGGAAGCAGAACGGAAAGAAGGATAATACCGACGATAAGAGAAAGAAGTATAACAAGAGTCGGCTCAATGACAGAAACGATTGAAGCAAGCTGCTTGTCGGTTTCTTCCTCATAATTTTGGGAAATCTTCTTCATAACGATGTCTATAGAACCGGAACGAAAGCCTACAGAAACCATACGGGAATAGAGGTTGGAAAAGATTTCTGCTTTTGCCAGAGCCTCCGGAAGATTGGAACGCTGCTCGATTTCCTGCTTGCAGATCTCAATCTTTTTTGCCATTTCTTCATTCTCGACAATAGAGGAAATCATATCCAGACTTTGATAGGTATCCATACCGCTGGTAAAGGAAAGATACATTCCCCTCGCAAATCTGCCTGCAGCTACTTTGTCATAAAAGTTTCTGGTCAGGGAAAAACGGGAAAGAAAACGCCGGACGCTTTTCCTGCCGGTTGGAGACTTATATAAAACAAAGCAGATGCCTATCAATATAAACAGAAGAGCAGTGAACAGGATAGAGTATTTACTTAAGGAATTACCGATTCGGAGCAGGGACTGAGCCATTGGGCTCATTTCTGTTCCTAATTGGATAAATACCTGCTTAAATATGGGAAGAACCTTTAATACCAGCACAAGGATCACAATAAACATCATGGCAATCATGATTAAGGGGTAAGTAATTGCAGATTTTATGCTTTCTGCAATGTTTTCTTCACGTTCATAATACTCGGCAAGAGACATAAGAACAGAGTCTAAATTGCCGGATTCTTCACCCAGTGCAAGCAGGGTAACGACATAATTCGGAAATACTTCTGTGGATGCCAATGCTTCATGAAAGTGTTTTCCGCTTCTGCAGTCGTCTCCAATCTGCTGCAGGAGTTCCCTGCCTTCTTTGCTGATTGTGTCATGAATCAAAATATCCATGCCCTCTGCGGGAGTGATTCCAGCCTGAATAATCAGCGCACTTTGACGACAGAAGGATGAAATTTCCGCATTTGATAAAAGCTTTGAACGTTTCATAGGGACCTCCGGTTAATAAATATATTTAGTGACATAGTTACTGCCATCACCAATAAAGCTCTTCAGTTCTTTTTCTTTGGCATTAGCTGCAAAGGTGGGATCCATAATGGACCAGTTCACTCCGTCAAACTGAATTATGCCATTGATCCAGCCCTGATTTTCAACATAGGTACTAATCCAGGCATGATAGGCATCACCGGCATAGCCTACCTCCAGACGGGTGGGTATCCGCTGGGAGCGGAGCATGCTTGCCATAACTGCCGCATAATCAAGACAAATGCCGGTTTTGAGTGAGAGAATCTCATCTACATCGGGTATATAGCCGCTTTGCACATTTTGAGCCTTGTCAAAGTCATAGGTGATGTTTGCAATCACATAGTTATAAATAAAGCTGATAGCTTCCAAATCATCGTGAGCGCCGGATACCAATTCGCTGGCAGTGCTCACCACCCGGCAGGAGGAATCAAAGTTGACATATTGGTTTGGGTACAAAAAGGCTCCCATAGGGTTTGATATTGTAAACTGTAGTTGCTCCGAAAAAATAGTGGCATATTGACTTCCTTCTACATTTTCATATACACCGATTGTGTAGGTACCGTCACCGGCAGAAAGGGGAAATACCTCGTAGCCGTTTCCCGACATGTCGTAGGTGTATGTCATACAGTCCGGACCTGTGAGCTGGAGTTTGACTTTGCTGGCGGCGCCCAGATAGGATGCCATCAGGTAGCCTTCCTGCGCATTGGAAGCATCTATGGATACATATTCATTAGCATAAATGGTGGTGCCATCTGCGGCAGGTACCAGACATTCCGGAGTGTTGTCTCTGATCGTGGTGGAGGCAGAAACATAGCTTTCTGACTCTTTCCGGCATCCCTGAAGAAGAAGGACAAGACTGCATAGCAGAAGCACAGCTTTCATTTTTGTTGTCATTTTTTGTTCCTTTTTCGAGTGTTTACATGAAAAAAGTGTATGAACAAATTATAAATGAAATGTGATATAATATGCAATAGGGAGTCATATCTTAAATAAAAAAGAAAAGAGTGATTCTTTGCTAAACTATATTTGGGCAGCAATGATTGTATTCGGGATATTTTTTGGTGCGTTGACCGGAAATATGAAGGCAGTCACGGAGGCGGCGCTTGATAGTGCAGGAGAAGCGGTTTCTTTGTGTATTACCATGGCAGGGGTGATGGCCTTATGGGTCGGTCTTATGGAGGTGGCTGAGAAATCGGGACTTATTTTGAAACTTACGGAAAGACTTTCTCCTTTTATTTCCTTTATGTTTCCACGAATCCCTACAGAGCATAAGTCACGGGACTATATTTCAATGAATATCATTGCTAATATTCTTGGTCTGGGCTGGGCGTGTACGCCTGCAGGACTGAAGGCGATGGAAGAATTGGCTGGTCTGGAGGCAGAGAGAGGAAATCCTGCATACCTTTCCGAAAGACGGGAACAGCGGAAGGGTTCGGAAAAAGTGCGTGTTGCAAGTAATGAAATGTGTACATTTTTAATCTTAAACATTTCATCGTTGCAGCTGATACCGGTTAACATGATTGCATATCGGCAGCAGTACGGCAGTGTTAACCCGGCTGGAATCATAGCGCCGGCGATTGTGGCCACTTTATTCAGTACATTGGTGGCGGTCGTGTACTGCAAGATTAAAGATAAGGTAAGCCTGAATAATTAGCGTAATCTGACAAAAAACAACGGAGGAAAAGTATGTATACTGCAAAAGAAAACAGATATGATAAGATGATTTATAACCATTGTGGAAAAAGTGGCCTTAAGCTTCCTGCTCTTTCCCTGGGTATGTGGCACAATTTTGGCTCTGTCAATGATGTGGAGAACATGAAAAAGATTCTATTTACTGCTTTTGATAATGGAATTACACATTTTGATCTTGCCAATAATTACGGTCCTGTCTATGGAAGTGCGGAAGCAAACATGGGAAGGATCCTGAAATCTGATCTGATGCCTTACCGGAATGAGATGATCATTTCAAGTAAAGCAGGCTATGATATGTGGAAGGGACCCTATGGGAATGGTGGCTCCAGAAAGTACCTGATTGCAAGTTTAGATGAAAGTTTAAAAAGAATGGGGCTCGATTATGTAGATATTTTTTATCATCACAGACCGGATCCGGAAACACCGCTTGAAGAAACGATGGCTGCGCTTGATCAGATTGTCAGATTAGGTAAAGCTCTTTATGTGGGAATTTCAAATTATAATAAAGAGCAGACCAGGAAAGCTTATGAGATTTTGCAAAAACAGAGAACTCCTTTTGTCATTCATCAGCCAAGATACTCCATGCTGGACCGGTGGATAGAGGAAGATGGACTGAAGGACTTTTTATTTGAAAATGGGATCGGATGTATTGCATTTAGCCCGCTTGCGCAGGGAATATTAACAGGAAAGTATTTAAACGGAATTCCGAAGGATTCAAGGGTTGGTTCCGGCAAAAGTCCTTATCTGCATGAGAAGGATTTAAGTACAGAAAAGCTTGAAAAGGTGCGCAGACTGGATGAAATAGCAAAGGAGAGAGGTCAGTCTCTGACGCAACTGGCCCTTTCCTGGATCTTAAGAGACGGTAAAGTGACTTCTATATTGATTGGTGCCAGCAGACCGGAACAGATTCTGGAAAATATAAAGGCGCTTGAAAACATTTCTTTCACGGAGGAAGAATTGAAAAGGATTGATAAAATTCTTGAGCAAGGAGACTGACTTTTTTATGAAATGGATGAAATTCAGGATAAAGACAATTACAGATGCAGAGGATATCATTATCAGCACGCTTTATGATATTGGTCTTGAAGGAGCACAAATTGAGGACAAGGTGCCGCTTACGGCAGCAGAAAAGGAGCAGATGTTTGTGGATATTTTGCCGGATGGACCGGAGGATGACGGAATCGCTTATCTAAGCTTCTTTGTTGAGGAAAAGGATGACGGGAGTCTTGAGGTGAACGGTGAGAAGACAACTGCAAAAGAGGTTCTTGCGAAGGTAAAGGCAGAGCTTGAAGAGCTTCGCTTCTTTATGGAGATTGGTGAGGGAAGTGTATCCGTCGACGAGACGGAGGATATTGACTGGATTAACAACTGGAAGCAGTACTTTCACCAGTTTACCATTGATGATGTCTTGGTTATTCCTTCCTGGGAGGAGGTAGCACAAGAGGACAAGGATAAGATGATTCTTCATATTGATCCCGGGACAGCATTCGGAACCGGAATGCACGATACTACGCAGCTCTGTATCAGACAGCTGCGCAAGCATATCACCTCTGAGACTGTTCTTCTCGATGTAGGAACAGGGAGCGGTATCCTTGCAATCCTGGCACTGATGTTTGGCGCAAAGAAAGCGATCGGAACAGACCTTGATCCCTGTGCGATAGAGGCTGTCAGGGAGAATAAGGAGGTGAACGGTATCCGTCCCGAAGATTTTGAATTACTGATCGGCAACATTATCACCGAAAAGGAAATTCAGGATCAGGTAGGCTATGAATGCTATGATATTGTAGTTGCTAATATTCTTGCCGATGTTCTGGTACCTCTAACCCCGGTCATTGTTCATCAGCTAAAAAAGGGTGGTATTTACATTACATCGGGAATCATTGATGATAAAGAAAGCGTTGTTGTGGAAGCTGTCAGGGCAGCAGGACTGGAGCTGCTTGAGGTGACTTACCAGGGTGAATGGGTCAGTGTAACGGCACGCAAAAACAGCTGATTGAGGAGAAGAAGATGTATCATTTTTTTGTGGAACCTTCTCAGATACAAGACAATAAAATTATCATTACAGGAAAAGATGTCAATCATATTAAAAATGTTCTTCGCATGAAATCGGGGGAAGAGATTGCTGTCAGTAATGGTCTTGACGGAAAAGAATATCATTGTGGGATATCGGAATGGTATGAGGATAAGATTATCTGTAACCTGTTTTTCATTAAGGAGGAAGGGGCAGAGCTTGCCTCCAAAATATATCTTTATCAAGGGCTTCCCAAGGCGGATAAGATGGAACTGATCATTCAAAAGGCAGTGGAGCTTGGCGTCTATGAGATCATTCCTGTGGCATCCAAACGTGCAGTGGTAAAGCTTGATGAAAAGAAAGCAAAGAGCAAAGTGGCAAGGTGGCAGGGCATAGCTGAGGCAGCAGCCAAGCAGAGCAAGCGGGGGATCATTCCGAAGATAAATGATGTCATGAGCTTTCAAGAGGCAATTGCTTACAGCAGCTGTGCCCAGGTGAAATTGATCCCTTACGAGCTTGCGCAGGGAATGGATAGAACAAAAGAACTGATAGGCCGCATTAAGCCCGGAGAATCGGTAGCAGTTTTTATCGGACCGGAGGGTGGGTTCGCTGTGGAAGAGATAGAGGCGGCTATGCAGGCAGGAATTGAGTCGGTTACTTTGGGACGGCGTATCCTTCGAACAGAGACTGCAGGAATAGCAGTTCTTTCTGTATTAATGTACCATTTAGAGCAATGATCATATAATAATTGTAGAATTATAGGATAAAAATGAACATTTTGTTCAGAAAGGCCGGTGATATGATGGAGGTATATTTAGATAATTCAGCGACCACCAGATGCTTTGACGAGGTAGCGGCCTTGATGACCCGGATCATGTGCGAGGATTACGGAAATCCATCCAGCCTTCACAGGAAGGGTGTTGAGGCAGAAAAATATATTCGTTATGCAAAAGAGGTCATTGCCAAAAATTTAAAGGTAAATGAAAAGGAAATTTTTTTTACATCAGGAGGAACGGAGTCAGATAATCTGGCATTACGCGGATGCGCCTATGCCAATTGCAGAAGCGGCAGACATCTGATTACGACACAGATTGAACACCCTGCAATTTTGCAGACGATGAAGCATTTGGAGGAGGAAGGCTTTCGGGTAACGTATCTTCCGGTTGATTCTAAGGGGTGTATCAGATTAGAGGATCTGGAACGTGCGATTACAGGAGAGACCATTCTGGTTTCCATCATGCATACAAATAATGAGGTTGGCTCCCTGCAACCGATCGAGGAGGCAGGAGCACTGATCAAAAGGATGAACCCCAGGATTCTGTTTCATGTGGATGCTGTACAGGGATATGGAAAATTCAGGATTCATCCTAAAAAGATGAAAATTGATCTTTTGTCTGTAAGCGGTCATAAAATCCATGGGCCAAAGGGAATCGGTTTTTTGTATGTAGATGAAAAAGTCAAGATAAAGCCAATTCTGTTTGGGGGAGGGCAGCAGGGAGGCACCCGTTCAGGAACGGAAAATGTTCCGGGAGCGGCAGGACTTGCAAAGGCCGTAGAGATGATTTATCAGAATCTGGATGAGGAAGTCGGGAGACTTTATGAACTGAAACAGACCTTTGTAGAAGGTGTCAAGAAAATAGATGATGTGATTGTAAACGGACATCCTGATGAGACAGGAGCACCGCATGTTGTCAGTGTTTCCATTCGGGGTGTGCGCAGCGAGGTTCTCCTTCATGCGCTTGAAGATAAGGGAATCTATGTATCAGCCGGAAGTGCCTGCTCGGCGCATAAGCCACAGCCATCGGCAACACTGCAGGCTATGGGAGTCGATCGTGAACTGCTTGGTTCCACGATTCGATTCAGTTTTTCTGTTTTTACCACTATGGAGGAAGTAGACTATACTTTGCAGGCAATGTATGATATAATTCCCATGCTTAGAAAGTATACAAGGAAATAATCGGCGGGGGCTTTGTTCCCTGCCGATGAAAAAGACTGTCCGCAAATAGCCGCGGAAAAAGAATGAGAGGACGTCATGTTTACAGCATTTTTGATCAAGTACGCAGAAATTGGTGTGAAGGGAAAGAATAAATATCTGTTTGAAGAGGCTCTTGCCCAACAAGTCAAATATGCGCTTAAGCGGTGTGAAGGTGAATTTAAGGTTACCAGAACAGAAGGAAGGATTTATGTTCATGCGTTGTCAGAATTTGATTATGATGAGACGGTGGACAACCTGAAGACGGTTTTTGGTGTTTCCGGTATCTGTCCTGTCATTCATGTGGAGGATGAAGGATTTGAAAAGCTGGCTCAGACGGTAGTTGATTATGTGGACAAGGTGTATCCGGATAAGAAGGTGACCTTTAAAGTACATGCCAGAAGAGCCAGAAAGAATTATCCCATGAATTCCATGGAATTGAATATGGAGCTGGGTGCAGCAGTACTCAATGCCTTTCCGGAAATGAAGGTGGATGTACACAAGCCGGATGTGATGCTTCATGTTGAAATACGTGAAAAGATTTATATTTATTCTATAGAGATTCCGGGACCGGGAGGCATGCCTGTTGGAAGTAACGGTAAGGCGATGCTGCTTTTGTCCGGAGGAATTGATTCTCCGGTAGCCGGCTATATGATTGCAAAGCGGGGAGTGAAAATAGATGCGGTTTATTTTCATGCGCCTCCGTATACCAGCGACCGAGCAAAACAGAAGGTAGTAGATCTTGCCAGACTGGTATCCCGATATGCAGGTCCTGTGTATTTGCATATTATTAATTTTACGGATATTCAGTTGTACATTTATGAGAAATGTCCACATGAAGAACTTACTATCATTATGAGAAGATATATGATGAAGATTGCGGAAATGATTGCCAGGGAAACGGAGTGTCTGGGACTGATTACAGGAGAAAGCATCGGGCAGGTTGCATCACAGACCGTGCAGTCACTGGCAGTCACCAATGAGGTGTGTACGCTTCCGGTGTTCCGCCCACTGATCGGTTTTGATAAGATGGAGATTGTGGAGGTCTCAGAAAAGATTGGAACCTATGAAACATCCATCCTGCCCTATGAGGACTGCTGCACTATTTTTGTTGCAAAGCATCCTGTTACCAAACCAAATCTGAATGTGATTAAGCGACATGAACAGAATTTGGAGGAAAGGATTGATGAACTGGTGCAGAAGGCAATCGATACGGATGAAGTGATCGTGGTGAAATATTAATTGATCATAAAAGAACAAAACGCTGACCGCGAGGTCAGCGTTTGAAAATGCTCTTCATTAGATCATATAAGGTTTTAATGTTTCTAATACTTCATCAACATTATCTTCTGCATGGATATTTAAATCGATAGGCTTGGACAAATCTAAGCTGAAGATACCCATGATAGATTTAGCATCGATTACATATCTTCCGGATACTAAATCAAAGTCATAATCGAATTTTGTAATATCATTTACAAAAGATTTAACCTTGTCAATAGAATTTAATGAAATCTGAACTGTTTTCATTGTCATTACCTCCTTAAATTTTTCATACCTTCTGCTATTATAGTAATTGGTAAAATCTGAAAAGTCAATGATAAAACACAACAAAAAAAGTGGAGAATAATATGAAAAGTGTAGCATTTCACAATCTTGGATGTAAAGTAAACGGGTACGAAATGGACGTTATGCTACAAATGTTGCAGGAAAAAGGTTACCAAGTTGTGCCTTTTGACGCAAAAGCAGACATTTATATCATAAATACGTGCACTGTAACCAATATAGCAGATCGGAAAAGCAGACAGATGCTGCACCGTGCAAAAAAAATGAATCCCGATGCCGTAGTGGTTGCGGTTGGCTGTTATGTGCAGGCAGGAAAAGAGGATGCTTTAAGGGACATGAGCATAGATCTTGCCATTGGAAATAACAGGAAAAAGAATCTCATTTCGATCCTGGAGGAGTATCTTGCCGGGAAAAAAGATAATAAAATGGATATTGTAGATGATAAAACTCTTCAGGGTAAGACGATTATTGATATTAACCAGACACAGGAATTTGAGAATATGCAGCTTGTGCACACAGCGGAGCATACCAGAGCTTTTATTAAGGTACAGGATGGATGTAATCAATTTTGCTCCTATTGTATAATTCCCTATGCCCGGGGCAGGATCAGAAGCCGTAATGAAGCTGAGATAATAAGAGAGATAGGGGGGCTTGCTGCCGGTGGCTACCGGGAAGTTGTTCTTACCGGGATCCATTTAAGTTCTTATGGAATGACGGGCGGGACAGATTTTTCCAAAAGTCTCTTGCTTCCGCTTATTGAGAATGTTTCGAAGATAGAAGGGATTGAGCGTATCCGCCTTGGATCTTTGGAGCCTCGTATCATTACATCTGAATTTGCAAGGGAACTGGCAGAGAATGATAAGGTCTGCCCTCACTTTCATTTATCCCTGCAGAGTGGGAGCAATACGGTACTAAATCGTATGAATAGAAAGTACTCTGCGGAGGAATACTATGAAAAGGTATGTATATTGCGGGAGGCTTTTCAAAATCCGGCGATTACTACAGATGTGATTACAGGCTTCCCGGGTGAGACAGAGCAGGAGTTTCAGGAGACAAAGGAATTTGTTTCCAAGATCGGCTTTTATGAGATGCATATTTTTAAATATTCCAAACGCAAGGGAACCCCTGCTGCATCCATGAAGGGGCAGATTGAGGAGGGCGCTAAAACGCTTAGAAGTAATGAACTGATAAAGCTGGGAGAACAAATGTCAAGAAAATACAGAGAGGAATTTTTACATAAGGAAGTAGAAGTACTCTTTGAAGAGGAAAAGGAAATAGACGGTAGAAAATACCAGATTGGGCACACAAGAGAGTATATCAAGGCTGCATATCCCACACAGGAAAACCTGTCAGGACAGATATTTGCCGGGAAACTGACACAATTTCTGAAATCTGATATTTTGCTGTTTCAACCGCAAATACATTGAATTTTGCGACAAAATGGAGTAAGATAAAAACTAATAAACATTTTGGCAAGAGGGATGGTTTATGCAGGATTTAGGAAATACACGATATTTTAAAGTAGAGACAGACAAGACAACAGTTAAAGAAATTCTTGCAGAGGTTTACTCTGCATTGACAGAAAAGGGCTATAATCCTGTTAATCAGATTGTAGGATACATCATGTCCGGAGATCCAACCTATATCACCAGCTATAGGAATGCCAGGAGTCTGATTATGAAGGTAGAAAGAGACGAACTGGTAGAGGAAATGCTGACCGAATATATTAGGAGCAGTCATTGGAAATAGGAAAGCGGTAAAAGAATGCGAATAATGGGATTGGATTTCGGCTCTAAGACAGTGGGGGTAGCAATAAGCGACCCGCTTTTGATCACGGCACAGGGAATAGAGATTATCCGAAGAAAAGAAGAGAATAAGCTTCGTCAGACGCTTGCAAGAATTGAAGAACTAATTGAAGAATATCACGTGGAAGAAATTGTTCTGGGTTTACCCAAGAATATGAATGATACGTCCGGTCCGAGAGTTGCCGTAACATTGGAGTTCAAGGATAAGCTGGAAAGGCGCACAGGGCTACCTGTACATACATGGGATGAAAGGCTTACCACCGTAGCGGCTGATAAAACGATGATGGAAGCGGGAATACGCAGGGAAAATCGCAGGGAGTATGTGGATAAGATTGCGGCTGTGCTGATCTTACAGGGCTTTTTGGACTGCAGAGGAAGGAAACAGGGAGAAGAGTAGTTTGGAAAAGATTAAGTTTATGCTGGATACAAAGGAAAGCGTGGAGTTTTATGTTCTGGAACAGACCAAGCTTGGCGGGATTTCATATATTCTGGTGACCGATGCCGAGGAGGGAGACGGAGAAGCGCTGATTTTGAAGGAAACCGCAGAAAACTCCGATCGGAAGGAAAGCGTATATGAAATTGTAAGTGACGATACGGAGCTGTCGGCAGTAGCGGCTGTGTTTGAAAATCTGCTTGAGGACATTGAACTTTTATAGTCGGTACTGTTTGGAGAAATTATGGCATTTGACAGAGAGGAATTTATTGCATTACTGAAAAACAAAGGATTAAAGGTCACGAATCAGAGATTGTTGGTTCTTGAGGCACTGGCAGCATGCCCGGACAGGCATCTGACAGCAGAGGAAATTTATGAGATTATTAAAACAGATTGCCCGGAGATTGGACTGGCAACTGTTTATAGAACAATACAGTTACTGCTTGAGCTTCATTTGATCGATCGTATTAACTTGGATGACGGATTTGTTCGCTATGAAATCGGGAACGGAAAGGAAGGCGGAACAAAACATCGTCATCATCATTTAGTATGCCGGAAATGCGGAAGAGTGATATCCTTTCAGGATGATCTTCTGGAGGAACTTGAGGACAAGATTGTGAAAACAACCGGCTTTCAGGTTATGGATCATGAAGTGAAACTCTACGGATACTGTAAGGAATGTGGAGGTAAAACTGATTGAAAAAAGATGAACTGAAAAAAAGCTCAGGCTTAAAGGTGATTCCACTGGGAGGCCTTGAGCAGATTGGTATGAACATTACTGCCTTTGAATATGAAGACAGTATTGTTGTGGTGGATTGCGGACTCTCTTTTCCGGAAGATGATATGCTGGGAATTGACCTGGTGATACCGGATGTTACTTATTTGAAAAATAATATAGACAAAGTGAAGGGCTTTGTCATCACTCATGGACATGAGGATCATATAGGAGCTCTTCCTTATGTGCTAAGGGAAATTAATATTCCTATCTATGCTACCAAGCTGACCATGGGGATTATCGAGAATAAACTGAAAGAGCATAATCTTACAAATAATACAAAGAGAAAGGTTGTTAAATTCGGACAATCCATTAATCTTGGACAGTTTCGAATAGAATTTATTAAGACAAACCACAGTATTGTAGATGCAGCAGCGCTTGCCATCTACTCACCTGCCGGTATTGTGGTTCACACAGGAGACTTTAAGGTAGATTATACACCGGTTTTCGGAGATGCGATCGACTTACAGCGCTTTGCAGAGATTGGTAAAAAGGGTGTTCTGGCATTGATGTGTGATTCCACCAATGCAGAAAGACCGGGATTTACGGCTTCCGAGCGCACGGTTGGAAGAACCTTTGATATTCTCTTTCAGGAGCATAAGAACACGAGAATTATTATTGCAACATTTGCATCGAATGTGGACAGAGTACAGCAGATTATCAATACGGCATACAAATTTGGACGTAAGGTTGTGGTAGAAGGTCGCAGCATGGTAAATATCATTGAGACTGCAACCAGTTTAGGTTATTTAAGTGTTCCTGAAAATACTCTGATCGATATTGAACAATTGAAGAATTACCCTGATGAAAAGACGGTTATTATCACTACCGGAAGCCAGGGAGAAAGTATGGCAGCTTTAAGCCGTATGGCCGGAAACAACCACAAAAAAATTTCCATTGGTCCTACAGATACGGTTATCTTTTCATCTCATCCGATTCCCGGAAATGAGAAGGCGGTAACGAATGTGATCAATGAACTACTCTTAAAAGGGGCAGACGTGATTTTCCAGGATGTACACGTATCGGGACATGCATGCCAGGAGGAAATTAAGCTTATTTATACATTGGTGCGTCCTAAATATGCCATTCCTGTTCACGGAGAGTACAAGCATCTGAAAGCGCAGGCAAAGACTGCACAGGAGCTTGGTATTCCCAAGGAGAATATTTTCATTTTACATTCAGGAGATGTTCTGGAGCTTTCAGAGGATTCTGCACAGATTACCGGAAAGGTTCCTGTAGGGGATATTTTGGTAGATGGACTTGGAGTGGGGGATGTCGGAAACATTGTTCTTCGGGACAGACAGCATCTGGCGGAAGACGGAATTTTGATTGTTGTTCTCGGTCTGGATCGCGCTACAGACGAGCTTGTTTGCGGACCGGATATTGTTTCAAGGGGCTTTGTCTATGTAAGAGAATCTGACGAGCTGATGGATGAAGCAAAAATTGTAGTAAATGATGCTGTGGAAGGTTGCCTTGACAGGGGAATTGCTGATTGGGGAAAACTGAAGAGTTCGATTAAGGATTCACTGGGCGATTATGTTTGGAAGAAGACAAAACGCCGTCCCATGATTCTGCCGATAATTATGGAAATATAGGAGATGGAGCTATGCTGGATAATCGGGTTGAAGCGGCGGCAACAAAATTTGTGAAGTCAATCAAGGAATCAGATATTTACAGTACCTATTACTATCAGCTTGAAAGGCTGAAACGAAATCCGGAGCTTTATAAAGAGGTTAATGAGTTTCGACAGCGAAATTACGAAATACAGAATACCAGCCAGGTAGATGAATTATTTGATAAGATGGATGCCTTTGAAAAAGAATATGAGAAATTCCGGGAAAATCCAATTGTGGATGATTTTTTGCGGGCAGAGCTTGCTTTTTGCAGATTGATGCAGGAGGTAAATACTTATATTACAGGGGAGTTGGATTTTCAATAGGCGGACGTCTGGATGGAGGCTTTTATGAAGGTGGGTCATTTAATAGCGACTGTGGTAGAAACAATTATTAAGGTTGTAGTACTAGCGGTAGCTGTCATGTTCATTGTGCGTGGCGCAACAAAGGCATATGATTTTGGATACAGGGTATTTGCGGACAAACCGGTATCGGTGTCAGGAGGAAGAACAATAACCGTTGGGGTTTCCGAAAATATGTCGGTGAAGGATATTGCTGCTATGCTGGAGGAAAAGGGGTTGATCGAGGATGCAGACTTGTTCGTGGTTCAGGAGCTGCTTTCTGCGTATCATGGAGAGATTCGCCCCGGAATTTATGATCTGAGTACGGATATGACGGCAGCACAAATGATGGAAATCATGTCTACAGTAACGCAAGAGACACAAGAGGATGGAATATCGTGATTACGCAGGACAGAATCAGTACTTTCATTAATTCTTTTGACACGGGCAATACGCCGTTTCTGAATGAACTGGAAAAATATGCATTGGAAACCAATGTACCGATTATTAGACCTCAGATGCAGAGTTTTTTAAAGCTGTTGCTTGCCATCAAGCAGCCAAAACAGATTCTGGAGGTGGGAACGGCCATTGGTTTTTCTGCATTGCTGATGAGTGAATACGGACCGGAGAACTGCAGGATTACTACGATAGAAAAATATGAAAAGAGAATTCCGCTGGCGAAGGAGAATTTTAAGAAGGCAGGAAAGGAAGAGCAGATTGTCCTGCTCGAAGGGGATGCTGTTGAAATTTTAAAGGAGCTCGATGGATTTTATGATTTCATTTTCATGGATGCAGCAAAAGGACAGTATATCCATTTCCTTCCGGATATTTTAAAATTAATGCCTATAGGCGGACTCCTTATTTCGGATAATGTACTTCAGGATGGTGATGTGTTAGAGTCCCGTTATGCAGTGACAAGAAGGGATCGCACGATACACAGCAGAATGAGGGAGTATCTTTATGCATTAAAGCACAATGAACAGCTTCGGACGGATATTCTGCCGATTGGTGATGGAGTGACTGTGAGCGTTAAATTGAAATAATATCTGATCTTGAGAGGAGTATAGTGATAAAAATGCGGAAACCGGAGCTTTTGATACCTGCCAGTTCATTGGAGGTTTTAAAGACAGCGGTACTGTTTGGAGCTGATGCCGTCTACATCGGCGGAGAGGCCTTCGGACTGAGAGCTAAAGCGAAAAATTTTTCAAAAGAAGAGATGAAGCAGGGAATAGAATTTGCCCATGACCACGGTGTAAGAGTGCATGTGACTGCTAACATTCTGGCACACAATGGGGACCTTGAAGGAGCTGCAGAATACTTTCGGGAATTGAAGGAAATGAAACCGGATGCTCTGATAGTTGCGGATCCGGGTATGTTTATGCTGGCGAGGGAAATATGTCCTGAAATTGACATTCATGTATCCACACAGGCAAACAATACCAACTATATGACCTACCTGTTCTGGTATAAACTGGGAGCGAAAAGGGTGGTGTCTGCAAGAGAACTTTCTCTGAAGGAGATTAGGGAAATCCGGGAGAAAATACCGGAGGATATGGAGATAGAAAGCTTTATTCATGGAGCGATGTGCATTTCTTATTCGGGAAGATGCCTGCTCAGCAGCTTTTTTACCGGAAGGGATGCTAATCAGGGAGCTTGTACTCACCCCTGTCGCTGGAAATATGCAGTAATGGAGGAAAAGCGTCCGGGAGAATATTTTCCTGTTTATGAAAATGACAGGGGAACTTACATTTTTAACTCTAAGGATCTGTGCATGATTGAGCATATACCGGAAATGATCAAAGCGGGAATCGACAGCTTCAAAATTGAAGGGAGGATGAAGACGGCGCTTTACGTTGCCACGGTCGCAAGGACTTATCGGAAGGCAATTGATGACTATTTGGAATCAGAAGAAAAATACCGGGCCAACATGGAATGGTACAAGGCTGAAATTGCAAAATGTACTTACAGACAATTTACAACAGGCTTTTATTTTGGGAAACCGGATGAAAATACACAGATTTATGATTCTAATACTTATGTAAATGAATATATTTATCTGGGAATCGTAGAAGAAGTAAAGTCGTATGTGGAAGATACGGCGGAACCCGGAAAGAAGTATTCTACGGTAAAGATAGAACAGAGAAATAAGTTCTGCGTGGGAGACGAAATTGAAATTATGAAGCCTGATGGCAGAAACGTGGGAGTGAAGGTACTCTCTATGAAAACGCAGGAGGGAGAAGTGGTGGAAAGCGCTCCCCATCCGCAGCAAATTCTATACGTGGAGCTTAGCGGGCAGGCAAATCAGTTTGATTTACTCCGTGTGCAGAAGACAAAGTAAAAAGCAGATTTCAGACAGACTAAGGGAGGAAGTAGGATGAGTGAAGTAATCGGTGTGGAAGAGTTGTTTGGCAGTAAGGTATTTACGAGAGCGACGATGAGGGAGCGTCTGCCAAAAAACGTATACAAGGAAGTAATCAGGATTATGGAAGAGGGCGGAGAATTGACGCTTGCTGCTGCCGATGTGGTGGCAAAGGCTATGAAGGACTGGGCGGTAGAGAATGGGGCGACTCATTATACCCATTGGTTTCAGCCACTTACCGGAATTACCGCAGAAAAGCATGATTCTTTTGTGACCCATCCTGATGAAAATGGAAAAATGCTGATGGAGTTTTCCGGAAAGGAACTGATTAAAGGAGAACCGGATGCATCCTCCTTCCCGTCAGGTGGCCTGCGTGCCACTTTTGAGGCGAGAGGATATACCACATGGGATATAACCTCACCGGCATTCATAAAAGAAACGGCAACGGGACCGACCCTTTGTATCCCTACCGCTTTCTGTTCATACAAGGGAGAAGCTCTGGATAAAAAAACACCGCTTCTGCGTTCCATGGAGGCACTGAGCAAGCAGGCGGTAAGAATTGTTCGTCTGTTTGGAAATACGGAAGCGAAAAAAGTAATTCCTTCAGTAGGGGCAGAGCAGGAATATTTTATTGTAGATCAGAAAAAAGCACTGCAGAGGGAAGATATTATTTTTTCCGGCAGAACCCTGTTTGGAGCACCGGCGCCCAAAGGACAGGAAATGGATGACCATTATTTTGGTGTAATCAGAGAACGTATCGGCGCATACATGCATGATGTAAATGTTGAGTTATGGAAATTGGGTGTGACAGCAAAAACGCAGCATAATGAAGCGGCACCTGCGCAGCATGAGCTGGCTCCCATTTATGAGTCTGCCAATGTAGCTGTCGATCACAACCAGCTTGTGATGGAAACCCTAAAACGTGTGGCAGGAAAACATGGTCTGCGTTGTATGCTTCATGAGAAACCTTTTGCCGGAGTGAACGGATCCGGTAAACACAATAACTGGTCGATTACCACGGATAATGGAATGAATCTTTTGGAGCCGGGGCAGACACCTAATGAAAATATACAGTTTTTGCTGGTACTTGCCTGCATAATGAAGGCAGTTGATACCCATGCAGATCTTTTAAGGCAGAGCGCATCTAATGTTGGAAACGATCATAGACTGGGAGGCTATGAAGCACCTCCTGCCATTATTTCCATTTTCTTGGGGGAACAGCTGGAGGATGTGGTAGAGCAGCTGGTAGAGACCGGAAAGGCAGATTCATTGAAGGAGGGCGGTGTCCTCAGAACAGGAGTATCTACGCTTCCGGATTTTGTAAAGGATGCTACAGATCGTAACCGTACTTCGCCCTTTGCCTTTACCGGAAACAAATTTGAATTTCGTATGGTGGGAAGTGAAGACTCTATCGGAAGTCCCAATACGACGTTGAATGCCATTGTTGCAGAAGCGTTTTGCGAAGCGGCAGACAGACTGGAGGCGGCAGAGGATTTTGACCTTGCAGTGCATGATCTGATCAAGGAATACATGACAAAGCATCAGAGAATTATTTTTAACGGAAATGGCTATGCCCCCGAGTGGGAGGAGGAAGCGGCAAGAAGAGGGCTCCCTAATATACCCTCCATGGTGGAGGCGGTAGATGCACTTACCACGAAAAAGGCAATTAATTTGTTTGAAAAGTTCGGAATTTTTACGGAAGCAGAGCTCCGCTCCCGTGCAGAGGTTCTGTACGAAACCTATGCAAAGACCATCAATATTGAAGCACTTACCATGATTGATATGGCAGATAAGCAGATTATTCCGGCTGTCATGAAATTTAGTAAGTCCCTTGCAGATACAGCAATGGCAATTCATGCGGCAGGTGCAGATGCAACTGTTCCAACGCAGCTATTAAGCGATGTGACAGAAAAGCTGACGCAGACAAAGAAGGCAGCGGTTTATTTGCAGGAGGTGGAAAAGGAAGCGTCCTCCATGGAAAGAGGAAAAGAGCAGGCATTTTATTACCATGACAAGGTAATTAAGGCTATGAGCGCGCTGCGAAAGCCTGCAGATGAGCTTGAGAAACTGGTGGATAAGGAATACTGGCCGTTCCCTACTTATGCGGATTTACTCTTTGAGGTATAAATTTTTTAAATTTGGGGTTGCAATTTTAAAAAAATTGTTGTATTGTAATGAACTATAGAGGGGAACACCTCAAATAAATGAATAAGATAAAGAATGAACGAAGGCGTTTACACTGGTAGTGTAACGCCTTTTTGTATTGTTGGTTTTCAATAATGCGAAAGTGACATTCTTTGTTTTTAATCTGTGGAAGAGATTTCATATAAAAAATAAGGAGGAAGAGAGTATGAGTGAAATGTTAAATGTTGAGGAGATTTTTGGACAGAATGTGTTTACTCTTGGAAAGATGAGAGAACGTTTGCCCAAGAACGTGTACAAGGAAGTAAAAGCAGTGATGGATAAGGGTGGCGAGTTGTCACTTGCTGCAGCAGATGTGGTTGCCAAGGCAATGAAAGACTGGGCAGTGGAAAATGGTGCAACCCACTATACCCATTGGTTTCAGCCTCTTACCGGCATTACTGCAGAAAAACATGATTCATTTGTTTCCCATCCTGATGAAAGTGGTAAGATGATCATGGAGTTTTCCGGCAAAGAGCTGATTAAGGGTGAACCGGATGCGTCCTCCTTCCCTTCAGGTGGTCTTCGAGCTACGTTTGAGGCAAGAGGTTATACGGCATGGGACATCACGTCTCCTGCGTTTCTGAAGGAAGATGCTACAGGAGTGATTCTTTGTATTCCTACCGCTTTTTGTTCTTACAAGGGTGAAGCACTTGACAAGAAAACACCTCTGCTTCGTTCCATGGAGGCAGTCAGCGAGCAGGCTGTCCGTATCGTTCGTCTTTTTGGCAACACAGAGGCAACGAAGGTCGTTGCTAGTGTAGGACCTGAACAGGAATATTTCCTGGTAGACAGGGAGAAATATTTGAAGAGACCTGATTTGATTTTTGCCGGCCGCACATTGTTTGGGGCTCCCGCTCCGAAAGGACAGGAGATGGAAGATCATTATTTTGGTACAATCCGTGAGCGTATCGGCGCATATATGAAGGATTTGAATATTGAGCTCTGGAAGTTGGGAGTTACTGCAAAAACCCAGCATAACGAGGTCGCCCCTGCACAGCATGAGCTGGCGCCTATTTATGAGACAGCCAATATTGCAGTAGACCACAACCAGCTGGTTATGGAAACCATGAAAAAGGTCGCAGGTCGTCACGGACTTACCTGCCTGCTTCATGAGAAACCCTTTGCGGGTGTGAATGGCTCCGGTAAGCATAACAACTGGTCATTGACAACTGACAATGGCGTAAACCTTCTTGATCCCGGTGATACACCCAATGAAAACATCCAGTTCCTGCTAGTGCTTGCCTGCATCATTAAGGCAGTTGATGTTCATGCGGACCTTCTTCGTCAGAGCGCATCTGATGTAGGTAATGATCACAGACTCGGAGCAAACGAGGCGCCTCCGGCAATTATTTCCATGTTCCTTGGCGAACAGCTTGAAGATGTGGTAAAACAGTTGGTTGAGACTGGCGAAGCATCCCATTGTCTGGAGGGTGGAAAGCTCATGACGGGTGTTTCTACACTTCCTGACCTGGCAAAGGACGCAACAGACAGAAACAGAACTTCACCCTTTGCTTTTACAGGTAATAAGTTTGAATTCCGTATGGTTGGTTCTTCCGATTCCATTGCAAGCCCGAACACAACATTGAATGCGATTGTCGCAGAAGCATTCTGTGAAGCAGCAGATATCCTTGAAAAGGCAGATGATTTTGATGTAGCAGTACATGATCTGATCAAGAAATATTTAACAGATCATCAGAGAATCATCTTCAATGGAAACGGTTATTCCGATGAATGGGTTGTTGAGGCAGAAAGAAGAGGTCTTCCTAATATTAAATCCATGATTGAGGCAGTTGATACACTGACGACAGACAAAGCAGTTAAGCTGTTTGAAAGATTCGGTATCTTCACCGAGGCAGAGCTTGAATCCCGCGCAGAGGTACTTTATGAGACCTATGCAAAGAGTATTAACATTGAAGCGCTTACCATGATTGATATGGCATCCAAGCAGTATATTCCTGCTGTTGTAAAATATACCAAATCTCTTGCTGATACTGTCATTGCAGTAAAGGAGGCTGGTGCCGATGCATCAGCTCAGACAGACCTTTTAAAGGAAGTTTCCGAAAAGCTGACTGTCATGAAGGCTGCACTTACAAAGCTGGAAGAGGCAGAAGCAAAGGCAGGTACGCTGGAGGATGCAAAGGAACAGGCATTCTATTACAAAGATGTTGTTAAGGTTGCCATGGATGAACTCAGAGCACCGGTTGATGAGGCTGAAATGCTGGTAGACAAGAAGGTATGGCCTGTGCCTACTTATGGCGATCTGATCTTTGAAGTGTAAATAGTAAACAACAACCTCCTAATTGATTTTGATAAAGAACCCCCGGTCTGATGTGACCGGGGGTTTGTGCTGTTACTATTAATTAATTAGTCAACCTTTATTTCGAGATAACCAAGGAGCTTGCTCATGTCATATTCTGCAAAAACACCAAGATTGGAATCGTAGAACTTACCGTCATAATGAACAAGATAATGACAATAACGTCCCATCTTTTCCATCATAATACAGCACTTGGGAAGAGTTGCTTCCTGACCTTCTGTATACATGATGACATCGCTGTGGTCAATGCCATAATAGTTGAGAGCAGATATAACACGCCCCATGGTAGCCTGCCACTCGCGGCAGTCCATAACGCTGATGACTTCCGCAATGGTTACTCCTGCCAGCATTGCAACACAGGTCTGACCGCATAACCCGTCCTCGGGCTGGATGATGACATCAATATGATCGATTTTACGAATTGGGTGATCGAAGCTATAAGGACTGTTCTGATCCATCTGAATCAGACTTCCTGTAATATGAAGAAGAATCTTGTGTTCCTGATTGATATCAATATGAGAAACATCCTCTTCTTGTAAATGAATCTTGTAATTTCCCTTTTCTTCCGGAAGCAGTTCGCATTCTATAATTTTATTGTCAAGTACCAGATCAGCACTGATTACATCACGCTGTTTGCATACTTCCCAAATGTTGAAAGGAATGCGGATAGAAAAAATGTTATCCTTCTTTTCGATTTTACCTTTAAAGAAATACCTCATAAATAGAACCTCCTACAAATACAGTACAACTTGTATGTAAACGCTTTCACATTTAAACGATAGCAGATTTTCAAAGGAATGAAAACATTTTTTTGCCGAAAAACGGGAAGTACTGAAAAAAAAACAGCCTGTCAAAAAAGTAACAAACTTGATGGAAATTGTATTAAAAAAGGAACAATTTTTCTGATAAATTTTTAAAAAATCCTCTTGTCAACTATTTGATTATCATGTATAATACCAAAGTGATTGATATAGGGCTATCGCCAAACGGTAAGGCAACGGACTCTGACTCCGTCATTTCAAGGT
>JAUNDN010000029.1 GCA_030526045.1 Bacillota bacterium | reverse complement strand
GTGCTTAATGAATTTGTGCTTGCTGAAGTTGTCCTTAATAAATCTGCTCTTAAAAATTATTGTGCATTTTGCATAAAAAGGAGCCGATCAATTTTGCTACTATGACTATCTTAGCACAATTCCTTTCCTTTGAAAAGAAATCTATGATATGATTATAACCAGTGACATAGAAGTATATGAAAAATACTAGGAAATAAGAAAGGTGGAAGAGTTTTGAGTAAAGAATGTGCAGGATCAACGGTAGTGATGCTGGGAAATGCTGCTCTTGCCAGAGGAGCCTATGAAGCAGGCGTAAAGGTATCTGCGGCCTATCCGGGAACGCCCAGCACAGAAATCAGTGAGAATCTGGTTAAATATAAGGATGAGGTTTATGCTGAGTGGTCACCAAATGAAAAGGTGGCTATGGAGGTGGCAATCGGTGCGTCAATCAGTGGTGTACGTGCACTGGTATCTATGAAGCATGTCGGTGTAAATGTGGCGTCAGATCCGCTCTATACGATTTCCTACAGCGGAGTAAACGGCGGTCTGGTTTTGGTGGCAGCGGATGACCCGGGAATTTACAGCTCCCAAAATGAACAGGATTCCCGTATGGTGGCCAGGGCTGCCATGGTTCCTGTGATTGAGCCTTCAGACAGTGAAGAAGCAAGAGTGTTTATGAAGAGAGCCTTTGAGCTTTCAGAGGAATATGATACACCGATCATGGTGAGGGAGACCACCAGGCTGGCCCATTCCCAGGGACTTGTTCATCTGGAGGAGAGAGTAGTACCGGAGGATAAGCCATATGAAAGAAATATTGCCAAAAATGTCATGATGCCCGGCAATGCCATCAAGCGTCATCTGGTAGTGGAGGATCGCCTCAAGAGAATGGCTGAAGATGCCTGTACGCTGGACATCAATAAAGTGGAGTATCGTGATACAAAAATCGGTGTGATCACAAGCGGTATTCCTTATCAGTATGTGAAGGAAGCATTACCGGAGGCTTCTGTATTGAAGCTTGGTCTGGTGCATCCTCTTCCGAGAAAGCTGATCGGGGAATTTGCTTCCAAGGTAGAAAAACTTTATATTGTGGAGGAATTGGAGCCGGTTATTGAAGAACAGGTAAAATCCTGGGGCATTAAGGCAATCGGCAAAGAAATATTTACTGTGCAGGGTGAGTACAGTGCCAATATGCTGCGGAAAGCAATCTTAGGGCAGGAGATTACCGCGCAGGAACCTGCACAGGTGCCGGCAAGACCTCCTATTTTGTGTCCGGGCTGTCCGCACAGAAGTGTATATTCTGTTTTGAAGAAGCTGAAGATCCATGCCTCCGGTGATATCGGATGTTATACGCTGGGAGCAGTTGCTCCTCTTGGTGTGGTGGATACCACTGTCTGCATGGGAGCCAGCATTTCCAACCTTCATGGTATGGAAAAGGCTAAGGGAAAGGACTATGTCAAGAACTGGGTGGCAGTGATCGGAGACTCTACCTTTTTACATACGGGTGTCAACTCCTTGATGAACATGGTTTATAACAAGGCAACGGGTACCGTGATCATTCTGGATAATTCAACTACCGGAATGACAGGCCATCAGGATCATGCGGCAACCGGAAAGACATTGATGGGAGATACCACCTACATGATCAACCTTTATAAGCTTTGTAAGGCGATGGGGATTGAACATGTCTATGAGGTGGATGCTTTCGATACCGATGAAATTGAGAGACTGGTGAAGACCGAGACACAGCGGGAAGAGGTGTCTGTCATTATCACCAAATCCCAGTGCGCACTGCTGAAAACCTTTGTTCCCAAAGGAAAGTGTGTGGTGGATACCGAGAAATGTAAAAAATGCGGCATGTGTCTTGCAGATGGTTGCCCGGCAATTCATAAGGCAGAAGACGGAACGGCGCAGATTGATCCGGTTATGTGCAACGGCTGTGGTCTTTGTATGAAAAAGTGTAAATTCGGGGCAATAAGCCTGGTGGAAAATAAGTAGGGAGGATTCGCGGATGGAAACGAAGAATATTATGATTGTCGGCGTGGGCGGACAGGGTACCCTGCTTACCAGCCGTATTTTAGGCGGAATCACAAGACAGGCGGGGTATGACGTGAAAATTTCTGAAGTGCACGGTATGGCTCAGCGTGGCGGAAGCGTAGTGACTTATGTGCGTTACGGCGAGAAGGTGGCAGAGCCTATCGTGGAGGAAGGCTGCGCGGATGTGCTGATTGCCTTTGAAAAGCTGGAGGCTCTGCGCTATGCACATTTTCTCAAAAAGGATGGTGTTTTGATTGTTAATGATCAGAGGATGGATCCCATGCCGGTGGCAATCGGACTAGCCAAGTATCCGGAAAACATCATAGAGACTTTAAAGGAAAAGCATAATGTTGTGGTTGTGGATGCACAGAAGAAAGCGCTTGAGATCGGCAATGCCAGGGTGTTTAACACCATTATCATCGGCGTTGCGGCAAAGAGAATGGATTTTGCCAAGGAGGACTGGCTGAAGGTAATTGAGGCGACCGTTCCGGCAAAGACGGTTGAAATTAACCTTAAGGCATTTGAGGCAGGGTATCAATTATAATAGTATAGCAGGAGGGGCACAAAATTGATTTGGAATGAAACAAAAGAATGTATGAGCAGGGATGAGCTTGCGGATTTACAGAGCAAGCGGTTGGTAAAGGTGGTAAACAGAGTTTATCACAATGTGGAATATTATCGAAAGAAGATGCAGGAAGTGGGAATCGAACCCGGAGATATTCAGGGGATCGAGGATATTGATAAGCTTCCTTATACCACCAAGGATGATCTGAGAGACACCTATCCTTTCGGGTTGTTTGCAGCTCCCCAATCGGAGATCGTTCGTATTCACGCGTCCAGCGGAACCACCGGCAAGGCGACGGTAGTAGGCTATACCAGACGCGATATTGATGTCTGGTCTGAGTGCGTTGCAAGAGCGCTCACCATGGCAGGTGTTACCAGAGGGGACACGATTCAGGTGGCTTATGGCTATGGCCTTTTTACAGGAGGTCTGGGAGCACACTACGGTGCGGAGCACCTGGGAGCAACGGTAGTTCCCATGTCTACCGGGAATACCAAAAAGCTGACGACCATGATGATTGACTTTGGTGTGACTGCTATTGCGTGTACGCCTTCCTATCTGCTGCATATTGCGGAAACCCTGGAGGCAAACGGAGATATTCCCAACATTAAGCTGAAAGCGGCAATTTGCGGTGCTGAGCCCTGGACAGAGCAGATGCGCCTGCAGATAGAGGATAAGCTGCATATCAGCGCCCATGATATTTACGGCCTTTCTGAGGTTATGGGCCCCGGTGTTGCCTGTGACTGCAAGTATCACAAGGGACTTCATGTGTTTGAAGATCATTTCCTGCCGGAAATTATCGATCCGGAAACCCTACGTCCCATCGAAGCAGGGCAGACAGGGGAACTGGTATTTACCACACTGACGAAGGAAGGTCTTCCCCTGATCCGTTACAGGACCAAGGATCTTACCAGCATCAGCTATGACAAATGTGAGTGTGGAAGAACGACTGCCAGAATCAGCCGGTTCAAAGGACGTTCCGATGACATGCTGATCATACGCGGTGTCAATGTATTTCCTTCCCAGGTTGAGGCTGCACTCCTTGAAATGGGCGGAACAACACCGCACTACATGATGATTGTAGACCGGGTGAACAATCTGGATACGCTTGAGGTGCAGGTTGAGGTGGAGGAGCGGTTCTTCTCGGATGAGATCAAAGAGCTTGAAAACCTGACGAAGAAGATTGCACATGCAATCCAGCAGGCAATCGGACTGGCTGTTAAAGTGAAACTGGTAGAGCCTAAGTCCATTGAGAGAAGCATGGGTAAGGCAGTGCATGTGATTGATAAGAGAAAATTGGTGTAGAGAAAGGGGTGGAACTATGACAATGAAGCAGTTATCGGTTTTTTTGGAAAACAGAGAAGGAAGACTGGAGGATGTCCTGAACCTTTTGAAGGAGGAAAATATCAATATTATTTCCTTAAGCCTTGCAGATACCAGTGAATACGGAATGCTGCGGCTTCTGGTAAATGATCCGGAAAAGGGAAGAAAGGCTCTTAAGGAAAACGGATTTTCCGCAACCTTAAGCGATATTGTTGCAGTGACACTTCCTCACAGAGTGGGAGGTCTGCAGCAGGTACTGCACACCCTTTATCATGCCGGAATCAATATAGAATATATGTATGCCTTGTGTACCACAACGGATGAGGCGGCGATCGCCATTAAGCCTTCAGACCTTGAAAAGGCACAGAAAGTACTTGAGGATTCCGGTGCACACTTCTTCAGTGAAAAGGATATGTTTTTGTAATTGCTTATTTGATATAATTTGTACTTATAATACACATAAATAATATTGAATTTACTTATGATTATGCTTGCTGTATAATTACTAAGTAAGAAGCTGACAATAAAAAGCAGGTTTTTACACCTGCTTTTTATGTTGTACGGATTATCACAACAGGAGGACGAAAAATGGTTAAAGCAGTAGTGGGCGCTAATTGGGGCGACGAGGGAAAAGGTAAGATTACGGATATGCTGGCTCAGCAGGCGGATATTATCATTCGTTTTCAGGGGGGAGCCAATGCAGGACATACAATTGTAAACAATTATGGTAAGTTTGCACTTCACACGCTTCCTTCCGGTGTGTTTTATGGTCATACGACCAGCATCATCGGGAATGGTGTTGCCTTGAATATACCTGTGCTGATGAAGGAGATCAGCTCAATTACGGATAGAAATGTACCGATGCCGAAGATCCTGATTTCTGACAGAGCCCAGATCGTTATGCCTTATCATATTCTTTTTGATCAGTATGAGGAGGAGCGGCTTGGCGGAAAATCCTTTGGTTCTACCAAATCAGGTATTGCTCCGTTTTATTCAGATAAATATGCAAAGATTGGGTTCCAGGTAAGCGAGCTTTTTGACGAGGATACCTTGAAGGAAAAGGTGGAAAGAGTGTGTGAACAGAAAAATGTCTTATTGGAGCACATGTACCATAAACCGCTCATTGACCCTGCACAGCTTCTTGAAACACTGCATGAATACAGAGACATGGTAAAGCCGTTTGTGTGTGATGTGTCGGCATTTCTTGACAAGGCAATAAAGGAAGGAAAGACGATTCTGCTGGAGGGACAGCTGGGAACCCTGAAGGATCCGGATCATGGTATTTATCCGATGGTTACTTCATCTTCAACTCTGGCAGCTTATGGCGCAATCGGCGCCGGTATTCCTCCTTACGAGATTAAGGAGATTGTAACCGTATGTAAGGCATACTCCTCAGCGGTGGGCGCAGGAGCCTTTGTTTCGGAAATCTTCGGAGAAGAGGCAGATGAGCTTCGTCGTCGCGGCGGTGACGGCGGTGAATATGGTGCAACAACGGGTCGTCCCAGACGTATGGGTTGGTTTGACTGTGTGGCATCCAAGTATGGCTGCAGACTGCAGGGAACAACGGATGTGGCATTTACGGTGCTGGATGTTCTGGGGTATCTTGATGAAATCCCTGTGTGCGTAGGTTATGAAATTGATGGTGAAGTGACCACTGATTTCCCTGTTACCTGTAAGCTGGAAAAGGCAAAACCGGTGCTGAAGACGTTCCCGGGATGGAAATGCGAAATCCGTGGCATCAAGAAGTATGAGGAGCTTCCGGAAAACTGCCGCAAGTACGTGGAATTCATTGAGGAACAGATTGGGTATCCCATCACGATGGTTTCCAACGGACCCGGAAGAGATGATATCATATACAGAAAGAGTCCCTTGAAAAAATAACCGGATCAAGGGTCGTACATGTTCTTAAATTCGGTAGGGGTAACGCCCTTGACGATTTTAAACATCCGGATGAAGGAAGACAGGCTGTCAAAACCGGACTGTAATGCCACCTCCGTGACGCTTAAGGCAGGGTCGATCAGCAGGTTTTCTGCGTAAGCAATTCGTTTCTGGTTGACATATTTATAGTACGATACATTGGTGTAGCATTTAAACAGCCGGCTGAAGTGATATTTACTGAAGCCGGCAATCCGGGCTGCTTCATCGAGGGAAATGTTCTCGGTGCAGTGCTCGTTGATGTACTCACAGATAAAAGCAAATTTCTCAGTATATTCTTTACGCTTAGAAGTATTCACTGAAAAACTCCTGGTCGGTGAGCATTCCCGTCCGATGCATACGAAAATTTCTATCAGTTTTGCATAGACGGATGCCTCCGACATAGGAGCATCGGAAAAATATTCATCCGCAATTGCATACATCAGCTTCTGCACATGTGCGTGGCCGACAGGAGCATCCTCGGGCGTGATGAGGAATGCAGGGGCAATGGTGGACAAGGTGGTCTCCAGCTCCTTGATACGTCGAAGAATGGAGTAGTCTGCCTGAAAAATAAAGCGTTTCCCCACCGATGGAGCCCTCAGACTGTGAATGACACCGGGATTGATGATGAGAATGTCTCCTTCCCGGAGTTCATAGGAAATGTTGCTGCAGTCGGCCCAATAGGAATTCAGAGTGGGCATGATAATCTCCAGAGGAGCATGCCAGTGCTTGGGATAGTTCTCAGCCTCGTCATTATTGAATAATCTTAAGTTCGTATCTTCTTTAAAATTTACGGTTTCATGAATGCCGTTCAGAATCTCAATCATAATGCCTCCAAAAAAACGCGAAAGTTGCTATTTTTGCTTTTTATGATTTTGTGTTACGATGCTATTATTTTAGCATCAAGTTTGCAAAATGTATATAATAAAAAGAAAGAATGGATGAAAAATGTACATATTACACATGTAAAATAAGATTAATGCATGAATTGAAGTGAAAAAAGCAAAAAAAGGAACAATAAAAATAGCAAGAATTAGAATACAAAAAGCAATTATTTTATAGAGATAAGGATGACGGGTTGCTATACTACAACTATGGAATTGCTATTAAACAAATTGATAAGGGAGGTAAACTATGAAAAAGAAATTGTTATCAGTAATTCTTTCTGTAGCTATGGTAGCATCCTTATTAGTAGGATGTGGCGGCAAGACAGAGACCACAACAGAGTCAACAGCAACTGAATCAACAGCAGCAACGGAGAAATCCGAGAGCACTGGAGAAGCTGCACCTGCAGCATCAGGTGAAGTTCAGGAGATCACATGGATGTTCTGGGATGATCTTGATGCAACAGAAGACCTTATTTCTAAGGGCTATAAGGAAACAGTTGACAGATTCAACAAGGATTATGAAGGTGTTTATCATGTAACACCGATCACAACCAATCTGGAAGAGTACTATTCTAAGTTAAATGCACTGGTTGCTGCAGGCGAAACACCTGACTGCTTCATCGTCAGCCCCGGACCGAACCTGGATGTATATGTTGATCCCGGTGTTGCAGCAGACTTAACAGATTATCTGAAGGCTGATGGATGGATGGATACCTTCAACGGTGGTGAGGGTGCTTTCTCACAGCAGACCTACGATGGCAAGATCTATGCAGTACCGTTAAATATTGCAGCAGCTTGCGTATTTTATAACACAGAAATGTTTGCAACAGCAGGCATTACAGAAATGCCTACAGACTGGGATGGAATGTTAGATGCATGCCAGAAGCTGCAGGATGCAGGTTATACACCGCTCACAATTTCCGCAGGTACTGCATGGTGCTTATCCATGTTAGCTGGTTACCTTTGCGACAGTGAAGGCGTAGATCTGGATGCACTGAACGGCGGAACAGCTTCCTGGCTTGATGCAAATGTTGTAAGTGCTGCAAACAAGATGGTTGAAATCTCTAAGTATTTCCAGCCTACAGCAGCAGGCGATACAAACGATGTAGCTACAGCAAACTTCTACAATGAAGAAGCAGCTATGCTGATCCAGGGTTCTTGGGCAATTGCTCAGATCAACGGTTCTAACCCTGCATTCGAGGAGAAATGTGGTGTGTTCGCATTCCCCGGAACAGACGGCAGAGTTATTGCTAAGTCTGACAGCCTTGCAATGAGCGCAACTACAAAGAGTCCTGAAGCAGTAATCGCATTCATGAAGTACTTCACAGATGACACTGCTCAGAAGTATACCGCAGAAGTTGGTGGTAAGATTCCTGTAACCAAGGTTGAGTATGATGCTTCTAAGGCTCCTGCACAGCTGGCTTACGTAATGGATGTATTCGGAAATGCTAAGTCTACATTCGGTTTCTACAACGAATCCCTTGCTTCCACAGAAGCTGGTTCAACATTTGATGATGCTATGGTTTCCATCTATCTGGGAACTCCTGTAGAAGAAGGACTTCAGACAGTAGAAGATTTCTACGAGAACAACGTTTGGAACAAATAAGTAACATATTAATAACATATTAGTAATTCTTATTGCGGGATTGGAGAAATCCAATCCCGCATTTTTCTAAAACTTCGGAGGTGTACATGGACAAATTATTAAGAGACAAAAAGGCGATAATCCTATTTGTAGCCCCGGCATTTCTGTTATTTACATTTGTATTGTTTATTCCGATTTGTCAGTCGGTTTATTATTCTCTTTGCGATTATAATGCCTTGACAAAGCCGGTATTTATTGGATTTGAGAATTACAGGCAGCTGTTTACTGCAGACAAAACCATGAAGATCGCATTCAAGAATTCCCTGTTCTTCCTGATTTTCTCCGTAGTGACGCAGTTGATTGCCGGTTTGATTCTGGCAGCCCTGTTAACCAATATAAAAAAGGGTCGTAATTTCTTTAAAAATGTATACTATCTGCCATGTGTATTGTCATCGGCAGCACTTGGTCTTTTGTGGATGTTTATTTTCACACCGAAGCTGGGTATCAACCAGGTTCTGGCACAGTTTGGCATAGAAGGACCGCTGTGGCTGATGGATACCAAAGGGTTTATCATTCTTCCCATGTGGGTAATTGCATCTGTATCACTTTGGCAGTATGTAGGTCAATCCATGATGTTGTACATGGCACAGATATCAGGTATCAGTACTTCTCTGTATGAAGCATCCTACATAGACGGCTGTACAAAGGTGCAGGCTTTCAGACATATCACCCTGCCTCTGATCAGACCTATGATGGCAACGGCAATGTCACTCAATGCAATTGGATCCCTGAAGTTTTTTGATCTGATCTTTAACATGACTGAGGGTGGACCGAACCATCAGACAGAGGTACTTGCCACACACTTGTATCAGCAGGGCTTTAAGTTCTTTAAATACGGGTATGCAAGTGCAATCGGTACGGTGCTCCTGGTGCTTTGCTTGATTGTGACATTCATTATAAACAAGTTTGTCAAAATTGAAAATTACGAGATGTAGGGAGGTGGCAGAATTGAGTAAAACAGTAAAGAATCATAATAAAAGCAGCGCAGTTGTGAAAACGCTTATCTACATTTTTCTGTCAATTCTGGCAGTAATCTACATCCTTCCGTTGTTGTGGGTTATTTTCGTTTCCGTAAAGGATGATAAGACGTTGTTTGTATCACCCTGGTCTATGCCCGAGAAACTGATGATTGAAAACTATACCTTTGCATGGACGGCCGGAAAGCTTGGTGTTGCAACCCTGAATTCCGCTATTGTCTGTTGTGTCACCCTGGTATTGTGTCTGTTGATCGGTTCCATGGCAGCTTTTGCTATCGGAAGATTGAGATGGAAATTTTCCAATGTGATGATGACCTATTTCCTGACGGGAATGATGATACCGGTACACTGTATTTTGATCCCGTTATTCACCAGATTTGCGAAGATGGGCTTGACAAACAGTCTTTTGGGGTTGATCCTTCCTTATTTGACATTGTCTTTACCGCTGACTATTTTTATTATGACAGGATTCTTTAAGGGCCTGCCCAATGAACTTTTCGAGTCTGCATGTA
Source organism: Bacillota bacterium (assembly GCA_030526045.1). Classification (GTDB taxonomy): domain Bacteria; phylum Bacillota; class Clostridia; order Lachnospirales; family Lachnospiraceae; genus Suilimivivens. The sequence goes on along the minus strand of JAUNDN010000029.1, from coordinate 23,983 downwards.
TTGACGGCTGTTCCATCTACAAGATATTTACACACATTGCATTCCCGCTTTCCAAGACTGGATTGTTTGTAACAGGTCTTATGAGCTTTGTTGCGAACTGGAATGAATTGTTGCTTGCAATGGTATTTATTTCTGATGACACCAAAAAGACACTGCCGGTATCTCTGTCAAAGTTTGTAGGACCTTATAATACGAACTATTCTCAGATGTTTGCGGCAATTGTTATTGCAATTATCCCCACGATCGTTGTTTACTGCTGTTTTAGTAACAGTATTGTAGATGGCTTGACACAGGGGGCAGTGAAAGGCTAAACTCATATTGAACCTGACAAACAGGATGTAACAAAAGGCTGAAGGGTTTCTTTCAGCCTTTTTCACTTTATTGGAAAGACCTTGTCATGATGTCGCTTTCGCGACCGCGCTCGGCGCAAGAGTCCGCGAGCGGGCTCTTTATTCTGAAAAACTTTATGAGGAAAATAGAAAGTGGGAGGTTAAGAAAATGCTGATGAAGGAAAAGACGGCACCGATGGGGTGGAACAGCTGGGACTGCTACGGCGCATCGGTCACAGAGGAGACTGTGAAGAAAAACGCTGATTTTATGGCGAAATATTTAAAGGAATACGGTTGGGAATATATCGTGGTGGATATTCAGTGGTATGAGCCTACGGCGACAACCCATGAATATCATCCCTTTACCGAGCTTTGTATGGATGAGTATTCCAGATTGATTCCGGCACCGAATCGTTTCCCTTCATCAGCAGGCGGAAAGGGATTTGCACCGCTTGCAGAATATGTACATTCCCTGGGACTGAAGTTCGGCATTCATATCATGCGTGGAATTCCCAGACAGGCAGTACATCAAAACGGTAAGATCAAGGGAACGGAAAGAACGGCAAGAGAAGTTGCCAAGACGGCAAGTATCTGTCACTGGAATACGGATATGTATGGTCTGGATCCTGAAAAGGAGGGGGCGAGAGCTTATTATGACAGCCTGTTTGAGCTTTATGCGTCCTGGGGCGTGGATTTCGTCAAATGCGATGATATTGCAAGAGAGCTTCCTCATGAGGAAGCAGAGCTCATCATGCTGAGTGATGCACTGAAATCCTGCGGAAGAGATATGGTCTTAAGCCTTTCCCCGGGACCTGCCCTTCCGGAAAAGGCAGAGTTATACAAGCAGACGGCAAATATGTGGCGGATCACGGATGATTTCTGGGATCAGTGGGAGCTTTTGTATGATATGTTTTCCCGTGCCGAGAGATGGTGTACCCACACAGGAGCAGGAAACTATCCGGATGCGGATATGCTTCCCATCGGCCCCCTTCGTCAGGATTATGATGAGAAGGACTGGACAAAGTTTACGGAGAATGAACAGATTACCATGATGACATTGTGGTGTATCTTCCGCTCGCCACTGATGATCGGCGGAGAGATGACAGGCTTTGACGATTTTACCATGAGCCTGATCACCAACAGGGATATCCTTACTATGCATAGGGATGCACGTCACTCCCATCAAGTCTTTAGAAAAGAGATCGATGGTGTGGAGCATATTCTGTGGACGGCCGTGAGCGCACGGGGCGGCCAGTATGTGGCAGTCTTCAACGCAGGAGAGAAGGAAAGTGAAATAAAGATTCCTCTTGTGGATCTTGAAATTTACGATCAGATTTCAGGAAAAGAACTCTGGAGCGGACAGGAAGTACAGGCGGAAGAGAACTTGACTGTGAAGCTTGAAAGCCATGGAGCAAAGGCATTTCTTTTGAAACCGATAAAATAAGAGTAGGAAAAGCAATGAATAGAAATTATGCTAAGGAACTGGATAAGCTACTGGGAGCTTCTGAGAATAAAGGAAAAACGTTGTTTCTCCATAGCTGCTGTGCACCCTGCAGCAGCTATGTGCTGGAATATTTGCGGCCCTTTTTCAGAATTACAGTGTTTTATTACAACCCCAATATCACTGAGGATGCTGAGTATAGAAAGCGCGTGGAGGAGCAAAAGCGTCTGATTGGAGAATTCAATCAAAAGAAGGATGATGCTTATCCCATTGCGATCGTGGAAGGAGAATATCAGAAGGAAAGCTTTTTTGAAAGTGTAAAAGGTCTGGAGAAGTGCAAGGAGGGTGGAGAGCGCTGCTTTGTATGCTATGAGCTGAGACTTCGGGAGACGGCAAGGCAGGCGAAGGCGCGAAAAGCGGATTACTTTACCACTACGCTGACCATCAGCCCCCTAAAAAATGCGGCTAAAATCAATGAGATCGGCGAGCAGCTCTCAAAAGAGTGGGGAGTTGCCTTCCTGCCGTCGGACTTTAAGAAAAAGGACGGATACAAAAGGTCAATAGAGCTTTCGAAGGAGTATGAGCTTTACAGGCAGGATTATTGCGGATGCATTTACTCAAAATTGGAGAGAGAGAGGAAGCTAAGATGCTTGCGAAATGACAATGAAAATGATAGGATAATAAAGATATAAACAGGGAATAGTTTCCAATAACCGGAAGAACGAAGCTGTTAATGAGAAGTGCTTCGGAATGGAGGAAAAATGAAAAAGTTTCTGGATTTGATCTCGGAAGAAATGAAAAATGCTTTTGAGGCGGCAGGCTATGACAGAGAGCTTGGCAAGGTGACGCTGTCAAACCGCCCTGACCTTTGTGAATATCAGTGTAATGGTGCGATGGCAGGCGCCAAGCTGTACAAGAAGGCTCCCATCATGATTGCAAATGAGGTTGCGGCAAAGTTAGAGAGCAGTGAGGTGTTCTTAGAGGTAAGCGCTGTTGCCCCGGGGTTTCTTAACTTGAAGGTAAAGGAGAGCTTTGTCTCGGATTATCTGAAGCAGATGACACAGACTGAGAAGTTTGGTCTTGAAATGCCGGAAAAGCCTGCAAAGATCATTGTTGATTATGGTGGCCCCAATGTGGCTAAGCCCCTTCATGTAGGGCATCTTCGTTCTGCAATTATCGGCGAAAGTATTAAGAGAATTGCAAGATATGCAGGTCATGATGTGATTGGCGATATCCATTTGGGAGACTGGGGGCTTCAGATGGGGCTCATTATTACAGAGCTTCAGGAGCGTCAGCCTGAATTGGTATATTTTGATGAAAGCTATGAGGGAGAATATCCGAAGGAGGCTCCCTTTACGATCTCAGAGCTGGAAGAGATCTACCCGACTGCAAGCGGAAAGTCCAAGGAGGATGCTGCTTACAAGGAGCGTGCGATGGAAGCAACCTTCAAGCTGCAGAGCGGTGTGAGAGGATACCGTGCTCTTTGGGATCACATCATAGCAGTTTCCGTAGCGGATCTTAAGAAGAATTATGAAAATCTAAATGTAGATTTTGACCTTTGGAAGGGTGAGTCAGACGTTCATGATGTAATCCCTGGCATGGTGGATTACATGAAAAAGGAGGGCTATGCCTATATCAGTGACGGTGCTTTGGTGGTGGATGTGAAGGAGGATACGGATACCAAGGAGATTCCTCCCTGTATGATTCTGAAATCGGATGGTGCATCCTTATATAATACAACGGATCTGGCAACGATTATGGAGCGTATGCGGGAGTATCATCCTGACCGGCTCATTTACCTGACAGATAAGCGTCAGGACCTTTATTTTGAGCAGGTATTCCGCTGTGCAAGAAAGACAAAGCTGGTGGAGCCGGAAACAGAGCTCCTTCATATCGGATTCGGCACCATGAACGGTAAGGACGGAAAGCCCTTTAAGACTCGTGAAGGCGGTGTGATGCGTCTTGAAATGCTGATCAAGGAAATCAATGAGGAGATGTATCGTAAGATCACCGATAACCGTGAGGTGGATGAGGAAGAGGCAAGGCAGACTGCAAAGGTGGTTGCTCTTTCCGCAATCAAGTACGGAGATCTCTCCAATCAGGCATCCAAGGATTACATTTTTGACATTGATAAATTTACTTCCTTTGAAGGAGATACAGGTCCGTATATTCTGTATACCGTCGTGAGGATTAAATCCATACTAAGTAAGGTAAAGGAACAGGGTGGCCTGCCGGATGACGCTTCTATTAGGGAGGCAGGCAGCGAGGCAGAAAAGGCACTGATGATGGAAATTGCCAAGTTCAATGCCATGATGGAGAGTGCTTATGCAGAGACGGCGCCCCATAAGGTTTGTGCCTATATTTATGATCTTGCCAATGCCTTTAACCGTTTTTATCATGAGACCAAAATCGTGTCAGAAGAGGATCAGGAAAAGAAAGCAGGCTGGGTGGCATTACTTATGTTAACCAGAGATATCCTGGAGACCTGTATTGATGTTCTTGGTTTCTCTGCACCGGAGAGAATGTAAGATGCAGTCAGCAATTGAATTACGAAATAAATTGAAAAGTATTGATCATAAGGGGTACCCGGCATATAAGGAACTCAAGGGACAGTATGATTTTCAGGATTACGTCCTTTCCGTTGACCATGTGCAAGGGGACCCCTTTGCATCACCGTCCAGATTATCCGTGCATATCAAGGCACAGAAAGCAGGTTTTCCGGCAGAGCTTTATGACAGCTTTGAAAAAAGGGTGACCCTGCAGGATCACCTGACAAGACTGTTTGCCGCCAGGATTTCGGGAGGGAGCTTTCAGGCAAAGGGCTCCGGTAAAAGCGGTCTGCTCACCGTATCAAGATGCGGGCAGCAGGTCTTAGAGAGGACGGCAATGCGAATCAAAAACGGAGATCTGATTCTTCGGTTTGAGGCAGGCTTTCCTGCAAACGGGCGTACGATTAATGCAAGAGAACTGGATAAGATGTTGTTTACCATTCTTCCGGATTGTGTCAGAAACAGCCTCTTTTATGCAAGGATTGACCGCCAAAAGGCAGGGCAGGCAATCCGCCTTTGTGAGGATCAGCAGTATATCAGGCAAAAGCTCCCCGAAATGGGATTATGTGCGTTTATTGCAGACGGTTCGATTTTGCCAAGAGAAAGCGGCGTTTCCGAAAAGCCCATGAAGGGGGCTGTACCCTTCAGGTCACCGGAATCCCTGAAGGTTACAATGAAGCTTCCCAATAAAGGGGAGATGAGTGGAATGGGAATTCTGAAAGGAATCACGCTCTTTGTGGGAGGTGGCTATCACGGGAAATCAACCATTCTGCAGGCACTTCAAAACGGTGTCTACAATCATATATCAGGTGATGGCAGGGAATTTGTGATTACCGATTCCTCGGCATGGAAGCTCCGTGCGGAGGATGGCAGGAGCATTTCCGGAGTGGATATTTCGCCTTTTATCAAGGATCTCCCGAACGGGAAGGACACAGTACACTTTTCCACAGAGGATGCCAGCGGAAGCACCTCCCAGGCAGCAAACCTGATGGAGAGCATCGAGAGTGGCAGTAAACTCCTGCTCATTGATGAGGATACCTCTGCTACGAACTTTATGATTCGCGATCAGCTGATGGCGCAGGTGATCACACCGGGGGAGGAGCCCATTACCCCCTTTATCAGCAGGGTTAAAAGCCTGTATCGGGACAGAGGTGTTTCTTCCGTCATTGTAGCCGGAAGCTCCGGTTCTTATTTCCATGTAGCAGATACCATTATCCAGATGAAGGAGTATATTCCGGTTGACATAACATCGAAAGCGAAGGAAGCCGCATCCGCATATCCTGTTATGGGAGGAGAGGAGGAAGCCTTTCCGGTATATCAGGATAAAAGATGTCCGATTCCCGATATGATGCTGAAAAAGGAAGAACGGATCAAAATCAAGACAATGGGAACCAGCGAGCTTCTTCTTGCCAGAGAAAATGTGGAGCTGCGTTATCTGGAGCAGCTTAAGGACACCGAGCAGACTGCAGCTTTGGCTTATCTTCTTAAATATGTGCAGTTAAAGCTTCTGGATGGCAGAAAGGACTTAAAGCAGATCGGAGAACTCCTGGAACAGCAGCTTGATAGGGACGGTCTTGAGAGTCTCTTTGAGCACGGCGATGTGTCGGCTGCGCTGGCAAGACCAAGAAAACAGGAGATTTTGGCGTGCGTGAACCGGTATCGGAAACTGCGGTTTGCGAAATGAATTTGAATTAAGATTTTGTGAGGAGTAAGTTGACTTTTCTGATGTAGATGAATTATAATAGGCATTAGGAATTTTAGTGCGCAGATGTAGTTCATCGGTAGAATATCAGCTTCCCAAGCTGAGGAGGCGGGTTCGATTCCCGTCATCTGCTTACAAAGACCAGAGATACGAAATATCCGTATTTTCTGGTCTTTTGTGATACTATCCAAAAGTTCGTACATAATTTTAAAAAAATAAAATATTACTGCAACCTTTTGAAGAAAATGGTTCTCCATATATATAAAAGGAGAAAAGGAGGAGAAAGATTGCAGCTTAGTGGAATTGTAAAGGAGGAGGTATCCCTGGAGCAGGATATCAGCAGTTATATTCTGGAAGGGAACGAAGAATGCTATCAGGTGATTGCCACCGGCAAGCAGGCTCTTAAAGACTATCTGTTTGTGAGAAAAGGACAAAAGGTGAAACTGGAAGGGAAAGAGGCAGGCGGCTCTATTATTGTAGAACAGGCCAAAATCGAATTGCACAGAAGTGTGGAATGATTTCGGATAAGGAGAGAAAGAAGCTATGAGAAACCATATGAAAAGAAGAACGATACTGTTTTTTTTGATAATCAGCATTACAGTGATGATCAGCGGTTGTGGAAGCAGGGGAGGGAAAATCAGTAATAAAAAATTTGAGAAGATTCTGGATGCCTATTTGGAATATTATAAAGATGAGGTTAGAGATCAATACGAAGAATGTTACGGGAAAATGATAATTAACACGGATGGAATGCCGATGTTGATGGTATATGGACAGACATCATACAGCTATGAAGCAATGCTTCTTTCCTGGTCAAAGGGTGAAGTAAGAAGTCTGTTTGAATGCGATTGCAGGGATGTTGGTGCAGTTAATGTGTTGAGCGATGGACTGCTTACAGTTCGTGAGAATGAGAGCTTGGTAACCCTTTATCTTATCGGTAAGGAATCGGATGAAATAGGTTATATTAATAGCGAAAAGGAAGAGGCTGAAATTACATATGAAGGAAGAAATCTTACACTGAAATATCAGGCGGATCAGGAAGAATACAGAGCGTTTGCAGATGAAATATTTGATATTCAATATGGTGGGAAACTTAAGCCTGATGAAACAGATTATCAGATGAATATTTTTCACTTTTCTGATTTGAGTGGAAATCAGCCTGAAGAGACCTTTTATCGTTCCGTACCGTTGGTAACGTTAACTGACTATGATGAGGAAAGTATATTTGACTATAAACATTTGAAACGTCAGATTTCTGCGTTGCAGGAAGCGGGAAGCATGACTCAGGAAGAATTCATAATTTGGAATGCCCAATATTATGAAGGGGAGAAAGATGAATGCGCTTTGGCATTTAAGGAAACAGTGGTTGCGAGAAATCCAATGCTGTTGAATGAGTTTGATTTTTCTATGCTGGATAGTAAGCAGATAGATGAAGTCAGAATGGAAGTTTTAGATTATATTATCGTGAACGCAAAAGAAAAATCTATGAGTGAGATAGATGTGATGAGTAATATGTCTGAGGATGAATTGACAGAATTACTGCGCAGAAGGTTTAGAGAAATTGATCTGGTGAGTTGTCTGAATGAGTATCGGAGTGATATGACAACAGCAGAGGAATCCGAAGGTGAAGAGAATAGTGTTGAATTGACAGAATCTGACAGGTTAGACAAGAAAACCATAACAGATATACATCTGAAAAAGAAGGCAATAGAAGGTTGGAATAAGATTATGCAGGGTAGAAGCGGTCAGGATGCAATGAAGGCTTATCGCAATCTGTCGACTAATTTGCCGGAGCAGATGGAAAAGTGGAAGTCTGAGTACGAAGGCAGTGATGAAATGATGGTGGATGCCTACAAATATTATCTGGAGCATTCAAAAAGTGTATCAGGAACATCGAAGGAGGATGCAAACTCTTGCTCTTATGCCTTTTGCCGTGCAGGAGAGGACAGGCAGTTATGCTTAATAGAATATTTGGATTATGGGGTAGATGGTTGGAAGAATTTATATGTATATGATGGGGAAAACTACATCTTTTCTGACGGGTTCTGGGCAGCAAGAACAGGAGGGTTCTGGCTTGATGAAATTAAGGGATGGTATGTCCACGGTTCATGTGGAGCCGCCACCGGAATCGAGTATTTAGCTACGGTTAAGGACGGAAAGGTAAAAGTCCTTTTTGCCGGTTATTATGATTTTTGGGATAATCATTTTTATGAAATGGAAGCTAATGGCGACATGAGCGAGATTTCTTTGGATGAGTATAATGAATCAGCAATGGAATTACTCGGGAAACCGTTGCTGACAGAAGATGGGAGAAGCGGTGAAATTGAAGCGGATCCTTTTCAACATGCGAGTTTTACAGATTATTATGACACGATAGACGAGGCCTATGACAGATTGTTGGAAATAGAGAGTGAATAGGGGAGGTACATATGTTTTGTAGTAAATGTGGGCAGGCATTAAATGAAAACGCGGTTTTTTGTCCAAACTGTGGCACAAAGGTAGGGGGTGAATGCAAAAACCAAACGGTGGTAAAGATTCCCCGTAAAAAATTTCCGGTTAAGCTGGTGGCAGGCGGCGCTGTTGTACTTCTTTTGTTGGCAGGGGGCTTTTTGGGAGTAAAAGGGATCCTGTCAGTAATAGATGGTGCAGAAAAGAACGACTTAGATAAAGACTTAGAAGAAACATTGGAAAGCCCGGAAATGGAAAACCTTTGGGAGGAAGCGGAGAAAATCGCTGAACCCTCACGGAAAACGCAGACAGATAGTGAGAGCGTAAACGAAACAGAGGGAGACCAGGACGATGCAAAAGCGCAAGCGCAGGAGGAGATAGATCCCGACTATATGAACCCTGAAATAGCACGTGCTTTCGGACTTACAAAAGAAGAGGTAATTGAGCTTCTGGGGGAGCCGGATAAGTTTTATGATAAAGAAGGAGCATTTCCATGCGAAATGATCTATGGGGACATTGACTATATGATGGTTGGTGAGAGTGAGACGATAAATGAAATTTGTGGTCCTCTCAGACAACTTTTCAATTCAAATAAGGACAGTATAAATACGTTGGATGATATTATTACCCTAACCGGAGCAGAAGGAATGGTGGAATACTATGTGGACGAGGGCCTGGGAGACTGGAACTACGGCATTGGAGTTCTGGTGGCAAGAAGCTATACAGGACCATATTCCTTTGAGATGTCCTATAGTCCCGACAGAGAAGTTACTTCTGATCAGAAGGTAACCATTGTCTATGATGAGAACAGTCCGCAAACACCGATTTTCGGAGAGCGTCTTACGGGGGAAGCAGTGGAGCAGCACGTCACTGAGATAAGGAAGCGATACAACAACATTGTTCAGAACTGTAATGCACAAAACGAGCAGTCTAAGGATGTGGAAATGAGTGGGGTTACATGCCATGTCACGGCCAATCTGGATGATCAAGGGCAGGTGATGCGTGTCAGCTACCAAATGGAAGGAAATCGTTTCTGGCTTTACTATGATGCATTTTCTCATTTGGAATTTGCCTATTTAGAGCGAGCTGATGGCAGTGCTGAAAGATGGTATTTCTCTCAGGATAAGGCTTTTCGTATTCGTACTTCTGCGGATGCAGATAAGCCGGATGAATCTTACAATTATGAAAACGATGAACTGATTGATTTATTGCAGAAGTATAAAGAAGAGAAAAATGTGGATTGGGATGTAAGCTGGATGGAATTAGGAGCACAGATGCGACAGCTATTTGTGAAATGACGGTTCATTCTATAGCCGGACAGCGTGGCTTTTGAAAGTACCATTGATGGAGGGAGAAAATGAAAACACCAAAAGAATTATGTGAAGCAGTTGCACAGTATCAGGCAGGCAATACAGAAGCCTTTAACCGCATATATGAGTTGTCTTATCAATATCTGCACACCTGCATCATTCATGTGATGAAAAATGAAGAAGGTGCTATGGATATGCTGCAGGAAACCTATCTGGAGATCAGCAGGAGTATATTACAGTTACGGGAAACAGAACAGTTTTTGAGCTGGGCAGCAGTCATTGCCAATCGAAAATGCTATGCTTTTTTGAAAGCGAATCGTCAGGAGATCCTATTAAATGAAGGTACAGAGGAAGAGAGCAACTTCTTTGAAAATATTGCTGACGATGAGGAATTTATTCCGGAAAGTGTTTTGCAGGATCGGGAGAAGCAGAGACTGATCCGAGAAATAATAGACAGCCTGTCAGAAATGCAGCGCTTATGTGTTATTGGATTTTACTACAATGAACAAAAGCAGGAGGAGATTGCAAAGGAATTAAACATTCCGGTCAGCACGGTAAAGTCACATCTAAACCGTGCTAAGGGGAAAATTAAAGAAGCAGTCGTTGACCTTCATGAGAAGAAGGGGACACGCCTTTACGCTGTTGCTCCTTTCCTGTTACTTTTCTTTGGTATGGAAGCGGAAGCCTGCGAGGTGACAGAAATGCCGAAAGCATTGAAGAACGGATTGCAGGATTTGTCAGATCAAAATAGGGCAGTGAAAGGAATGAACGGTCAGACAGCGAAAGCGGGGAAGATGGCGCTGAAAACCAAGATGATCATAGGGGCTGCGGCGGCAGTGCTCGGAGGTGGCGTGATTTTTGGCATAGCGACAATTCCAAAACAGCCGCAGGAGAAAGTGGTAGCTACCAAGGAAGCTGATTTGCAGGAGGAGTCCCTGGAAACGCCTGTGTCGGAAGAGGGCGAAAGTGGTAAGGAGAATGAAGCAGCCACGGAAGAAATGAAAGCAGAGATGCCGGATGAAAAGGAAGGAGCAGATCCTACAGAGTTTATCGAATTTTCAGAATTATTTTCCCTTGATGAGTATGAAAGCTTTGGTTATGCATTTGGGGGTGTGATTCCTGTTAAAAAGGATGGCCTCTGGGGAGCGATCAACTACAGACAGGAAGAAATCGTGCCTTGCGAATATATGGGATTCTATGCAGCACCGAATGAAAACGGATATTTTGTGTTGACGAACTCCACTTTTGTAACGCAGACAGTTAGCCTTGATGATATGAGCTGGGATTATGAGCTGGAAACGAAGGAGTATACACTTTTTGACAGTCAGGGAAAGGTGGTTTACTGCGGAAATGACGAGGTAAAGGCGTCCGGCAACATGTATATTCTTCTTCACGAAGATCCGGAGGGGAATGAACTTTGCACAATTACCTATTATTCCATGAACGGCACGCAGCTGGCCCAGGCAAAATGCGAAGGCCCGACAGCGCGCATTAATGGCTTCTATGACGGAATTTCCACAGTATACAGTGCATCTGACAGCGATGAGTTTGTTGCTCAGATCGGTACGGTGGATGAGAATGGAAATATCTCATGGGTAGATGATCCGGGTTATCTCAAGATGCTGGAAGAAAAGAAAGAGTGGGAAGCTCAGCAACAAAAGGAGCAAGAGAATTCTAATAACATTGTTGAGGCAAACGGGTATATTATAGAAGGGAGCGGTGCAGGTGGCTGGTGTGGTTATGTGCCAAGAAATCCTATCAGCACAATGAATCATGGTTACTATATCACGGATAATGCGTATCTTGAAGCGGGCTTCCTACAGGTGTATGATGAAAACTACCGGGAAATCTGTCAATTCAATCTGTGGCATGCAGTTCCGGATTCCGATGCAGGGTTTACGGTTCAGGAATATGGTGGCAATGCAGATAATTGCTCTTACAGAGGATTTTTCCATGATGGATGTGTGACCTACAATTACGGTGCGCATATGGTGATTACGATGGGAGATCGGGATGTGCTGGTTGACTTTGCTAAAAAACCCGGAATGACCGAAGAAACTATGGATAACAGCGTGATCTTGGCCGTGTATGATAAAATTTATATGGGAGATTCCACCTATTGGCTCGTATGCGATAATGATAAGTGGAAGTATATTGATCATGAGGGAAATGTAGTTGCGGAATATGATGATGGCACCCTCTTTTATAAGGGATATGCAGCAGTCATACATGACGGACATGCGTACCTTGTTGATGAGACATTTAAGGAATGGCAGGATTTGGGACCGGCAGAAAGTGTAGGGTATGAAGGTGAATTAACTGTGGTGGTTAATGGTGACCACAAACAGGTTTATGGTATAAAGGAGGAAAATAACCAATGAAGAACAAAATGATGAGAACAATGCTTGGTATGGGAGGCGCAGTAGTTATGCTGCTTAGCAGCATCGATGTATATGCCGCTCCCAAGACAATGGCGGATGGAACTGTATTTGATGCAGAATACTATGCAGAGACCTATCCGGATGTAAAGGCAGCTTTTGGGAATGATGAGGCAGGGCTTTACAATCACTATGTCAACTTTGGAAAAGCAGAGGGAAGACAACCGGTTGCACCGCAGGCGCAGGCGACCTGCAATGTACTCAATGATCTGGTGGCACCATTGCCGGAGTTTTCTGCTGAAGCAAACGCTGCTTATACCAAAAAAGTGCCTGTTAAGATAGGCAAGAACGACAGTAAATACCTGTGGTTTGCGGATGAATATAGTGTTAAACATTTGGAAAGATGCAGAGCTGACTATTCCGGCAATCCGATTTATCAGGCGGCGAGAAACTATATTCTGCAGGAATGGGAAAAGGATAAAAGTCAGTCAGTAATGAATATTCCTATCTATTTTGTGCTGAGCTCCAAAGAAAATGCAGATGAATTGAGCGATATATGTATCAACTTAAGCGTAGATTTGAAAAAGGCAAAAGTAGCAGGAACCGTTCAGGTGTCCTACTGTGCAGCGGATGGATGCATACATATGGGAAAAAGCTGGGAAAATGGCGTAACTCATTGTATGTCATGCATTATTATTGAAGATGACTGAAGAGCTTTAGCAGAACAGTATCAATAACAAGATAAGGAAATAAGATAGATGGGGCATCACCCGGCCGAGCTTTTGGCAGGAGTGATGCCTCTTTTGCATAAAAAACCGGCACCTTTCGGTACCGGTATCTATGTAAACAGGAGGGCCTGTAATGTTTTGGCGAAGCCGGTCGGCACACGGTCTTGGCACCGGCGACTTCATTTGATAGTTTTATGATACCGGATAAATGTGTCCAAAGTGTTTCTAAAAGAGAAAGAAAAAATAAAGAAAAACTAAATATTAGAGAAAAAATACGGTAGGAAAGAGGATGAGAATATGATATGATTGATTGGCAGGAGGTTTCCAATGGCAGAAAAGTATTATGCGGTAAAAAAAGGTCTGAAAACAGGGATTTTCAGAACATGGGACGAGTGTAAGGCGAGTGTGAGCGGCTATTCCGGCGCAGTATATAAGAGCTTTCAAAGCGAGGAGGAGGCACGCAGTTTTCTGGGGCTTAACGGACAAGAGGAAGAAGGAGTGCAGAATCCGGGCTGTGTGGAAATCTATGTAGACGGAAGCTACAATTCGGCAACGGGAGAATTTTCCTACGGAATGGTAGTGCTTGATGGAGGGCAGGAGGAAACATACAGCCAAAGCTTTCAGGATGAGGAGCTTGCCACAATGCGCAACGTGGCTGGGGAAATCAAGGGAGCCGAGGCGGCTATGCAGTATGCGCTTGATCATGGAATCCGGGAAATTGCAATTTTCCATGATTATGAGGGGATTGCAAAGTGGTGTCTAGGGGAGTGGAAGACCAACAAAGAGGGAACAAAGGCATATAAAGCCTTTTATGATAAAGCCAGAAGTCAGGTCAAGATCAGTTTTGTAAAGGTGACCGGTCATTCGGGTAATAAGTACAATGATATGGCGGACGAGCTAGCCAAGGAAGCGCTTGGTATATAGGCGCGAAGGAACAGGAGGTATTTGAAATGAAGGTTTTACTGATCAACGGAAGCCCTAATGAGAAGGGCTGTACCTATACGGCATTGTCGGAGGTGGCGGCGACTTTAAATGAGAATGGCGTGGAGACAGAAATTGCATCTATCGGAAAGCAGCCCATCAGAGGCTGTATCGGCTGCGGAGGCTGCACAGGAAAGAGAAGATGTGTTTTTGGGGATGATATTGTGAACAGCATGATTGAAAAGATGGAGCAGGCGGACGGACTGATCATCGGTTCTCCGGTTTACTTTGCATCACCCAACGGAAATTTGATGAGTATGCTGGATCGTTTCTTTTATGCCGGAGGCTGTTTTGCGCATAAGCCGGCAGCGGCAGTGGCATCTGCAAGGCGTGCCGGAACGACGGTGACCTTGGATGACCTGAATAAATACTTTGGAATCCGACAAATGCCGGTGGTATCTTCAACCTATTGGAATATGGTACACGGAAGTAAGCCGGAGGATGTGAAGAAGGATGAGGAGGGGCTTCAGACCATGCGGAATCTGGGTAAGAATATGGCATGGCTGTTAAAATGCATCGCGGCAGGCAAAGAAAATGGGGTAGAACCTCCGATGAGTGAGAATACTAATAGAACGAACTTTATCAGATAAGGACAGCAGGAGGAAAAAACTGTGATTCACTTCTTTTTGAATGAAACTGTGCCTGTAGTGTCAGCACTCGGGCTGCTTGTGGCATTTGCAATGACCTGTTTCTTAACCGCAAAGCTGGGGGACAGGCTGCCGAAGGACGAGGGAAGAGCCTTTGCTCATGACGGAAAGCTCTCTGCCGGAAAGCCAAGGGGAGCAGGCATCCTATTTGTCTTGGTGTTTGTGGGAACGGCACTTCTTTTTGCTCCGGTTACGCTTGAAACAGTGATTTATATGATCCTCGTTACGGCTGAGATGTTTACGGGGTACATGGATGATGCAGCGGAACATCCGTGGGGAGAACTGAAAAAAGGACTCCTGGATCTTGCAGTTGCAGTAATTCTGGCAGTGACATATCTGAGCTTTCATGAAAGCTCCATACAGCTGGCGACGATTGGAATGTCTCTCACGATTCCACCGATTTTATTCGGAATTCTGATCGTTGCTTTGGTATGGGGATCTATCAATGTGACAAACTGTGCCGACGGCGTGGACGGACTTTCAGGGACGCTGGTGCTGATCACACTTGGCACCTTTCTGATCATTGACAATATCTTGAAGGTATCAGGTGACTTTAATACATTGATATTGCTGTTTATGGTCTGTATCCTGGGATATTTGTGGTTCAACGCGACCCCGAGCAAGCTGATGATGGGAGATGCGGGAAGCCGTGCTATGGGAATTTTTATCAGTATTGTTGCGCTAAAGAGCGGCAGTCCGATTTTGTTCATACCGGTAGCAATTGTACTTATTCTGGATGGGGGGCTGGGACTAATAAAGGTTTCTCTGATCCGCGCATTTAAGATTTATATTTTGAAAAATACCAGAACACCGCTTCACGATCACGTGAGAAAGGTGATGGGCTGGTCCAATACCCAGACGGTGTTCCGGTTTGCAATTATTCAGATTGTGGTGTCAGCAGTGACTGTTTATTTGATTTTACTTTAGAAGAATGGTGGAAAACAATGAGGATTGGCGGAGGAATCGAAAAAACATATCAAAACCCGCAGGAATGGTATATGCTGGTGGAACAGCTTGGCTATCGTGCCGTACTTGCTCCAATAGAATACGATGCTTCAGCAGAAGAAAAGAAAGCATATCTTGCCTGTGTACAGGAACATGACATGGTGATCGGCGAAGTTGGTGCATGGTGCAGCCCGCTTTCCCCCAATACAGAGGAGAGAAATAGGGCAATTACCTATTGCAAGAATCAGTTAGCTCTTGCAGAGGAACTTGGAGCAAACTGCTGTGTGAATATTGCCGGTTCAAGAGGCGAAAAGTGGGACGGCTTTTGTGCTGATAATTATCAAAAGGATACTTATGCACTGATTGTAGATACTGTCCGGGAAATTATTGATGCAGTTAATCCGGTGCGTACCAGCTATACAATCGAACCGATGCCGTGGATGGTGCCTTCCTCGCCGGATGAATATTTGCAATTAATCAAGGATGTAGATCGCAAGGGCTTTGGTGTTCATCTTGATTTTACGAATATGATCAATTGCCCGGAACGTTATGTACACAGAGAACAGTTTATTGAGGAGTGCTTTAGAAAACTGGCTCCTTATATCAAAAGCGTGCACTGTAAGGATGTGATTATGGAGGAAACATTTCCTTGCGTGATCAGAGAGGTGATGCCCGGGAAGGGATGCCTCAATTATCAGAAGATTGTGAAGCTTTGTGACAGTTTGGGGGAGAATATGACGGTTTTCGTGGAACATCTTCCGGACTATGAGAGCTATAGGGAGGCCGCCGGTTTCGTGAGAAGCCAGGCTATCAAAGCAGGTGTAAGACTTCCATAGGGATTAACCTGCAGGTAACAATATGGAAGAAAAGGAAATCCTCAATCT
The DNA here is from genome assembly GCA_030526045.1 of Bacillota bacterium. Classification (GTDB taxonomy): domain Bacteria; phylum Bacillota; class Clostridia; order Lachnospirales; family Lachnospiraceae; genus Suilimivivens. The sequence goes on along the minus strand of JAUNDN010000029.1, from coordinate 7,641 downwards.
TAAGTGTAACTTGGATTGAGGATTTTTGATGAAATATAGTTGATTTTGCCATACGATGATTGACAGATTGCTAAAAAGGTAATATATTACATACAAAAGGTAATTTATTACATAATATAGAGAGGGAGGTACATGGAGAGAGGAGAAATAAATATTTTGGAGTCTGCGAGCGTGCAGAAAATGGAAAGGAGATATTTCTTGTTCGGCCTTTTAAATGCCTTTATGAATCGGCTTCAGGCAGAGGGCAATCTTTTCTTTGAGGAAATTAGCTGGAAACAGTGCTTTGCCATGATCTGTATCCAGATGTTTGAGCAGCCCCCCACACTTAAGGAACTTGCGCAGGTGATGGGAAGCTCTCATCAGAATGTAAAACAGCTTCTTTTGAAATTGCAGGACGTTAGTTATGTAAACCTGTTGGAGGACGAGAAGGATAGACGCAAGCAGCGTGTTGTTATCACTGAGCAGGGAAAGAATTTCTGTCAAAAATACGATAAGCCAAGTGATGAATTTATCCAATGCCTATATCAGGATGTGGAGGCATCGGATGTGCTCATTACCATTAAGACAATTACCACTATGGAAAATAATTTAAAAAAAGGAGAATGGAAGATTGAAAAAGATTGTAGTTTATAAGACTAGTACAGGATTTACGGGAAGATACGCAGAATGGATCGCGCAGGCTCTTAGCTGCGAGGCGGTAAGCATCAAGCAGGTATCAGCGAAGAAATTGAAGGACTATGAGCTGGTGATCTATGGCGGTGGCTCCATCGGCGGAAGCATTAACGGACTTGCCAAAATCAAGAAATTATATACCGGGCAGCTGATCGTTTTCCAGACCGGAGCTACTCCACAGGAGGCAACGGAGATAATTGAGGCATCTGCCGCAAGAAATTTTTCAGAGGAGGAGAGAAAGAGAATTCCCTTTTTTTACATGCACAGCGGTCTCAATTATGAGAAGATGAGTCCCGTAGAAAAAATGATGATGAAAATGCTCAAGAAAATGCTTGCAGGTAAGGCAGACAAAACGGAGGAAGATCTTGAAATGGAGCGTATGATCGCAGGTTCTTTTGACGAGTGTGATAAAAGTTACATAGATCCGCTTGTAGAATATGTCAAAAATCTGGAGGTATAACAGGAATTTACTTTTGTTTTAGGCTCTTTTAGGGTATAATAGCCCTAAAAGAGTTTTTTGTTGACTGTTACATTTGGGTAAGAAAGCAGGGAGGCGGTACGAATGATAGAACGGCGTGATAAAATCAACTATTATCTGGATCTTGCGGAGACGGTTTCTCAGAGAAGTACCTGTCTTCGAAGAAAATACGGTGCGGTTATCGTCAAAAATGATGAAGTGATCGCAACCGGGTATGTGGGAGCACCCAGAGGAAGGAAGAACTGTACGGACATCGGAACCTGTATCCGGCAGGAACTCAGCATTCCGCGGGGCGAGCGATATGAGCTGTGCAGGAGTGTCCATGCAGAGGCGAATGCGATCATCAGTGCATCCAGAGATAAAATGATCGGCAGTGATATGTATCTTGCGGGCGTGGATGCCCAGACAGGAGACTATATTGCCAATTCTAACAGCTGCTCCATGTGTAAACGCCAGATCATTAATGCCGGAATCAAAAGAGTCTATATCAGAGACAGCAGAGATGATTATCGTGTTGTAGAGGTGCAGGATTGGATTGACAACGATGAGTCTTTAAGCGGAACCAGAGGATATTAGGCAGCATGAGCGATAAAGACAATAACACAGAAAAAATAGAACTGATTGCCCGGAAAGTCATGGATTATGCAAGGGACAGCATTCTGGTAAATATGAGGTTCCTGGATGTGGCGCTTTCGGCACTGAAGGCCGAGCAGCGCAGGGGACTTTCCGGATTTGCGTCGGATGGAGAGAAGCTGTACTATGATCCGGTTTTCCTCTTGAAAAGCTATCAGGAGGAGCCGGCTTTTGCTGTGCGGATGTATCTTCACATTTTATTTCATCTGATTTTCTATCATAGCTTCCGCTATGACAAGCTGGACAAGGAATTGTGGAATTTATCGGCAGATATGGCAGTGGAAGCAGCCATTCTGGAACTGGAAATGCCGGGCTTGGGGTTACGCTCTGATGAGGAGAAGGAGCGGAAGCTTCGGGGCATTCGACAGGAAATCGGTGCTTTGAATGCGGAGAAACTCTATCGATATTTTAAGAATTTTGGCATCAGTGCAAAGGAGCGCGGTGAACTATCCCTCCTTTTTTTTATGGATTCCCATGTGTATTGGGAGCCCCGGGAGGAGCTTGCAATTACACCGCAGCAGTGGAAAAAGCTCAGCGAGAGGGTACAGGCTGATCTGAAATCCTTTTCGCAGGGGAAAACAAAGTCGGAGAGTATTGAAAAGAACCTTGCACAGGCAGTGAAGGACAGAGTCCGTTACAGTGATCTTCTCTCACGATTTACAGTGATGAATGAGGACATGCAGATCAATGATGACGAGTTTGATTACATTTACTACACCTATGGCCTTAAGACCTATGGAAATATGCCGCTTGTGGAACCGTTGGAATACAGGGACAGCAGGAAGATCAGAGACTTTGTGATAGCCATTGATACCTCGGCATCCTGCCGTGGCTCGCTGGTGCAGGCTTTTTTGCAGAAGACCTATGCGATCTTGAGCGGATCGGATACCTTTTTTAAGAAAATGAATGTGCATATTATCCAGTGTGACCATGAGGTACAGCGGGATACAAAGATCACCGGTGCGGATGATCTGGATTATTTTTTGAAAAATGAGAAGCTGACCGGCTTTGGCTCCACGGATTTCAGACCGGTATTTGCGCACGTGGAGGAGCTTCTTAATAAGGGTGAGTTTGAAAATCTAAAGGGATTGGTTTACTTTACGGATGGGTACGGTGTTTACCCACAGAAGATGCCACCCTATGATGTGATGTTTGTTTTTCTGGATAACGGAGATGAGGGACCGGATGTGCCACCCTGGGCGGTAAAGGTGCTTCTTGACTATGAGGAATTGGAGGAATAGGCTTTGAACATTAAACAGGCAAAGGATTATATTGAAAGTACGGTCCGTCTTTACCTGAAAAAGGATGAATTCGGAGAATATCGGATACCGGTGGTACGCCAGAGACCTATTTTCCTGCTGGGGGCACCCGGCATCGGTAAGACTGCGGTCATGGAGCAGATCGCACAGGATCTGAACATTGCGTTGGTTTCTTATTCCATGACCCATCATACCAGACAGTCTGCGCTGGGGCTTCCTTTTATCTCCCACCGGGAATATCAGGGAATGAAATTTGATGTGTCGGAATACACCATGAGCGAGATCATTGCATCCATCTATGAAGTGATGGAAAAAAGCGGGATCACCGAGGGAATTCTTTTCCTGGATGAGATCAACTGTGTGTCCGAAACACTTGCCCCTTCCATGCTTCAGTTTTTGCAATATAAGGTGTTCGGACGTCATCAGGTACCGGATGGCTGGGTCATTGTGACGGCAGGGAACCCACCGGAATACAATAAGTCGGTTCGTGAGTTTGATGTTGTGACCATGGACAGACTGAAGGTCCTTGATGTGGAGGCGGATTATAAGGTGTGGAAGGAATATGCCCAGCAGAAAGGCCTTCATGCGGCAATCCTGAATTTCCTGGAATTGAAAAAGGAATATTTCTATAAGATAGAAACCACAGTAAACGGCAGGAGCTATGTGACCGCCAGAGGCTGGGAGGACCTTTCGGAAATTCTTGCTCTTTATGAAGAAGAGGGCATGAAGGTTGATGAGACACTGGTGGAGCAATATTTGCGCAATGACCGGGTGGTGAGAGAATTCACGGCGTATTATGACCTGTTCAATAAGTACAAAAAGGAATATCAGACAGAAGAAATTCTTGCAGGAACAGCGGCGGAGCAGACCGCTGAACGGGCAGCTAAGGCAGCATTTGATGAGAGACTTTCCTTGCTTGGAATGCTCATTGATAAGGTGCTCAGTGAAGCCCGTGAGGACATGGAGATCGGTGATTATCTGATGGAGCTTGTTGGGAGCCTCAAGGCAATTAAGGCGGCTGTGTCAAAGCTTTCAGAGGAGGAACTGAAACCGCAGACGATTTCGGTGGAGCAGATGCTGGAAAATCAGATGAATGCAAGGAGAAAGAAGCTGGAATCAGCACAGATGGCAGGAAGCCTGTCAGAAGCAGAGCGGAGAAAAGGGAAAAGAATCCTGCGCTTTTTAGAGGAACAGAAAAAGCAGATCCTGCTGGAAGGTGCTTCCGGCGAAGCAGCTTTTGGCATCCTGAAGGCAGCTTTTGATGGTCTTACGGCAGAACTGAAGCAGAAGACAGCAAGGACAAGGGCGCGGATGGAGAATCTGTTTGCCTTTGCAGAAAAGGCGTTCCCGGATGGAAATGAAATGCTGATCCTCGTGACAGAGCTTACCGTAAATAATGACAGCGCTCGCTTCATCGGGCAGTTTGGCTGTCCCGCCTATGAAAGACACAACCGGGAACTGATGCTCCAAGAGCGTCAGGGAGGGCTGCAGGAGGAAATTGCAGCGTTACACTTAGAAGGAATCTAGAGATGGAAAAGGAACTGGAAATTGAAGGCGGGCGGCTTTCTTATGAAATTCGAGATGAGGGAATTACAATTACCGCTTGCCGTGTGGAAAAGAGCAGAGTAGAACTGCCGGATACGATCGAAGGAATTCCCGTTGTCAGGATTGACCGGAAGGCGTTTCTAAGCCGTAAGCAGCTTAAGGAAATCCGCCTGCCCGGGGAACTTCAAGAAATTGGAGACTGGGCATTTGCCTATTGCAGCAATCTGACCGGTGTGTGGTTTCCCAGACGCAATCTGCGAATGGGCAAAAGCATTTTTAAGGAATGTGAGGCTTTAAAGGGAATCTGGCATCTGGATGAGGACTCTGTCAGGGAATATCAAAGCGGAATGCTGCTTGGAGCAGTACCTGTCAAGATGGAGACGGAATATCTTTTTACACCAAAGGAAGCAGGAAGCCGGGAGTGGATCATACGGTTTGACGCAAGATTGAAATGGTTTCTTGAGCAGCCGGACGAGGACGGCTATCTGAAGATGGTCTATTGCGGGGAGGAGGATATCATGTCAAACCTTGACCTGTACCTTGCGGAGCGCCGGCGGGCAAAATCAAGACTGTGTTTCCTGCGGCTGATGAATCCCGTGGAGCTTCCGGAGGAATTCCGGGAGGAGCTGCAAGGCTATTTGCGAGAGCATACCAAGGGTTGTGAGAGTGAGGCAGCCTGGGAGGTTGTCTTTCGGGAGCACGGCAATGAGCAGGACTATTATACGGCATTTACAGATGCCCGTTGCGTGAGTGAAGAAAATTACGATGCACTTTTATCTGAGATGGGTGAGCAGTACCCGGAGATGAAGGGATACCTGATGCGCTATAAGGCACAGGAGATGGAGAGTGTGGATTTCTTTGATGCACTGTCGCTGGACTGATATTACGATAGAAATAAATTATATTCAATTGTATTAAATAACATTGACTCAGATATGGGAAAAGTGTAAACTGTGTATTGAAAAATATAAATATAGAATATAATTAATGATCCAAAACGGGGAGAGAAGATGAGTACTAGACAAAAGATAAGACTGCCCTATATTGATAATATCAGATCCCTGTGCATATATTCTCTTTTTATATGGCATACATGTGAGGTTTTTCATTGTAAAGAAGGGTTTTACATAGAAGGTACAAAGGACTTCTTATGTACGTATGTTTATTGTTTTGTGAGCCCATGGATCATGGCGGTTATGTTCTTTATCGCCGGGATTTCTTCCATGCTGAGCTTGGAAAACAGATCTCTGGAACAGTTCTATAAAGACAGAGTAAAAAGAATTCTGAAACCTACGATAGCAGGTATCATTTTGTGGGTTCCCCTTGGAGCATATTTTGTGATGAAAAATCATTTTTCGTATGAGGGGAATTTACTGTCGGGAATGATGTATTTTTTTACCCATTGTAACGAAGATATGTATGGATACGACGGAAGCTTTACACCGGCACAACTTTGGTTTGTGTGCTTTTTGTGTGCGTACTTAGTCCTGGCATATCCTGTCATTAAATTTGTATTGAATAAAAAAGAAGTGCTGGCTGATAAAAGAATTGTTTCGTGGAAAACAATTCTCTGCTTAGTTGTAGTTAACTTTGTCTTATGTTACGGATCAACAGAAGAAACCTTCTTGGCTTTTGGGATGTTTTTTGTAATGGGATTGGTTTTGCATAATAATAAAAGTTTTTATGAGTTTATAGAAGAAAACTGGAAAGTACTGTTATTCTTAGCGTTGACAGTCAATCTCATGGCATCCTATGCTTTGATCTTAATTAGGAATCTTGAAGTCCGGACCTGGCAATACGCCGTATGCAGAATGATATGGTCTGCAGGAAGAGTACTTGCAGTTTTCGCAGTGTTAGGTGCGGGAAAAATCTGGCTAAACATAAAAGGGTCAGTGTGGAAGTATTTGTCGAGTAATTCCTTCAGCTACTATTTCCTACATATGCAGATCCTAATTGCAGTTGCTTACTATGTGATTACCTATGTGAATGCAATGGTTGGAATACAGTGGTTACTAATCATTTCAATTTCTGTTGTCCTCACGGTTGTGACGGTTGAGGTATTTAAGAGGTTATTTCTTACAAGATGGTTGTTTGAATTACGGTAAGGAAATGTGCATTATTAGAAACTATTGACAAAGGAAAAAAAGAAAATATGATCCCGATACATCATCCCCAAAAGACCTTTGGTGTGTTCAGAGGTCTTTTTATATGAGGCTAGGAATTCAGTTGCCGGCGCAGTTTAGCGGGTGGTGCACCATAGGTATCCTTAAAGGAGCGGCTGAACACCTTATAATTCGAGATCCCGTTTCGATTTAGCAGCTCGGTAATGCTGTAATCAGTGGTGGTAAGCTCTTGATAAAAATGAAACATTCGCACCGTGTTCAGATATTCCAGGAAGGTCTGACCGGTGTGTTTTTTGAATAAACGGCAGAAATATTCCGGACTGACATGCAAAAGGCCGGACACTTCGTCAAGAGAAATGTTTTCTTTGTAATGAACCTTCACATACCGGAGGACTTCCTCCATCCGCTCAAAGTTTCTGTTTTCCTTATCCCTGGTTTCCCGACTGATTCTGTGAGAATAATTCCGGTAAAGAAGATAAAGAAATTCATACATGATTGAAGAGAAGCGCAGAAGATATCCGTCTTCCTTCTCTTTATAGATGGACGCCAGTTCGAAGAGGCGGTCACACATCTCCTTCTGGGCAGAACTCATCGTAATAGATGGAAAGAATTCCTGAAAGTGAATCAGGGAAACATTGTCAAGTACACGTGCCAGATAGGCATACGGTATCTGTAATAAGAGATATTGTGCTTCAGGCCAGGTTCTTGTTGTGTGCAGCTCCTTGGCATTGACAATGAGAAGATCATTCCTTGACAAGGTATATTTCTGATCATTGATGTAAGCGGTCATGTATCCTTTTAAGATAAAGATGATTTCCAGATGACCGTGCCAGTGCAGAGGGGTATAGTCGTTTGTGGCAGTGATCATTGCGAAATGAAGCTGTAATCGGGTGTCATCATTGATAATCTCATGTGAATAGGTTCCCATTTT
>JAUNDN010000074.1 GCA_030526045.1 Bacillota bacterium | reverse complement strand
TAGCTCAGCTGGGAGAGCATCTGCCTTACAAGCAGAGGGTCATAGGTTCGAGCCCTATAGGTCCCATTAATCAATTTTATATTGATTATGCCGGCGTGGCGGAACTGGCAGACGCACAGGACTTAAAATCCTGCGGGACTAACCTCCCGTACCGGTTCGATTCCGGTCGCCGGCATTGCTTAAAAGTGGAGGAAACGTTGATAAATACTGCGTTTCCTTTAATTTTACATAAAGGGAATGATGTTCTCCCATGGGTTGAAATTCCTAAACCGCATTTGATGCTGATGACTTCTGTATAATTATCATGCAGGAATTGTCAGCTTTTTTATTTCTGTGACTCAGGAGGATGATATGCTAACAAGTATTGCATTGATTTTGCTATTCGGATTGTTGTTGGGCTGTATTTTCTCAAAATTAAAGCTGCCAAGTCTGCTTGGGATGATTATTTTAGGAATCATACTTGGTCCGCATGCACTGGATTTGATCGATGAATCGATCCTTATGATATCGGGAGAACTGCGGCAGATTGCGTTGGTAATCATTCTGACAAGAGCCGGACTTTCTCTTGATCTTTCCGATTTAAAGAAGGTCGGCAGACCGGCAGTTCTCATGTGCTTTATTCCTGCCTGTGCGGAAATATTGGGAACAGTCCTATTAGCTCCCGTTTTGCTTAAAGCATCTTTTTTGGAGGCAGGCATTATTGGAAGTGTAATTGCTGCTGTTTCCCCTGCAGTAATTGTCCCCAGAATGATCAGAATGATCGACGAGGGATATGGTACCAATAAGAGCATTCCACAGCTGATTTTAGCAGGTGCTTCGGTAGATGATGTATTTGTAATAGTGATATTTACGGTACTTACAACATTGGCATCCACAGGAACAATATCTGCGGAGAGCTTTGCACAAATTCCCATTTCAATTGCTTTTGGGATTCTTCTTGGGTTTGCCGTAGGAGAAGTGTTGGTTCTGTTTTTTCAAAGGTATCATATGAGAGACTCTGTAAAAATAATGATCATATTGAGTATTTCTTTTCTGCTTTTGGAAGTGCAAAACAGATTGGAAGGGACAATCCCGGTATCAGGGTTACTTGCTATTATGAGTATGGGGATCATCATTAAGCAAAAATATGATGTGTTAGCTTCCCGATTATCCATAAAGTATAATAAATTGTGGCTTGGAGCGGAAATATTCTTATTTGTCCTGGTTGGCGCTGTTGTTGATCTGAAATATGTTGTCTCAGCGGGGGTGGCTTCCATACTGCTGATAGTTGGAGCTCTGCTTTTCAGAATGCTTGGTGTGGCTTTCTCGTTGATAAGAACAGATTTATTGAAGAAAGAAAGGCTGTTTTGCATGCTGGCATATACACCTAAGGCAACGGTTCAGGCGGCTATCGGTGTAATTCCGCTTTCAATGGGACTTGATTGTGGAAATACAGTGCTAACGGTTGCTGTGTTGGCAATTTTAATAACGGCCCCGTTTGGAGCCGTATGTGTTGACAATCTGTATAAGCGATTATTAAGAAAATAAGAGATAGGAATTTTATAGTATAAAAGTTACATTGGTTTTGAAATATGACATATGTTGTCAGATTATTCCTGCTATATTTATTATATGAAAAAATGCATGGAAAAATGCATGATTGAAAAAGGAGGCAGTAGTATGGGAAGACCGGTAAATAAGGAAGAACTGAGGGAAGCAGCAAATGCAAATTTTAGTCGCCTGTTAGAGATGATTGAGAACAGAACAGAGGAAGAAAAAAATAAGCCCTATGATTTCTCACAGGATGAAAAGAAGAAGGAAGCTCATTGGAAAAGAGATAAGAACTTAAGAGATGTATTGGTACACTTGTATGAGTGGCATATGCTCCTCCTTGACTGGATTAAGAACAGGGAGGATGGCGAAAACCGTCCATTCCTGATGGAAGGCTATAACTGGAAAACCTATGGAGAAATGAATGTTGTTTTTCAGAAGAGGGGACTTTTGCTGACAGAAGAACAGGCACTTGATAAGCTGAAGGAATCGCATGCCAGGGTCATGGCTGCACTGGAAACCTTTTCCCAGGAGGAGTTGTTTACGAAAAATGTGTATCCCTGGGCCAAGGGAAGTGCAATAGGCGCATATTTTATCAGTAATACCAGCAGCCATTATGATTGGGCAATGAAAAAGATGAAGGCACATAAGAAGAATGTGAAGAATTAATTTATGAGGAAAAAGCTGCTAATCAAACTGCAGCCAGTTTTTAGCAGCCCGGCAGGAAGCGACACGGTTAAGAGGGACATCGACAAGGCATAAGATGTCCTCTTTTTCTGTTTTATAGAGCAGATCTCCCTCCGGCGCAGCTACCAAGGATTCTCCGGCAAAGTATAAATCATTTTCTTTACCTACACGATTACACATGGCAATATAGCTCTGAGACTGGAAGGCCTGGACACGGATTTCCCATGCAAAAAGCTCCATCGGTTCGGTTGTCAGGTTGGCCGTGGGAATAATGATCAGCTCTGCCCCTTGCTTTGCGCATGTGCGGATGCTGGATGGGATATGTCTGTCAAAACAGATCACAATCCCGATTTTCCCAAACGGAGTATCATAGACATGAAAGCCATCCGGAGAAGTCGTATAGTAGTCCTGCTCATAGAAGTTTTCTGCCTGGAAGATGTGCACCATTTTGGAAATGCCGACAATTTGTCCCTTTGAATCGATCATCAGAGAGGCGTCATAATTCTGCCCATCCAGTTCAAGATAGACATTGGGACTTGCCCACAATCCGAGTCTTCGGCAGGTTTCGCAGAGCAAAGTGATTTCCGGTCCGTCCGGGCGTACCACCCAAAGGGAGGCATCTTGCTTTTCTTTCTGTGCAAAAAAGGGGGAAAGCTGTACCTCCGGGAAAAAGATGAAATCCGCGCCGCTTTTCTTTGCGGCTTCCATTTTATGTATTGCTGTCTGTAAATTTTCTTCTATATTTGATGTCATCTGCATCTGAGCCATTGCCAGCTTCATTTTTTCCTCCATTCCGAAACAGCATTGTTCCTGAAAAGAATACGTAATTGGATTGCTGATATCATATATTCAAATTCCTACTTTGTCAATAGGCTTTCTGCTTGCATTTAGGAATTCAGGAATTAAGAAATGAAGGAATGACGACAGAGTATTTGGTGAGACTTTGGGTTTGCCCAAAAGAATGGAAACATAGTATAATAGATCAAGGGAAACCCAGATAAAATATTTTGAAACGGAGTGATTTTTGTGAAAGAATCTATTAGCAGAGAAGAGGCAGTTGCACTTCTGAAAAAGTATAATCATGAGGCATTCCACCTGCATCATGCGTACACGGTGGAAGGTGTGATGAAATGGTTTGCGGATAACAGGGGCTATGGAGAAGACAAGGATTTTTGGGGAATTGTGGGTCTGCTCCATGATATCGACTTTGAGGAATATCCGGACGAGCATTGCATTAAGGCGCCGGAGCTGCTGCGCGCAGGCGGAGTAGGGGAAGATATCATTCACGCAGTGGTAAGTCATGGCTACGGGCTGACAGTTGATGTGAAACCGGAGCATGAGATGGAAAAGATTCTCTATGCGGTAGACGAGCTTACCGGACTGATTGGTGCAGTCGCACTGATGCGCCCGTCTAAGAGTGTGATGGATATGGAGCTGAAGTCTGTAAAAAAGAAATACAAAACTGCCAATTTTGCGGCAGGCTGCTCCAGGGATGTGATCGAGCACGGGGCAGAAATGCTGGGGATTTCATTAGACGAATTAATAAATGACACAATCCTTGCAATGCGTTCCTGCGAGGAAAATGTCCGCAATTATGAAAACTGATAAGGAATAAGGAGATAAAGTATCATGGCAAAAGAAGCCTGGAGATTAGAGAAAGAGCAGATGGTAAGGGATTTCCATGTGCGGAATCAAAATGCTGTGAAGGGACAGATTGTTTTTACAGGTTCTTCCCTAATGGAGATGTTTCCCATTGAGGAATGGGTAAAGGAACTGGGGCAGGATGCGCCAATCGTATATAACCGTGGAGTGGGAGGATACCGTACTACAGATTTACTGCCGATTCTGGATGCCTGTGTGTTTGAACTGGAACCTCGCAAGGTGTTCATCAATATTGGAACCAATGATCTGAGCGATCCGGATATACCGATTGAAAAGGTGATGGAGCAGTACGACCGGATTATTGCACAAATTGAGGAGAAGCTTCCCGGCGTCATGATTTATATGATGGCATATTATCCAATCAATTATGATGCAGCAGCGGAAGAGATGAAGCCGTGTCTCCTGATTCGCACCAATGAAAAGATTCGTACGGCGAACGAGCAGGTGGAAAAGCTGGCCGCAAAGCATGGACAGAAATATATCAATGTCAATGCACCGCTTATGGATGAGCAGGGGCGTTTAAAAGCAGAGTATACGATTGAGGGGATGCACATTAAGCCAGAGGGATATCGGGCAATTTTTGATGACGTAATGAAGTATGTGAGGGAGTAAAAGTGATAAGCAAAGCCTTTGATAAAATAAAAAAGATCCTGCCGATCACGCTGCTGGTTTGGCCCTATTTATGCATCCTTCCTTTTGGACTGGGAAGTGATAATGAAGAGTTTTCTGCCGTCTTTATTTTATTATACTGCGGATTGACTTTAGTAGTCTATGCTTTAAACATTATCAATGCCTGCTTATACAAAGGGGAGGATGCCTGTTACAAGTTAGCCTTTTGGAATATGCTGATTAAGCTTGTACATATTCCATTTTATTTATGTGTATTTGTGATTGGCGTTTGTTTGTTACTGGCAGCGGTAGTACCGGCCTTACTCCTTGTAACACCTATAATGGTATTTATGCTGTTCCTTATCGATTTGCTTTTGATGGTAACCTCATCCCTGTATGGCGTGAATGCGTTGATCAGAGCCGCACGGCAAGGTATGGTATCCAAGAAATTTGCGGTAATAGGGAGCATTTTGCACTTCTTTTTTGTGACGGATGTGATCTGCTCGATTGTTGTGTATGCTAAATTAAGAAAAGGCAGAAAGAAAAAATGAAGAATCTTACAAAAGGAAATCCGCTCAAAGTAATTTTATTATTTGCACTGCCTCTTTATATTGGTCAGCTGTTTCAGCTATGCTATGGTCTCATCGATACCCGTGTGATCGGAAGTGTTCTGGGGGAAGCTGCCCTTGCTGGGGTAGGCTCTACAACGGCTTTAAGTGATCTGTTGATTGAATTTTTAAACGGCATTGTTTTTGGCTTTGGTATTGTGATAGCCACTTTTTTTGGAGCCCAAGAAGAAAAGAAGATGAAACAGGCGATTGGCGGAACGATTGTGATGGGAGTCACCATTACAAAGATAAATAATTTGAAGCATATATTCTCGTGTTGAGTTTATGAAAGGGACGTTCGCAATTATTTCTGAACGTCCCTTTTAATAATTATTTCTGCAATTGTTCAAGCTG
>JAUNDN010000028.1:1382-34551 GCA_030526045.1 Bacillota bacterium | reverse complement strand
CTGATGCCTTACATCACACAGGTGGCAGTCGGCAAACTGAAGGAGCTTGGGGTATTCGGAAATGACTATGATACTCATGACGGAACCGGCGTGCGCGATTACATCCATGTTGTTGATCTGGCAGTTGGTCATGTGAAGGCACTTAAGAAGATTGAAGAAAAGGCAGGACTTTGTATTTACAATCTGGGAACCGGTGTCGGCTACAGTGTTCTTGATATTGTTAAGAACTTTGAGGCAGCAACAGGTGTAAAGATTCCTTATGTGATCAAGGACAGACGTCCCGGCGATATTGCAACCTGCTACTCCGATGCATCCAAGGCGAAGGCAGAGCTTGGTTGGGAAGCACAGTATGGCATTAAGGAAATGTGTGCGGATTCCTGGAGATGGCAGAGCAATAATCCAAACGGATATGAGGATTAGTGAGTAATAGAATATAGATAAGGTATTAAAACCATCATCTGTTTAGGACACGCCTGCTGCGAATTGTCCTTTCACGGGTGATGGTTTTATTTTGTCATTGCATCAGGCAACATACAGATACATAAAGATAAAATGGCAGATGCTTCCGCCCATGACAAACAGATGGAAAATTTCATGGGACCCGAAGAATTTGTGCTTTCCGTTAAAAATGGGAAGCTTTAAGGCGTAGATTACACCGCCGATGGTATAAATAATGCCGCCTGCAAGAAGCCAGCCAAAGGCAGCGTGGGGAAGTACGTTCCAAAGAGGACCGAACACACCGACACACACCCAGCCCATTGCTATATAAATAATGGATGAAAACCATTTGGGACAGGTGATCCAGCATGCCTTCAGAAGCATTCCGAACAGAGCAATGCCCCAGACAACAGAAAGCAGTGCATATCCCAGCTTTCCGCCCAAGATGATCAGACAGACGGGAGTGTAGGAGCCTGCAATCAGCACAAAGATCATCATGTGATCCAGCTTGCGGAAAATGCGGAGAGCTCTTCCACCGATGTTCAGTGAGTGATAGGTAGCACTTGCACCGTAAAGCAAGATCATACTGAGACAGAATACGCCAAGTGCAAATAAGGTATTTTGACCACCGGATGAAAGTGCGGCCTTTATCAAAAGAGGAGTTGCGGCAAAAACTGCCATCATCATACCGATGAAGTGGGTGATGGCACTGCCTGGTTCACGTATGGTAATCTGCATAAAAATGACCTCCTGAAAACAAAATACACAACATGTAGTAATGAAAACTACATCAAATATATTATGATACTACTACTTATTGTTTCTGGTGTCAAACATATTATGCAAAAAGTTTAGTCTTCTTCTATGATGTGGATTTCCAGATAATCAAATTCGATAGGTTCGATGAAATTGTCCTGATAAAAACGGGCTTTGGCGTGACGCTTGAATTCCTGAACGGTGGATTCGAGCCAGATTGGCTTGCTAAGATCAAATTGATAGCAGACTTCATCCAGGGCATGAAAGACCTTATGTGTACGCGTATCGCTGCTCTCATCGCAGATGACGGTATCCTTCAGCAGATGGTTATTCTGAAAAACCTTTGCCCATAATCGAAACATGAGAAGTCTCCTTTCTGTTGCCTGTAATTATAGCAGAGGGAATCTTAATTCTCAATCATTAAAAAACAATTAAATATGAAAAGAACCGTATATGAATAGATTAAAATATGCTATAATAAACCCAGAGAAGAAACAAGCGATGCCGAAGGCGGCATTTGGGGGATAGCAAAAGAATTTATAGGTAAGGCGGGGATGGAATGGAATTAAGGATAGAGCGAGACAGTGATGTCGACAGCTGGAAGGAAGTTATACTGATTTACAATTCTGCATTGAAGCAGATATCGACTAAGCTGGAAATACTGAATGATGAATTTCAGCACGTGCACAGGTATAATCCCATTGAGCACATAAAGTCCAGAATTAAAACCTCAGAGAGTATCGTAAAGAAGCTAAAGAGACACGGTTATGAATCAACCATTCAGAATATGGTTCAATATGTGAATGATATTGCCGGAATTAGGGTTATCTGTTCATTTACCTCAGACATTTACCGGATCGCTGAGATGATCAGCAATCAGAGCGACATTAAAGTGATTTCAGTAAAGGATTACATCGTAAACCCCAAGCCCAGTGGATATAAGAGTTATCATATGCTTGTGACTGTTCCGGTGTATCTTTCTGACAGGATTGTGGATACCAAGGTGGAAATTCAGATTCGAACCGTTGCAATGGATTTCTGGGCAAGCCTGGAACACAAGATTCATTACAAATTCGAGGGGAATGCACCGGCACATATTAAGAACGAGTTGATTGAATGTGCAAGAATGGTATCAGAGCTTGATGCAAAGATGCTGTCCCTCAATGATGAAGTATTAAGTCTCAGCGAGAGGGAAGAAAATACATAAAGTTGATACAGGAGCGCCCATGTATGGGCGCTCTTTTGATTTTGGCGGAGGGCATCAATAATTGAAATTTGTTGATAAAATGAGGAGTGCCCAGACACATTTCTGCGCCTGGGCTATTATGAAAAAATTATCTATATGTGTAATGAAAAACATTACGTAGTCTCTTGTTTGCTGATAAATATAATATAATGCAAAAATATGAACAAACTATGAACATAGTATGAAATTATCGTTAATGTTTACAACGATGTAAAAAAATGAATATAAAAATTGTGCAAAATATACAAAAAACAAAGCGCGGTATGTTTATTGTAAAAACCAGTTAAAGGTGGTAAAATACAAACAGGTTTATGTTTTTGACTGCGGCAGTGCCCGCAAAGGAATGGCGATATACCCGGAGGGATGATAATGGACAACTTTATGGATAAGATTGCACAGAAATTGAATTCACAGGAGCTGATCAGGGCAAATGCAGCAGCAGATGCGGCAGAGCTTGAAAATCTTGAAAAGCAGCTTGCAATCTTTAAAGAACAGATGGAAAAATATGATGACTGTATTCAGGAAATGAGAAAGTTGAATCTTAAGAATATAGAAAGTGCACAAGGTGTGCAGAATCTGGCAGATCAGGCAAATGAGAAGCTTGGTCAGACGGTGGGAGAGGTGGAAGCTGAATCAGTTTCAAGGATTAAGCAGACTTCAGAGGTCTCCATTGCGGGAATTAATCAGGCGTTAAGTGAGAGCCTTGCCAAGATTGCCGAGATTAAAGAGAATTCTGATAATCTGGAGCAGATTACCGAAAATATGTCAGGCCTTCAGGATAAATTAGAAGAACTCTTCAGAAATCTGGAGGATTTTCTTCACACAGACAATGTCAAGGTTTATCGCAATGTGCAGGCGTCTGTGGTGGAAGAATTGGAAAAGCAGACCACGGAGCTGAAGGAGACGGTGGAGCGTACGGCAAGCCGCAATAAAGTCCTTTTACCTTTCGTGATTATTACCATGATTATCAGTATTGCCAATATGGCAATTACAGTTGCTAGAATTTTTAACTTATTTTAGGAGTGAAGCAGAATATGGGGAAACAGAGCTGGAAGCCGGGGAATATGCTCTATCCGGTTCCTGCGGTGCTCATCACGGTTGCTGATAAGCAGGGAAACGCCAATGTGTTTACCGTGGCATGGACGGGAACCGTGTGCAGCGACCCGCCGATGGTATCTATTTCAGTAAGACCGGAGCGGTATTCTCATCATATGATAGAAGAGACGCAGGAATTCGTCATCAATCTGACCACGAGTGAGCTTGCTTATGCAACAGATTACTGTGGGGTAAAGAGTGGAAAAGATACAGACAAGATTAAGGACATGAAGCTTAAACTGCTTCCCGGAGAGAAGGTCAGTGCACCGCTTATCGAACAAAGCCCTGTAAACATAGAGTGCAAGGTGACTAAAACCCTTCGCCTTGGAACTCATGATATGTATCTTGCACAAGTGGTTGCCGTGCACGCTGATGAAGCCTATATGGACAAAAAGGGACGGTTTTCACTGGAACAGGCTGATCCGATCGCCTATTCTCATGGAAGCTATTATACCCTTGGAAAGAAGCTGGGAACCTTCGGCTATAGTGTGAAAAAACGATCATCATAGTTATTTCATCATAGCTTTTGAAATTTTTGCTTGACGAATCATAGATTAATCAGTACGATGAAATCAAATAGATAAAGTCTGTTACGAAGAAGTAGCATCAGGTGAAGAGCCTGGTGCTTTTTTCATTAAGGAGATTAAGCGGAATGAGTCAGATAGACAGAAATATTGCTTACAATTTGAAACGAATCAGAAAATCGCGGAATATGAGCCTTGATATGCTGGCGGAGAAGACCGGTGTAAGCAAAAGCATGTTAGGGCAGATTGAGCGCGGGGAGTCAAATCCAACAGTAGCGACCATTAGCAGGATTATGGAGGGGATTAAGGTATCGTTTGAAGACCTGATCTATAAGCCGGAAGAAGAGGTTGTTGCAGTAGAAAAAAAGAACCTGTCTGTGTATAAAGAAAAGGAAGGGGAATACAAAATCCAGGTAGTGTTTCCGTACAGCAGGGATCGCTCTTTTGAGCTTTTTTATCTGGAGATAGAGCCGGAATGCAGATTTACAGGAAACAACTACGGAGAAAACAGTTGGCTATATATTTCAGTTTATCAAGGAGAGATAGCGGTAACATTGGAAGATCAGCAATATCTGATATCGGAAGGAAATGCCCTGAGGTTTCCGGCATTTAAAGAGCATGTCATTGCCAATGCTGGAATCCGGAAGGCAGCCGGCTATCTGATCCTGTCTCATGGGGAAGGAAGCAATTAGTCGTGGGGCGGCTTGTGCTTTAACAGACTTCCGCGAACTATGGCATCTTTTCCGTATTTTAGGCGGATGGAATCCAACGTTTTGTCTAGTGCATCCAGCTTCTCTTGTGAAGGGCTGGCATGATCTTTGCTAGGCGATACCGGCTTTTGACTTTTGGGAGGAACCAGGTCAAAAAGAGAAAGCTGTGTGGGCTCGGATTCATCAATGAGCTTTGCGCTTCTGATGCCCAGAAGCCGGATAGGGGCGCCGTTCCACAATTCATCAAATAACCGGCAGGCGGATTCGTAGATGACCTTGGAGGTCCCGGAGGGGGTCTGAAGTGCCATCTGGTGGGAAACACTCTGAAAATCACTGTATTTGATCTCAACGCTGATCATCCCCGCAAGCTGTCCGGCCTGACGCAGACGCTGTGACACACTGTCGGCAAGAGAGAGCAGGCACAGGCAGGCCTCATCACGCTGTGTAACATCCGACGGAAGGGTGGTGGAATTCCCGATTCCCTTTGCTTCTATGGGTGTGGAAAGAACGGAAGAATCGTCAATACCGTTTGCATATTTCCAGAGAAGAATTCCATGGCTTTTTAGGTGGGAGGCGATAATATTTTTGTCCGCTCTTGCCAGATCACCGATCGTGCGGATCTCAAGCTTGCCCAGAGTCTGCGTGCTGGCCTTACCGCACATATACAGGGAGGATACGGGAAGCGGCCACATTTTCTCTTTAATTTCGTGGGAATAAAGGGTATGAACCTGATCCGGCTTTCGAAAATCGGATGCCATCTTTGCAAGTACCTTCCTGTCGGAAATCCCGATGTTGACTGTAAACCCAAACCGATTTCTGATTTCATCCTTTATCTGCGTAGCAGCAGTAAACGGCGAGGGAAACCGGCTGCAAATCGGTGTGAAATTCATAAAGCATTCATCTACACTCAACTGCTCAATTTCCGGACAGATTCCGGACAAATATTGCATAAGTTCCCGGCTTTTCTGATGATAGAGGGTATGGTCGGGAGCCTCAATAAGCAAGGAAGGACATTTTCGCATGGCATTTACGATGGGCTCTCCGGTCGTAATGCCATATTTTTTGGCAGGAATGGACTTGGCTAGAACCACGCCATGGCGCTTTTTGATATCACCGCCCACAATGGAAGGGATTTTGCGCAGGTCAACGGGATCTCCTGCTTCAAGGCGCTTTAGCGCACTCCAGCTAAGATAGGCGGAATTCACATCAATATGAAAGAAGATTTCCTGCATCTGTTACCCCTCCTTCTTTTTCCATTTTATCGCATTCGTTTAGCCCTTTACAAGTAAAATGATAACTGTTAGAATAAATCTGTTACAAAATTGTTACGAAAAATTCGGAGACAGGCTAGCAAGAATGAAACGCATTACCGCTTATTATAAAAGATTAAGATTACGGAAACTCGAAATTGCAGTGTTGGCAGTTTTTGTCAGTATCTTTTTTCTGCCCTCTTTTGTACCCTTTGAAAAAACGGGTAATAATATGTTTACAGTCTTTTTAAATGATGTAGAGGTTGGTGTGGTGGCAGATCTGCAGGAGGCAAAGGATTTTGCACTGGAAGCCAGAAGAAGGGTTGCAGGTCAAAGTGAAGAGCTGGTTCTTGTGGAGAGTAATGTTACGACAGAGGGCAGTGAGGTGCTTTGGGGAAAAGTGGATGAACCGGAGCAGGTCATTGACAGGATGCACCAGGTGCTTCTGGGCGATGTGAAGGAAACGCTCCATAGATCCTATGTGGTTAAGATTAATGAGTACATGGTAAATCTTTCCGATAAGGAGGAGGTAAAACAGCTCCTTCAGGCTGCACTCAATAAGTATGATGATGAAGAGTGCTATCAGGTTGACCTGATGCTTGATCCGTCAAGAGAACTCAACGTTCTCACAACACAGATCCTTTCCAGAGAGGAAGCAGCAAGTGCAGAGGAGGAAGTGGAAGTCGTCAGTCTGGAGGCTGGAATTGACGCTGAAATGACGGCGGCATTTGAAGAGGTTGAACCTGCCGGTGAAATGAATTTCGAGGATTATGATCTGGGTCTGATCTCTATGGAGTATGGCGATGAGATCGAAGTGGTTGAGACCTACCTTGGCGAAGAGAAGCTGACAGGGGTTGATGATGCGATCAGGGAAGTAACGCAGGACGAGGAAAAGAGCGACGTGTACAAGGTAGTTTCCGGTGACACGCTTTCCGAGATTGCAATTAAGACCAATATTCCGATGGACAAGCTGATTGAAATGAATGATTCTCTTGAGGATGAAAACTCCATGATCAGACCGGGAGACGAACTTGTCATTACGGTACCCCGTCCGAAGCTTGCAGTGGTGCGTCAGGAACAGATGTACTACGAGGAAGATTATGAGGCAGAAGTTATCTATGTCGATAATGACGATTGGTATACCACAGAGAAAAAGACACTGCAGGAACCCTCTGCAGGACACAGAAAGGTGGTAGCGGTTGTCACCTTCGAGAATGAAAAGAAGGTGGCAGAGGAGATTATTAAGGAAGAAGTTACTTATGAAGCTGTTCCTAAAATTGTGGAACGTGGAACGAAGATACCGCCCACCTATATTAAACCTATTTCGGGTGGACGTATGTCCTCCGGCTTTGGAAAGAGAAAGGCTCCGAAGCGTGGAGCCAGCACCTACCATAAGGGTGTGGACTGGGCGACTCCTACAGGAACGGCAGTTTATGCATCCTGTGGCGGAACCGTGGCAAAAGCAGGCTGGGGAAGCGGCTATGGCTATGTTGTATATATTACTCATCCGGATGGCAGACAGACCAGATATGCACACCTTAGCAAGGTACTTGTATCTGTCGGACAGACGGTATCCCAGGGCCAGAAGATTGCGCTCAGTGGTAACACCGGTATCAGCACAGGACCGCATCTTCACTTTGAAATGTTGATTAACGGCTCCCAGGTAAATCCTCTGAACTATCTGAACTGATGTTCATTGTTTACAAATGATTGCAATATGTTATAATGTAATAGCGCCAAAGAAAACCAAGCGACGCCGAAGGCGGCATTTGGTTTTCCGGCGCTATTAACGAGCAAACGGTCTGCGAAGCAGACAAGGAGCACCGAAGGTGCGCGTTTGCGAGTGTAAATGAAGCACAGAAAGTGCATGCCTGCGAAGCAGACAAGGAGCACCGAAGGTGCGCGTTTGCGAGTGTGAATGAAGCACAGATTGAGATATTTAGCATGATTATGATGATATAGAGGTATACGATGGAACAGTATGCAATCAAAGGTGGGAATCCGCTGGTTGGAGAGGTGGAAATAGGTGGCGCCAAAAATGCAGCCCTGGCAATTCTTGCAGCTTCGATCATGACGGATGAGACCGTTCTGATAGAAAATGTACCGGATGTCCGGGACACAAATGCAATGATGCAGGCTATGGAAAGCATAGGCGCGATCATTGAGCGAATTGACAGACACACCGTTAAGATAACCGGCAAGGCAATTAAGGATCTGGCTATCGAGGACGATTTTATTAAGAAAATACGCGCATCCTATTATCTTCTGGGTGCACTTCTGGGAAAATATAATAAGGCACAGGTAACCTTACCGGGCGGCTGTAATATCGGGCTTCGCCCCATTGACCAGCACATCAAGGGATTTAGGGCACTTGGTGCAGAGATCAGGATTGAACATGGCCTGATCATTGCAGAGGCAGAACAGCTTAAGGGCGGCCATATTTACATGGATGTGGTTTCTGTAGGAGCAACCATTGATGTGATGCTTGCAGCAGCGATGGCAGAAGGACAGACAATCATTGAGAATGCGGCAAAGGAACCCCACGTGGTTGATGTTGCCAATTTCCTGAACTGTATGGGAGCTTCTATTAAGGGAGCCGGTACTGATGTAATCAGAATTAAGGGTGTTCCAAAGCTTCATGGGACGGAATATGCAATTATTCCCGATCAGATTGAGGCAGGAACTTTTATGTTTGCAGCAGCTGTAACCAAGGGGGATGTGACGGTCAAGAACGTGATACCAAAGCACTTGGAGTCCATCAGCGCAAAGCTGACGGAAATCGGCTGTGAGGTGGAGGAGTCGGATGACGCCGTGCGAGTTGTAGCGGCGAAGCCTCTCACCCATACCCATGTAAAGACACTTCCCTATCCGGGTTTCCCCACAGATATGCAACCGCAGATTACGGTGGCACTTGGGTTATCCAAGGGAACCAGTATTGTAACAGAAAGTATTTTTGAGAATCGATTTAAGTATGTAGATGAGCTTACCCGAATGGGAGCGAGCATTAAAGTAGAGGGAAATACAGCTATTATTGACGGGGTAAGTAAATACACAGGTGCCAGTATCAGTGCACCGGATCTTCGTGCAGGAGCGGCACTTGTTATAGCCGGTCTGGCAGCAGAGGGAACCACTGTCATAGATGATATCAAATTTATTGAACGCGGGTACGAGGACTTTGATCTCAAGCTCCAGAGCCTTGGGGCACAGATTGAAAAGGTGAGTTCAGAGAGAGAACTTCGGAAGTTTCGTTTGAAGACAGGCTGAAAAGTAAATAGAAAATAAAGGAAGCTCTGATGTCAAATCAGAGCTTCTATTGATATATCAGGGTGTTTGCTCAAATCCAGATAGCCAAAAGAGGTTTGGACGGTAGGCGCAGAAAGCCGGTCCTTATTGATGAAAACAATTTTTCCGGTAGCACCGTTGCTTAACCGCACATCGTTGAGCAGGTAAGTATTCACCACATTTTCAAGGAAGGTCATGATAAATTGGGGTTCGTATTTGTTCAGCCCCTCGCTTTCAAATAAGGAGATTGCCGTGAACGGACACAACGGACCACGGTAAATACGAGCACTTGTCATGGCATCATAGACATCTGCAATGGCAACCATCTTGGCATACATTCCGATTTTTTTACCGGTTGTACCCATAGGGTAACCCGAGCCGTCACAGCGTTCATGGTGCATCAATACTGCATCCATAACAGCAACGGGCAGATGAGAATTCTTTAACAGTCTATATCCTTCCCGGGGATGCGTTTTTACGATATCATATTCCAAATCCGTGAGCTTTCCCGGTTTCTTGATAATATTGTCCGGAAGCTTTACCTTACCGATATCATGTAACAGCCCGCTTGCTGTTGCAAGCTGGATCTGCTCTTCACTCATGCGGAGCCATCTTGCAAAAATGTTACAGATCAGTGCTACGTTCATGCTATGGACATAAGTGGCATCATCATACTGCCTCATATTGTGGAGCATATCAAAAACGCAGGGGGTGGTGGCACTGATATCCATAATATTCAATGTGTGGTTAAGCAGCTTATTCAGATCAAGAGGAGTGCTTTTTTCCACAACGTCATTGATAGCCATTTTGAAATTATGGACATCCTCTTCAAACTCCTTACGGAATCTGATGAATTCGGGACTTTTCCTGATTCTTTCCGAATAGGACAGCTCGTAGGAGGAGGTATCAGAAGCTTGGTCAGCCGGTGGATCCTCAATTTTGATCATAAAAATGGAATAGTAAGCAAGCTTCGTAATGGTCTTATCATTCAAGATAAGCCCCTTGGGAAGAATAAGCTGATTGTTATAACTATAGACATCCTCGGCAACAATCATGCCGGGCACCAGTTCGGAAACGTTCAATCGTCGCATTTGACTCTCCTGAGGTACTTTTGATCAGATGATTGTTAACAATTCAATTATAGTGTGGAAAGAATTTCTTGTCAATAAATGCAGAAATTACATTGACAAACAGAAAGTGATGGTGTAATCTAGCATCAGATATGAAAATTCAATATTGTGTAGAATCTCTTATTCAGAGTGGTGGAGGTACATAGGACCTGTGAAGCCACGGCAACCCCGATACGGAAGGTGCCTACCTGAGCGAGCAAGCAGCCATATGGCGAATCGAACAATAAGAGGATTTGATTATCGATTATCGGGTCCGCTTTTTGTAAGCGGACTTTCTTTTCGCGTATATACGCGATTGGTTACCTATTAACACAGCAAAAAAGGAGAAAAAAATGGAAAAAAGATTATTTACTTCAGAATCCGTAACAGAAGGACACCCCGACAAAGTCTGCGATGCCATCTCTGATGCCATCCTTGACGCATGCATGGAAAAGGATCCTATGAGCCGTGTTGCCTGCGAGACAGCAACCTGTACAGGCTTTGTACTGGTAACCGGTGAGATTACGACAAATGCCTATGTAGATATTCAGAAGGTTGTCCGTGACACGGTTAAGGAAATCGGTTATACCAAGTCCGAGTACGGTTTTGACGGGAATACCTGCGCAGTGCTTGTTGCCATTGATGAGCAGTCTGCAGATATTGCAATGGGTGTTGACAAGGCATTGGAAGCAAAAGAGAATAAGATGTCTGATGCTGAGATTGAGGCGATCGGTGCCGGTGACCAGGGAATGATGTTTGGCTATGCAACCAATGAGACCGAGGAATATATGCCTTACTCGATTTCTCTGGCACATAAGCTTGCACGTCAGCTTACCAAGGTTCGTAAGGACGGAACGCTCCCTTACTTAAGACCCGATGGAAAGAGCCAGGTTTCCGTAGAATATGATGAAAACGGAAAGCCCATCCGCCTGGAAGCAGTTGTACTGTCAACCCAGCATGATGAGGATGTATCACAGGAACAGATCCACAAAGACATTAAGAAATATGTATTTGATCCCATTCTTCCGAAGGAGCTTCTGGATGAGAATACCAAGTACTTTATCAATCCTACCGGACGTTTCGTAATCGGCGGACCTCACGGAGATGCAGGTCTTACCGGACGTAAGATCATCGTAGATACCTACGGCGGATATGCACGTCACGGCGGCGGTGCTTTCTCCGGAAAGGACTGCACAAAGGTTGACCGTTCTGCGGCTTATGCAGCCCGCTATGTTGCAAAGAATATTGTGGCAGCAGGACTTGCCGACAAGTGCGAAATCCAGTTGTCCTATGCAATCGGTGTAGCACAGCCGACCTCCATTATGGTTGATACCTTTGGAACAGGTAAGCTTTCCGATGAAAAGCTGGTTGAGGTCGTAAGAGAAAACTTTGATCTTCGTCCTGCAGGAATAATTAAGATGCTTGATCTTCGCCGTCCGATCTACAAGCAGACAGCTGCTTACGGACATTTCGGACGTAATGATCTTGATCTTCCCTGGGAGAAACTTGACAAGGTTGATGATTTGAAGAAGTATTTATAGAATGAATAGTCAGACACCGAATATTGTGTTTCAAAAGGCCGTCCGTAAGGGCGGCTTTTTATGCGGATGACAGAGCATTTCGCGCATTGTACTTTCCCACATTGCACAGGGAGGAAATCTTTGGCTTTTTAGGTCCATCGGGTGCAGGTAAAAGCACACTCCAGAAAATTCTGCTTGGTATGCTTCCGGCATTGGGAACCGCCGGAATATGGCTCTGGTGTCTTCTGAGGGCATACCAGGAGAAACAGGAATCATAAAAGAACAGAAATTTAAAAGGATATGTCGAAAGGCATATCCTTTTTAAGTAAAATAAGCTATAATGAACAATAATAGGTATTGAGTAAGAAAGAGGTTCCACATGGCATTTGCGCATCTTCATGTCCACACAGAATACAGTCTGTTAGACGGTTCCAACAAGATAAAAGAATATGTGAAGCGGGTGAAGGAGCTTGGCATGGACAGTGCCGCCATCACGGATCACGGTGTCATGTATGGTGTGATCGATTTTTATAAAGCCTGCAAGGCAGAAGGGATCAGACCGATCCTTGGCTGCGAGGTCTATGTGGCGCCTAATTCCCGGTTTGACAAGGAACTGACCGGCGGGGAGGACAGATACTACCATCTGGTTTTGCTTGCGGAAAATGATACCGGTTATGCAAACCTGATGAAGATCGTCAGCCGGGGCTTTACGGAGGGGTACTATTACAAGCCCCGTGTGGATATGGAGATTCTTCGGGAATTCCACGAGGGAATCATTGCGCTCTCTGCCTGCCTTGCCGGAGAGGTGGCAAGGTATATCCAGAAGGGTCTGCCGGAGGAAGCCAAAAAGGCGGCAATCAAATACAGAGACTGTTTTGGAGAGGACAATTATTTTCTGGAACTGCAGGATCACGGCCTGCCGGAACAGCGGATGGTGAATACAGAGCTGCTGAAGATCAGCAGAGAGCTGAACATTCCGCTGGTTGTCACAAATGATGTTCATTATACCTACGCGGATGACGTGAAGCCCCACGATATCCTTCTATGTCTTCAGACCGGAAAGAAGCTGTCCGATGAGGACAGAATGCGCTATGAGGGCGGGCAGTACTTTGTCAAGAGCGAGGAGGAGATGAAGGGGCTGTTCCCCTATGC
The DNA here is from genome assembly GCA_030526045.1 of Bacillota bacterium. Classification (GTDB taxonomy): domain Bacteria; phylum Bacillota; class Clostridia; order Lachnospirales; family Lachnospiraceae; genus Suilimivivens. Next base: position 21,469 of record JAUNDN010000028.1, on the reverse strand, counting down.
CTGGGAGGCAGTGGAGAATGCCCAGCGGATCGCAGACCGGTGTAACGTGGAAATAGAATTTGGCGTGACAAAGCTGCCTAAATTTGAGGTGCCGGAGGGGTATGATTCCTGGACGTATCTGAACAAGCTCTGCTTTGACGGATTGAAGGAGCGGTACGGTGAGGACGAAAATGCACCTGCCGGAGATACCGGACAGACATTGAAGGAGCGCCTTACCTATGAACTGAATGTCATAAAGACCATGGGCTATGTAGACTATTTCCTGATTGTCTGGGACTTTATCAATTATGCCAAGTCAAACGGGATCATGGTGGGACCGGGACGTGGCTCTGCAGCGGGAAGTATCGTGGCATACGCGCTGAAGATCACCAATATCGACCCTATCAAGTATAATCTGCTGTTTGAACGTTTCTTAAATCCGGAGCGTGTATCCATGCCGGATATAGATATAGACTTCTGCTTTGAGAGAAGGCAGGAGGTCATCGATTATGTGAGCCGCAAATACGGCTCGGAGAAGGTGGTGCAGATCGTCACCTTCGGTACGCTTGCAGCGAAGGGCGTGATCCGGGATGTGGGAAGAGTGATGGACCTGCCATATGCTTATGTGGATTCTCTTGCCAAAATGATCCCCAATGAGCTTAACATCACCATTGACCGGGCTCTACAGATTAATCCGGAGCTGAGAAAGCTGTATGAGACGGATGAACAGGTAAAGAATCTGATTGATATGAGCAGGCGGCTGGAGGGCCTTCCCAGACACACCTCCATGCATGCTGCGGGAGTGGTGATCTGTTCCCGGCCTGCGGAGGAGCTGGTGCCCTTATCGAGGGGAGCAGACGGCTCCATCACCACGCAGTTTACCATGACCACCATCGAGGAACTGGGACTTCTGAAAATGGATTTTCTGGGGCTTCGTACCCTGACCGTGCTTCGGGATGCAGTGGCATTGATCGAGAAGAGTAAGGGCGTCCATATTGATATCGATCACATTGATTTTGATGATAAAAAGGTACTTGCCTCTATCGGAACCGGAAAGACCGACGGCGTGTTCCAGCTTGAAAGTGGCGGCATGAAGAACTTCATGAAGGAACTGAAGCCGGAAAACCTGGAGGATATCATTGCAGGAATTTCTCTGTACCGTCCGGGACCAATGGATTTTATTCCCAAGTATATTAAGGGAAAGAGCAGCCCCGGTGCCATCACCTACTCCTGTCCACAGCTGGAGCCGATTCTGGCCCCCACCTACGGCTGTATTGTTTATCAGGAGCAGGTCATGCAGATCGTCCGTGATCTGGGCGGCTATACGCTGGGGCGAAGCGATCTGGTGCGCCGTGCCATGAGTAAAAAAAAGCAGGCGGTAATGGAAAAGGAGCGTGCCAACTTTATCTATGGTAATAAAGAAGAGGGTGTTCCCGGGTGCGTGGCAAACGGCATTCCCGAGGAAGTGGCATCTCAGATTTATGATGATATGATGGACTTTGCAAAGTATGCCTTTAACAAGTCACACGCGGCATGCTATGCGGTGGTTTCTTACCAGACCGCTTATTTGAAATATTACTATCCGGTGGAATTTATGGCGGCATTAATGACATCCGTGATTGATAATTCCGGAAAGGTGGCAGAATATATTATGGTGTGCCGCAGTATGGGCATTGACATTCTGCCTCCCGATATCAATCAGGGAGAAAGCGGTTTTTCGGTAAACGGTAATGCGATCCGCTATGCGCTTACCGCCATTAAGAGCGTGGGCAGACCGGTCATTGATGTGGTGGTACAGGAGCGGAAGGCAAGAGGTCCTTATACGAACCTGAAGGATTTTATTACCAGAATGGCTGATAAGGATGTCAACAAGAAGGCGGTTGAGAACTTTATCAAGGCCGGTGCCTTTGACAGCCTTCCCGGGACACGCAAGCAGTTCATGAGCGCTTACGTTCAGATCATGGAGCATATTGTAAAGGATAAAAAGAACAATATGGCAGGCCAGCTCAGCCTGTTTGATATTGCGGACGAGAGCCAGAAGGAGGACTTTGACGTAAAGCTTCCGGATGTGGGCGAGTATTCCAAGGAAATGCTGCTTGCCTTTGAAAAGGAAGTGTTGGGTGTCTATATCAGCGGCCATCCCCTAGAGGAGCAGGAGGAGCTTTGGAGAAAGGGAATCACCAATACCACTGCGGATTTTGTGATCAATGAGGAGATCGGTGAACCTGCCGTACGGGACAATATGCCGGCCGTCATCGGCGGAATCATTGTGGATAAGAAGATCAAATATACCAAAAATGATAAGATCATGGCATTTCTGCAGATCGAGGATCTGGTGGGCAACGCAGAGGTCATTGTTTTTCCCAGAGATTACGAGAAGAACAGCGATAAGCTTCTTGAGGACAATAAGGTATTTGTCCGGGGCAGAGTGTCTCTTGAGGAAGAGAGGGACGGGAAGCTGATCTGCGAAAAGATTACGGCGTTTGATGAAATACCCAGGAAGCTTTGGATTAAGTTCCCTTCCAAAGAGGAATACGAAAGCAGAAGCAAGGAGCTTCTTGATCTTCTTGCCGGTTCGGATGGAAAGGACAGCGTCATTATTTATATAGAAGAAATCAAAGCGATGAAAAAGCTTCCGCCCAATTGGAATGTCAATGCAGATGAGCAGCTTGCAAAGGTACTTGCAGAAAAATTCGGCAAAGAAAATGTTAAAATTGTCTGGGATGTGAAGATGTAAGAAGCATCCGGGCGTGAAAAAGGATTGAAAACACGATAAAAAGAGGTTAAAATGTAACTGCAGGTCTGTGCATTTACTGCACAATTACCATTCTGGAAAGGACAGGAAGAGCTATGGCAAAAGAAATTAAGACCATCGGCGTACTCACAAGCGGTGGAGATGCACCGGGAATGAACGCTGCGATTCGTGCGGTTGTACGCAAGGCGATCGGAAACGGTGTAAAGGTCAAGGGAATCAAGAAGGGCTATCAGGGACTTCTTAATGAAGAAATTATAGAGATGCAGAAGAAGGATGTTTCTGACACCATCCAGAAGGGCGGAACAATTCTGGGTACAGCCCGCTGCCCGGAATTCAAGCAGCCCGAGATTCAGGAAAAGGCAGCCGAAATCTGCAAAAAGCATGGCATTGACGGCCTGGTTGTCATCGGTGGTGATGGCTCTTACCGTGGTGCACAGGCGCTTGCAAGGCATGGGATCAATACGGTGGGACTTCCCGGAACCATCGATCTTGATATTGCCTGCACGGATTATACCATCGGATTTGATACGGCGATCAATACTGCCATGGAGGCAATCGATAAGGTAAGAGATACCTCCTCCTCCCATGAACGCTGTAGCATCATTGAGGTTATGGGTAGAAATGCCGGCTATATTGCGTTGTGGTGCGGTGTGGCAAACGGAGCGGAGGACATTCTGCTTCCCGAAAAATATGATTTTAACGAGCAGAACATTATCAATAATATTATCAATAACCGTAAGAGAGGAAAGACCCATCACATCATCGTGAATGCGGAAGGCATCGGGCATTCCACATCAATGGCACGTCGAATTGAAGCGGCTACGGGAATTGAGACCAGAGCAACGATTTTAGGCTACATGCAGCGTGGTGGTTCCCCTACCTGTAAGGATCGTTTCTATGCCTCCATCATGGGCGCTTATGCGGCAGACATTCTCTGTCAGGGAAAGAGCAACAGGGTTGTAGGCTATAAGCATGGAGAGTTCGTCGATTTTGATATCGAGGAAGCATTGAATATGCAGAAGGACATTCCGGAATATCAGTATCAGGTGAGCAGACTGCTGTCCCAGTAGAGGGAGACAAAGAAAGAAGGATAACCATTGTGGTCTTAGATAAGGCAGAGAAGCTTTCAGATCTCTGCCTTGTTTTACTTTATGGAGAATAAAAATGATTACCAGTATGGCAAACGGACATATCAAGCAATTGAGACTGCTCATGGAAAAGAGCCGCGCAAGGAACAGGGAAGGCGTGTTTCTTGCGGAGGGGATCAAGATGTTTACAGAGGCTCCCGCTTCAGGAATCAGGGAGATCTATTATGCGGAAAGCTTTGACCTTAAGGCAATGCCCGAAGTACGGGAAAAGCTGATGGAATGTGAGAAAAAGGGTGCTTTGGTGGAGATGGTGAGTGATGAGGTCTTTAAAAAGACGGCAGACACGAAGACCCCTCAGGGTATTCTTTTCGTGATGGAGCAGATGCAATATGCGATGAGCGAAATGGTGGATAGAGCAGTAAGGCGGTACAGAGAAGGTGGCAGAGAACCGCTCTTTCTGCTCCTTGAGGATATTCAGGATCCGGGAAATCTGGGAACCATGCTGCGCACCGGTGAGGGCGCAGGGGTGGACGGCGTGATCATGAGCCGGGGAACCGTAGATATCTATAATCCGAAAACCATCCGTTCTACCATGGGGTCTTTGTACAGGGTACCCTTTGCCTATGTGGAGAAGCTTTCGGAGGCAGTTGAACTACTGCAGAAGAATGATATTCCGGTTTATGCGGCGCACCTTAAGGGACAGCGTTTTTTTGATGAGCTGTCTTATGAGGGAGGAAGCGCCTTCCTGATTGGAAATGAGGGAAACGGACTGAAAAAGGAAACCGCTGACCTTGCAGATACCTATCTGAAAATTCCCATGGAGGGAAAACTGGAATCCTTAAATGCGGCAGTGGCAGCAGCGTTGTTACTTTACCAGGCATCCGGCAATAGCCGAAGGAAACAGCTGAAATGATTTAATAGGCAGGAACAACGATAGACAGTTTGGAAAGGAGAAAATGGAAGGATGAAAATCGGATTTATCGGACTTGGAAACATGGCAAGGGCAATGGTGGGGGGAATGCTGGCTAAAAAAATTGCCGGACCGGAGGATATCATCGGCTCTGCGAGGACGGAAGAGACCAGAAATGCAGTGGCAGGAAAATTCGGAATTACAGTTTATGCAGATAACCAAACGGTGGCGCGGGAGGCAGATGTATTGATTCTGGCAGTAAAACCCCAGATGTTTGCCCAGGTGATCCCGGAAATCAAGGATGAGGTCAATGCGGACGCACTCGTTATCAGCATTGCGGCGGGCAAAACCATGATGCAGATTGAGCAGGCCTTTGGAAGAAAGCTGAAGCTGGTACGCTGTATGCCCAATACACCGGCGATGGTAGGGGAAGGCTGCAGTGGAGTGTGCCGGAACGAGCTGGTTTCCGATGAGGAAATGGAGATTTGCATGAAGCTTTTATCCAGCTTCGGTATTGCAGAGGAAATACCTGAAAAGCTGATCGATGCAGTGGGGGCTGTCAGCGGCAGTTCACCGGCATTTGTATTTATGTTCATAGAAGCACTTGCTGACGGCGGCGTGAAAGCCGGTATGACCAGAAAGCAGGCATATCGCTTTGCGGCCCAGGCGGTGATGGGCAGTGCCAAGCTGATGCTGGAGACGGGAAAGCACCCCGGAGAGCTGAAGGATATGGTGTGCTCCCCCGGCGGAACGACCATTGAAGGGGTACAGGCGCTGGAGGAATTAGGCCTTCGAAGCAGCGTCATGAATGCCGTGGAGGCATGTGTGGAAAAGAGTAAAAACATGTAAAAAAACCGTAACAATATTGGGAAAAATTGGAAATAAATTCGTGAAAATATCCGGTTCAAATTGCCAAAACTTGACAAAAAAGAGTCAATTTGCTAAGATAATTGCCGTACCTGTTGTAATAAATCCGTAATATTTTACATATAATATTTTTTAGCCCTGAGAAACAGGGATTGCGGAATACTTTGGAGGTAGTAAGATGAACCGGAGAAATAGGCTGCTGATGGCAGCAGGGCTTTTGCTTGGCCTGCTACTTTCATCGGCAGAGGAAATAACCGTTCATGCCGGTAACAAGGAAGGGTATGACTTCCCCTGCGCCGGTGTGGCTGAGGTGCTGGATCCCAGTGCACTCAGTTCTGATACGCCAGTAGAAGAACAGGAAAATCTCAATATTAACGAAAAATTCGAAGCGGAAAAGGAGCGGATGGAGCAGGAGCTGACTATGGCGAATGTTCAGAACGCTTTGAATGTTCGCTCTGAGGCAGACGAAAAGTCTGAGAAGGTGGGACTTCTTTACAAGGACTGCGGCGGAACCATTCTGGAGCAGAAGGATGGCTGGACGAAGCTGAAATCCGGCAATGTGATCGGCTGGGCGAAGGATGACTTTCTTCTTTTTGGTGAGGATGCCAAAGCATTGGCAGAGGATGTAGGTAACTGGATCGTAACGCTGGATGTGGAGGCGGTCCGGGTGAGAAGAGAACCCGATAAGGAGGCAGAGGTCTGCGGATTGCTTGCCTATGAGGATTCAGTGGATTTCATTGAAACGGTAGGTGGCGGCTGGATCAGTGTTGACTATAATGATGAGATCGGATACATCGATTCCACTTACGTTAATGTAGCTTTTCATATTGATGAGGGCGAAACCATGGATGTAATCCGAATCCGTGAACGTGAGGAAGCGGAGCGCAAGCGCAAGGCTAACCGCGGTGCGGTTGCGGCAGATGCGGATGAATTACGGCTCTTGGGGGCTCTGATCTACTGCGAAGCCGGGAACCAGTCCTATGAGGGCATGGTGGGTGTCGGTGCGGTTGTCATGAATCGTGTAAGGAGCGGTGCGTATCCAAACACCATTCATTCCGTTATTTATGCATCCGGTCAGTTTACACCTGCAATGACGGGAAAGGTTGCCAGAGTTTATGAAGGTAATGTACCGGAGCTTTGCATGCAGGCGGCGCAGGCAGCGATCAACGGCGAGACAACCGTTGGTGATGCAACCCATTTCAGACGTGCAGGTAAGAGAGAAGGATATATTTTGGGAGACCATGTATTCTGGTAAATACTTAATGACGATTTATCCCGGTGGCGGAATTTCAGAGCTTGTCTCTGCGACTTTCGTCGCCGGGATTTTTAATTTGTTATTCGGGAAATTACGTCGGACAAATAAACCGAAGAATTACTCGCAGTTGCTTCCTGCCGGTTTGTGTAGTAAAATATTTTTTAAAAGACGGTGTGAAAATACCGTAATTGTCATAATAATATAAGGGAATGGTGAAGGAGGGTAATATGAATTTAACAACGATTTGGTTAATTATCTTCGTTGCCTGCATTGTCGTTGAAATCATCACCATGGGGCTTACCACCATCTGGTTTGCCGGCGGATCCCTGGTTGCCTCAGTGGCAGCTGCAATTGGTGCACCGCTTTGGCTTCAGATCGTACTGTTCATTGCAGTGTCACTTTTACTTTTGTATTTTACTCGCCCTATTGCGGTAAAATATTTCAACAAAGACAGAGTGAAAACAAACGCGGAGAGCCTGGTGGGGAAGCAGGCAATTGTGATCAGTGAGATCGACAATCTGCAGGGAATCGGACAGGTGACGGTTGGCGGTCAGGAATGGAGTGCCAGGACAACCGAGGAGGGCATTACCCTGCCGGTGGGAAGTGTAGTCATCATCAGGGCCATCAGTGGCGTGAAGCTTATGGTAGAAGAAAAGCCGAAGCAGACGGCATAGCAGAGAAAGAAAACAAAACAGAGAAAGCAGAAAGGGAGAAGAATATGGGATTATTAATTTTGGTTTTATTTATTATTTTATTGTTTTTACTGGCATCCTGTGTAAAGATCGTGCCGCAGGCATATGCCTATGTTGTTGAAAGACTGGGAGCTTATCAGGGAACCTGGTCTGTAGGTCTTCACATTAAGCTGCCTATCATCGACAAGGTAGCCAAGAAGATCAACTTGAAGGAACAGGTAGTGGATTTTGCACCTCAGCCGGTGATCACCAAGGATAACGTTACCATGAGAATTGATACGGTCGTGTTCTTCCAGATCACGGATCCTAAGATGTTTGCTTACGGTGTGGAGAATCCCATCATGGCAATTGAGAATCTGACAGCTACCACCCTCAGAAATATTATCGGTGACCTGGAGCTGGATCAGACGCTGACCTCCAGAGAGACCATCAATACCAAGATGCGTGCTTCCCTGGATGAAGCTACCGATCCTTGGGGAATCAAGGTAAACCGTGTAGAGCTTAAGAATATCATTCCGCCTGCAGAAATTCAGAATGCCATGGAAAGACAGATGAAGGCAGAGCGTGAGAGAAGAGAAGCAGTTACCCGCGCAGAAGGTGAAAAGAAGGCAAGCGTTACCGTTGCAGAAGGTAAGAAGGCTGCTGCTATTCTGGAAGCAGAGGCAGAAAAGCAATCCGCAATTCTTCGCGCAGAGGCTCAGAAGGAAAAGATGATCCGTGAGGCTGAAGGTGAAGCGGAGGCAATCCTGAAGGTGCAGCAGGCAACCGCTGACGGTATCCGTATGATCCGTGAAGCCGGTGCAGATGAAGCAGTGCTTCGCATCAAGAGCCTGGAGGCCTTCGAGAAGGCAGCAGACGGCAAGGCGACCAAGATCATCATTCCCTCCGAAATTCAGGGGATAGCAGGACTGGCTTCTTCCGTAAAGGAACTGGTAAGCGATAAATAAGCTCTGCGGCGTTTGCCGCGTAAAATACATCAATACAGCGTGAGAGGATAAGACCATGAACTTAAAAGGCAGAAACTTCTTAAAGCTGCTGGATTTTACCCCGGAGGAGATACTCTATCTGGTGGATCTGGCTGCAGAATTAAAGGACAAAAAGAAAAAGGGAATTTTGACACAGGATATGCATCGGGGCAAAAATGTGGCGCTGATTTTTGAAAAGACCAGTACCAGAACCCGCTGCTCCTTTGAGGTTGCCGCCCATGACCTGGGGATGAGCACCACCTATCTGGATCCGAGCGGTTCCCAGATCGGAAAGAAGGAGAGCATTGCAGATACGGCGAGAGTCCTTGGAAGTATGTATGATGGTATTGAGTATCGTGGTTACGGCCAGGAAATCGTGGAGGAGCTTGCAAAATATGCAGGGGTTCCGGTGTGGAACGGACTTACCAATGAGTTCCACCCCACGCAGATGCTGGCAGATGTTCTTACGATCAAGGAAAAGCTGGGAAGAATCAAAGGCGTTAAGCTTACTTATATGGGAGATGCCCGCTACAACATGGGAAATTCCCTGATGGTAGTCAGTGCGAAGCTGGGTATGCATTTCACAGCCTGCACCACAAAGAACTATTTCCCTGATGAAAGTCTTGTGAAGGAGTGCCTGGAAATTGCGAAGACGACCGGCGCTACCATTACGCTGACAGAGGATGTCATGGAAGGAACCAAGGATGCGGATGTGATCTACACTGATGTATGGGTATCCATGGGTGAGCCTGCAGAGGTTTGGGAGGAGAGAATCCGTGATCTGTCCCCTTATCAGGTAAATGCAAAGGTGATGAAGAACGCCGGTGAAAAAGCGATCTTTATGCATTGTCTGCCGGCCTTCCATGATCTGAAGACCAAGATTGGTAAGGAAATGGGAGAGAAATTTGGCATTACTGAGATGGAAGTGACGGATGAAGTGTTTGAGTCGACGCAGTCTGTGGTCTTTGATGAGGCGGAAAACCGTATGCATACCATTAAGGCTGTGATGGCGGCAACACTGTAAGCTCTGATGGAGGTCTTTGCGCGTGGATAAGGACACTGTGGAAGAAAAGGTTGTGCTCTGCGGAGCCAACGCTTATGAAAAAAAGTATTATTTCAACGAAAAATTTGCAGGCATACCGGAGTCCATCAAGGAAGAGCTTCACATTATCTGCGTGCTCTTTACGGAGGAGATTGGCGGTATATTTACCATCGAGTTTGACAAGGATGGCAGTGTTTCCATGCGTACGGAGTATGCGGAGGATGATTTCCTGTATGACGACATCGGGAGCGGCCTTCTGGTAAATGAAGTGCGGCGCAAGAGACAGGAGATGTTTGAATCCTTGAGTCTGTATTACCGTGTGTTCATCCTCCATGAGGATGTGGCAGAACTTTTAAAGGATGAAGAGGAATAAGGATGATACTTGTTGTAGATGTAGGAAATACGAATATTACTTATGGGGTTTATGAAGGGAAAAAGCTGAAAACCACCTTCCGAATGATGAGCAAGCTGCCGAGAACCTCAGACGAATACGGAATCAGTCTGCGGGAACTCCTTCGGATCAATGATGTGGAGCACACAGATATTGAAGGAACCATTATTGCCAGTGTCGTTCCGAATGTGATGCATTCTCTTGTGGGCGGCATTACCAGATATATCGGGAAGACTCCCATGATCGTGGGCCCCGGGATCAAAACCGGCATTAAGATCGTTACGGAAAATCCCAGGGAAATCGGACCGGACCGTATCGTGGATGCGGTGGCAGCGTATGAGATCTATGGAGGGCCGGTTCTGGTGCTTGATTTCGGAACGGCAACGACCTATGATCTGGTGACGGAGGATGGCTGTTTCACTGCCGGAATCACCGCACCCGGAATTCGGATTTCCGCTAAGGCTTTGTGGGAGGATACCGCTAAGCTTCCCGAGATCGAAATCAAAAGGCCCAAATCCATTCTTGCCCAAGAGACCATTTCCAGTATGCAGGCAGGGCTTGTGTACGGGCAGATCGGACAGACAGAATATATTATCAACCGGGTTCGGAAGGAAAGCGGTTATGATGATCTGAAGGTGGTGGCAACAGGAGGACTTGGAAGCATTATCGCAGAAGAGACCGATGCCATTCAGGTTTATGACAGAGGACTTACCCTGGAGGGACTCCGGATCATTTACGAAAAGAATGTGAAAGGTTGATAGAAGGATGAAGAGTGTAGCAAAACTGCAAATCGGAGATGTGACTTTAGATAATAATCTGATATTGGCTCCTATGGCAGGTGTGACAGACCTGCCATTTCGTTTGCTTTGCCGCGAGCAGGGAGCGGGACTTGTGTGCATGGAGATGGTTAGCGCCAAGGCAATCTACTATAACAATAAGAATACGGAGGAACTGATGGAGATCCATCCGGATGAGCGTCCTGCCTCGTTGCAGTTGTTCGGCTCGGATCCGGATATTATCAGCGAAATGGCAAAGCGGATCGAGGAAAAGCCCTTTGCAATTCTTGACATCAATATGGGCTGTCCTGTGCCCAAGGTGGTAAATAATGGGGAAGGCTCAGCGCTCATGAAAGATCCGAAGCTGGTGGAAAGCATCATCAGCAAGACCGTGAAGGCAGTGAAAAAGCCGGTGACGGTGAAGATCCGAAAGGGCTTCAATGAGGAATCGGTCAATGCGGTGGAAATCGCCAAAATTGCCGAGGGCTGCGGAGCGGCAGCAGTGGCGGTCCACGGAAGAACCAGGGAGCAGTATTATGCCGGAAAAGCGGATTGGGATATTATTGCAAGGGTGAAGGAAGCTGTGTCCATTCCGGTCATCGGAAACGGTGATGTCGTTGATGGTGCCTCCGCCAAGAAAATGCTGGAACAGACCGGCTGTGACGGTATTATGATCGGAAGAGCGGTAAGAGGAAATCCTTGGGTTTTCCGGGAAATTGCCCATTACCTGGAAACAGGCGAGCAACATCCTGCTCCTACGCCCTGTGAGGTGCGGGAAGTGATCCTGCGCCATGCCGAAATGGAGCTTGCGGTGAAAGGCGAGTATACGGCTGTTCGAGAAATGCGTAAGCATATTTCCTGGTATACAGCCGGTTATCCCAATTCTGCGGCGCTTCGAAGAGACATTAATTCGATGGAATCCTTTGAACAGCTAAAGGAGACAGTATCCCACATTTTCCCCGAATAGGAAGGAGACTCTCTGCATATGCTTTGTTAAAGTATGAGATAAGAGCCGCCGGGCGGGATTTCATGTTATGGAGATTAGATGCAGTGGGATTTTTTATATGGGAATCGCAAAGGGAGAACGGGCAAGGCGAAAACAGCTTGAAAGGGACGGGCTTTCCATCCACCAGGTAGAACGCAGATTTCCTTATCTCTTGTGGGAGGGACGGAATCTGACAGCCTATGTACAGATTTATTTTACCCTGCTCCCCCAATATGAAAAGAGACTGTTCTCAAAAGACCGGATCTGGGACTTACAGGAGGCGGGAAGGCTTCTGGAACGGGCAGGGGAGACGGCAGCAGACCTTAGGGAATGCCGGGAGAGGATCTTCGCCAGAGAGCTTGGGGGTGTTGGGGATGATATTCCGAAGGAACTTCTGGCGGTATGCCTGCACCGAAAGCGTCCTTTTGAACAGATCAGCATCCGGCTTCCACAGACAGGGGGAGAGGAAGTGGACCAGGCCGTCTGGCTTCTGCGCCCGTATCTTACAAGAATCAGGCAGATCTTTCTTTGCGGGGAATGGGGAGAGCAGATGATGGATCTGGAGGAACGACTTTACCGGGAATTCGGAATCATGACTCAGGAAAGCCTGCGGCCTCCGGAGGGCATTCTTCTTCTGGATCTTCGCAGCGGGGAGGCGCTTACGGAGGATGGCGGTGAGCAGAAGGGATCAGGCTCTCGAAACGGGGGATGCGTAAATTGCACGGAAGCACTGAAATTCCTTGACACTACGGTGAAAAATGGGTATAATACGGGAGTTAATTAGAATTTATTATAAAATAAAGAATATAAATTTTAAACGGAAGGGCGATTAGCGATGGAAGAAAAGAAGAACATACTTACCTACGAGGGACTTCGTAAATATGAAGACGAGCTTCATGACCTTAAGGTAGTAAAGAGAAAAGAGGTTGCACAGAAGATCAAAGAGGCAAGAGAGCAGGGCGATCTTTCTGAAAATGCCGAATATGATGCAGCCAAGGATGAACAGCGTGATATTGAAGCCAGAATTGAAGAACTTGAGAAGATTCTGAAGAACGCAGAGGTTGTAGTGGAGGATGAGGTTGACCTTGACAAGATCAACATCGGCTGCTGCGTGAAGATCCGTGATCTTGAATACAATGAGGATCTGGAGTACAAGATCGTAGGTTCCACAGAGGCAAACAGCTTGAAGGGAAAGATCTCCAACGAATCACCGGTAGGTAAGGCACTGATCGGACACAAGACAGGTGATGTCGTGGAAGTGGAAACCCAGGCAGGAACCCTGAAATACCAGGTTCTTGAAATTCAGAGATCCAACTAAAATAACAGAGAATTTGCAAAGGTGAAAACCTTGATAAGGAGTGTAGAGAAAGTGGCAGAACAGCAGAACAATCAACCACAAAGCGGAAAGCAGGAGCAGGACATCAACCAGCTTCTGAAGGTAAGAAGAGAAAAGCTTGCAGCGCTTCAGGAGGCGGGCAAGGATCCCTTTCAGATTACCAAGTATGATGTGACAGCACACAGCAGGGATATAAAGGAAAATTACGATCAGATGGAAGGGCAGACCGTTTCCATTGCAGGACGTATCATGCAGAAACGTGTTATGGGTAAGGCTTCCTTCTGTAATGTGCAGGATCTCAAAGGAAATATTCAGTGCTATGTGGCAAGAGACGACATCGGCGAGGAATCCTACGCAGATTTTAAGAAATATGATGTGGGCGACATCGTAGGAGTTGTGGGCAAGGTATTTACCACCAAGACCGGAGAAATCTCTGTTCATGCATCCGAGGTAACACTGCTGTCCAAGAGCCTTCAGATTCTCCCTGAAAAATACCATGGACTGACCAATACCGATATCCGTTATCGACAGAGATATACAGACCTGATCATGAATGAGGAGGTAAGGGAAACCTTCGTAAAGAGATCCAAGATTATTTCCTCTATCAGAAGATTCCTGGATGATCAGGGCTTTATGGAGGTGGAAACGCCTATGCTCGTTTCCAATGCAGGTGGGGCTGCGGCAAGACCCTTTGAAACCCACTATAATGCACTGGATGAGGATGTGAAGCTCCGTATTTCTCTGGAACTCTACTTAAAGAGACTGATCGTAGGCGGCCTTGAGAGAGTCTATGAGATCGGTCGTGTATTCAGAAATGAAGGCCTGGATACCAGACACAATCCGGAGTTCACTCTGATGGAGCTCTATCAGGCATACACGGATTACAACGGTATGATGGACCTTACCGAGAATATGTTCCGTCACGTTGCACAGGAGGTGTGCGGAACCACTACCGTTCCTTACGGCGAGCATATGATCGATCTGGGCAAGCCCTTCGAGAGACTTACCATGATCGATGCAGTGAAGAAATATACAGGCATTGATTTTGATGAGGTACCCGATACCGCAGCAGCTAAGAAGCTGGCGGATGAGAAGGATGTTCACTATGAAGACAGACACACCAAGGGTGATATCCTGAATCTGTTCTTCGAGGAGTTTGTGGAGGAACATTTGGTTCAGCCCACCTTTGTCATGGACCATCCGGTTGAAATCTCTCCGCTGACCAAGCGTAAGCCGGACAAGCCGGATTATGTAGAGCGTTTCGAGCTGTTCATCACCGGACGCGAAATGTGTAATGCTTACTCTGAGCTGAATGATCCCATTGACCAGAGAGAGCGCTTCAAGGCACAGGAGGCTGCCCTGGCAGCAGGTGACGAAGAGGCAAACACTACGGACGAGGACTTCATGAATGCGCTGGAAATCGGTATGCCGCCTACAGGAGGCATCGGTTATGGCATCGACAGACTGGTCATGCTACTTACCAATTCGCCGGCGATCAGAGATGTGCTGTTGTTCCCGACGATGCGTAGTGTCTAAGCTATACAAACAAATACGGATTTTTAGCCATTTATAGGTGTACTTCATTGCCAGAACAATGAAACACATTGACGACAAATCTAGTGGTTAGCTACAAACGATACTAAATTGTATTAAACGAATCCGATAAGGAATCGGGGGCGTCTATAAATTCTTTTCAGATGATGTAAAATTTAGGTCAAACCGGTAAAAACGGTGTGTCAAATTTGCGTCAGCGGATAAAAAATAAATATTAACCCTGAGGAACAGGGAAAAGATAAAGCACTTGCTTTTGGTAGAAATACCAGAAACAGGTGCTTTTTTTCGTTCTAGGGCTTCTTGCTACGGGGCAATGAAGAACATCACTGAAAGGAATGTGTAAATATGTCTACGAAAAACAACCAGAGTCGAGCACCTGATCTCGACAAGTATATCAAGAGCAGTAAAAAGCATCGTTATGTTTCTTACTATCAGGGAGCTCAGCTTTATAATATGGGCTATTCGCTTTTTGTGCGTACTGCAAAATTAGCAGGCGCTAATCTTCCTATCAGAAAGACAACTATTGTAGATCTGAATATTCTGGATACCTATCTGGAAACACAGGCCAAAATTAAAGAAAAGGAAGAAATAGATAAGGAGGAAGCTGAAGAGATGATGCGTGAGGAAATTGAGCATATTCGTATGCCAGTCAGCCTTTTTTCTTGTATTTGCGGGGGCTGCAACCATATCGCATACGAAAGCATTTACAAAAATAGCTGAAATCATTAAATCCACATCTAAGTGCTATTTCACTTACCGAAAGTGACTCATCAAACAGCATTTGGATACTATGATTTAAACGGATTTTTATCAGCATATTAATTGGAGTTGTATGCATATACTGGCTAAACAGTTTTGAAAAATAGCTCTGGCTTAAGTTTACTCTTGCAGCCAAATCAGCTACCGTAATATGCTCAAAATAATGCTCCTCCAGATATTCAAGAGTGTCTTTCAACAGGAATGCCGCTTTATTTATCGGGGGATCTAGAAGTGTTTCTGAATTTGTATATATATGATACCACAACTCGAGAAGTGCTGACTGACATAGTAACTCGGTATTTTCTGAAAAATATAACGTTTTTATTTTGCCTGTAAGCCGTAAAATGTCAGAGTGCCAGATTTTGCTGCCATCCATTATTGGCGTAATTCGTTTCTTTTCCAGGAGAATAGGGCTGATATACTTGGTATAAATGATATGTTCTCTGTCTGCCTCTAAAAATTGTGGGAGAAAGACTAACGAATAGAAGGATGCTTCACAATTTTGATTGTCGGAAGCAGCAAGGTGGATTTTATTAGGAGGTATAAAGATACAATCTCCCTGCTTTACGGCATATTCATTGCCTTCAATATAAAATAATCCGCTACCCTTGGTAATGACAGTAATTTCAATCTCGGGATGTACATGAGGATAGAGAGATAATCCGTTTTCGCAATAGGATTCATGAACCTGAAATGGATAGTTTGGTGTCCCATGAGGAACGTCTTGGTGTAATTTCATATTTGACCTCTAAAATAACAGAATAATCATATTTTTCGATATTATTATAATAGAAATATATGAGATAAGGCAAGTATTATTATATTTGTAAAGGAGAGCTTCATATATCTGTTACGGATACTCAATGTGAAGCCAAGGTGCAAAATAATAGTAACTGGAGGTCAAGGAAAGCTTATGGAAATTAGTATTGTAAATAATATGATTCATTTTATGCGCGAGGGTGAAATCGGGACTATTAGTGCCATTAAAGAGGGCTGTATACGATTTAAGGCTACAGCTTCTATGAAATTATCTGATGAAAACTGGACACTTCTGCCGGATACAGATTGCAATGCTCATGCCTGGCAGGAGGGAAATGTAACGTTTTTACAGACCGGAAATCTGAAACTGAGAATGGAAGAGAACGGGAGCGTCTCGTACTGGTCAAAAGACAAGTTACTGATTCGAGAGCAGCCTGAGCAGACATTTGGGTTTGGGTATAGAAATTACCGCAGCATTGGAAGCGGTTTGTGGAAGATTCGCGTGACTTTCGAGGCAAATGAACAGGAACAGTTTTATGGACTGGGCCATGAAAGAATGAATGTATTTAGTAAGAAAGGCTGTACCGTTGATTTGCGACATTTAAATACGAAATGTTCCATGCCTTATGTTTATTCTTCGCTTGGTTATGGATTCTTGTGGAATCTGCCGTCAACGGGTACCGCGGAACTTGCGAACAATAGAACCAGGTGGAGCAGTGACTCTGCAAAATGTGTAGATTATGTCGTGATAGAAGGTTCTCCCAAGGAGGTTTGCAAAAAACTGACCGATTTGACGGGGCATGCTCCCTTAATGCCTGAATGGGCTCTCGGTTTCTGGCAGTGTAAGCTGAGATATGAAAACCAGGAGCAGATATTGGAAGTGGCAAGAAAATACAAAGAACTCGGGGTTCCGATTTCTGTGATTATCATCGATTATTTTCACTGGACGGAACAGGGCGACTACAGGTTCGACCCGAAATACTGGCCCAATCCTAAGGAAATGGCTGACAAGCTGCATGAAATGGGTATAAAGCTGATGGTTTCCATGTGGCCGACCATTAATGAGCACAGCGAAAACTATCAGTATATGCTACAGCATAACATGCTTTTGAGAACTGTATCAGGAAGCAATCGGGTATTTGATTTCTATGGTCCTCAGGCCGAGATTGATCCCTCAAATCCCCAGGCGCGAGAGTACATATGGAATCGGTTGAAAGAAAACTATATAGATAATGGGGTCGATCAAATGTGGTTTGATGAGGCAGAACCTGAGATTCATCCGGAACACTTTGATAACATACTGATGTATGCGGGACGTGGCGATGAAGTGGGATTAATGTATCCGTATTTCTATTCACAGCTTGTATACGACGGCATGAAAAAAATGGGAAGGGACGATGTGGTAACATTATCCAGATGTGCTTATCTTGGGGCTCAAAAGTTTGGTACCGTTGTATGGTCAGGAGATATCCGATCCTCCTTTGAAAGCCTCACGGAACAGATAAAATCGGGACTGAATATGGCTATGTGCGGCATTCCCTGGTGGAATACTGATATTGGCGGATTTTATGGTGGAAATATTGAAAGTGACTATTTTAGAGAATTGATCGTACGATGGTTTCAATATGGAGTATTTTGTCCGGTAATGCGTCTGCATGGCAGCAGAGATGGACATGATCGCAGCAGGGATATTAAGGAACCTACCGGAGGTGACAATGAGATTTGGAGCTTTGGTGAAAAAAATCTTCCTATACTAAGTGAACTGATAGCACTTAGATATCGCCTGATTCCTTACATAAAGGAACAGATGGATATTGCTTCAAATGAAGGAATTCCGGTGATGCGCCCCATGTTTTTGAATTATCCCAAGGATGAGGTATGCTATCAAACCGGAGACCAGTATTTCTTTGGAGAAGATATATTGTTTGCTCCGATTTCGGTGCAGGGACAGACACAAAGAAAAGTATACCTGCCGGAAGGAATCTGGATTTTGACGAAAGACAAGACAAGATATGAAGGAAATACATGGGTTACTATAAGTGCTGAAATCCACGAATTTATCGCATTTGTAAAAGATGGCGCAAAAGTACTTGAAGTATTTTGAACATTATGATTGCCCAATTGGGTAATATAGGAAGGAAAATGGATAATATATTAAGAGTTTATACAAGAGGTATTGAACCGGACAAATATCCGGATGGATTGGCATTAAGTGTACATATGCAGATACTATCCGGGGAGAAAAAGATGCCACTTAACAATGATTATGGAATACTATTCCCAAAGGCTGATATTGATGACAAAAATGTTATTATGCCCAAATATGTCGGAAACATCAGTATAGCTAAGGCGTTATCAGGGGACTATTATATTACCGGAAACGATTTTTTGCAGGAAGGAATTATCAACCCTGAAAATACCGGTAATCTATGGGGATGGAAAACAAGAGACTTTATCAGCTATGAAGAAATTGGATTTGTAGAGGATAAGCTGATAAGTAGGGAGTCGGGATTAAGTATTGAAGAATTAAGAATATCTGACAGCGTGATTATCTCTGATAGTATGGCAAAAGCATTGATTGATTACTGGTCTGTACTACAGGTTACAGAGAAAAAGGATGATACCATATTCTATTCCGATGGTTCAAAATATAAGCTGAATACATCCAATCATTCCGGGCTGGGATATCCGTTGGCACGTGGATTTGGTGATCCGGTTATTATGCTGTGGAAAGATGATTACTATTTTATTTCAACAAATGACAATGAAAACGATATTGGTCTATATGTTCGAAAGGCACATGAATTAGAGGATTTATTCAAGGATGATGCGAAAATGTATCTGATTCTTGATAAAGACGAGGAGCGCGGTCTGATCCAGACGTTCTGGGCACCGGAGTTTCATATAATCAATGGAAATCTGTATATTTATTTTGCGGTCAGCAATGAACAGTGGGGACCACAGT
The DNA here is from genome assembly GCA_030526045.1 of Bacillota bacterium. Classification (GTDB taxonomy): domain Bacteria; phylum Bacillota; class Clostridia; order Lachnospirales; family Lachnospiraceae; genus Suilimivivens. The sequence goes on along the minus strand of JAUNDN010000028.1, from coordinate 2,391 downwards.
GTCACCTGATGCGGTTAAAGGATGGAGGGGATATATTAAACCCCGGAGACTGGATGGATCCCGTCAAAGTGAAAAGAGCAGATGGATGTAATCTTGCTGAGAATGGGATCACACTTGATATGACATATGTAAGGTCTGGGCAGCGTCACTATTATGTATGGTCATATAGAGAGAATATAGGAAAGATGACTGTTACAGAGGTCACAGAAGATTAAATAAAGTTAGGCTGGAATTCATAATTGGATTCTGGCCTTTTTATTGACTACCTGTTTTATTTTGGATAAATATGTAACTATAAGTTGCATCGTATGCAAAAATCTGGATAAAAAAATATACATTCTTTCAAAAAAACTCCATTGAAAAAGTTGTCAAAAGTGAATATACTATAATAAAAGGAGTTGATTTTGTTATGTTGAAAAGAAAAATTGAACAGAAACTTATAGATTGGAAAAATGCTAAGGAGCATAAACCCTTGATTATCAAAGGTTGCAGACAATGTGGAAAGACTTTCTCTGTATTGGAATTTGCTAAGGATAATTACAAGAATGTTGTGTATTTAAATTTCTTTGAAAATCCGGACTATGCTTCAGTATTTTCAGGCTCACTAGAAATTGACAACATTATTATGATGCTTTCAGCATTGTTAGGAAAAGGTGCAGTATTTGAAGCGGGAGAAACCGTTCTTATTCTTGACGAGATCCAGGAGTGTCCGGAGGCAAGAACCGCACTTAAGTTTTTTCAAATGGATGGTCGCTTTGATGTGATAGGTACCGGTTCATTGTTAGGGGTAAAGGGATATGGAAAAGAGCCTAGATCTGTTCCGGTAGGATATGAGACAGTGATAGATATGTATCCATTAGATTTTGAGGAATTTCTTTGGGCAAATGATATTGGAGAACCAATAATAAATATGTTAAGAAAGTGTCTGGAAGAGGCTAAACCTGTTCAGGAGGCGATTCATAACAAAATGAGGCAGCTTTTATTGCAATATACGGTTGTAGGTGGTATG
>JAUNDN010000028.1:0-1372 GCA_030526045.1 Bacillota bacterium | reverse complement strand
AACCTTTGTTAATACGAAGCAAATGAATGATGTTCTTAGTATTCAGCGTGATATTATTCGATCATATGAGGACGATATGGTGAAATATGCTGAAAAAGCAGATAAATCCAGAATCAAAGAATGTTTTCAGTCTATTCCAAAGCAATTAAGTAAGGAGAATAAAAAGTTTCAATATGCTGTCATTAAAAAAGGTTCTACAGCATCAAAATACATGGGTAGTCTCCAATGGATAGAAGATGCAGGGATTATATCTAGGTGTTATAATTTATCTATTACCGAATTACCTTTGGATGGTAATGCAATAGAAGATGTTTTTAAGGTATACATGAAAGATTGTGGATTGTTTATCAGTATGCTGGAGGACGGCACACAGTATGATATTTTGCAGGGGAAACTGTATGGATATAAGGGGGCTATTTTTGAAAATTTAATAGCAGATATCTTTTCTAAAATGGGACGTAAATTATATTACTACCATAAAGATTCCGGTTTGGAAATCGACTTTGTTATGAGATATAAGGGTGAGTGTACGTTGGTAGAAGTAAAAGCAACAAATGGTAATACCAAGAGTACAAGAACGATTTTAAATCATCCGGAAAAGTATCATGTTAAAAGTGCGATAAAATTAGGTGATTATAATGTGGGTAATGAGAATCAGATTCTTACATTGCCGTTGTATATGGCATTTTTGTTAGATAAGATGTGATTGATGTGGGAGAAGTGGATTAGCAGATAAGGTTAAAAACCTAGATGTATGCACAGGTTTTGTACATTTCTTATTGAACATATTCGATAATATCCACAGATACGCTATCTTGTTTTTGTAAAAAACGGGGCAAAAACCATGAATTAAAACCTGAAAAACGGGGCAGAATACAATAAAAACAATTGCAAAAACGGGGCAATATGATGTATCTGGAGGTGAAGGCATATGTATTTTCTACCTCTAATGTTGAAAAGGAAGGTAAGATTATCTATCTTCTTTAGGCTACAATCAATAGCGGTGTAAACGAAAAAGCAGTCTTAAGTTATAGAAAAACTGCCCTTTCGTTTGCACTGCGTTTGATTTTGCCAAAGTGAACAAAGTCGCGTCACCGGAGCCGATATGTATGGATTTTCAATCTCTGTACTTTATCGAAATGTGAAGTCTATACCATTACAGTCTGAATTGCTTTTCAAAATCAAGACACGACAAATAGACCTCATTGCTGAGGTTTTTTGAAAAGTATGAATTATGTTTTTTAAATTCGAAGCGGTATCCGTTGCTGAGGTTTGCCAAGATGACCGCCACAGCATTTGCAAACAGTAACCTTGATGCCATAAAGGGTTTCAAGTATCTGAGGTGTTTCCATATCTTTCAGTCGTGATAGAT
>JAUNDN010000027.1:20415-35962 GCA_030526045.1 Bacillota bacterium | reverse complement strand
GTCTCCTGCTCTCCTGCAACAGCGATTTTGGCCTGCTCCTCCTGCTCCTTTTCTGCCGCAATTTGAGCCTGCTCCTCCTCAAGCGTCTTGGCATAGGTATATTCTTCCAGCACGGTTACATACTCCGCAGCCACATAGCCATCCTTCCGTTCTGTATATTGTACATGCAGCCACTCTCCACAGTCTTCAATCAGCTTCACCTTTTCACCCTGATCAAGGTGTCCGATACAGGCTTCCTCCGTCGATTGACCGGCTCTGACATTTAACCTGTCTGCCTTCACTTGGGCGAATCTTGTCACATACTGATCCATTACCTCGGTGGCTGCTTCACCGTAAAGGAAAAATTCTGCCTTGATGTATCCTTCCACATTTCCTGAAGTAATTTGGAACCATTCATCCTGCTCACCTGCTACTGCAACAATCTCAGCTACCGCGCCGTCATAAATTTTCCCCACGATCTCTCCTGTAGTGGATGGCAGGCTTCTCACATTTACATAATGATCAACATTTGCAATTGCAAAATTAACATACTCATTCTCGTCCGTCAGTTCTTCTGAAGCTTCTAAGGGCGATACCTCCTCTTCAGGATCCTCTGCCACAGCTTCATCTGCCGGAGTTTCATCTGTAGGAGCTTCATCTGTAGGGACTTCACCTGTCGATGCTTCCTCATCTATGATTTCCTGCACGCTTTCAGCTATCGTCTCTTCATTCCCTTTTTTCCGTTGTGTATCAAAAATGCCTACACATATGACAATTCCCAGACAACACAGTGAACCGATGATTCCGATCCGCTTTTTCATGTTGATTACTCCATTCTTTATCCGTCGTTATCTATTCCAGATCAACTAATGAAGGGCATCCGCAACCGGATGCCCCTCGTTACTACTTTTCAGCTTTTCTTCTTAAATAGTATTCAGCCGATGCAGTCATCAGAACATCAGAGGAAGAGTTAAGTGCCGTCTCCACAGAATCCTGAATCACACCGATGATGAACCCTACAGCAACTACCTGCATTGCCACATCATTGGGAATCCCGAACAGTGAGCATGCAAGCGGAATCAAAAGCAGGGAACCGCCGGCAACACCGGATGCGCCGCAGGCTGCCAGGGTTGCCACAATACTGAGAATAAGAGCAGACGGGAAATCAACTGCAATTCCCAACGTATTTGCTGCAGCCAGCGTCATAACCGTAATTGTGATTGCCGCACCGTCCATATTGATAGTTGCACCCAAAGGAATGGATACGGAATAATAATCCTCATTTAATCCAAGCTTTTTGCAAAGCGTCATGTTCATTGGAATGTTGGCAGCAGAGCTTCTGGTAAAGAATGCTGTAATACCGCTTTCCTTAAGACAAGTGAACACCAGCGGATACGGATTTTTTCTCATGCACAGGAATGCAACAAGCGGATTGGTAACAAATGAAATGAAAAGCATACATCCTACCAGTAGCGCAAGGAGCTTTCCGTAACCGGCAAAGACGTCCAGTCCGTTCTCTGACACAGTCTCAAATACCAGACCAAGAATTCCGAAGGGTGCCAGATTGATCACCCATCTTACTGCCTGGCTTACCACTTCAGACACGTCTGACAGAAGCTTCTTGGTAACATCTGAGGACTGCTTAAGCGCTGCGCCAAAAATTACCGCCCAGGTAAGTATTCCGATATAATTTGCGTTCACAATCGAAGCAATCGGATTCGAAACCATATTGACAAGCAGATTTTCAATTACTTCTCCGATTCCCTGCGGTGCAGTATTCGATACTGCCGCCTCTACAAGCTCAATAGTCTGCGGGAAAAGGAAGCTTCCCAACGTGGCAAGGAATGCCGCGATAAAAGTACTTGCCATATAAAGAATAATTACGACACGCATATTGGCTCCTGCACCACCCTTTGAATTTGCAAGGGAGCTCATAACCAGAACAAATACAAGAACCGGCGCTATTGCCCGAAGGGCTCCTACAAATATTGTTCCAAGCCACGACACAATTGTAAATTGAGGAACTGCAAGTCCCAGGATCGCGCCAATTACAAGTCCTACGACGATTCTCAAAACAAGACTGATATTACACCATTTTTCAAATACTTTTTTCATCACTATTCCACCTTATCCTTACATTTTACACGGAAGATTCTCCTTAAAGATTCATCAATACGCTCCTCCGTAAGCGTCCCGTTGTTTACCGCTTCCAGCACCCCATTGTATGCCTCTTCGTAATTCTCCGGCATCAGGATCACATCGGCTCCCGCCTGCAGCGCCTTCACAGCGGCATCAGCAGATGTATAATACTCCGTGATTGCCTTCATACCCATCGCATCCGTTATGACAATTCCCTGATACCCCAGCTGTCCTCTCAAAATTTCTGTAATCATTTTGGGAGAAAGAGATGCCGGTGTATTATCTCCTGTCACATTAGGTGCAGACAGATGACTTACCATTACAAATTCTACTCCGGCATTTATTCCTGCCTGATACACCGGAAAATCCGTAGCATTGAAATCATCCAGCGTCTTATCTGTCGTTGCCATTCCGTCATGAGAATCCGCTGTCGTATCGCCAAGACCCGGGAAATGCTTTAAGCAGGCACTGACGCCGTTGCTCTGCATTCCTTCTACTGCTGCTACCACCATAGGAGATACAAGATTTACATCTGTTCCGAATGATCTGTCTCCAATTGTTTCATTTCCTTCTGAAATAACATCCGCTACCGGAGCAAAGTTCATATTGAATCCAAAGCCGGAAAGATAACTACCGATCGCGGCTCCCGCCTCCTGCGCCATTGCAGCATCACCGCATGCCCCGATCTCCGCCATCGGTCCCACGTTATCAGCCAGACCCTTTTCTGCTACCCGGCTGACCCTGCCGCCTTCTTCATCAACGCCAAGGAAGATCGGATATTTACTCCAGCTCTTTGTGTTTTGGAGCATTTCAGTAAGCTGCCCTGCATCCTTAATATTCTTGGAAAAATAAATTAAACCGCCTACCGGATTCTCACTAAGCTTCTCGCGTGTCGTGTCCCCCGCCTTAATTACTGTGTCAGTTCCCGTCAATGCCTCGGGAGTTATCATAAACAGACCTGCCACCTTATCTTCCAGAGGCATTTCTGCAATATAGGCATCCACGATCTGCCCCAGATAATCCTGCTCCTGTACCGGCTCCGCAGACTCTACAGGTGCTTCCACAACATTAGGCTCCGCCTCCATCTCGGAAAGTTCCTGCAGCTGCTTTTGCAATTCATCTGCCTGCTTTTTATCCTTTGCTGCTGTAAGCAGATGACCTATGCCAAAAATTGCGCCCACAACCAAACCAGCTAACAGGACAAAGAATACAGTGTATGAGATGATCTGATTTCTCACTCTTCTTTTACGCCGATATTCCCTTCGGTCCATTACTTCATCAAAAGCTTCATTATTTGCCATCTTGCATTCCTCCATATGTTCTATCATAACTTATTCTTCTTCCGATTTCCACAAAAAAGTCAAACTTTTGATAAAGATAAATTTCGGCACATGTCGAAGCGGGTACCAATTCTTCTGAATCAATACCCGCTTCTAAACTATACTATCCAATGGCTTTTACCTCTCTTCTCTTTTGGATTTTATTCTTATTCAGTTTTCTTCTTCTCTTTCGTACTTTTCCATCTTCTCTTTTGTACGGGTGTACTGTAACGTTATCTTCTTCTCTTTTGTAATCCGTTACCTTTTCTTCTGTACTTGATACGAATTCGAAATCCGCTTTCTTTGGTACCTTGTTCTTTTGTACTTTAAAAGCTTCCTGCCTTCGCCACCTGATCTGATTTACTAATCAAGTGGTTGCCTTATGTTCCTTTGGGACCGTACCTTCCTTTCTTAGATTTTATCTATATGAATTTGTTGTTTGTAAGTTCATTATATCCAAGTCATCATGATTTGTCAACACATTTTTTGATTTTTTTCTTTATTTTTTCAATTTTTATTATTATGTGCCTTTTTATCTGTTATATTTCTATTTTTTGACATATTATTACAAAATTGGTTTAAATTGTCAAACAATTGTGTGCAATATCATTTTCTGGAACTTCCTTTTGACATGCTTTATAATAGAAGGTACATTGGCTGATTGCCTAAAACAGAAAACCAAACCAGAGGAGGAAGATTCATGACACCAAAACAGCTTGCTTTTCAAGCAGCGGCAGAAAGCATTATCAAAAACTTAAATCAGCGAAATATGGAGGGATATTTTTGTGAAGACAGCACAGCCTGCGTCAAGGCAATCCTTGATATGATGGAGGACGGCGCCGTGATCGGATGGGGCGGTAGCCAGTCCATAGCAGAATGCGGTCTGATGGATGCCATTCATAATGGGAGTTATACCCTGATCGACAGGATGACAGCTAAGACTCCTGAGGAAAGTCGGGAGCTTTTCGCCCGGACGGTAATGGCTGATTATTATCTCATGAGTACCAACGCCATCACCATGGATGGAGAACTGATTAATATCGACGGTAACGGAAATCGCGTGGCATGTCTGATCCATGGTCCCAAGCACGTGATTATGGTAGTCGGTATGAACAAGCTGGTTTCCAATGTTGAGGACGGTTATCGCAGGGTACGGGATATTGCAACTCCTGCCAACACAAAACGTCTGAATAAAAACACTCCCTGCTTTCATACGGGCAGATGCGGCGACTGTCTTTCTCCCGACTGTATCTGTAATCAGGTTGTAATCACCAGAAGAAGCGGTCATGCCGGCAGAATCAAAATTTTCTTTGTAGCGGAAGATCTGGGCTATTAATGATTCCTCTGCGCTTATAAATAAAAATATGAGCCGTGCTTCTCTCTTACGAGAGAGTACGGCTCATGCTATAATTTCTGCTTTCCATTAGATCAGCGGATATTTATCTGTCAGCTTCTGAACGATTGCTCTCGCCTCAGGGATCTTTTCTTCTCCGCCCTTAACGATCAGCGCAATTGCTTCCGCAATCTGATCCATATCTTGCGTGTTCATGCCTCTTGATGTAACGGCAGGTGTTCCGAGACGGATACCACTGGTCACAAACGGAGACTTGGGATCGTTGGGAATGGTATTCTTGTTTGCTGTAATGTGTGCTTCATCCAGCATCTTTTCAATTGCCTTTCCGGTCAGATCAAAGGGAGTCAGATCCATTAACATCAGGTGATTGTCAGTACCACCGGATACAATCTTAATGCCTCTGCCGATCAGGCCCTTGCAAAGTGCCTGTGCATTGTCAACAATACCCTTCTGATAAGCCTTAAAGTCATCGGATAAGGCTTCCTTGAAGCAGACAGCCTTCGCCGCGATCACATGCATCAGGGGACCGCCCTGAATACCGGGGAATACTGCCTTATTGAAATTGTACTTATCGGCAGCCTCCTGATTTGCAAGAATCAGACCGCCTCTGGGTCCCCTTAAAGTCTTATGTGTCGTTGTGGTCACTACGTCTGCATACGGAATCGGGCTTGGATGAAGACCTGCTGCCACAAGTCCCGCAATGTGAGCCATATCGACCATCAATACTGCTCCGACCTCGTCTGCTACTTCTCTGAATTTCTTGAAATCAATGGTTCTTGCGTATGCGGATGCGCCGGCGATAATCATTTTCGGCTTACATTCCAGTGCTATTTCCCTCAATTTATCATAATCGATGAAGCCGTCATCATTTACCCCATAAGGCACGATATGAAAATACTTACCGGAAATATTAACCGGACTTCCGTGTGTCAGATGTCCGCCATGATCAAGGTTCATTCCCATGATCGTATCACCGGGATTACAGATTGCAAACTGCACTGCAAGATTTGCCTGTGCACCTGAATGGGGCTGAACATTTGCATAATCACATCCGAACAACTCTTTTGCTCTTTCGATTGCAAGATTTTCTACTACGTCAACACACTGACATCCGCCGTAGTATCTCTTTCCGGGATAGCCTTCTGCATACTTATTGGTAAGCGGGCTTCCCATTGCTGCCATTACTGCCTTGCTAACCCAGTTTTCAGATGCAATCAGTTCAATGTGGCTGTTCTGTCTTTCCTGCTCGTCCACAATCGCCTGTGCAATCTCAGGGTCAATGTTTCTTACTTCATCCAGTGAATACATAATATGACCTCCTCATTTATATGATTATTTTTTACCGAAAACAAAAAATATAAATTTGAACCATTATAGCACAAAACATATTCCTAAGCAAACCTTAAGATTTTCGGAATATCCGAAAAAAACTTTACTCCTGTAAAAAATACTGCTACAATAGGGAATGATTTCGGAGGGGGACAAAAGACAAATGTATTACATAATCGTTAATCCGGCCTCAAAATCCGGCAAGGGAGCTAAAATCTGGTCCATGCTGGAGCCGGTGTTAGAGGAAAGTAAAATTGAATATAAGGTTTTCTTTTCCAAAGAAGCCGGGCACGTGATTAAGCTGGTTCGCGATTTATCTGCCTCCATATTAAAAAAGGATTCCGACTCTGTTATGAAGCTGATCGTGCTTGGGGGCGATGGCACACTAAATGAAACGCTTCAGGGTATTTCCGATTTTGGCCGTGTAGAGGTCGGATACATTCCTACCGGATCCAGTAATGATTTAGCAAGAGATTTGCAGCTTCCCCACGACCCAGTGAAGACCTTGGAGAACATTCTTTCCTGTCAGCAACCGATCCTCATGGATTTAGGGTGTCTGACCTATGATAATGTTTGCGGGCAGCTATCCCGGCAACACAGCAATGAGCAGACACAGCAACGTTATTTTGCAGTCAGCTGCGGAATCGGCTATGATGCTGCCGTGTGCGAGGAGGCCCTGTCTTCTAAATTTAAGAATATTCTGAATAAAATAGGCCTAGGAAAGCTTACTTATCTGATTATTGCGTTAAAGCAGCTTATTATGGTTAAAAAGATTTCCTGTAAAATGACACTCGACGATGGAAAGACCATCGAGCTTCCAAAGTTTTTCTTCATTGCCGGTATGATGCATCAGTATGAAGGCGGCGGCTTTATGTTCTGTCCGGGTGCCAGCTATCATGACGGCATCATCGACATTTGTGTAGCCGGTAATCTTCCCAAATGGCTTGTGCTGATCGCACTTCCCACTGCTTTTAAAGGGAAGCACTATCGTTTTAACGGAATTGATCACTATACTGCCCAAAAGCTGCATCTGGAAACCTCTGTGCCGCTTTGGGTACATACAGACGGCGAAGTGAGTACACAGAGCAATTCTATCACCATGACCTGTGAAAAGGAAAAGCTTAGACTATTAATGTAGATAAATATAGTTGTAAAAGAGGAGTTTTTTGTTAAAGAGGAGAATTATTATGAGAAAATATATAGAACGGTACAAGCATGCGATACCGCTTCTTATTTATGCAACAATCTATTGTACATGGTTTGCCTGGCTCGAAAGGAAGGTTACACATCCCCAAACAATCATTCATGTAAAATTTGATGATATGATTCCTTTTTGTGAGGTGTTTATCATCCCTTATTTCTTGTGGTTTGCTTATATGGCTGTGGCTGTATTCTACTGTTTTTTTAAGAATAAGCAGGAATACTACAGAACCTGTGTATTCCTTTTTACGGGAATGACGGTTTTTCTGGTTATTTCCACTTTATGGCCCAACGGACATCACCTGCGTCCCTACCAAATGCCAAGAGACAATGTGTTCACCAAACTGATAACCTTATTGTATAGCACGGACACTCCCACCAATCTCTGGCCAAGTATCCATGTGTACAACTCCATTGGTGCCCATCTGGCGATCACCCACAATGAAAAGCTTGCCAAAAATAAGCTCATACACTTTGGTTCTCTTTTCCTGTGTGTTTCCATTATTTTGTCAACCGTGTTCATCAAGCAGCACTCTCTGTTTGATGTCCTGACCGCCTTTGTTATGGCTGCTGTTATGTACTATGTGGTATATCAGGCCGATATCGTTGCTTTCTGGCAGACTCATTCTCACGCAAAGCAACACAGATTCCGCCAGACCTAGATTTAAATGCAAAGGGACTGAGGCATACAGCAGTTAGAAGGGCATGTATCCTTTTACAGTAAGGCTTTTAAGTGATTTTGATGGATTTGTCAGAAACAGCCAGTACAAAAATACCACTGTGCGGATGACTGTCTGAAAAGCCGCCGTCGGTATCTATGTGTTCGTCACACGTAAAAGGGGCAAGAAAAATCTAACCCGCGCATGAAAAATAAAAACAACCCACAGACTTTAAACTTGCTTCGCTTCGAACAGGTAAAGTCTGTGGGTTTTATTTTTCATGCGTGGGTTGATTTTTTACGCCCCTCATCCGAATTGTTCCTCACACATAGGTATCGCCGGCGGCTTTGAGTTTCATCCGGACAGTGTAATGCTAATTAAAGTTAAAGAATCGTCTGCAGATTTTATAGCCTTCTACCGAAATCTTTCTGCCTCCTTTTCCCGGAAGATTCATACAGTTTCCAAGCAGCCCGTACCGAAGCTTCCGATAGAGAAGCCAATCCTTCTTCTTCAGATAATCCCAGAGTTCGTCCTTCTTCTTCAGATTTTCCTTCGTATCAGACCTGATCAGCATAATTGAAGAAACTGTAGTTATGATATCAAGATAGCTGATCATATAATGATAAAGCTTCTTATTGGAAGCAATCTTGTTTCTGTTTGCAGCCATATAGTCAATCATGATCTTATTAACCTTAATCTGCTGGTCAATCCTTCCGATCATGACACTTTCATTTACAGACTGATCTGCCCTTCCAATATAGTAACGGTAAAAATTCACATCCAGATAATACATGTTCTTTACATACGGAAGTGGCTCAAATACATAAATATTATCTACGTAAAAAGTATGTTCCGGAAGTCTGATGCCACATTCCTTAAGGAGCTTTGTTCTAAAGATCACGGAATGCATGAGCATGTACTGTCCTTTATGGAAATGCTTCACATCACTCCAGGTGAACATTTCATTTACCGGGAGAGCATGTTTATAGCGCATCACCTTGCGGCGTTTTTCTCCCACCTTCTCATATACAAAATTGGAGACCAGCATATCCAGAACCTTTTCACCGCCCGTAAGGCTGCGCAGAGTTTCCAATATCTGCATATAAGGTTCTTCCTTCACCCAGTCATCACTGTCTACTACCTTAAAATAAATACCGGTTGCGTTCTCTATACCTGTATTGACAGCTGAACCATGTCCACCGTTTTCCTTATGTATTGCCTTAACAATGGAAGGATATTTTGATGCATATCTGTCTGCAATTTCCGCCGTCTCATCCTTCGAGCCGTCATTTACGATGATGATCTCTACATCTTCTCCCCCGGCTAATAAGGAATCCACACACTTTTCCATATAAGCCGCCGAATTATAGCAAGGCACTGCAAATGATAAAAGCTTCATCGTTCTCTACCTTTCTTCCTACAATCTTCTGATTGCTTTCCGATCTTCTTTCACATACCTCTACTATACTCTGAACCGGATTTCAAATCAAATTAAGATTTTCTAAAGAGCTGAGCATTCCATACAAGAAATTGCAAAACACACTTAGAATTCTTCTAAAGTATAAAAATACTGCAAGTAGGCAGCATAGGCAGAGGGAATGGGATATTTATCCCTTGCCTCTCCTTTCTCCACAAAGATCATGTCCTTACCGCCCTTAGGTGCAAGTTCATCCACCCGGACTGCATACCCTGTCATATGCCATTCCTTATGGGTAAAAATGTGTTTACTCTCAGTCAGCCTCTCAATCTTGATTACAGACATCCCCACATTTCTCAGATAATCAATAACCTGCTTTTCCGACAGGCTACCCTCCAGACAAGGAAACTCGTACATTCCCGCAAGCAGCCCCTTGGAAGGTCGCTTCCTTAAGGCAGCTTTATTCTCATCTCTGATAATCAGTACCGTCTTTTCTTCAATGGTTCTTGGCTTCTTAGCACTTTTGCAGGGATAATTCATCTCCTTACCTTCAAGATGTGCCCGGCACAGCTTCTCCCACGGACATTCCACGCAGTGCGGTGCTCCGTTCGGCACGCATACCATTGCCCCAAGCTCCATCAGTGCCTGATTAAAATCTCCCGGTCGGTCGGCGGGCATTACAGCTTTTAATTCTTCCTCAACTTGCCTTTTCACTGCCTGCTGCATAATATCTCTGCCGTCACACCGCAGGCGTGACAATACACGAAGCACATTTCCGTCCACGGCAGGCTCTCTTCTTCCGTAAGCAATGGAGCTGATTGCCCCTGCTGTATAGCTGCCGATTCCGGGGAGCTTCAAAAGTTCTTCATACTCACAGGGCATTTCACCGCCATATTCATCCATAATCTTTTTTGCGGCTTTATTTAAATTTCTGACCCTGTTATAATACCCAAGTCCTTCCCAAAGCTTTAAAAGCTCTTCCTCCTGTGCATCTGCCAAATGTCCTATATCAGGCAGCGCCTTCATAAACCTGTCATAATAAGGCTTTACGGCTTCCACTCTGGTCTGCTGCAGCATAATCTCAGAAACCCACACGTGATAGGGAGTAGGCTCCTCTCTCCATGGCAGGACTCTCCTCCCATTATCATACCAATTAAGAAGAGGATCTGCTATTTCGTCTAAAATAGACAATCTGACCGGTACAGGTTTATTGATCTTCATAGAATCCGGAGTAACCTGACAGTCATACGCCAGAATCTTAACTCCCTTCTGCCTTGCCTTGATCAGGGCATCTGCGAACTCAGGCTGAGTATCCCTATTCGGTGTAAAGTATTTCACACCCTCCATCTGAATAACAAGAATGATGTACGCCTTGTAGCCTTCTTCCAGTGCTTCCTCAAGCTCGTTTACATGCTTTACCGCCCGCTGGGAGGGCGCATCCGGAAATAAGACGATATCATCCTGCTCCAGCGTGACACCCTTCACCTCAATGAATATCTTATCCTGAGGGGTTTCTACATAAAAATCAAACCGTGAATTGCGATATACAGTTTCCGGTCTGATCAAAACCGCGTCCCGAAAAAGTTCTTTCTTATGCAGCCATTCCTCCACAGCCTTATTGGGAGCCTGTGAATCCATATTGATGATGCGTTCCCCTTTACGGACAGCCACCAGGTCATAGGCTGTACTCCGCTCGGGATTCGCACTCTTTTCCAAAAAAACAGTAGCATGATCAGTCAAAAGTTCTCTGCATCTGCCGGTGTTTTTGACATGTACCTTCTCTGTTTTCCCCAATATCTTCGCATAGGCAATGAATCTGTTGGGGCGGCTTTCAAATTGTCCTTCTGTAATATTGCTATACTTCATTGTTCCTCTAATCTCATCGGTTACTCAGCTTATGGATCCCGCTTATGTTCTTCCTTTCTGTCCTGCTTGTACGGAACTCTGGCCGAAGGCACCACCTCGGATGCCGGCTGTGTATGTACTGCCTGATCATCAAAGAAAATGTGGGCTCCAAAGGCCCTAAGTACCTCTGTCTTGGTAATTCCGCCCAGGAAAAAGGCCTCATCGATCCGCACATTCCATGCCCGCAGAGTTCTGATCACGCGCTCATGAGCAGGTGCACTTCTTGCGGTAACAAGCGCGGTTCTGATCGGTGCCTGCTGGGGCGTAAACTCTCGTTGAATATCAGATATGGTCTTAAGGAATTTGGCAAAGGGTCCTCTCTTCATCGGCTGTTCCGCCTGAAGGCGCTCATTTTCTTCAAACGCCTCAAGCCCCTGCTCCTTATAAATCCGTTCCGACTCATCGGAAAACAGCACCGCATCCCCATCAAAAGCAATTCGTATCTGAGAAATTTCATTCTGATTTCCCGGAACCTTAATTTCATCGCAACAGATGATTCCGGCAGCAATCCCACAATCTATGGCAGACTGTACATCCTTCTCATCTGCGGAAAGATAAAGATCAGTGTGAAAAGCCTCCAGATAGGGGGTCAGGGAAGCACCGCTTGCAAGTACTGCTCTTGATATATTAAGTCCATAATGAGCGATGGAATTGAAAACCCGCAGGGACGTATCCGGGCTGTTGTGTGACATAATGATCACCTCAACCCTTCCTTCCTGTCCGGGAATCTTATTGATATTAAGCAGTGCTTCAATCAGTCTGAAACCGTTCCCCGGCTTAAGAAGCTCCTTTTCATGCTCCACCTGATAACAGCAATAAGCGTCAATACCCTGAGTCTTGAATATTTCATTTTCAACTGTAAGATCAAACAATGCCCGTGATGATACCCCGATCACCAGTCTGCTCTCCAAATCGTATGCCATAGTTCCTCCTTCCTTGCGGCTGGTCCTGTTTACCATACGCCTTCAGGGGAACTATTGCAGCTATCGCAGACGATTACATTCAAACTTTTCAAACGTCAGAAGACAGTTCTTAAGCTCCTCGTACCGTTGCTCCGTATCACCCTCTTCAATTTCCAGATCAACGGAAATTGCCATCGTGTTGATCATCTCATCCGTGATACGGTGATGGAGAGCTGCCAGTATGTTCAAGCGTTCCTCATAGGAATCGGCATCCAGAAATTCCAGCACCAGCGGGTCTATATTCAATTCTTCCTGTTCCTTCTTTATCGGAATTCCGACAGTTTCCTGTTCCGGCTCTTGTTTTAACTCTTGTTGTGGCTCCTGTTTTGGCTCCGGCTCCCGGTGAAATTCCTGCACCGATGGCATCTGAATCAATTCCTGCTGAAGTTCAAACCGATATTCCTGCCCGGCGTCAGGGTATTTTGTTCTGTCCACCTTCTCCATAAACATGGAAAGTGGTCTTGCATATACCTGATAATCACCGTAAAGGGCCTGGTAGATTACCAGTTCTTCCCCTGTCTCACTGTGCTTTGCCAGGGTCACAATCCTGTATAGATTTCCTTTAAAATGCCTGTATATCTGCTGGGGCGTGGGCTTATTTGACATAGTTTTCCTCCATGAATGCCGCTTCGGTACGGCTACGAATACTTTACACAACTATATCAATTATAATCCCTGCTTCCCTTCTTGTCATTCCTCTTTTAAAAATCTGATTCAAGAAATTTGTGGTAAAACCCGCAGTTCTCTACCGGGAATTCAATCTCTTTACAGGAAGCTAAAAGTGCATCCTTCTGTGTTTCCTCCAAAGCTGATATCTTCCGGTGATGGATCGTCACAACATAATCCACGCTTTCATCCTCATTGATAATTCTGTTCATGGTAACTCCGCTGTCGGAATACCCCTGCTGTGCCAAAAATGTACGGATCTCCTTCACATATTCATGCTCTGCATTCCTGTAGTATTCCTGCATTTCTCTGCTCATACCGCTTCTCTGGCTGAGTACGGTGCCGGACACTCCAAGGGCGGCAATCAATATCAGTAATGTTGTAAATAGGATTGTTCCTATCATTCTGTTTATTCTCTTCATAACAGTACCTCCTGCCTTCATCAAAATCTTTTGTTTAAAATAAGTATAAAAAAAGATATGTACAATAAAAAGGACTCAGTCATTTTTTATAACCAAGTCCCAAATCTCACCACAAATTTCATCCGCTTCCTTTTATCAGCATCTTTTAAACCAAATAATTATAACCAATCATAGTTCCCGCCCGTAATCGCAAGGGAAAGAAGCATGTCCATCTTTTCCACCTCTTCCTCTCCGCTTACTACCTGCAAAAGCTTTGCCGCTTCTATAACTGCCGGCATTTCTTCATCCGGTCCTATTTCCATGTCCGGTTCTTCTCCGCAATAAGGACAAACCTGCTGTGGCGCCACCTTGACGGACAAAAACCTGCTTTTGCAGTTACTGCATTCATAATAACCGCACACCTGTGTGCCATCCGGTACATAATACATAAAATCTTCTCCTGACTGTTTTTACTCTGACAAAACCATTTACAATATGTAATCCATACTCTTATTTCCCATCCACCATAAGATGAAGAATTTCCTTATCAGTTTCCTTCATGCCAACCTTAGCCAGCTGACCGATATTTTCAATATTGGCTTCAATCCCCTTGGTGACTATTCCATCGCCGGCTTTAAATTCCTGCCCCTCTTTATACATGAAATAGCCAAGAATTCCGCTCTCTACAGCAACAGCAATCTTGGCTGCACAGCTTGCCTTCGCCCCATCACAAATCACTCCGGATACAATTGCAAGTGCATTGACAAGCGTATGGGCTATCACCTTGTAATCCCCTCCGTACAGATAAGCAATTCCCGCACCGCTTCCGCAGCCTGCACTGATTGCCCCACAGTAAGCAGAAAGCTTGCCGATTCCTGTTTTCTGATGAATGGTTACAAGATCGGACAAAAGCACTGCGCGAAGCTTCTTTTCTTCCGGCACCTTTAAGTAATCCGCATAAACTGCCACCGGAACCGAAGCTGTAATTCCCTGATTACCGCTGCCCGATACAATTACAACCGGCATAGAACAGCCACTCATCCTGGCATCCGATCCGGCTGCCGCCATTGCCTTTGCAAGCACCTTGACATCATCTCCGTAGGTATTTTTCAGAACCTTTCCAATATTAGCACCGTAATCGCCCTTCATTCCCTCCTCAGCAATTGCCATATTGTACGCAATCTGCCGCTCGATCACGGGTCTGATCTCGTTAAGCTCCACAATGTCTGCAAACGTAAGAATATCCTTCACATTGAGAAGACTTCTGTCAGCTCCCTTACCCTCACGCTCCTCTGTCTCCCTCTTCCAGATCGTCTGCCCGTTTCTTTCCTTCCTCACGATATTATTGTGAGCATCCTGCACCTGTGCGCTGCTGTTTCCTTGTTCCGAAATGAGCGTCACCTCTATATCAAGGATATGATCTGACTCCATCACTTCCACCCGGATTGGCACCCGATCAAGAAATGCTTGTATTTTTTCTATCTTTTCAGCATTGGTGCCTGAAATCACCTCAAGGCCCTTCGTTGCATCACCTGCCGCTGCTCCCGCCGCGACCGCAGCCTCTATTCCTTTCAGTCCTCCGGTTCCGGGAACTGTCACACTTTTTGCATTTTTGATAATATTTCCGCTCAAAACTGCCTTTGCCTCTATGACTTCTCCTTCAAGCAATTGCCTGGCAGACGCTGCAGCGAGAGCAATTGCAATCGGTTCCGTACACCCGAATGCAGGAATCAGCTCTTCCTTTAAGATCTGTAAATAGGTTTCGTAAGTTCTGTCATGCATTTCCATGATGTCCACCCCTTCTCTGTATGAATATTTCTGTCATTTTTTGCTATTATATCCCCGGAAGCGTTAAGAACGCAAGTCATATTGGAGTGCGCGGCATTTCAGTGCGCAGCATATGGGGCTTTTCAGTGCGTGGCAGATGGGGCTTTTTGGCTCGTTTTTGCTGTCTATGCCCCGCGCTATCTCTTGGGGGGCGTGGCTTTTTGGACACTTTCTTCCTCCTGCGCCCCGCCCCGCTCTTCGGGGCGTGGCTTTTTCAGCGCTTATCTTCTTCTGTGCCCCGCAGCGCTTGAATCGTTCATGTTAACATTTTCATGGCATCGTCCTCCGATATAGACAATCTGCTCTTCAAAAAAATCTGCTTTAATGATATAATAGGCGCAAAAGAAAACCAAGCGACACCGAAGGTGGCATTTGGTTTTCTTGCGCCAT
>JAUNDN010000027.1:0-20315 GCA_030526045.1 Bacillota bacterium | reverse complement strand
TGAAAAGGAATTTAATGATGATCCAAACCTTACAGCTTGTCCCCGAATATAAAGAAGAACTGATCTACCCTGCCATCTGCAAATCTATGGAAGCTCTTGGCATTGAAAAAGAATTACGAACGGATTTCAAGGTTGTCCTAAAGCCCAATATGGTCATGGCGAAAAGCCCTGATTTTCCTGTAACCACCCATCCCCTTGTGGTGAAATGCGTGGCACGCTGGCTCAGAGAACACGGAGTGACAAATATCATCCTTGCCGAAAGCTCGGGCGGACTCTACAATGCAGAACATATGAAAAATCTGTATCATGTCTGTGGTATGAAGCAGCTGGAACCGGAGGTTACTCTGAATATGGATTTTTCCGCAAAAACTGTCAACTGTCCTGATGGCTTTGCTAATCATTCCTTCCACATCATTACACCCATTGTGGAGGCAGACTACATTATCAATATCTGTAAACTGAAAACTCATGCCATGACCGGCTATTCCGGCGGTATCAAAAATCTGTTCGGTGTCATTCCCGGTCTTGAGAAGCCTCAGTTACACTATCGCTGGCCGGAAATTGAGGACTTTTCCAGAATGCTTGTAGAATTGTCGCAGGTAGTGGCACCTCAACTCACTGTCATTGATGCCATCGATGCCATGGAAGGCAACGGTCCTACCGGTGGAACCTCCCATCCTCTTCATATGCTTCTTGCTGCCAAAGATTTCTATACACAGGATTACTTTGCGGCAGGACTTATGGGGCTTGACCCTATGAAAATCGTCATGATTCGCCAGGCAATGGAAAAGGGGCTTATAAAGCCTGAAGAGATAGAACTTAAGGGAGATCCGATTCCGAATACATTGACTTCCTTTCAGCTTCCCGATACACAAAAGCTTGACTTCACCGGATCACTGCCCGGTTTTCTTAAAAAGCCCTTTTTGTGGATTGCCGGAAGACTCCTGAAATCCTATCCCCAGCTTGATCAAAAGCTCTGCGTAGGTTGCGGAAAATGTGCGGAGAGCTGTCCTGCACATATTATTCAAATTAAGAATCGAAAAGCCGTATTTAAAAAGAAGGGCTGCATCTCCTGCTTCTGCTGTCAGGAGATGTGCCCCATGAAAGCCATCTCTGTAAAGAAGGCTTTGTAGCAATTACGCCTTACATCACTACCATTCCGGGTAACTTATCTCAATTACTTCATACCCGGCTTCCGCACCTTGATTACTTCGTATTCGTTTACCGTATTTCAATTACTTCGTATCCGGCTTCCGTCACTGCTGCCCTTAATGCTTCATCATCTACCGGAGCATTGAGGGTTATTTCAGCGCTCTTATTCTCTAGGCTCATAGTTACCTTGGCAATACCCTCCACTGCTTCCAATGCCTTCTGTACTCTTGCGGTACAATGTCCGCATGCCATTCCCTCAATGATTATTGTTTTCTCCATCAATGTTTCCTCCTGTCTATTTTCTTTTTTATAGCTACCAATTACTTCTGCATTGCTTTCTTCCATGCGGTTGTCAGCGCCTGCTATCCTTGCTTCCTCTGCTTTCTCTGCTTCCTTTGCTTCCTCGCTCCTGTAGCTCCTAAAGTTGCGCAACCGCAATGCATTTCCCACGACAAACAAACTGCTGAGGCTCATTGCCGCAGCGCCAAACATAGGATTCAGTAGAACGCCGAATGCCGGATACCACACGCCTGCTGCCAGCGGAATACCGATGACATTGTAGAAAAATGCCCAGAACAGATTCTCCTTAATGTTCCGGATTACCGCACGGCTAAGCCTGATTGCGGTAATGGCATCTGTCAGCTGACTTTTCATCAATATGATGTCTGCACTGTCAATGGCAACGTCTGCTCCCGCACCAATTGCAATTCCCACATCCGCAGCTGCAAGCGCCGGTGCATCATTGATGCCGTCCCCGATCATGGCTACTCTTCTGCCCCGACTCTGCAGTCTTCGGATTTCCTTTTCCTTGTCCTCCGGAAGGACCTCAGCAATCACCTGATTGATTCCCAGCTCCTTTTGTACCGCTTCGGCGGTTCTTTGATTATCACCGGTTAACATAACTACATCAATTTTCATACGATGAAACTCTTCCATTGCCGCAAAGGAAGAAGTCTTTATCGTATCAGCAACGGCAACGATGGCAATGAGCTGCTTTTCTCCCGCAAAGAAAAGCGGCGTTTTCCCGTCCTTAGACAGTTCCTGCGCTGCCTCCTCCTGCTCCCCGGAAAGAAAAATATTGTTTTCCTCCATAAACTTCTGATTTCCTGCCATGAATTTTTTTCCGTTCAGAATGCCCGTCACGCCTTTTCCGAAAACCGCCCGGAAATCGGACACCTCCGGAACAGTAAGCTTCTTTTCCTGGGCTTTACTTACAATGGCTTCCGCCAACGGGTGCTCACTGGGCTTCTCAACAGCTGCCACTAAGGAAAGGAGCTGATCGGTATTCAGTTTTTCATCGTAACTTAGAATATCCGTAACTCTGGGTTTCCCCTCAGTAATCGTTCCCGTCTTATCGAGCACCACCGTGTCAATATCCCTTGCCGCCTGAAGGGCATCTCCTGATTTGACCAGAATTCCGTTTTTTGCCCCTACACCGGTTCCCACCATGATAGCGACAGGTGTGGCAAGTCCAAGTGCACAGGGGCAGGAGATCACAAGAACCGCAATTCCGCATGACATAGCTGTTTCAAAACCGCCGCCTGCTAAAAGCCACACCACAAAGGTCAAAACTGCAATTCCCATCACAGCCGGGACAAAAATTCCGGCTATTTTGTCCGCGAGTTTTGCAATGGGTGCCTTGGAGGCTGAGGCTTCCTCCACCAGACGAATGATCTGGGAAAGGGTAGTATCCTCTCCTACCTTTGTGGCGCGACAGACCAGCCGTCCCGCCTTGTTCATGGTGGCGGACACTACCGGATCCCCCGGCCTTTTCTCCACCGGAATGCTCTCCCCGGTGATTGCCGCCTCATTGATGCTGGAGATCCCCTCCTCGATCACACCGTCAACAGGAATCAGGCTTCCCGGTTTCACCACAAATAAATCATTTTTCATAAGCTGGTCTGTGGGAATTTCCTTTTCAGTCCCGTCCGCCATGCGCAGAATTGCTGTCTTGGGGGACAGATCCATCAGTTTCTCAATGGCTTCACCGGTCTTCCCCTTGGAACGGGTTTCCAGATATTTTCCCACCGTAATCAGGGTAAGTATCATACCCGCCGATTCAAAATACAGATTGGACGCGTAACGCTCCACCAGTGCCAAATCTCCATGCCCAAGACCATAGCCGATCCGGTAAATAGCAAAGATTCCATAGACAAGCGCCGCTCCTGAGCCTACCGCAATCAGGCTGTCCATATTGGGGCTTCTTTGAAGGAACGTCCCAAATCCCTTCTCAAAATATTTTCGGTTTACATAAATTATCGGTAATACCAAAAGGAACTGCGTAAATGCAAAGGTCAGCGCATTTTCATTCCCATGAAAAAGCTTCATAAACAGCTCCGGTGCCGGAATCTTCAGCCACATAAAAATCATGTGGTGCATGGAAACGATCATCAAAGGAATCATGAAAAGAATGGAAATGATAAGTCTGCTGCGCATCTGTTTCTTTTCTTTTTTTCCTTTCAGCGCTTCCCTGCCATTTACATTCTTTCCTGATATCCTGCCCTCTTCTGATCTTTCCGTAAAAAGGCTTGCGCCGTAGCCGCCCTTTTCCACTGCGCTGATGATCCTTTCTGAATCACACTGCGCCTCATCATAGACCACCTGCATGCTGTTCGTGAGCAGATTGACCGTGACCTCCTGCATGCCCGCAAGTGACCGGACGCTCTTCTCCACATGGGAAGAGCATGCCGAACAGGTCATCCCTGTTACGGTATATTTTTCTTTTTTCATTTCTTCTCCATTCCGAAGCTATTTCAGCTTCTTCACAAGCTCTATCGCTTCCTCCATGATCTGCTCATTGCCGCTTTTTACTTCCTCCACCACGCAGGTTTCCAAATGTTCCTTAAGCACAATGTAGCCGAAGCTCTGAAGCGCACTTTCCACCGCTGCCACCTGAGTCAGGATATCTCCGCAGTAACGATTTTCATCCAGCATCCTGCTGATTCCGTTCAGCTGCCCGATCATACGGCTCAGTCGGTTCTGAAGCTGCTTCTGCTGAACGGCGCTTCTGGGTGTGTGCTTGGTATGACAGCAGCTACATGCACCTTCCATTTCTTCCTTACAGCATAAAGCATTGCCGTTTTCTTCCTTTTTCATTACCTAATTCCTCCATTTTGCACGTTAGCAATATTTCAAATACCCCACCCGGGTATCTCTTTGTCATGCTAATAATATACCCCTATAGGGTATTTGTCAATAACAATGACTGTATTTGTTCCATAAAAAATACACCCTGTAAATGTACAGGATGTAAATGTATAAGATATTAATTCCCCCGCCAACAGGGTATATTAGTTAAAGCGTTCGTAGCAGAATCCGGATTACATGAGTGCAGAGCAAAACGCTTCTATCTCCACATCATTTTCCGGCTTTCTGTTTTCCTTTGGATCTATCAGGATAAGCTCTGCTTCAAACTGATCAATACCGATATATTTCTTCATTTTCCCGATCGCCTTATCGGCACCGCCTCCGCTAAAGCATGCAAACACAGCAATTTTCTTTTCGGAAATGCCCTTATTCTCGTGAAGAAAGGTTCTGATCGGTGGTGCAAAGCTGCTGGCCCATACAGGTGTGCCGATGATGATTCTGTCATATTGCTCTGCTTCAAATTCATAAGGCTGCAATTTCGGTTTTTCTCCCATCACCGCGCTTTTCCCGCCCCATATAAATTTTTTTGCTCCCTGATCAGGATAAGCTTTTACCGGCTCGATACGGATCACATCCGCATTCAGTTTTTCTGCAATTTTATCTGCAACATATTTGGTATTTCCAGACATGGAATAATATACAATTGCTGTTTTCATCAACGCTTCCACTCCTCTATTAGTAATTTTGCTTCTTCACACCATTTCAGATAAGAATCATAGGTCTTGATCCCAAATTGAACCGTCAGGTAATAGTATTTATGAGTATCTTCCTCCAGATAATGTGACAGACTTTCTTCAAACATCCTTAGAATCTGCAGTTCGGCCTTGCATTTTTCTTCAAATCTCGCAATATGCTCCCCGGCACCCTCAAACCCTGTCTCGTTCCCAAAGAAAAGCTTTAATAAGGTTTCATACCGAATCTCGTCCTTTTCGGCCGGCTTTTTCAGCCAATCCTTTAAAGCTTCCCTTCCGGTATCCGTAATAGAATAGGAAATTTTCTCGCGGCCATTGGAACTGGCATTTTCCTTTGTAACCTTTCCTTCCTGTTCCAGCTGATTTAATGTGGGATAAATACTGCCAAAGCTTCCGCCCCAGAAAAATCGAAGAGAGCTATCCAATCTCTTTTTCATTTCATAGCCGGTCATGGGTTCATGACTGAGTAGTCCCAACAGGACATAATCCATTTTCTTTGTATTTGCCATCTTTTATCTGCCCCTTTTTAGCCCATAGGATAATGCTTTCTTCGGACAATGGTCTACACAGGAGCCACATTGAATGCACTCTGCTCCGAAGTCGTGATCGTCCTTTACTAATTCTACCACATTTAATCCCATCGGGCAGTTTTGATTGCACTTTTTACAGGAAATGCATTTCTCCTTCTCTGAGGTGATATGAAGTCCCGGCAGATGTAAAAAATGTCTGATTTTCGTTCCAATCGCCATAAACGGTGCCATCCAGCAAAAATAATGACAGAAGACTCTTTTTCCAAAAAGGACTGCGGGAATCAGCACCAGAAAAATCACACCATAATAAATCACATAATTATAAATCTCTGCAATTGAAATTCCATGATCGGTCATGTAAAAGAAATCTATGGAAATTTCTTTTTTCCGAAAAATAAAGCACAGGATCACTGCACCAATCCAAACTACCCAAATGGCATATTTTATGTAATTTCTAAGGCCCTGTTTCGGCACCTTATCATTTACAGAAAACAGGCACTCCTGCATGCCTCCCATCGGGCACAACCAGCCGCAGAAAATTCTGCCGAAAAAAACAGAACCAAGCAGCATGCAGAGAAATACAATAAAACTTCCGGAAACAATTCCCTCCATTGCTCCCTGAATGATCAAATACGGAGACATATACCATATTGTAATCGGAAACAAGAGCAAAGAAATGATTAATAATAATTTTCTAATATTCTGTCTCTTCATGATTTCCTCCTAAATGTATCAAACTGATATATCATACGATATATCAGTTTGATACATTTGTCAAGACAAAATAAAAGCAGTCTCTAATAATTTTTTAAAAACAGGTAACCTTTAGACTTTATTCTTTATAATTGAGCACTCAGACACCTTTTGAAAGCCCAGCTTTTCCGCTATTTTTTCAGAAGCAGTATTCCTGTAATGACATGCCCATACAGGCTTCTTATCCTGCTCAATCGCATATTGTATCATCTTTTTCGCCACGATCAGCCCTAATCCTTTTTGTTTATATTTAGGGCTTGTCTCTATTCCTATATCGATTTCCCTGCTGCTTACCGCAGCTGAAAAAGCCCAGGAAGCGATATCATTATCACATGTGATACAATACCCTTTCCCTTTCGATAAAAAATCATTTGCATTTTTCCAGAAAAGTAACGGTACAATTCTCCCTGAAATTTCCGCCAATGCCTGATGATCTATTTCTTTCAACTCATATCCGGCAGGTAGGCCTGGTTCTGATAATTCCGTATTTCCGAAATAATCAAAAAAATATCTTCTTTCCAAAATAACATCATCTTTTAACTTAAAATATTCTTCTACAGATTTATTATTTGTCATTAAAAGGAAACGCCTGGCATTTGTTTGTTTTCTATCCATCATAAGTTCATAAATCTCTTCCAGAAAGCATCTATCAACCTTTTCTGAAAGATACCCAAAACCGCAGTGCGCCCAAAAAAGGATATTTTCATGCTTCTTCTTTGAATCAGTGAAAATATCTCCCTCCTGAATCCCCTCTGCAATGGAAAGAGGATAAACCTTTCCACACTCAATGGCATCTGCAACAGAAATAAAATCAGGATGTAGCAACGGATTAACTTTAGTCAGCAAATCTTACACCTCCATCAACTCATCATTTGTCAACAGCCTAAAACACCTTCATAAGTTATTGAGCACAATTGTTTATTGTTGATTTCGTCTGATGTCTCACCAATAACACAATATAAATAAGCATGATTACCGTCTGCGCCAAAATCAAGCCAAGCTCTGCCACGTCCGTAAGCTCACTCCCGACAAAGGCACAAAAGTCATGCAGAAAATGAAGTCCCACACATGGCAGTAAGCTCTCAGTTTTGATAAAAATCAATGCAAATATGATGCCATAGAAAAAAGCAAAGAAAATTTGTAAGACGGTTTCGATAATTCCGGCACCTCCCAGTACATTCATCAGATGACAAATACCAAAAAGAATAGAGGAAACCATGACTGCCTTTCCTTTTCCCTGTGTTTTCCACAAATTACAAATAATGCCCCTGAAATAAATTTCCTCGGACAGACCGACTCCAATTGTCAGAAATAAGCTGGCAAGCAGAAAGGACATACCCTGACTAAAATCTACACCTGCAATCATGCCTGACAAAGCAACGATTATCATCGGAATACAATAGTACAGTTCCTTCATCGTCCCTTTCCCCACTCTGCGAAAGCCTATTCCGGAAATGGAATGATATCTGATAAAGTAAAAAAGGATGGCTGCTATCACTGAAAGCCAAATAAACCCTCCCTGAACCAGCTTCGCCTCTGTCCCCTGCAAATTATTTGTTACTACTGCTGCACCTGCCATGAAATAAAATGTCATTATGACTACCATTGCAAGCGCAGTATTCAAAATCTTTCTCTTCATCTTCTCCTCCCGCACACATACTCTACCCCTTTCTTTTGGATACCTTTTAATATATATTATTCGATATATATTAAAAACTATTATAGGTAAGTGTTATTATCATGTCAATATGATTCCGCCGTTCCCTGCACTGATTCATTGCCACGTAGGTGATCAATATGGCAGCTTAAACATCCTATATGGCCACATAAACAGTCACGCATTGATTATCTCTGTGTTGTACTGTACAATGAAGCAGAAAGGAATGAATATAAATATGAAGGAGCAATCTGCAAAAGAAATAATCACTACGATCTGCAAGGCTGTTGCACTGGCAATGGGCGTTGCTGTTGTTGCTTTATCTGCACTGAACGCAATAGATACAAATACCTCTGTCACACTGCTTGGCATCGGTCTTGCCTGTGCCGGAGTTGCAATGCTGCAGAAGCAATAGCCATTTTTAACAAAAAACACCGGGACATGCAAAGCGATTCCTGCAATGCATGTTTCCGGTGTTTCTCATTTTCTCATCTATTTTTATGAATCCTGATTCAGTATCTTCATAAATTCCTCGCCTGTAATCGTCTCCTTCTCATACAGATACTTGGAAATCTCATGAAGCTTGGCCATATTCTCCGAAAGCAGCTTTTCCGCTTTCTCATACTGGGTTTTCACTACCTGAATGACCTTCTTGTCAATTTCCTTCGCCGTATCCTGTGAGCAGGCAAGTGCGGTATCCCCGCCCATATACTGATTGGTTACGGTCTCTAACGCCACCATACCGAAATCATCACTCATACCGTATCTGGTAATCATGGCTCTTGCAAGCTTGGTTGCCTGTTCAATATCATTGGATGCCCCTGTGGTAATGGAGTGGAAGATCAGATTCTCCGCTACCCGTCCGCCGGTAAAGGTTGCGATCTTGTTCTCAATTTCTTCCTTGCTCATCAGATTGTGTTCGCCTTCATCCACCTGCATGGTATAGCCGAGTGCCCCTGATGTTCTGGGAATAATCGTAATCTTGGTAACCGGCGCCGAATGAGTCTGAAGCGCCGCTACAAGTGCATGTCCCACCTCGTGATAGGATACGATCAGCTTTTCCTTGTCGGAAAGCACCTTGTTCTTCTTCTGGTAGCCCGCAATGACAACCTCAATGCTTTCCTCCAGATCTGACTGGGTTACAAACGTTCTTCCCTCACGCACCGCGCGGAGCGCTGCCTCGTTAACCATATTGGCAAGCTCTGCACCGGAGGCACCGGAGGCTGCTCTTGCAATAGCATTAAAATCAATATCATCCCCAAGCTTTACCTTCTTGGCATGTACCTTAAGGATTGCCTCACGTCCTGCCAGATCCGGCAGTTCTACGGGAACACGTCTGTCAAACCTTCCGGGACGAAGGAGTGCCGGATCAAGGGACTCCGGCCGGTTGGTAGCTGCCAGAATGACAACACCCTTAGAACCGTCAAAGCCATCCATCTCCGTCAAGAGCTGGTTCAGCGTCTGTTCTCTTTCATCATTTCCGCCCATTCCACCGGTATCACGCTTTTTGCCAATGGTATCAATCTCATCAATAAATACAATACAGGGCGCTTTTTCATTTGCCTGCTTAAACAGATCTCTTACCTTTGCTGCACCCATACCCACAAACATCTCTACAAATTCGGAGCCGGAAATAGAGAAGAACGGAACATTTGCTTCCCCTGCCACTGCTTTTGCAAGCAGCGTCTTACCAGTTCCGGGAGGACCGACAAGCAGTGCCCCTTTGGGCATGGATGCACCGATTTCCTGATACTTCTGAGGATTATGAAGAAAATCTACGATCTCCTTCAGAACTTCCTTTGCCTCATCCTCTCCTGCTACATCACTAAAATTAATTCCTGTCGTGGATTCCACATATATTTTGGCATTGCTCTTTCCAAACTGCATGGAAGACATTCCGCCTCCCATTTTTTTCATGATCTTGGAAGACATCCATTGTCCCAAAGCCACAAAAATGACGATTGGCAATACCCAGCTGATAATAAAGCTTAAGAATGGAGACATTTCTTCCTCTACAACTCTTCCAAACTGACAGCCTGATGCCCTCAGTCGGTCTACCAGCTCCGGATCATCAAACGTCGTGGTCTGGTAAAATGCCGGTTTCTCCGCTTTATCGACAAAATAAATATAGTCTCCTTCAATCTGTACCTTGTCAACCTGCTTTTCCTCTACCATGTTTAAAAACGTTCCATAGTCCACCGTTTCCACCTGCTGCCGCAAGATTTTCGGAAACAGCAATGCATTTAAAAGCATCATGACAATCATGACGATCACATAGTAAAAAATGAGCGGTTTCTTTGGTTGCTTCACTTCCTTCATCGGTACCCTCCCGGTCTTAAGCAGACCTGATCCATTTCACTTTATTGGTCTTATCATGCGCAAAGGACAGATAAAACATCTGAATCCTGAGTTTATTTTCCTCGTACAGATCAATTGCTTTGTATAGATCTCTGTAATGATCAAACAAAATTCGCTTGGTTCGAATGGACTGCTGGAAATTCACCTGTGTATCCACAAGGCTTCCCTTAGTCTTTACATAGTAATAAAGAGGCTTTCTGATCACGCCAACCTTTCCCACATACTGCAGATATTCCAGATTGAACTGAAAGTCCTCACACCAATCAAGCTGGAGGGAACACTTAAGGGCAAAGGTTCTGATGATATCCGCCCGGAAAAACTTATTCCAGAGAACACCGTAATAAAAATTCGCGGGGGCTTCCATCATATATTCTGCATACTTCATTCTGGTAATCACAGGACCTGCATCAATATGTCCCTTGGTATAAATCCGTCTCCCACACACTCTGTAAAAATCGGAGATTACCATATCACAGCCATAGGTAAGTGCTGTATTGACAAATTCCTCCGTTGCCTGCTTTACAAGCCAGTCATCACCATCCACAAACTGGAAATAATCTCCCTTTGCCTCCGCCATTGCCACATTTCTGCTGTCTGACACGCCGCTGTTTTCTTTTTCTATGTATCGGAAGCGGGAATCCCGCTGCGCATATTTTCTAATGATCCTCTCTGTATGATCGCTGCTCCCGTCATTCACTACAAGAACCTCAATATTGGAATAGCTTTGATTCTGAATGCTGCGAAGACATCTCTCAATCGTTTTTTCACCATTATAAACCGGCACGATAATACTCACCAGTGGCTGCGCCATGCTAATCACTCCCTCATTTTTGCCAAATATCTATCAAGCAATTTACCGCTCTTTCAGCCAAAAGTCAATTATGGGTTTCTAAACAATTTATTAAATAAAATATTCTTCCTTTATCCTGATTCCTTCCGGATTAAAATCCGGCTCCAGCGCCTTTTTAATCAGCCCAAACTCCTCCGGATAAATACAGTTCGGCAGGCTGTTATCCTTTATGCCTTGCAGGATTTCCTCGTAGTCCATAAAAATAACCTCCTCCACTTCACTCTCCTGAAGGGTCAGCTCTGCTATCTTTACAGGCTTTTCATAGAGGTAAACAGCACTGATCTCATGATCAACAAACAATTCTCCCCAAAATTCCTTTTCAAAATAGCCTTCATGAAATCCAATAAACCGGAAATCCTCCGGCTTTGCCGCTATACCGAGTTCCTCACCGATTTCCCTTACAGCAGAAATCTCATAGCTGTCTCCGGCATGCATATGACCTGCGGAAGAAATATCATAATGTCCGGGATAGGAATCCTTCTTTTTACTGCGCTTCTGCAACAGGACATCCACGCCGCCGTCTTCCCGCCTCCTGATTACCCACATATGAACCGTGCGGTGGAAATCACCACTCCTGTGCACCATGCTTCGTTCCTTCACATGACCGGTAGGGGTTCCGTCCGGCTTGCAGATATCAAACAGCTCCAGCTCCTTTCCATCAAGGACAGCCCTGTACCATGCTCCATCCTTTTTGTAACTAAGCTTCAGGGAAAAGAATGGCACCTCTCTTCGAAGCAGATCCAGAAACAGTACATCGCCATCCCACAGATTCAGGCTCTCGATTTTATCCTTCTCAACCCACTGAAGCGTCCCCTCATCACAAGATGTCAGGCTTCCCTCAAACGAATCTGCCGTGTATAGGCACATGTATTCGGCAGAATCATCCTCACTGCAAAAGGTAACGATTCCCCGGAATCGATAAGTAAGAAGGGTAAGACCGGTCTCCTCCTTCACCTCGCGAAGAAGGCACTCCTCCGGGCTTTCGCCCGGCTCAAAGTGCCCTCCTACGCCAATCCATTTATCTTTATTGATATCATTTTCTTTGGAAACCCTGTGCAGCATCAGATACCGGTCATCCTGTTCTATATAGCACAGTGTTGTCATCGGACTTTTCATCAGCCAAGCATCTCTCCCACAATTTTATTGACCAGACCGCCGTCTGCTCTTCCCTTAACCCTGGGCATCAGTTCCTTCATGACCTTCCCCTTGTCCTTGCCGGAAGGCTCTGTGATCCCCAGCGCTGCAAGCACTTCCTTAACCTGCTCACGGATTGCTTCCTCGCTCATTTCCTCCGGTGCGAACTCCCGATATACGTCAAGTCTTATCTGGCAAGCCTGCTTGATATCGTCTCTTCCTTCCGGAGCGAGCTCCATGGTTTCCTTGGTCTGCTTAATTTCCTTCTTAACGACCTCAAATTCCTCTGCCTCTGTAAGATCTGCTCTTTTGTCAATCGCCTTGTTCTTCAGTGCGGATAACAGCATGGAAAGAGCATCCTTCCTGTCTTTATCCTTGCTCTTCATTGCCTCCACCATCTGGGAACGTACATTTTCGATCATGCTCATAATTTTTACTTCCTTTCTAATATTATTCTCAATTTATTTCGTGCTGTACTTAATGATCAGGAGCTCTACGCTCATGTTGTCATTCATTTTTCCGGTTTTGATTGCTTCCTCCGCCGCAACACAGGCTTCCACTGCATCCCTCAGCTCCTCCTTCCGAAACCTGGACGCCTGGGTCACATACTTTCCTGCGATAAAGCCGGGCAGACCGACCTTCTCCCCGATTGCCTTATTCTGATACCCTTTTCCTCCAAGCTCCTTCACCTGCAAAAGAAGATTGAACTGTCTGGCGATCAGGAACAGGATCCGCATAGGCGGCTCCTTTAATGCCAGCAACTCATAGTAAAGCTCCAGTGCCTGCTTCTGCTTCTTATCCGCGATGGCATTTACCATATCAAAAATATGACTGCTAAGGCGCTTGGTGCAGATTTCTTCGATATCCG
Organism: Bacillota bacterium; assembly: GCA_030526045.1. Taxonomy (GTDB): domain Bacteria; phylum Bacillota; class Clostridia; order Lachnospirales; family Lachnospiraceae; genus Suilimivivens. Next base: position 7,174 of record JAUNDN010000027.1, on the reverse strand, counting down.
CTTCGGTAATGGCTTCCTTTTCCATGCAATAGCAGAAAAGCTTCTCGGTTTCCTTGCGGATGTTTTCCATATCGGTACCGGTCTTCTCCAAAAGATAGTTTAATGCACTTTCGGATATCTTTTTGTTTTCCTTTTTTACCATGCTTAGTATCCAGCGCTTTAAGGTATTCTCATCCTGAATGGCAAATTCCACCACACAGCCCTTAGCCGCAATCGCCTTATACAGCTTGCTGCGCTTATCGATCTCCGTCTCTACCAAAAGAAAATAGACAGTCTGTGACGGAGCGGCCAGATATTCTGCGAGCTGCTCTCCGCCGCTCTTGAGAAGACCGCTGTCTTCAATCACAATCAGTCTGCGCTCTGCAAAAAAGGGCAGTGTCTCTGCCTGATCAATGACCTCCCCTATAGAGATATCCTTCCCCTCATAGTAATGATAATTCATGGAATCATCACCGATGATGGCTTCCTTCAGCTTATCTCTGTACTGCTTGCGAAGATAAGCCTCCTCCCCATAGAGCAGATAAAGGTGATTCAGTTGTCCCGTTTTCATATCCTGAATAAGACGCTGCACGTTAAACCTCTGTTTCCATAGCTTTTCTATAAAAGGATACCACGTTCCCGGGAAAAATAAAATGTAATCTTCAAATTTTATTCCACTATTTATGCTATAATATAACAATCAAAGAGGTGAAACGATATGGCATTATGTGATGATATCAGATACTTGACAAACAGAGCCTTATGGGAAACTGAGAATCTTATGAAGTGCATCCCTGATGAGTTATGGGCCAAGCGGTATGACGGCATTCCCATGTGGAAATATCTTTATCATACGCTGTATTCCATGGACAGATGGTATATCAATCCTTATGATCCCGCCTATCAAAATCCGGAGTTTCATACAGAAACTCTGGCCGACTTAAATGTGATCCCAACGGATGAATATCTGAAGCGGGAACAGCTGGAAGACTATTTTTTCAAAATCAAAAGTAAAATACAGGAATATATCGAGCAATTAAAGGATGAAGATCTCTCAAAGACACCACAGGACTGTGATATGTCCAGATTCCTTTTAATTTTAGGTCAGTTTCGTCATTGGCACCGTCATATGGGTGTGATCTATGGCTTTATCATAGAGGATGCAGGTAAATGGCCTTATGTGCTCAATATGCTTGGAAAATATCCTGATGAACCAATGCCGAATTTTTATTAATATGCATAACATTCCTTCGGCAAGCATATATTAATATCAGGAGGAGATGCTCTATGTTGGCGTGGGTTACACTTTTGATACAAACAATAAAAAAGAACTGGGCAGAAAGACGGTCACCTCAATGAGATGACCGTATATGTTACTTCTCATGTTTGGTAGAAATTCCGACGGGTATCGTTATCGTTACCTGTGTTCCCTCTCCCGGAATGCTCTTAATCACAAGACTGCCATTCAACATGCTTTGATCAAAGGCACGATACCGAGCATCAGCATCGTAATCGACACATAAAACAGAAGTATCGGCCTGTTGGGGAACATAAAAGGAGTAAACCTTGTATCCGTCAATCTCCAGAATCCCATCATGACAGAGAACATGCCGAGGGCTGCCAGACTTTTGCCACGCTTCTTTTTAATCAGGTTATATCCGGCTACACAAACAAAAACAATTCCGACAAAGACAGTCATACCTCCCAGGATCAGTTGAGGCAGATCTCTGGATAGTCTGTTCGTATAAATAGCCAGCTGAGAGCCTGTCAGGAATTCAACCTCCCTGTCACGAAAGCTCTCATACACAGGCGTGATCTCAACACAAATTTCCTTTCCGGCATCTTCCCGATATAAGGGGATCATCACCCAATTACTGCCCACGGTCTTGCTGATCCGGTTTTCCCTGGAAGGCTGCAAACTGTAAATATTCTCCCCATCCAGATAGACATCCACATATTGATGCACCGTGTAAAAGGCAAGGTGTGTGTCACTCTCAAGTGTATCGCTGAGAAAAAAAGTATATTCCTTCCTGACTCCAATAGGTGCATCAGCATCCCGGATTTCCCTGCAGGAATAATCATCTATTCTGCTAACCCCTGAATCGTTTCTGCTTCGTTTTATCTCCACATTATCTGTAACGCATAATAACCCTAAAAGAACCATCAGGGCCAGCCCGGCGGCAAACATTAACAGAATCGATATTTTTGACAAATCAATACTTCTCTTCGGCTTATCTTCTTTTTCTAACTCCGGCATAAACGGCCTTTTCTCTCTTTCTGCATTTTTTGTATTTTCTGTTTTTTCTTCTCTCTGCTCTTTCTGCTATCAGATTTCGTTCTCTGTTATTGACATTGTCATGATAAGGAATTATACCATACCTCCAGACATTTTCCCAGTTTTGAATTCCTCGCTTATACCCCAAAGTATTCCTGAATAATCCCTTCTACTTTCTCTACACTCAAAGGATACCTTTGAGTTGACTAATATTCCCATAGAAATGAATAAGTGATTAAGCACAAAATAGGCGATTTCCGAGTGGCGGAACTCCGATTTCCAAATATCCGGATTCACGATTTCGAGCCGCAAGAATATTCAATCGCGCCCAATTCATCTGTTCGCAGCACCTTCACCCCTGCCCGCGAAAACCTCTCTAGGGTTTCTTCATGGGGATGTCCATACTGGTTCGTTAGGACAACGATTATGATACAAATTAACGATGAACCCTTTGAATAGGAAAAGGTGGGTTCAAACGAGCCCACCCTGTATATTCCTCATTAGTATATAATGCAGCGAAAGGGTATGCAGAACATATCCTTTCGTTACGACTAATACACTATTTATTATTTCTTCTTAATCAATCCTTGAGTAATTACTACGCCCGATAACGCGGCTAGTGCAACTGGGCCTCCTATAGCTCCAGCCACTCCCATTGCTAATGCGGATCCAATGACATTTCCCTCTGTAGACACAGTTCTTATTTCTACAGTTTCTGTTTCCGTTCTTTCTTTATTAACCTTATCCAGCCCTCTACATTTAGAAACTTGATTAGCATGGAAATCTATATTCTTTTTAAATAAGGTATCGTACTTAATATATTCCTTTATAATTTTTCCTGAAGTTCTTTTTGTAGAGCAATTCTTAAAATCACAACCTTCGATATACGTAACTGTACCAGATGGTTTTTCAAATCCCAATGCTCCAATCAAAAAATTGTCCCCCAATTCTACGCCATCAAAAATACACTTTTTAAGATAATTAGCTCTTGTTTTTGACTCCTTTGCTCTTCTAAATGTCACGCAGAAACAATCAGAAAAACTATTTTTGAATGTATTTTTTGTATTTATAAATTGGCAAAACTCTACAGACACTCCTCCATCAAAGCTAAGAGGCATGATTATATAATTATAGCATGAAACAAACTGGCAATTTGTTATTTGAGTGTTCTCAACGGTACTAATTACATTTGTGCACTCAACAAAAACACAATTGTCTATACAAGGTGCACTCGATGATAAATAAGACTTTCTTGGTCTAATTGCCTCAGTACATTTCTCAAATTTACACTCAGCATATTTTAATGCTACAATTGACTGAGAAATTCCCTTAAAAGAACAATTTCTAACCTCACCATCATCGCAAGAAAAGTAAGTTATTCTATTTCCGCCTTTTCCTTCCTCGACACCGTCTCTCCTAAACCCTTCTTCTTCGAGAATAATATTATTATAAAATTCAACTATATTACCATGACTATATACACAAATAAGTGTTGGACACCTAAACCTATTATTTTTAGTGTAAAAAGAATTAAATCCGTCTTGAATAATAATATTATCTCTAATTACACAATCAGACTTATCTCCACTATATATCGACAGAAAGCCCTCATAGCAATTATGTAACCGACAGTTTGTCATAGAGAATACACAAACAAAACTAGATTTTATAAAGTAAGAACAATCTTCAAATGAATTTCTATCTAATGTTATTTGAGTATCACCTTCACAAGTGATAAAGGCGTTTTCATCAAATCCCTTACAAATAACAACAGAATTTGTTATTGTTAGACTTGCATTTTTACTAAGTGTAATTTCATCTCCGTCATCAGTTTCATTATAATTTATTATGCAATGGTCAAATATCAAATTTCCTTCGCAGTTAATATAAGCTTTCAAATGAATGTTCTTATGTTTGTAGATTTTCGTCTCTCCGGCCCTAATTTGCGTAATAGTAGATATCACTTCATCAGTCATCTCTATATGTTCTTCTTCATCAATACCGTTTTCGCCATAACCATCCTCAAAATCCAAAGTAAAGAAATCATCTATGGTTTCAAAGTTATCAACTTGATATTTTGTGAAAAATCCATCCAAGCCACGTAAATTGTATAAAGAAAGAATTTGTTTTTCAATTGCTTTTATAGTTTTGTTTCCAAAATCGAATTCGGATATAAAGTCCTCATATGTTTCATAACCATCATTTGAACAGTTTTTCAAAAACATATATTCCATACAACAGTTGAGAATTCTCTTCTTGCTTTCCGTATCCATATCTTCGAGAGTTGCAATTGGATTGTCCATTTGCGTATCAACATTCAAATATTTTATGACTTGATTAGCAAAAGTCTTCTGTTCATCTGAAGTATTCTCATCCTGATTGCTAATATAATATAGGCACGCACATAAGATTTTTTTATTCGTCTCTGACAACTTATTCAAATCCATGTCAGTTTTAATTCCCAACGAAATGTTTTCAAGTTTTTTTATTTTAGAAAGAAGAAATATGTTCTGCTCCTGTATTCTCTTAATATCTTCCATAGATTCAACAACTAACTTAGATACACTGGAATCATTATCCGAAAGTCTCATTAAGAGTTCAATAAGTATCTGCTGAGCCTGCGCTAAAGTACCTACTTGTTCAGCTATTCTTTTTTTGCCCTTCTGTGAAAAAGTAACCATATCAAATACACGGTTATACCACTTTTCCTTTTTTATAGTTTCAAACTGTTCTTCAGATGCTGAAGAAAGTCTTTTTACGGCCTCCCTTAAAGCATCATGGTCTTCCTGACTCCCATTATACATCTCCTGATTAACTCTAACTTCTTCTACCATCTAGTTCATTCTCCCTTCATTTGCTCGAAAACATCAAAATTCGACTTAATCTCTGTTTGAACCTCATTTGCCCTATCAATATTAGCCTTTGCTCTTCTATTATTAGCCTCTATCTTTTCATAATACTCGGCCAAATTAAATGTCATTCCGTAAACGTATCCTGAAGCATTCAAAATTGAACCATAAGCACCTTTTCCAAATACTTCATCCAAAACATTCGTGCAAACCTTACTGAAGTATACTCCAATTGCCATTCCAGCTACAAAGCCAATTACTCCACCCGGCAAGAATATGGTAACAGCTCCCATGGCACCACCAACCAATGCTCCTTTTAAAGTATCTTCCGCTACAATTTCAAAAGCCTCTTGTTTATCAAGTTCTCCATTTTTGTATCTCACATATGTGGTAATTGTGGAAACTGTAACTGCAACAGCCGCTCCTACTACAGCACCCTGTGCCATTTTTGAACCAACCTGTTCTAATGTTGGAGCAGTTGTAGCTTGTCCATCCAATATCTTTTGTTCTAACCTCTTGTTTGAATTATTAATCTGTTCTGTAGAATTTTTTTCAATAACTGGGTTTTTAAGTCCGGCTTTTCTTGCGGCCTCTTCTGTTCCTTTAGGTGCAAAAATAATATCTTTTTCAGTTGCCGTACCTTTTTCGAGAGCCTCTTTTACATCATTTATTCCTGTACTATTACTCGTCATAGGATTTTTTGATGCTTTTATAGTTGTTCGGCTTATTTCTTTTCCTGTGAATCTATTTACAGTTACACCATCAACTCCAGGAGCATTATTCTCCAAAAGCGTACTTTTTTGCCACAGCCGAGATACTTCGTCTTGTTTCATCCTAACCCAATCAACTTCTTGTCCATAGCCTGTTAATTTTCCTTCAAAGCTAGACAATGCTCTTGGATTAGTTTCAGACATCTTTAGAACATTCTCAAAATAACTCTTTGCAGATTCTGGAGTTGAAAATACACCTGATCTAGAAAAGGGTTCTTCATTTAGTCTCTTAAATACTTGAATATCTCTAGCAAATTGTTGTGTTCCTTCATAAGATAAATTTGTACCCGCAAGTTTGTTAATTCCTTGTGCTGCTTTATCCAAAAGCTGACTATTAATTAAAACTTCTTCGCCAGCCACAGTTGTAAAATTGGCTGCCTCAACTAACCATTCGGGATGTTTTGCTAATTGGCTTTTGATTTTAGGGCACATTTCTTCATCTTCATGCATCTTTTTGCATTTTTCACAATACCATTTCATTCCTTATTCCCCTTTAATCGTTTTCCGGCCAACGTAGCTATTTCCTCATCCTCATCTTCCAATAGATATTGAAGTGTCTGAACTCCGATATTCTTATTATTAACTGCTGCTTTTCTAACTGCTCTATCTTTATCATGGGCAGCTATGTCAAGAATTGGTTCGGTTGCAATATCAGACTCTGCCGCAGCAATTGCCACATTAATATTATTATCAGTAATATATTCAAGTAAATCTACTTCATCTACTTCTCCATTTTTTATCATTTTTATGATATCCATTTTCTCCCTCTCCTTACAATACTCGTATTTTGTCACCCTGACTTCTAAACCACATATCAATTCCATCGCCAAACACTTCAGCTGATATTGTATATTTGCCTTCATTCTCATCCAAAATCACAGCTGTAGGTATTCTATCCAAAACAGATTCAACTGAAAATCCAGAGTACTCGAATCTTACTCTTCGTAGCTTTCCACCATACATAAATTGAATTCGTTTTCTAAACTCACCTTCCTCGAATCTATCACTATATGGCAACTGATACTTTTCATCTAAAATACGAAGTCCCTGAATCCTGTCAATTCTATAAATAGTAGGAAAGGCATCATCAAGTACTCTAAAATTTTCATGAACTTTTTCATCATCAATAAAAGCGGTTAAATAAAAATAGTATTCCGAAAACATTATTGCCAAAGGTTTCAGTTTTCTTGTTTTTACAGTTGACCCTTGAATACCCTGATATTTTATTTCGATATACTGGTGTTCCTTTATAGCGACTCCAATATCCCACATTCTATTAATAAAAATAGATTTGTGATGCG
>JAUNDN010000026.1 GCA_030526045.1 Bacillota bacterium | reverse complement strand
GGAACGCCTCAGAACCACCTTGATATAGTCATCCAGGAAACCGATCAGTCCGAATCCCAGTGTGAGGAAAAGAACCGGTACGATCCTCGGGTAATCCTTTGCATACAGTACCGCTGTAACTGCCACACTCACCAGAATCAGAATACCTCCCATGGTAGGCGTCCCTGATTTCTTCAAATGGGAGCGGGGGCCATCGTCTCTTACCGTCTGCCCTACCTTCAGCTTTTTTAGGAATGGGATGATCAGCGGACCAAGTACCACACTGAGTCCAAAGGATATCAATATGGGCATGATAATATCATTGCCTGTCATTGCCTGCACCTCTCAATTATAATCCTTTTTCTCCAAATAAGGAAGAATATTTTCAAAAAGCTGCCTCACCACCGGTGCCGCAACCTGACCTCCATAATAGACTCCCTTAGGGTTATGGATAATGGCAAGTGCAAGCACCTGTGGGTCATCTGCCGGTGCAAAGCCGATAAAGGAGGCAATGTATCTTCCGCTGCCTCTGGGAAGGGTCTGACTTGTAGCCGTCTTGCCGCCTACTCTGGCTCCCTCCACATAACCGTTTTTTCCTGTTCCGTTCTCCACCACCTGCTCCAAAATCATCCGCATAGTCGCAGAGGTTTCCTCTGATACAATATTCTGCGTGACAGGATATGAGAACCTTAAAAGCTCTGTTTCATTTCTGTCCGCTGTCATGACGCCTAAATGGGGCGTCACTCTGTTTCCTCCATTTATAATGGAAGAAACCGTCGTCGCAAGCTGAATAGGTGTGATCTGAAAGGACTGGCCAAACGACACTGTCGCAAGCTCTACTGCCTTCATATCCTCCATTTTATGCATAATGGTTCCTGCCTCGCCGGGCAGATCCACCCCGGTCCTGTCAAGCAGTCCGAACCGTGTAAAATAATCATAATATCTTTCCACACCGAGGCGCAGCCCCACTGTAATAAACACAGGATTACAGGAATTCATGGTTGCCTTAACAAAATCTTCTGCTCCATGTCCGGTTGTCTTATGGCACCTGATCCGCCTGTCCTCCACCATGATAAATCCGGGACAACTAAATTGATCCTCAGTGGTAACCACACCGCATTCCAGTCCTGCTGCGGCTGTAATAATCTTATAGGTCGAACCCGGCTCATAGGTATCATTAATACAACCGTTACGCCACTTTTGATTCAAAAGTTCCTGCTTCTTTTCCTCTGAAAGAGTCTCCGCATCTGTCCCTTCCGGTAGAGCATAGGGATCATTCAGATCAAATTCCGGTACATCCACCATCGCCATGATCTCACCGTTTTGAGGATTCATCACCAGAATGGAAACACGCTCAGCCTGCTTGGTTTCCATCACCTGCTTTGCCAGCTGGGTTGCATAGCTTTGAATATTTACATCCAGGCTGGTATACAAATCATTCCCGGCAATCGGCTCCACCCGTTCCTCACCGGCTTCGTCGATTTCCACCCCCCGTGCATCTGTGACAGTAAGGATCGTTCCCTCTTCCCCCTTCAGGAATTCTTCATATTTTACTTCCAGACCGATAATTCCCTGATTATCACCTCCTGTAAAGCCGAGCACCTTGGACGCAAGCTCTCCGTATGGATAATAGCGCTTATAGTCTTCATCAACCTTGACTCCCTCCAGCTTATAGACCCGGATAGCATCTCCTTTTTCCTTATCCACGTTACTCTTGATTCGTTCAATCGAAGAATACTTTTCCACCCGTTTTCTGACATATTCCTCTGATAGATCTAATTCCTTACTCAGCACCTCTACAATCCTGTCAGGATCCTTAATCTGATTATGAATGACGGAAATCGTACAGACCGTCTTATTGTCTGCAATCACAATTCCGTTGGCATCAAGAATCCTTCCCCGGGCAGCCTTAATGCTTCTTTCTCTTTCATGAAGTTTTTTCGCCTGCTCTGTATAATAATCCGATTGAAATACCATCAGGTATACCAGTCTGCCTGCCAGAACCAGAAAAACCAGAAAGCTTGCAAAAAATGTTGTAACAATCTTCTTTCTGGTATAGGTTTTGTTCTTTATCATAGAAACCTCATAGAAAAGGTATTATTATAATCTATTACCCATTCTATGAGGTTATTCTCAAACGTCTATTTCTTCTTTTGTGCTTCCTTTATTCAGTCTGCCCTTCCTCTCCGTTATTTCCGGCAGAAGGTTCTGATTCTCCTTCCTCAAAGCTGCTTCCATACACATATCCCGTAATCGGATCTACATAGTCTCCGGTACTAGGATCAACTGCATATCCTGTTGCAGGATCAATGGGGAATTCCTTCCAGGGCTCGCTCTTTTCCTCCGGTACGCCCTCCTGCGTTCCCGCTCCTTCTGTTTCCTCTCCGGTTCCTTCCTGTCCACTGCCTTCTACGCTTCCTTCTTCTTTCGCATCCTCCTGCGTTTCCTCCGACTCCGGCGGTGTCATGATCTCAATCTGCAATTCCTCAAGCTCCGCAATCTCCTTTTCCGACAGCTCCTCAGTCATGAAGATTCCCATGTAAGGAAGCACCTCTGTTAAGATGTTGCGCACAATTCTTGTAGCATACTTGGCATCATCCTGAGGCCAGTTGTTGGCTCTGTCCACTACCACATATATGGCTATCTGTGGATCATCTGCAGGCGCATATCCCATAAAGGATACCACATACTCGTTATTTCCTCTGGGCAACGTCTCCGCCGTCCCTGTCTTACCACCAATCATATAGCCGGCCGGTCTTGCGGTTTTACCGGTACCGTTTTCTCCGACTACAACCTGGTTACACATCTGCCTAATTCTTGCCGAGGTGGTCTCCGAAATCGTCTGTTTCAACAATCTTGGCTCGATATTTTGCACTGTAGCCCCGGATGGACTGACGATCTTTTTTACCATATGAGGCTCATAATAATATCCACCGTTAATCAATGAACAGAAGCCTGCCATCATCTGAATCATGGTTGCGTTGTAGCCCTGTCCAAAGCTGTTGGTAGCAAGGTCTGTGGGACCCATCGTATCCTTGGAATAGACCAGACTTGCCGTTCTCGACTCTCCTGCCAGATCGATATTGGTTTTTAATCCGAGGTTAAAAATATGCTGGAACTCAGTAAATGTATCTACTCCGGTTGCCATCGCAACATACATCATGTTTACATTACAGGAGCGCTCAATTCCCTCCGTCACCGTCAGGTAACCATCTCCAAAAGTGTTATGGCAGGCGATATCATGATCGCCCACATGTAACTCTCCTTCACAATAATAGCTTTCATTTCCTGTGATGCTTCCACTCTCTATTCCCGCCGCTACGGTAAAGGGCTTCGATACGGATCCTGGCTCGTAGGTATCACTGATACAGAAGTTTTTCCAGAGTGCATTCAGATTCTGATACATCACATTCGGGTCCTGTGCAAGAGTGGAAAGATTCTCTTCGTTGATATATTCTTCCGTCTTCTTTCCCTCTGCATCCAGAAGCCGCATTCCGATGAGCGCATCCATATTCCTGACATCATTCAGGTCAAAGGTAGGATAACTTGCCATAGCAAGTACCTCTCCGCTGTTCACATCCATTATGATGCAACCTGTGTTATTTGCACCGTTTCCTTCATGACGGTTATTTCGGTACTGCTCATCAAATTTCTTTAAGTACTTTTCCACAATGCTCTGAATATTCGCATCGATTGTCGTCACAATGCTGTTCCCATCCTCTGCCGGAATGGTCGTTCTCTCCAGAGTAGCGTCATCATTCATATAACCGTATTCTCTACCTGTTGTACCCGAGAGAACGTCATTATAATATTCCTCCAGCCCATAAGAGCCCACATTGTCATTGGTCGTAAAGCCGATGACATCACAGGCAAGCGATCCACCCGGATAGCTTCGCCTATACTCCTCTTCGAACCAGATCCCTTTAACCAAAGAGCCTTCCTCATTAATCAGTTCCATCAGTCCCTGAATCTGTTCATACTCTTTACGCTTTGCAAGCACATAATAACGGGAGGTTTCTCCGTTCGCTGCAATATAGGAACGCACCGAGGAGCTGTCAATTCCGACCTGCGTTCTGAGTGCTTCCAGGGTAGGCTCCAGATATTCCTCCTTTTCCGAAACCGCAACCGCATCCAGAATTACATTGTATACCTTTTCGCTGGATGCAAGAATGCTTCCGTTTGCATCCAGAATAGATCCCCTCTTATAAGGAAGTGTAACACTGTCATACTTTTGTTGGGATAAGACCTGTTTCTTGTACTGTTCCCCGTTATCTCTGGTAATAGAAAAAAGCTGATAGGATAATCCCACAAAAGCCAGCAGTACTAATATGAACAGTACTACCAGCTTCTTTTGCATCTTAATTGTGAATTTGCTGTTTTTTCTGTTATTACTCAAGTCAACACCTACTTTAATCCGGTATCTCTCCGGTTTGTCTTACATAGTCACTGCCCTCGCCATCAAAAGTGACTATCTGACCTTCCTCTGCATAGCGCATACCAAGTTCCTGAATCGCTACTCTTTTTACCTCTTCAAGATTTACGCTACCTGTTATTCTACTATAATTCTCATCATTTTCAAGCTTCAGTTCATTCAGCCTGCTTTCCATCTGAGAAATATGCTTGATACTGTTGGTAATGTCGGACTGAAGTCTCAGATATCCTGTGAGAATAATTGCTGCTGTAACCATAGCTGTAACAAGGAACAGTACATAACCTACATTCATATAAAGAGCACGTTCCCTGTTTCTGCGCACGTTATGAGCAGTCTTTCTCTCCGGCATCGTCCTCTGCGCCGGTAATGCATACATTCTTGTGCGCTCTACCTGTCTTCTGGCGGCAGTATTTCCCTGCACATAAATGCTGCTTCGATATGCATTTTTGTGTCTTTCTCTAGCTGTTACCGCCATTTCTAACCTCCTGCCGGTGCTTATGCTTTACCGGACTTTTCAAAAATTCTAAGCTTGGCACTTTTTGATCTTGCATTTTCCAGAAGCTCTTCTTCACCCGGTAAGATGGGCTTACTGCTTACCACCCTTCCTAAGCTTGTCCTTCCGCAAACACATACCGGAAAATTCGGTGGGCAGGTACATGGATTCTCTGCTCTCTTAAATGCCGTCTTTACGATTCGATCCTCCAACGAATGAAATGTGATGATGCAAAGCCGTCCACCCGGATTCAAAAGTCCGATCAGCTCATCCATGGATTCCTTCAAGACCTCCAGCTCTCTGTTACACTCAATTCTGATTGCCTGAAAGGTCCTCTTGGAGGGATGTCCTCCTTCCGCCCTCATCTTTGCGGGAATTGCTGCCCTGATAATCTCGTTCAACTCTCCCGTAGTCTCAATCGCTTTCGTTTCTCTCGCCTTCACAATGTGCCTGGCAATATTCTTTGCAAACTTATCCTCGCCGTAATCACGAATCACATGGAACAATTCCGTCTCACTGTATTCGTTGACAATGTTCTTTGCCGTAAGGCTTTGTCTTTGATCCATTCTCATATCAAGAGGGGTATCAAACCGATAGGAAAATCCTCTTTCTTCAGTATCCAGCTGGTAGGAGGAAACTCCCAGATCCAGCATCATACCGTCAATACCCGTAATGCCTAATGAGGCAAGAACCGATTTTGTATTTCTGTAATTGCTTCTCACAATCGTAACCCTGCTTCCAAACTCTGAAAGCCTGTTGCCCGCTGCCTCGATTGCTGCCTCATCCTGATCAATTCCGACCAGTCTGCCTTTCTCATTAAGCCTCGCTGCAATCTCAAAGGAATGTCCGCCACCGCCCAGCGTTCCGTCAACATAGACACCATCCGGTTTTATCTTCAATCCTTCAATTGTCTCGTTCAGCAACACTGATTTATGTGAAAAAGCCATCGTTATCCTCAATGATTAAATTCCAATTCCCAGTTCAATCATGTGTCTGGAAATCTCTTCCATATCCTGGTAGGTAACAGTTCCTTCCCATCTTTCCTTGCTCCAGATTTCCACTCTGCTTCCGACGCCGACCAGAACTGCATCCTTGGTGATTCCTGCAAATTCACGAAGCACTGCGGGAATCAGAACCCTTCCCTGCTTGTCCACCTCTACGCTGGCTGCACCGGCCAGAAAAAAACGGGTAAACTGTCTTGCTTCCTTATCTATCATTGGTAATCCGTGTAATTTCTCTTCAAAAGCCTGCCACTCAGGATGATCAAACACAAACAGACAGCCGTCCATTCCCTTTGTCACCACGAATTCATCACCTAAGACCTCGCGGAACTTAGAAGGAATGATAAGTCTGCCCTTAGCATCTATTGTATGGTTGTATTCCCCCATAAACATATGCATTCACCCATTCCTTCAGGTCACCGGTTTGCTTATCCTGCCAAATCTGTATTGAGTGGTCTGCCACGGAAAGTTTGGATGATAATCTACCACTTTCACCCACGAATATAACACTTCCTACCACTTTCCACCACTTTTAGATACATTTTAACCCAAATTTACTCTGAAAGCAAGCAAAAAAAACGCCTTGCGGATGCCCGCAAGGCGCTAAAACACTGGTTTTTTCTCATTTTTACCATATCTGGTGTCTCTCTCATTCTCCAATCACTAGATATAGTAAAAGTCCCAAAAAAATTTATTTATTTTTTTTCTTTTTTAAATGAATTCTCACTACGATATCACAGATCACAGAACCGATCAGCAATACGATCGCAAGCACCTGCGACACTGGAAGCTCAGTTCCGGGAATAAAAAGCTGATCCGTTCTGATCCCCTCGATCCAGGCTCTTCCAAGACCATAACCGCCCAGATACAGAAGCGCTCCTTCACCGTCAAATTTCCTGTGCTTAAAGTATGCAATCATCAGGAACATCAATGCAAGGTTCCAAAGGCTTTCATAAAGGAATGTGGGATGTACCTGAATATAGTTGACACCTTCTGTCACGTGCGCCGCAATCGATTCCGAAATATCACTTGCCCTGACTGCCGCGATGGGAAGACGCATTGCCAGAAGGTTATCCGTATATTCCCCAAAGACCTCACGGTTGGTGAAGTTTCCCCATCTGCCGATAGCCTGTCCCAGTGCAAGTCCCACAACACCGGTATCTGCCAAAAGGAAAAAGTTCTGCTTCTTTACCTTGGCGTAGATAAATGCAGTAAGGAAAGCCGCGATCACGCCGCCATAAATTGCCATGCCGCCTTCCCTGGTGTTGATTATGCTCATAAGATCATTTCGATAACGATCCCAATTAAAGATCACATAATAAATTCTGGCACCGATAACGGAAAAAATCACGGCATAAATGGAAAAGTCCCAATAAAGGTCAGGATTCTGTCCCGATACCTTTGCCTGTCTTGCTGCCATCAGGATACCGGCAATCACGCCGATTCCGATGATCACTCCATAAAGTGCTATCGTAAACCCAAACACCTCAAAGCTTTTGGGCACGTTCTTCAGGTAAATCCCAAGATTGGGGAATGCAATGTCCATCAAGTCCATGATTTATCAGCCTTTCTGCTATACATTGAAGCGGAAAAGAATCACATCGCCGTCCTTCACGACATAATCCTTTCCTTCCATACCGACCAGACCCTTTTCCCTGGCTGCTGCAAGAGACCCCTGTTCTAAGAGATCCTTATAATTGACAACCTCCGCCTTAATAAAGCCTCTCTCAAAATCGGTATGTATCTTCCCTGCTGCCTGAGGTGCCTTCGTGCCGATCTTAATCGTCCACGCTCTGGTCTCATCCTCTCCGGCAGTCAAAAAGCTTTGAAGTCCAAGCAAGTTATAGCTTGCCTTGATGAGCTTTTCAAGCCCCGATTCCTTCAGTCCCAGATCCTCCAAAAACATTGCCTTTTCTTCATCATCCAGTTCGGATATCTCCTGCTCAATCTGGGCGCAGATCACAAACACCTCACTGCCTGTTTCCTTTGCAAATTCTCTTACCGCCTGTACACCGGCATTACCTGCGCCGTCATCGGCAAGCTCATCCTCTGCCACATTGGCCGCAAAAATGACCGGCTTATAGGTAAGCAGATTATAGGAGTTCAGAAGTGCAAGCTCATCCTCATCCTCAGTCACAAAGCTTCTTGCAAGCTTTCCTTCCTCAAGATGTGCCTTCAGTGCCTCCAGCAGTGCTGCCTCCTTGGCAAGAGATTTATCCATTCTGGCTGCCTTGCCTGTCTTGGCAATTCTTCTTTCCAGAATCTCAATATCGGAAAAGATCAATTCCAGATTAATGGTTTCAATATCACGCATGGGATTGATGCTTCCATCTACGTGAATCACGTTCGTGTCCTCAAAGCAACGCACCACATGCACCACGGCATCCACTTCCCTGATGTTGCTCAGGAACTGGTTTCCAAGACCTTCCCCCTTGGAAGCGCCCTTCACCAGACCGGCAATATCCACAAATTCAATCACGGCAGGTGTAACCTTCTTAGAGTGATACATATCTCCCAAAAGCTTTAACCGCTCATCCGGCACTGCTACCACGCCCACGTTGGGATCGATGGTACAGAAGGGATAGTTTGCTGATTCCGCTCCTGCCTTTGTCAGAGAGTTAAATAAGGTGCTTTTGCCAACGTTGGGCAGACCGACGATTCCTAGTTTCATAATTCTATATTCCTCCTTAAAAACCTTGATTTTACGGGGTTTTTGTGTTTTTGACCTTTGGTTAACGTACCATTCTTGAATTCACGAAAAAACTTCACACAATTTATTATGCTATCACAATTAGAGCCATTTTTCAACTTTAAGGTTTATTCTTTCTTACTCCATAAAATCTTTTGAAATGTAATCCATTATCTTCTCTTTATACTTCGCGACATCCGCCTTATTTCCGAAAATAAGTTCATCATATGTCCCTACACAACTTCTTCGTTTGCGAAAAATCAAATCAACAGGCTTTGCCTTTCTTGATTCCAACTCATTTCCTTTTAGCAAAGATTTCGGACGACCAGAAACAGCAAATCCCAAGGTACAGCTATTATCAGATGTTGCAAATGCACACTCTACTTTATTCTTCTTGAAATTATCCTCAGCAATCAATCTCTGTCCAAATAATCGCACCATATCTGGCAAAACTGTAATTTTTTCTCTCACAGAACCTTTTACGGATTTTTCAGATTTGTTTGGTTTTACAAAATCAAAATCCGCTTCACCCAATGTACCCTCATTACACTTATCAAAAAAATCTTCTGCAGATAATGTGGTATGTATTCCAATAAGATGCAGATAATTACCCTTATCGGATTTTATGACATGATAGCCATTATTAAATGCTTCTGAACATACCAAATATTCATAATCTATAAAATTGGATTTATATAAGCTTGCATTTGCTATCGCCTCATTCTTTACTCTTTCTTTAAAACTTACAGTACACATTAAACCTCCTATGTAGAAAAAGAGGAATGACCAAGTCACTCCTCTTTTGATTTTTAGTAGTTTACTCTACACTCGAATAGGTTTAAGGTCTCCATTCCGACCACTCGGCATGGTTTCAAGTCTCATACCCGACCATAATATTATATTCCATAATTAATAGAATTATTCTGTTCACCAAAAATCAATTACTTTTTGTACAATTATAGTATGATAAATAACCTGTTTTGTCAACGGACTTCTTAGTAATAATGCAACACGGTCTCCAAAAATTTCGATTCTATACAATTCTTTTAATGAAGCTGTGGACAAAACCATATCCCCCTTCAGTTTTGAAAAGTCGATTCTCTGTCCTGATATTCCCCATATTGATACATTAACGCTTGTGCTTTATTTGCCAAAGCCTCTACCTTTTGATTCTTGGATATTTTGACCCTTTGTGCAGCAAAATACTTATCCAAAATCGTACCCAATATATAAAACAATGTGTAGTACACACAAAGTTTCCTGTTTATAGAAAAATGTTACAAACTAATATCTATCTTACTTTCACGACTTCCTGCAGAAGAAACAAATCTAAGTATAGCTTCACTTAACGTTTCAAAGTTCATTCCATCATCTAAGTCAGTGTTATTATCGGCGTTCTCGGTTTCTTTTCTTGGGATTCGTTTTTCTTTGGATACTAAATTCGTTTCAGCTAATTCTTCGCTTTCATTATCTGAAGCAACTTTTTCTTCGATATCACCGTCAGCATCTGAAATAGAATCCATTACCTCTTCCTGCATATCCTCTTGCATCTCGGTAATCTCCTCTGTTCTTTCTTTTAAAAGCTCAGCTTCAGTCGGCATATCTCTATATTGCTGTGAATCAAGAAATTCCATATGCGCCTGATTTACTCGGCATAATTTATCATTAAGTTGATTCATAAGCTCAACTTTTTTGTCTAAAGGGATATATGGATCAGTAGTAATCTTTTTCGCCTGCGCAGCAAAATTGCCAAGCTTATTCATTTTTACTCGATCTACTTCATCCTTGGTCTTACAGTTCTTAAGTTCTCGCTCATAGGCTTTTTTCTCGGCCTGATCTTCGCGGTATTTTCTAAGTGCCTCCGGATCATTCTGTTCAAGATATGATATTTCTTCGGATGTTAGTTTTCCGCCAGACTTCAATTTGTTGTATAGATCTGCATGTAAATTGCTCTCGCGTTCTTTTTCAACCTGCTTCTGAAAATCAGCAAGCATTCTCTCTTCCTGTGTCATTTCCTTAATCGGCTTTTTCGCATTAATATCATTCTTCTTTTGTTGCCACTTATTTTCGAGAAACTGCAATTTTACAACATTTTTTATAGTTCCGGTAATCATAGAGGCCACCTTTTCTACGTTCATAATGCTATTAGGATTGGGAAATACTGTCAGAAAAGATATGCTGAAAATAAAAGAAGATATAGTACACCAATACTATATCATAAGCATCTCAATCCTTGAGAAAAGTAAGTCGAAATCCGTTTCGCTCTTATGAAAAATTTGATAATAATTCTATTTTACCTAATATATCGGTTTACTTCGAGAAAACCTTTAGCCCTTTTATACTACTTTATGCCCTTATGCCTTTACCTTTACTTTTTACTTATATTCAGGTAATTCATTTAACTCTTCTATGTTTAACTGCTTTGATGTATGGATCATACAAGCACCTCCACATATTTCATTACTTCATCTCGAATACCAAGTTTTTCTGCATATTCAATCAACCTAGAAATCTTTTTATCCTTCAAAGACATATATTCCTTAATCGCAGTCTGAAAATTCTGCACCTCTACTTTATTTCTCTCCACTATAAGATTACAAATGCTTCTTTCTTTGTCATATACTCTTACCTTATTACCACTACTGGACACTACTTCGCATACACCTAATTCATATGTTGCCTTTGGTGAATAACGAACCTGTACATTATCAGCCTTTAAATGGGAAGCATTATATCCAGTAGGTACAGTTACGCTAATCTTCATTGTTATAAACGTTTGTCATAATAACCTCCTTTAAAATTAGTAGACCGGTAAAAGAAACGGCCATTTCAATATCATTTTCTTACAATCTCCCCATTTCTATATCTTCTTCATATTCTTTACCTTTCTGGCTTCTTAGGCCATATGTATACACTGTATAACCTTTTGTAAGTTACTATTAGTCTGTCTTTGTTATGATAATTCTAATATAATTATTTGTGTTCGTCAACATTATTATTCTATCTTGTTTAAAATAATTCTATTTGATATAATATTCTTACAAAAATTCTACATATGGAGGTTGTTATGGAACTATATGGATTTAGACTTTTACCTGCTAACAGAAAATCTGCAATAAATTATGAACAGATTGAAGAAATGACTTCGATATTTACAACCGCTGCAAATAACTGTACTCAAGGAGTAAGTTTCAAACGAGATGGGAAAAAAATTTCAATAAACTCTATTGTTGGAAATGCCATAGAACTGACATTATATTCAACAACTCCGCTTCCATCCCCTACAAGAACTTTATCTGCATTTAGTCGTGAATTACTTAGACTAGATAAAGAATTGGATGTTTTATCCGATTCTATATATAATCACACACTGTTCAATACTGAACAGATAGACCTATCTACCAATTCCGAGATTACAGCTGAGGAAATATCAGATACAACACTTCTAAAATCTATTATTGATCTTCTATATTCCCCAACAGAGTCACTTGAGCGAGAACAGGTCTTAAAAGCAAAAAAACAACTAAAAGAGATTATGTTGCCATTCATAAAAGCAAAGAATCGTTAATAAGAAACAAAAACGCCTATACATTTCCTGCAAATGGCAAGGAAAACGCATAGGCGTTTCAGAGTGTAGACAAAGTTAATAATACAGCTATGTATATTAACGAATGTGTATAGCTGTATTATTTTAACCTTCAACTTTAAATGTCATTTTTGTTTCATTATTCACATTATGGCACTATATGGCCGTGCTTCAAGTTCTACGTACAGCCTATTCCTGACTTCGGGGCAAATATCACATCTCCTTGCTTATATACCCCGTCCCGTTCTCGAATGTGTGGCTTTTTCAGCCCTTTCTCGCTTCTAAGCCCCGTACCTATCGAAAGTGCAGTCTATATATGGATATGTTCTGTCATCACACGCAGAAAAACTCGCTAATTAGGGTTTGTCTCTTCGACAAATTCTTTACCGTTTCATAAACATGCTTTGTCTACACTCTGTGGCAGCCCAAAAGGACTGCCTATCGTGTATACCGATATAATTAATATTTTTTTCTATTCTTTAGTTCTTCATACAGGAGAACATAATTCTCATATCTCACCTTGCTGATCTTTCCCTCTGCAAGGGCTTCCTTCACTCCGCATACAGGCTCGCTGATATGCGCACAGCCGCCGAATTTACATTCCTTCTCATATTCTGCAAACTCCGGATAAAAGCTTTGCAGTTCTTCCTTCTCCATCTCCCCGAGACTTAAGGAAGTGAATCCCGGTGTATCCATGATAAAGGTGTCATTCGAAAGAGCAAACAATTCAGCATGTCTGGTGGTATGTCTGCCACGCTCGATCTTACGGCTGATCTCCCCGGTCTCCATCTTCGCCTGAGGGCAAAGTGCATTGATAATGGTGGATTTACCCACACCGCTTGGACCTGCCACCACGGTAGTTTTGCCCTTAAGGCGGGCTTTTATTTCCTCAATACCATCATTTTGGGTTCCGCTGACAAATAAAACTTCATAACCACACCCGCTGTAAGCTGCAGTGAGCTCGTTTTTCTCTTCATCCGTTGCAATATCCTTCTTATTAAAGCAGATAACGCAGGGAAGCTTCTGCTGCTCCATGGTGATCAGGAATCGGTCTAACAGATTGTAGTTTGGATCAGGCTTGACAATTGCAAAGATTACCAATGCCTGATCAATGTTTGCCGATGCCGGTCTGATCAGTGCATTCCTTCTGGGAAGAATCTCAACAATATTTCCCGTAAGAGCTTCCTCATCCATCAGTTCTATTACCACATTGTCCCCCACAAGGGGCTTGATCTTATCCTTGCGGAATATTCCTTTCGCCTTGCATTCTATTATGCCTGCCATTGTATGAACATAATAGAATCCCGCAATCCCTTTAATGATCTTTCCCTGCATAAATTACTCCGCTACAAATTGGACCGGACGGGTAATCTCCTTTGTCTCTGTCGTGCCCTCTACTGTTGTCACTGTTCCATCCTCATTCGTCACACTGGTCGCCTCTGTCTGATTGACATATTGGAAAAGAATATATCCTGTGTTTGTCCTGATTCCCGTAATATTCTGTTGCTGAATCGGGAAGGATGTTGTCTGGGTGCTCAGAAGCTGGGTACCGTCATCTGCCACCAGCGTCACTGTTACCAGCGTTCCTGACTTATAATTCGGATCCTCCTCCTGCGTAGGCGCCGCGATGCTGTCTGAAAACCGATAGGTCGCCTGAATGGGGCCAAGGCTGACGCTCACATCCACCGGGGTTCCTTCCTCTACATAAGAGCCCACGGAATAGCTCTGATAGCATACCAGACCGGTCAGCTCTGCGTTTTCATTGTTGACCTCAGAAACCACACCAAGCTGCAGTCCTGCCTCCACCAGCATTGCCATTGCCTCCTCTTCACTTCTGCCAACCACATCGGGTACTCTGACCTTGGATTGATCCGGACCTAAGCTGATGCAGATGGTAACGGCACTTCCGCTGGGTGCCATAGTTCCTGCCTTTGGTGACTGGGTAATGATATCTCCTGCCTTAATATAGGCATCATTTCCCTCTGTCTTATTCACAACAAATCCTTTTTTACCAAGATTTGCAACCGCCTCTGCCTCGGATAGCCCTACTACATCGGGAACCTCAATTCCCTCTGATCCGGCACTTACCGTCAAAACAACATTGCTGCCCTCCGGAACCATGGTACCGGCAGCCACGTTGGCATCCATGACAATTCCCTGCTCGTATTGGGTACTTTCCTTATATTCAATCTCCGGTGTCAAACCAAGATTCAGAAGAGATACCTTTACCTCATCAATATTCTTTCCGATTACCTCAATCATTTCCACCTGGAGGTTTTCTTCAATTTGCTCTTCTTCTGTTTTTTCCTTCCCTGCTCCAAACTGGAACACGCCAAGCGCTTTTCCTACCAGGAATAACACGATACAGCCAATCAGGATTGCCGCAATCACAGCAAGAACAGTGGTGATCCTATCCATTTTGGGATCATAATCATCATCGTCGTCCTCGTCCTCATCGTCCGGCTCATATTCCTCCTCCGGCTCCTCAACGACATACTTCTTCTTAACGTTTTTCTTGACATCCTTTTCCTTGCGAAGATGCAATGCCTCATCCATGGAATCTCTGCTCTGCGTCTGCTTTTTGATCCTCGCCATATCACTGTCACTGATCACCTTGGTGGAACCTTCCTCATCGGAATCAACCACCTTCACAAAATCCTCATCCGGTGTCATCAGGGATCGCTTCAAATCAACGATCAGTTCTCCCATGGACTGATAGCGTCTGTCAGGACTCTTTTGACAGCATTTAAAAACGATCTGCTCGACACTGACCGGTATCTCCGATACATACTCTCTCGGAGAAGGCATTGCCTCCTGAATATGCTTGATGGCAATCGCCACCGTAGTTTCACCGTTAAAGGGTACACGGCCTGTGAGCATTTCAAACATGGTAACACCCAGGGAATAAATATCGCTTTTTTCATCTGAATAACCACCTCTTGCCTGCTCCGGCGAGGTGTAATGAACAGAACCCATCACATTGGAGGTTATCGTATTGCTGGTGGCAGCCTTGGCAATTCCAAAGTCTGTGACCTTCACCTTACCTTCCTTGGAAATTATGATGTTCTGGGGTTTGATATCTCTGTGAATGATGTGATTATTATGAGCAGCTTCAATACCCATGCTCACCTGAATGGCAATGCTGACTGCCTCCTTGACGGACAGTCTTGCCTTTTTTTCGATGTATTTCTTAAGGGTAATTCCCTCTACCAGTTCCATAACAATATAGTAGATTCCGTTTTCTTCCCCTACGTCATATACATTGACAATATTGGGGTGCATCAGCCCTGCTGCCGCCTGCGCCTCAATTCTGAATTTGGATACAAAATTGGCATTTTCCGAAAATTCCTGCTTTAAAACCTTAACCGCAACAAAACGGTTCAGCTTATGATCCTTTGCCTTATAGACATCAGACATGCCGCCGGTTCCGATTTTTTCCAGTATCTCGTATCTGTCTCCGATTATCATTCCTATTTTAATCATATCTACCTCTTTAATTCATCATTCTTTCGCGAACGCATCCATGATTATGACTGCAATATTATCCTTGCCGCCATTGTTGTTAGCTGCTTCCACCAGCTGCTGTGCCCTCTCTTCGATCGAAACCGGCTCCCTGAGAATCCTTCCGATTTCTTCATCCTCCAGCATATTGGTAAGTCCGTCCGAGCACATCAAAACAATATCTCCCGGATGCAACTCCTCATGGAAAAAATCAATTTCAACCGTATCCGTCGCGCCGACGGCTCTGGTAATGATATTTTTATCCGGATGATTTCTCGCGGCATTGCGGTCAATTCCCCCAAGTCTTACCATTTCCTCCACCAGGGAATGATCCCGCGTGATCTGTCTGATCTCATTGCCGATAATGTAAAGTCTGCTGTCTCCCACGTTGGCAACCTGAAGATAATGTCCAAGGCAGGTTGCTGCAACTACCGTTGTCCCCATACCATAAAGGCTCTCATCCTCTCTGGCGCGCCTTCTGATCTGATCGTTTGCCACACGGATCGCTTTGCCCAGAATCCTTATCGGATTCTTGTCGAAGCAGCCTTTGATTTCTCTGACCATCGTCTCTACCGTGCATTTGGATGCATAATCCCCTGCATTGTGTCCTCCCATGCCGTCCGCTACAATAAAAACGTTGGGCAGATTTCCGATTGGTTCCTCAGAAACGTAGACATAATCCTGATTCAGTTTTCTCTTTTTCCCTATATCTGTCACAGAAAAAGATCGTATCACGTTGTTACCTCCTGCTACAGTGCCTTTTGTCTTCTCCTGAGCTGTCCGCAGGCACCGTCTATATCTCTCCCCATTTCCCTTCTAATAGTAACATTAATTCCGTTTTTTTCAAGTTTATTTTTAAATGCAGCAATTGCTTCCCCTTCCGACTGCACGAAGGAACGCTCCTTGATCGGGTTGACCGGTATCAGATTTACATGGCAGTTAAGACTCCGGATAAGCTCCGTCAGCTCCCTTGCGTCCTCTTTCGTGTCATTCACTCCGCCCACCAATGCATACTCAAAGGTGATTCTTCTTCCCGTTTTTTCAAAGTAATAGGCACATGCCTCCATCAGCTCGGCAATCGAGTATTTATTGGCAATAGGCATCAGTTTTCTGCGTTTTTCGTCGGTTGTGGCATGAAGGGAAAGTGCCAGTGTAATCTGAAGCTTATTATCAGCCAGCTCCCTCATCCGCGGCACCAGACCGCAGGTAGAAACGGTAACATTTCTTTGACTGATATGTAATCCGTTCTCATCGGTAAGCAGCTCCAAAAACTTCAGGAGATTCTCGAAATTGTCAAGGGGCTCTCCTGTTCCCATGACTACCACATTGGAAACCCGCTCACCTGTAAGCAGTGTAATGGCATAAATCTGGTCCAGCATTTCAGAAGGGAGCAGAGAACGCTCCAGTCCGTCCAGTGTGGAGGCACAGAAGGCACAGCCCATCCTGCAGCCCACCTGTGAGGAAATACACACGCTGTTTCCATGCTTGTATTTCATCCATACACTCTCCACCAGGCTTCCGTCCCGAAGCTCAAACAGAAACTTTTTGGTCCCGTCAATTGCCGACTCCTGCATTCTCACCTGCTTTACCGCTGTATATTCATATAAAGCAGCACATCTGTCCCTCATCGCGGCAGGAAGGTTTGTCATCTCATCGAAACCTCTTGCAAGCTTCTGATGCATCCACTGGTAGAGCTGCTTTGCACGGAAGGGCTTTTCGCCAATCCGTTCCATTTCCTTCTTCAGTTCCTCCAAGGTCAGCGATTTTATGTCAACCATTCTACCCTTATACCCTTTCATTCATTTTCCTGTTTTCTTCTGAAGCCTGCTATAAAAAAACCATCTGTTTCATGGATTCCCGGGAAAAGCTGGAGCTTTCCCTCCATACCTTCACCCTTTAGTGCACCCGGAAGAAAAGCCTCAAGACTTTGCAGGGAAAAAGGATGTGTTTGTGCAAACCAGTCTGCCATCTGTTCATTTTCCGCAGGATTGATGGTGCAGGTGCTGTAAACCAGAATACCGCCCGGCTTCACATACTGCCATACCACATGAAGGATCTGCTTCTGAAGCGCCTCAAGCTCCTGTAAGCTTTCCGGCCTGATACGGTATTTGATATCCCGTTTTTTCCCCATGATGCCCAGTCCCGAGCAGGGAAGATCCGCCAGCACCACATCCGCTTTCTCAATCATTGCTTCATCCAAAACCGTGGCATCCTGTACCTGTACTTCTAAATGATCATAATTCATTCTCTGTTTATTATCTCTGATCAGCGAGGCCTTATACTCTGTCAGATCCCTGGCAATCACTTTGCCTCTGCCGGCAAGCTTCTCTGCCATATGCAGAGATTTTCCGCCGGGTGCGGCACACGCATCTAGCACCAATGGATTTTCAGTGCGGTTTTCCTTCTCCGCATCCACTGTTTCGAGAAGCCCTGATGCAATTTCAGCCACCAGCATGCTACTCACATCCTGCACGACAAACAGCCCTTCCTCGTATCCCGGAAGTCTCTTTATTCCTTCTGCCCCGGATAGCCTGTAAGCGTAAGAAAGATAGGGATGCTGCTGCACGGAAATGCCCTGTTTTCCAAGCTCTGCTAGCCATTCTTCTGTCTGTTTCTTCGAAAGATCCTCCCGCAGTCTTACCGTGACGGGATGTTCCCTCAGCGATCCTTCCAAAATTGCCTGTGTCTTTTCTCTTCCGTAGCAGGCAATCCATCGCTCTACCAGCCAGTCGGGCATGGAATAACGGATGGAAAAAGCTTTGACGGGATCTTCGTTCTTGTCCGGATAGCTGATATTGTCCCGATTCCTTGCAATCCCGCGAAGAACACCGTTCACAAAACCGGAAAGCCCCCGAAAGCCTCTTTTCCCTGCGAGCTTTACCGCCTCATTACAGATGGCGCTGTCCGGAATACGTTCCATAAAAAGCAGCTGGTATACACTCATTCTCATCAAATTCCTGATCAGCGGCTTCATCTTAGAAACGGGTACTTTGGAAAACGCATTCAGAACATAGTCGATCTGAATCAGTCGTTCCAAGGTACCCTCTGTAACCCTTTTCACAAAGGCTTTTTCTTTAGGATCACTGTAATCATATTTATCCAGTACGTCCCTGATAACCAGATGGCTGTACCCACCATTTTCCAGTATTTCCATCAGCATATCAAGAACCAGTTCTCTTACATTGTTCAAAATATCCAAACCTCGCTGTTAATCATCCCTGCGCCTGTTTCCCGCAAGCAGCACCAGACGAAGAAGCTGCAGGATGGAGGATGCCGCTGCTGCCACATAGGTAAGCGCCGCTGCTCCGAGCACATGCTTGCAATCGTCCACCTCATCCCCATTCATGATACCGTAATCGCCAAGCATCCGAAGGGCTCTCCCCGATGCATTAAACTCTACCGGAAGTGTCACCACCTGAAAAGCCACCGCCAGGGTAAACACCCAGATACCGATCTGTGCCAGGGAAAAATAACCGCCTCCCGGCAGATCAAAACCGATTCCGAGAACCAATCCCAGGATTACCAGCGGCAACCCCAGTCTGGAGCCGATATTGGCAGCAGGTACAAGTGCCGAGCGGATCTTCATGGGCACATATCCCTCCTTATGCTGCAGCGCATGCCCGCATTCATGAGCTGCCACGCCTATGGCTGCTACGGAGCGGGAATCATAGACCGTATCCGAAAGACGAAGTATCTTTTTGGACGGATCATAATGATCGGTCAGTTCTCCTGCAATGTGCTGGATCTGAACATCATTGATCCCTGACATCTGCAGGATTCTCTGTGCCGCCTCTGCTCCCGTAAGCCCGCCTCTTGCACGCACTCTTGAATATTTACGGTAGGTAGAGTTCACTCTTGCACTGGCCCACATGCAAAGCACAGCGCCGATTATCACCAAAAAATAAGTAGGGTCATAAAAATAACCAAACATTTTGCAACCTCCTGCTTTCTACACTCATTCGTTATGGCATACTACAGCCCTTCTTCACCCAGATACTGACCGGGCTTTATCTCATAGCCAAGGAGAAAATCCCTAACTGCCATCCGCTTTTTCCCTTCCAGCTGAAGAGAACGGATTTGCAGAAGTCCTTTTCCTGTGGCAACGTCAATCGAATCCTTTTGTACCCGTTCCACGGTTCCCGGCTTACCCGATGCCTCTTCGTCAAGAACGTCTGCCTCCCAGATCTTCAAGGTCTTTCCCTTATAGTAGGTGTAAGCACTTGGCCAGGAATTAAGGCCCCGCACAAGCCGTTCCAGCGTTACCGCATCCTTATTCCAGTCGATCAGCCCCATTGCTTTCGTCAATTTGGATGCATAACAGGAAAGGGCATCATCCTGCTTTTCGGGAACCAGCTTTCCTTCCTCAATCAGAGGGAGCGCTTCCACCAACAGCTCTGCCCCGGCTGCCATCAGCTTATCATGCAGACTCTCACCGGTTTCCTTGGGATCGATGACAACCTTCTTTTTCAAAAGCATATCGCCGGTATCCAAACCCTTTGCCATTTGTTGAATGGTCACGCCGGTTTCCTTCTCCCCGTTTAAGATCACCCACTGAATGGGTGCCGCCCCACGGTATGCCGGGAGCAGGGATGCATGAATATTGATACAGCCAAACTTCGGCATAGTCAGAATTTCCTCTGAAAGCAGCTGACCAAAAGCTGCAACCACAAAAATATCTGCAGAGTATTCCCGAAGCTTACTTACTGCCTCCGGTTCCTTGATCTTTACCGGCTGAAAGACAGGAATACCGTGCCTTAAAGCACACTCCTTAACCGGTGTCATCTGTACTTCCTTGCCCCGTCCCTTTTGCTTATCCGGCTGCGTCACCACGGCAGTAACCTCATGTCCTGCCCTGATGATTGCTTCAAGGGGTGCCACTGCAAAATCCGGGGTTCCCATATATACAATCTTCATGTTAAATCAAACCTCTTCCTATTCATAATCCTGATCCACAAGATCAGCTGTGTTTACCAGATCTCCTTCTACCCGATCTACATAAAGATGGCCGTCAAGGTGCTCCAGTTCATGGCAGATCGCCCTTGCAAGCAGCTCTGTTCCCTCCAGCTCGAAGGGCTTCATTTCTTCATTGTAAGCCTTGATCTTTACATAGTTTGGTCTGGTTACAATACCGTTCTTACCCGGAACACTCAAGCAGCCCTCATACCCTCTCTGCTCACCGCTGCTTTCCATGATTACCGGATTGATCAGCAAAATCGGATCCTCACCGGTCACATCAATGACAACGATTCTTTTTAAGATTCCAACCTGCGGAGCCGCAAGCCCCACTCCGTTCGCCTCATACATCGTGTCAAACATATCATCGATGAGCTCCCGGGTACGGTCTGTCAATTCATTAACTTCCTTACATTTCTTGTTCAAAACCGGATCTCCGATTTCTCTTATGTTCCTGATTGCCATACTTCTTTCCTCTTTTCTTTTATGTCTAATAGCTGTCCATGGGATCAAAATCAAACTGTACCGTTTCATTTTTTAATTCCATAGTCTGAATCAGCGCTTCCATGCTGTCCTTCATTTCAATCAGCACTTGATAATCCGATGATTTACAGTATATCACAAATCGGAATAAATCGTTAATCTTTCCGATAGATGCCCTTGCAGGTCCGATCAGTTTTATTTCTTTCTTTTGTCCGTCTATGCTTTCCTTCAGCCGTCTGGACAGTTCTTCGCCTTCCTCTTCCTGCCTGGCAGTTATGAGAACAGCCAACATGTGGGATGCCGGCGGATATTCACCAAGCTCTCTATACAGGATTTCCTCCTCATAAAATGCCTCATAATCCTGCTGTGCTGCCCGGACAATGCTATAGTGTTCCGGTCTGTATGTCTGTATCAGCGCTTCTCCGGGTTTACTGCCTCTTCCGGCTCTTCCCGCCGCCTGGGTAAGGAGCTGGAAGGTACGCTCACCCGCGCGGTAATCGCTTTCATTCAGTGACAGGTCTGCTGCCAGTACGCCTACCAGCGTCACATTGGGGAAATCATGCCCCTTCACGATCATCTGGGTTCCCACAAGCACATCTGCTTCTCCCTCCGAGAAAGCAGTCAGTATCTTTTCGTAGCTGCCCTTCTTTTGGGTGGTATCTCCATCCATACGAAGAACACGGATTCCCGGGAAATGCTTATAAAGCTGCTGTTCAATCTGCTGGGTTCCTGCCTTGAAACCAAGAATATAAGGGGACCCGCATTCCGGGCACTTCTTTGGATCAACGGTTTCATATCCGCAATAGTGACACATCAATTTCCCGCCCAAATGCTGGGATAAGGATACATCGCAATGAGGACACTTCATCACATGACCGCAGCTTCTGCAGGAAACAAAGCCGGCATAGCCTCTCCGGTTTAAAAAGAGCATGATCTGCTCCTTCCTTTGCAGCCGCTCCCCCATCAGTTCCTGAAGCTTTCTGCTGAAGATGGAGCGGTTACCGCTTCGCAGCTCCTGCCTAAGATCCACGATCGATACCGGTGCAAGACTTCCTCCGGTAAGCCTGCGGCTTAAGGTAAACAGCTCGTATCTGCCCTCCTTTGCCCGATAATAGGATTCCAGAGACGGTGTTGCCGAGCCCAGCACCAGACTGGCATTCTTTATGGAAGCTAAATATTCAGCGGTTTCCCTGGCATGATACTTTGGCATGGTCTCGCTTTTATAGCTGGGCTCATGCTCCTCATCTATCACGATCATTCCCAGATTGGGAAAGGGAACAAACAAAGCGGAACGGGGACCGATGATCACATCAAGCTCTCCTTTTCTCGCCCGCTCACACTGGTCATATTTTTCTCCCGCCGAAAGCGTAGAGTTCATGACCGATACCCTGTCACCAAACCGTTTGTAAAAACGCAGCAGAGTCTGAAAGGTCAGCGCTATTTCCGGAATCAGTACGATGCACTGCTTTCCTCTTTTTATCATTCCCTCAATCAGGGATAAATAGACCTCTGTTTTTCCGCTTCCCGTAATACCATGGATCAGATAAGTCTTCCGGACTCCCTGATCAAAATCCTCAAGCACCTTCTCTCGGATTCCGCTTTGTTCCTCTGAAAGCATTCTGCCTGCTTCCCTTGTCGTATCCAGCTTCACGGGATTTCTGTAATAGCTTTCACTTTCTATGGAAATGATGCCAGTGCTCTGCAGGCTCTTAAGCGTTGCAGCCGATACATTAAGCTTCCCGGTAACCAGCTCATAGGGAAGAACCGATTCCCTCACAAGCTCCTCCAGTACCCGCACCTTGGCATTCTGGTGCTTCCGCAACGCTTCCCCCAGTTCACTGCGGGTTTCCTCCACTGTTAAGAGCCGACAGATCTTTTTCTTTTCCTTAAGCTTCACCGTCTGCTTTACCGGAAGCACCGTTTTCAGCGCGGCTATCATGGTAGAGCCGTAGGTCTCCTTCATCCATGCGGCCAGCTTGATCGCATCCGCCTCCACCGTCATTTTCCCGCTGACCACTCCCTTAATCAACTTCTGCTTTTCGTCCGGGAATTCCGCCCGGTCTGTGATCTCCACCACATATCCCTGACGGAGATGGTTGGCATTTCCGAAGGGAATCTGCACACACATTCCCTCCTTCAGCTTTCCTCTCAGGTTTTCCGGTATTTTATACTGAAAAGGCCGATCCACCTTTTCATGAGAAATATCTATAATAATATTCGCATATCTGCCTTCTATCATACAGTACCGCGTCGCTCCTTCAGTATCTGTGTGATCAGGACTCTCTCATCCATGGGGTATTTCACACCCTTGATCTCCTGATAATCCTCATGTCCCTTGCCGGCAAGCACAATAATATCTCCCGGCTGTCCGTGATCGATCGCGTACGCAATTGCTTCCTTTCTGTCACAGATCTCAATATAAGTGCCGGTTGTCTTGCTGATACCTGTCTTAATATCTGCCATGATGTCAAGAGGCTCCTCAAACCGCGGGTTATCCGAGGTTATAATGGTGAAGTCTGCATAAGTACCACTGACCTCTCCCATCTCGAAACGTCTCAATTTGGAACGGTTGCCACCGCAGCCGAACACACACACCAATCTGTTAGGTTGATACTCCTTTAAAGTTGTCAAAAGACTCTTAAGACTCATGGCATTATGGGCATAATCAATGAGCAGCGTAAATTGATCCGAAACCGGCACCATCTCGATCCTGCCCTTTACATGAGCTCCAAGGAGTGCCTTCTGTATCTGGTCCACCTCTACCTTGAAGTGTCTGCACACCGCAATAGCCGTGAGTGCATTGTACACGCTGAATCTTCCCGGCGTGGGTACTTCCACTTCAAAATCCATCTTTCCTTTCACATGGAAATCAATGCCCAGCTCTCCCGGCTTGTTGACCAGCTTAAGATCCTCTGCGTAAAGATCTGCCGATGGATCGAAACCATAGGTCTCAAGCGCACAGGTATGATCTTTCAACACTGCTTCCGCATGGGCATCATCCTTATTGACAATTCCCAGACGACACTGCTTAAACAAAAGTCCTTTACAGAACTGATACTCTTCAAAATCCTTATGCTCATTGGGTCCGATGTGATCCGGCTCCAAATTGGTGAAAATACCAATCTCAAAGGTAAAGCCCTGGGTTCTGTGGAGCTTCAGCCCCTGGGATGCCACCTCCATCACCACGATCTGACAACCCGCCTCTTCCATCTCCTTAAAATATTTCTGGAGCAGGAAGGACTCCGGTGTCGTATTATTTGCGGGGATATGCTTATCTCCGATTATCGTTTCTATGGTTCCCACCAATCCTACCTTATAGCCAGCCTTCTCCAAAATAGACTTGATCAGGTAAGTTGTCGTAGTCTTTCCCTTTGTTCCGGTGATCCCGATTACCTTCAGCCGGTCTGCCGGGTGTCCGAAATAAGCGGCTGAGATAAATGCCATGGCATAACGGGTATCCTCCACCTGAATGACGGTCACATCAGCATCCGCCGGCAGTTCCACATCCTTTTGTACCACCAGAACCGCTGCCCCCTTTGAGACAACCTCCGCCGCATACTCGTGTCCGTCTACATTGTATCCGCAAATACAGATAAACAGACTGTCCTTTGTAACTTTTCTGGAATCGCATACAACCTCGCTGACTTCTCTATTCGTGGTTCCTCTCACGCATTCATAGGTAATTCCCTGTAGCAGTTCTTCACATTTGAACATAATCTACCCCTTCCTGCCCAGGTTCGTCATAAAAGACTCCCCGGATGGCACAGTTTTCCATATAATAAGATATCATGAAAATAGTTGTTTTTCAAATTTTTATGAGGTACTTAATTGATTCTTAAGAGGATTTTAGATTTTCATCATAAATCGGACACATTTTATACACATTTACCTTTTATGATAAATATCAAGATAGTTGAACAACTCACTATCTCCCCCCTCATAAGAATTGCGAAGCCCCCGGCATCCCCGGGGGCTTTCGCACTTATAAAATCTCAATTTTCGCTTTCTCTTCCAATTCCTTTGCCAGATCCTTGGGAATCACTGCGCTCTCCAGTGTTGACGCATTTGCTGCCGATATGCCGATACACAGCTTCAGCATACTTTCGCCGGAAAGACCGCTCTCAAGAGCCATTGCAAAGGCAGCAACCGTGCTGTCTCCGCAGCCAACGGTATTTACCGCTCTGATCTTTGGCGCCTTCGCATGGATCACTTCTCCTTCCCGCACATAGAGAAGGCCCTTAGCCCCCATGGATACCAGAATATGCTCGATTCCCTGCCTGTTCAGAAAAACTGCCGCATCTGCAATCTCCTCCAGATTTTTCAGCCTCCGGCCTGCCAGGATTTCCAATTCCTTTACATTCGGCTTAATCATAAAGGGCTTTGCCGCCACCCCTTCTCTAAGGAGCGGTCCGCTGGTGTCGAGGAGCACCTTCTTTCCCTGTTTCTTTGACCTTTGTATCAATTCTCCGTAAATGGAGGAAGGGACACCTGCCGGCGCACTGCCGGAGAGAATCACCAGGTTACTGTCGGAAATTTCCCTGTCAAAATCCTGCAAAAAAACTGCCAGCTCCGCCTCTAAGATTGTTGGTCCGGGCTCAAGTACCTCAGTCACATAGCCATCCTGGGAAAGAATGTTGATACTGCTTCTGGTCTCTCCCTCCACATGGGTAAAATGGCACTGTATGCCAATTTCTTTTGCATAATCCTCTATAAACCGTCCTGTGTAGCCTCCCATAAAGCCCAATGCCTTTACCGGATAATCATACTGTCTGAGCACCTTTGAAACATTGATGCCCTTTCCGCCGGCAATATTCTTTACGCTGTCCATCCGGTTTACCTGCCCAAGCAGAAGCCTTGCGGCTGTATAGGTTTTATCCACTGCCGGATTTAGTGTCACTGTTGTAATCATCATTTCCTCTTTTCTATCAGCAGTAATCCTGCATGATGATCTGTATTGTTTCCCGTCCGCCGAAATAATTGATATCCGGATAATACGCCATGCTGATCGTGACCGTTCCCTGCGCGATCCCCTTTTCATAAAGCTTCTTAACGGTCTCTTCGCCGTATCGCCCGATCAGAAATGCATCCAGCTTTTCCCCGTCACCAAAATAAATCATTTCATAGCTATTGCCATTTTCATCTGCTATCCGGTATTTTCCCATATTCCGGTTCTTTCCCAGCTTTCTCCCTGATAAAAGGGAGATTCCTTTTCTTGCAAAAAGCGGTCTTGGATTTCCCATACCAAAGGGCTCAAGCAGGGATAACTCCCGAATAAAGTTCCTGTCGGCATAGGAAAGAGGCATTGCTACATCAATATGCAAGGTCTCTTCTAAATCTTCATCGGTCAGTTTGCAATTCTTGTTTAGTCTTTTCCGAAACAAATCAATCGACTGTTCGTCCGGAAGAGACAAGCCTGCTGCCATTTTGTGACCACCGTATTTCGTAAACAGTTCCTTGCAGGAGGACATCTCCTCATACATGGAATAGCTCTCAATGGACCGACCGCTTCCCTTGATCCCCTCCTCACCCTTTGTCAGGACGAAAGCAGGCTTCCCATATCTTTCTTTCACTCTCCCAGCGACGATTCCGGCAAGGCTCTCATGACAATCCGGCAGATAAATCACAAGCACCCGGTCCTTACCCACAGCCGTAGTTTCCACCTGGCGGATCGCCTCTTTTACCCCTTCCTCAGTCATCACCTTCCGGCTGTCGTTCAGACTTTTCAGATCTTCCGCGATCGTAACCGCTTCCTTATTGTCTGTACATTCAAAAAGCTCCAGCGCTCTGCGTGCCGTATCCAGCCTGCCGGAAGCATTCATACAGGGACCGATGATAAAGCCAACATGATAGGGGCCAAGCTCCCTCCCGTCAATTCCGTTTACCCTAAGAAGTGCTTTCAGTCCCAGGTTAGTGGTCTTAGCCATGCGCTTTAAGCCTTCCTTCACAAGAATGCGATTCTCATCCCGCAGCTCCATCACATCACATATCGTCGCAAGTGCTCCGAATATGAGAAGCTCCTCTTTTAATTCCTGTCTTTCCTCTTCATCAGCTTCTGTCCCGTCAAAAAGCGTCAGCAGCACATGCACCAGTTTCCCCGCAACCACAGCCCCGCAAATCTGCTTAAAGGGATACTCACATGCCGGCTGCTTGGGATCTACCACTGCATCCGCCTCCGGCAAAAGATAGTTTCTTTCTTCCCCGGTATCCTCATAGGGTACCTCATGGTGGTCTGTAACGACTACGGTCATCCCCTTTTCCTTCGCAAGGCGTATCTGGGGCGCTGCCGCAATTCCATTGTCACAGGTTACGATCGTGTCAATCCCGTCTTTGTAAGCTTCCTCGATCAGGCTATCATTCAGCCCATATCCGTCCTTCATCCTGTGAGGGATCACTACATCCACCATTCCGCCGAGACTTAAAATACCTTTTTTTAAGAGGTAAGAAGAGCAGATCCCATCCACATCGTAATCTCCGATGACACGGATCCGTTTTCCCTGCCTGATCTTGCCGCTAATAATCCCTGCTGCCTTTTCCATGTCCTTCATCATAAGCGGGTCATTCAGATCGTCCATGCTTCCATGCAGAAATTTTCTGATATCCTCATCGGAAATGATTTCTCTGTTGCGCAAAAGTCTTGCCAGAACAGGGGTAATCTGATATTCTCTTGCAATTTGTTCAAAATCTGCCTTCTTGGCAGCTACCATCCACTTTGCCATTTACTCTCCCCGCACCTAAAAAGAGTGCGCATTTCTTATCACACAGGTATCACTTATGAAGGAAAAGCGCTCTGAAAACTCAGAACGCTTTTCACCTTTTCCAAACATTTATTTATCTGCCGTCCATTCATACGGCTGTCTTTACTCTGCTTTCTGCTTAAATACCTTACGAAGTACCAGCCACAGTGATCCTGTCAGGCACACAGAGGAATAGGTTCCGCAAAGAATACCTACCATCAGCGGAAGGGCAAATTCCTTCACGGATGAAACACCAAACAGATAAAGCGCTGCCACCATAACAAAGGTAGTCAGGGAAGTAAAAATACTTCTGGAAAGTGTCTGTGTGATACTCTCGTTTACCATATTCTCTAAGGATTCCTTCGGACCTATCAAACGCAAATTCTCACGGATACGATCAAATATTACGATGGTAGCGTTGATGGAATAACCTACGATCGTCAGCATACATGCAATAAAGGTAGTTCCCACGGGAACCTTCACTGCAGCATAGAATGCAAGCACTACCAACACATCATGTAATAATGCAATCACAGAGCTTGCGCCAAAACGGATATCCTTAAACCGCAGCCAGATATAGATCAGCATACAAAGCGTTGCAATTGCCACTGCCAGAATGGCATCCGATTTCATTTCACCGCTGATGGTAGAACTGATCGTCTCTGTCGTAATCTTTTCGGCATCCACACCAAAATGCTCTGCCATAACACTCTTAAAGGCATCCCGTTCTTCCAGATTTAAAGAACGTGTCTTGAAGATAACCTCATTGGTTCCCTCGATCTTCTGTGTCTGTACGTTACCGTCTCCTGTAATATCCTCAATCAAAGGCACTACCTGTGCATCAATGTCCGCAAGTGACATGTTCTCGTTAAAGGTGATATTAGTTGAAGTACCACCCACGAATTCAAGATTGTAATTCAGCGTATTGCCTGTCTGCGCTTTATTTACCCCCATAAATACAAAGCCTGCCACAATCACCAGAAGTGATAAGACAAAGAAAAGATTCTTTTTGGAGGTAAAAGCAATTGCCTTTCTATCCTTAGCTGTTCCGTAAAACTTCACGTTCTGAAGGCCTATTGCAAACAATACCCTCATCAACAACTTGGTCACTACCATAGCTGTGAACATAGACAGCACAATACCAAGAGCCAGGGTGATTGCAAAGCCCTTAATTGTACCGGAGCCCAATATACCAAGAACCGCCGCTGCCAGTAATGTTGTGACATTACCATCCACAATTGCGGAGGCTGCCTTTTTATATCCGGTATCAATTGCTGATTTCACCGTCTTACCCTTTGCAATCTCTTCCCTGATACGGGCAAAAATGATAACGTTTGCATCCACAGCCATACCGATGGAAAGAATGATACCTGCAATACCCGGAAGCGTCAGAGTTACTTCAAACGCATCCAGAAGGAAAATGATCAATTCCACATACAGTCCAAGTGCAAGACTGGCTGCCAGACCGGAAACATAATAAGTTGCAATCAGAAAAACAACAATAAATGCAAATCCCACTGCTGCTGCCTTAATGCTGGTTGCAATCGCCTCTTCTCCGAGCTGTGCTCCTACAATCTTGGAATGCAGTTCTTCGAGCTCCAGCTTCAATCCACCGATACGGATGGTGGAAGCCAGTTGTTCTGCTTCTTCATGGGTAAAGTTGCCTGTTATCTGTGCCTGTCCGTCCGTAATTGCCGAATTGACATTGGGTGCACTGATAATCTTTCCGTCATAGTAGATTGCAATGGATTCACCGTTCGCAAATGCCTTGGTCGTTGCATCGGCAAACTTCTTTGTTCCTTCCTGGGTCATTACGAGGCTCACACCAAAGGCATTATTCTGCATGGAGTCTGTGATCTGTCCTGCCTGTGCATCCTTAACATCTGTACCTACCAGTACAATGGAACCGTCTTCCTGAAGTGCTTCGATCGTCTTATTCAGGGTATAGACATAGTTGCCTTCCTGATCTGTCCCTGCATATACATAGTTCAAGTTTCCGTCCGGATCATGCTCTGCAATAAAGAACAGTGAACCGGGCTTTCCAAGTTCCTCCAGAATCGCCGTTGCATCAGAAACACCCGGGATTTCAATATTAATACGGTCATCCCCCTCCTGGTACACAACAGCCTCGGTGCTGTACCCCTCTACACGCTTTTGCAGCTTATAAATGGTATCTGCCATATCCTCACTGCTGGGAGATTCCTCACCCACTACCTGATAAGTGATGCTGACACCGCCTTCAAGATCAAGCCCAAGGTTAATACTGCCGGCTGAGCCGTAACCATCTGCGCCAATACCAACTGCCGCTGTATAGCCAAAGCCTCCAAGAAGCAGTAAAAATATCAGCAAGATAATAATTGCCTTATTCTTCTTCATTTTCTTCTTCTCCTTCTAAATCAGCCAATGCTGCTTTTATCATAATTGCACATTCAACACGTTTTCTCTGTAATTCACAGCCAAGATCATAAGCATCGTTGATATGCCCATGGAAGTTATAGGAATTGGCAGCACATCCTCCGCTGCAATAGAATTTTGCAAAACAGTTTCTGCACTTTTCCTTGGCATAAACATTACAGGTCTTAAATTCATCCCTGATATCGGTTCGTGTAATACCCTCATCCACATTTCCCATCAGGAACTCCTCCTTGCCAACAAACTGATGGCAGGGATACAAGTCTCCCCATGGTGTGACTGCCAGATATTCCGTTCCCGAGCCACAGCCGGATAAGCGTTTGGCTACACAGGGTCCGCCCTCCAAGTCTATCATAAAATGGAAAAAATTAACACCTTTTCCTTCT
The DNA here is from genome assembly GCA_030526045.1 of Bacillota bacterium. GTDB lineage: Bacteria > Bacillota > Clostridia > Lachnospirales > Lachnospiraceae > Suilimivivens. The sequence goes on along the minus strand of JAUNDN010000026.1, from coordinate 5,651 downwards.
TTTCTTCTATTCAAAAGTTCAACTGCCAAACGGTCATATTCCTCAAGCAATGTAGGAATATCCTCCTCCCGCAGTGCGTAATCATCTGTGGGCTGCGCCACTACCGGCTCCACAGATATCTGCCGAAAGCCCAGATCCGCCAGATGCATCACATCCCTGGAAAAATCCAGATTGTTTCTGGTAAAGGTTCCCCGCACATAATAGTTCATCTGATCACGGCTCTTAGCAACCTTCTGGAACTTGGGAACGATCAGATCATAGCTTCCCTGCCCCTTCCTAAAGGGACGCATCAGGTCATGGATCTCCTTCCTGCCATCAATACTGAGAACAATGTTGGACATTTCTTTGTTTGCAAATTCCAGGACCTCATCGTTTAACAGAACACCATTTGTAGTCAGTGTAAACCGGAATTTCTTATGATAAGGCTCCTCCAGGCTCCTGCCGTATGCCACCAGATCCTTCACAACCTGCCAGTTCATCAGCGGCTCTCCTCCGAAGAAATCAACCTCCAGATTCACACGGTTTCCTGAATTCTTGACAAGAAAGTCCAAAGCCTTCTTACCGACCTCATAACTCATTAGCGCTCGTCTGCCGTGATACTCTCCTTCTTCCGCAAAGCAATATTTACATGCCAGATTGCAGTCATGGGCAATATGCAGGCAGAGCGCCTTCACCACTGTCTCTCTCTTTTTGAAATCAATAATATAATTTTCATAAATATCAGGCGCGTAGAGCTGTCCTGCCTCCTTAAGCTCAATCACCTGTTCAAAAGCATCCTTTATATCGGAAGGCTCATACTTCCCCTTCAGTTTCTCAAGGACACTGCCCTCGATTGCTTCCGTATCTGTATCGGTATTTAGTCCTTCCTCTACAATCGGAATGATATCATACACCACATCATCTACCACATGAACGGAGCCACTGTTGACATCAAGGACAATATTGTAACCGTTATTCTTATACTGATGTACCACTTTTCCTTCCTCTCCAACTCCCGCGAATTCTGCGAATCCCCAATTCCATCTTAGATGGAATGGATTCTACGGATACATACAATAAGCAGCGACGAAAGCCGCTGCTTACATTCACTATCCTGTTTTTGTACTTATTTCACTTTTTCGCAGCTCTGGTTACCTACTGTACAGGAAGTCTTGCAGGCTGACTGGCAGGATGTCTGGCATTCTCCGCAACCGCCCTTTTTCATGGATTCCTTTAAATCTCTTGTAACTAATGTCTTAATACGCTTCATAATAATATCTCCTTCCCTGCATAAGCAGGCTTGCTTGCTTATTTTTCATATAGTATAGCATAGTTGGGGAATTTGGAAAAGTATTTTATGAAAAAAATCCTTTCCGTGGGAAGTTTAATCTTCCTGATTCTCCTTTGGCATATCGTCAGGCTCATTCAGATGATCGTCCGGTTCACTTTCCCCGTCTTCCTTTTGTTCATCCTCTGTTTTCTTTTCCGGAAGAGTCATAAGTACCTTCACAATTCGGTTCTGATTAACTCCCTTTACCTGAAGAGTGATTCCTTGCTCTGTCTCTATTGTCTCCCCGTCTTCCGGAAGGCGGTCAAGATTTTCAATGATCAGACCACCGAGTGAATCATAGTCCTCAGATTCCAGTTCTGTTCCCAGCTCATCATTAATATCACTGAGCTTCATACTGCCCTCAACCAGGTAGCTTCTCTCGTCCACCTGCTGGATCAGCTCTTCTTCATCCTCGTCATACTCATCGCGGATTTCACCGACAATTTCTTCCAGAAGATCCTCCATTGTGATCATACCGACGGTCGCGCCATATTCATTCAGCACAAAAGAAACATTTACCCGCTTCTCTCTCATTTCAACAAGCAGATCTGCCGTCTTCTTAAATTCATATGTATAATGGGCCTGGCGCATGATACCACTGATTTGAAAGGCTTCCCGATCTTCAACCAGTATGAAGTCCTTGATATTGATCAGTCCAATCATGTTATCCTTATCACCGCTGTAAACGGGAATTCGGGTATACATGCATTCCTTAAACAGCTCCATGACCTCATCGTAATGGGCATCTTCACTAATCGTTGCCATATCAATTCTTGGAATCATAACATCCTTGGCAACTGCATCACTGAAGTCAAACACATTGTAGATCATTTCCCGCTCTTCCGATTCAATGACTCCATCCTCATGACTGACCTCCACGTAGGTACGCAGTTCATTTTCCGTCATGGCTGTTTTCTTATTTGCATCAATATGTAACAGCTTCATCATGCCGTTTGCCAGCTTATCTACAATAAAAATTGCCGGTGTTAACAGCTTCATGATTGCTGCAATCGCGCCCGCGTAACCAAGGGCCAGATTCTCCGAATAGACCATTGCCAGGTTCTTGGGCATGATTTCACCAAACAAAAGTACCACCACCGTCAATATACCTGTTGCTATTCCTACTGCCAGATTAATTCTGATTGCCAATGTAGTAGCAAGTGCGGATGCTGAAATATTTACAATATTGTTTCCGATCAGGATCGCGCTCAGCATCTTTCCGTACTTATCAAGTACCTTCATCGCAGTCTGGGCTCTCTTATCGCCTTCATCCGCCAGTGTTTTAAGGCGCACCCTGTTGACTGTCGTCAAGGCCGTCTCCGCAGATGAGAAAAAGCCAGACAAAAACAATAAAATCAACAACGCAAACAATTGTATGACACCATCGGTATCCAAAATAAAACTCACTCCTTATTCTTCTTATTATGATTGCTGCCAGTTTGCAGACAGCTTACGCAAATATTACAATATCATAGCATTCTCTGTCAAGCAGACACATATGAATATACTATAAAGAATTCATAAAAATCTCTACATAGAGTAACGGAGGTCCCATGCTCAATAAAATAAACGTAAGTGCCCGTTTCACCTTCATCCTCAAATGCCTGCTCCTTTCCTATCTTCTCACCACCGGTCTGCTCCTGCTACTGGCACTGATGCTGTACCGTTTCGGGCTCTCAGAAAAGATCGTGTCTGTCTGTATCGTTGCCATTTACATCATTGTGACCTTTTTTGCCGGATTTCTCACCGGCAAACGGGAGGGCAGTCGGAAATATCTATGGGGACTTCTGCTGGGGAGTCTTTACTTTATCGTTCTGCTCATTGTTTCGCTCATCGTCAATCACGGGATGTCTGCTTCCGGGAATTTCTTTACTGTTCTTATTCTTTGTGCAGGCAGCGGCATGCTGGGCGGAATGGTAAGCTAAAAACGAAGGGGCAAATCACTTGGTGATTTGCCCCTCAGACTGTAGACGAAGTCGTGAATAAACTGACATTTGTTTATCTCTTCTTATTAGTAAATTGTTTATCTCCTCGTCAAGCGAATTTATCGTTGCGTGGCTTTTTTGTACTTTTCCCCTCCTGCGCCCCGCCTCGCTCTCGGCCGCGTGGCTTTTTGGACACTTTCTTCCTCCTGTGCCCCGCACCGCTCTTTGGCGCGTGGTTTTTTTCATCGCTTATCTTCTCCTGCGCCCCGCCTCGCTCTTTGGCGCGTGGTTTTTTCGTTATTTCCAGCTCTTACAACCCCACCACGCTCTTTCATCGCGTGGCTTTTTTCACTATTTCTAGCTTCTGCACCACGCCTCGCTCTTTCTCCGCGTGGCCTTTTTCGTCATTCCCTGCTCCTATGCCCCAAATATAAATTTGCCCCTGTAATGCAACAGCTTTAAAGATGCTTTTGTTTTTCCATCGTACACATTTCCTGCATGGTCTGCAGTACCTTCTGGAGATTCCCCATCTGATAGGGACTGAAGCATTTGATTGTATCCACCATTTTCCTTGGGATGACACAGCCCCTGCTTCCCACACTCCCATCGACTCCTGTAAGCAGATAGTCTGTACTGATCGCCAGCGTCTGAGACAGGCGGAAAAGAACTTCTGCCGAGAAACCCTTTTTACCCATTTCAATTTCATATAAAAATTTTGTGGATATTTCAATCCTCGCAGCAAGTGCATCCCTGGTATATCCATTTGCTTCCCGCAAATTTCTGATTCTGAATCCCACTTCCTTATACGGATATGAGAATTTACTTACCTGTAAACCCGTTTTCATGCAATTCCTCTTTTCTCTTTTGTTCCTCTTAGACTTACATATTGTTCACGAGCGCGCTTAGATGCATTTTACCACGCATTTTCTTTTTGATCCGATTTTTTACTGAATTATCATTTTTTTCCTATTTTTGAATGATTTTGGGCTTTTTTTGCTCATTTTTGTTCAAAAATAGGAAAATTTGATGCATTCAGTTAATTTCGGCAATATGAACCAAAATTCATCTTAAAATGAACTCAGTTCATAGGGAAAGGATTTACGGATATGCAGAAATTTTTAAGGGAACAGTATGGATTCAGTGATTATCAAATTGCCCAGCTTGCATTTACCGGGAAAACAGTTGCTGCAGAAACCAGCAAATTGCTGATCATGGGATTTATTTTCAGAAATGAATTAGGCTTATATCTGTTTGCGGTAGCTGTGATGATGCTTTTGCGTTCTTCTACCGGAGGACTTCACTGCCGCACCTATCTCGGCTGCTTTTTCGTATCTCTTTTATATATGTTTTTATCCCTAATGGTAATGCCCTTGATTCCGGTCAATAAATTGTTGCAGATGATTCTTCTTTTCCTGTGCATCCTCAGCAACTACTATATCGGGCCTGTGACCTCGGCAGTCCGCCGTCCCTTAAGTGAAAAGGTTACGAAACGGGTACGGTTACAGTCATTCATTATTATTTTCTTTTACCTGACACTCACGTATATAGTTCCTGAGAATCCCTATATAACAGTAGGATTCTGGGTGATTATATTACACACTTTGCAGCTCGTTGCTGCAAAAATACGAAAGATGAAAGGAGAACATAAGTATGAAGAATTGGCTTGTTAAGATCAGTGCACCATTGCTTACGGCTGCAATGGCTTGGGGTGCTTGGGTAAGTTTTGATATTACAAGCATTATATTTTTTGGAGAATACAAGTATCCTACAGAATAATAATCTTAAGAGGAACCATTTAAAGCCTAATGGTTCCTTTTTTCTTTACCACCCTGAAAGTCAACCAATTTACTCCCCCTTCTTCTATATTTTGACATATAATATCTAATTCATTTTCATTACAAATCTGCTTTACATTATATAATCCCAATCCCCTGCCATCTCCTTTTTTACTATACCCTTTTATAAAAAAAGTCATAATTTCACTATAATCTATATATGGACTCCTATTTCTAACCTCAATTATAGTATTATTATCTTCCATGCCAATATAAAGGTTTCTCTTCCCGTCCATTACCATTAATGCTTCCACCGCATTATTTAGCAAGTCGCCTAATATTTCTACTATTTTATGAACAGGGATCTCTATATCCAAATTCTTCGCATTAACTTTATATTCAATTTCAATTCCCATTTTTTCAATTTCAATAAACTTGCCATACAAGAATCCAACAATAATTGGGTTCCCACTTGATAACAATTTATTAAAACGATTTTCTTTTAATATCATTTGACAATAGTTTCTTTGTGCATCAACCAGTTCCTCGTATGTTTTGTAAATATAATGTTGGCTATATATTGCATTAATCCTGGATTCTCGGAAACGTGACGAGGATACCACGTCACGAATTGCCGCAAAC
>JAUNDN010000073.1 GCA_030526045.1 Bacillota bacterium | reverse complement strand
CATCTTCCGTCTGCATATACATTCGGGTCATCCTTGTCTTTCAGATACCCATACGGTGTTGTACTTGTCACATGCTTGCCGGATTTTCCTTTCGCCTTGAAAGTGGATTTTATCTTTTTACTGGTATCCCTTGTTTTCCTTTATGATAACGGATGAAAACTCTACGCTGAAACTGTGCAAGCACTGTGGAAAGATATTTGTAGCCAGCCGCTCCAATGTGCAGTTCTGTTCTTCGCAATGTAAAAATCAACATAATGTATATAAGTGTCGGGCGAAAGAGGATGCGGAATAAACAGATTCTTATTTGACAAGCTATAAACGAAATGGAGATGACCAAATGAAAAATGAGTTGATTACATTTAAAGATGGAACCTTAGAACTGAATGTACCTGTTTCGTGGGAGCAGGAAACAGTATGGATTACACGAAATCAAATGGCAGAGCTTTTTGACCGTGATGTAAAAACCATCGGTAAACATATTAACAATGCCCTAAAAGAAGAGCTCGATAACTCAACTGTCGCAAATTTTGCGACTGTTCAAATGGAAGGTGGACGTGAGGTAGAAAGAAATATTGAACACTATAATCTTGATATGATTTTACCGACTGTTGTGCTTGTATCAGAAAGACTAAACCCTTTTAATCCATCTACTTCCGTCCAGTATGCTGATTCAGGGGATGTGTTTTCCGCTGCCTGTACAGTCGGTATTGTTCCATTCATTCCCGGAAATAATGACAATGCCATTATCATTGAAAGTAGAATCGCGCTGCTCCTTTTAAGCCATTTTTTCTTCATGTTTCTCCTCCATTTCTCGTAAAAACCAGATTTTCATATCCACATACCTTTTGTTATCACTCTTTACCCATGCTTGTCATCTGCCACGCCCACGTCTACGAACCGGTGTGATTATCTGCTGTTCCCCTTGTGCTTTTAGCTGCTCCTCTGAAGGATGATTTCTGTTGTATTTCACACGATAATCATATTCCTCAGTAAAATCATCATAGACGGACATCTTGTAACGCATACTCCGCATGGATTCTTCGGTATATCCCATTCTGTTCTGATACTTCTTTAGTTCTTCCATTCGGTCATCAGAAGGTGGCGGAAGAAGTTTAGCACGTTTTTCCAGAGAGAGCTTGCGGTATTCTGCTGGGGATGGAAACGGCTTATTCTGAACCGGCACAGTTGACGAATTGCTATCAAGTAATTCGTCTAACTCATCCTCATTATCTGGTTCTGCGTCGGTTGAGTTATTTGTTGTGCTAAACTCAGTACTTACCGAGCCTGCGCCTGCATCAAGTCCCTGCCACTCTTTATTGAAGTCATCAAATGCAGCACCATAAAAGAAAGACTCGTCATTCTCCGGTATCTCGTGTTTTTCCTGAAACTCGTCATATGCCTCATATACAGAAACATCCTGTGTTGGTACCTGCTTTTTAGCCTTAGAAGCAGACTCCTTCACTTCGTCCTCATCCTCTTCCCATCTGGGATAATCCTTCATGGACTGACTGGAATGTTCGATGTCCTGTTCCTGCCTTGGATAATCAAACCAATCCTCTTTTTCCTTCTGTTTCATATACTCCCTGATGCCTGCAACCGTGAATCGCTTACCAAGCTTACTGCCTCGTACTGCCTGCACCTTACCACCATTGCTGCTGCGATAAGGAAGGGCATAACTGATGGTATTCCCCTTTAAGCGCACATTCATGTGATAGGTTCTCTCAAGCATATTTACCACATCATGGATGTTCTGCGTGGTCGGGTCATTCATGGCAAGTCTGATATACACACGCATTTCATCCTTGAAAGAAAGTTTTCCCCTTTTCTGCATCTGATTTTCCGCTAAGGTGCGTTCCTCTCTGGTCTTATCCGGATTGTAGAAGCTGTCACGAACAGAGTGCGTCAAGCCCCGGCGCCTGCACTGTTCTCCAAAATACTCCGACATTTCCACCAGTTCCTTCGGACCTCTCCGAAAGGAAGAACCATCCTTCTGGTTACAGTTATTTACCAGAAAATGCACGTGAACATGCTCCGTATCCACATGAACCGCAAACAATACCTCAAATCCCTTCTTCCAGAAAAACTTATGAGCGAAGTCCTCCGCTATCTTGTAAGCATCTGCATAAGTCAGCTTATCATTGTCCTCCGGATGAAAGGATATGGACAGCTTCTGTGCAAGAATGTCCCTTGGGAAGAACCGGCTGTACTTCTTCTGATGCATTTTCCTTGTCATAAGGACACTGTTTGCAAAGTTATCCCGATTGCAGCCAAAGGCATTATATAACTCCGACTTTGTCTTGATAACACCGGAACTTAGCTGTTCCTTCTTCTGCCCTAGGATATAATCTGCCGCACTGTGAAGCTGTGCCACAGACTTACAGGGAGCATATTTTACATTGACATTTCCATATACTGCCATCTAATTCACCACCTTTTCATATAGCTTTAATACCGAGTCTTCCAACCGCCGGAATACTCTTTGGAACGGTTCAAATGCTGTCATGGATATCAAATCCGGATAGGCATTGATATTCCTTGCCAGCTGGTTGATATTGACCCCCTGCTTTTTTAGTTCATAGCAGACATCATTCATAACCTCCATAAACTGCTTCAGTGTTGTCCCGTCAATCTGCCTGCCCTTGTTGACACGGAGCAGATAGTCGATGAAATCAGCGGAAGTCTTATATCCGCTCTCCTTCATCTGCGATTCAAATTCCTGCTTTACATGGTAATCCACACGAGAATAGATTACCTCGTCTCTTGTTCGTTTCCCCATAATGTTCTCCTTCTTTTTATCTGTGGTGGACAGTATCCGATTTCAATACTGCCCGGGTTAATTGGTTACATTGCTTCCCTGTCACCACTGTTTTGAGATTTCAAAATGTGGTTTAAGGCAACAAAAAATCCACAAAACTCATTGGTTGAATTGGTATTGCTGCCTTTTCTTCCATTTGTTTCATGGCTTCGCTTTTTGGTATTTTTGTATTCAGTTATTGTGTTTTGGCTACGATTGCACCGGATTATGGCTACATACTAATAGAAATTGTGGTCTGCCCCGGTAAATTGCAGTGTCATGCCCCTGTTGTGGTTCTACTGTTGCTCTGCTTTGTAGCCATTTGGTTGCAGATATTGTCCAAACTGTATCTGCTATAGCTATACTGTCCATAAGAACCGCTATCATCTGCATCCGTCTGGGTATTTCTTCGTAGCCTTTGTGTAAGCGATGCTTCGTCAGCAGGGCACATCATCCCCACAGGTCTGCCCGCCGGAAAAAAGACTCCGTCAGACAGACAAAAGCAGCCCTTCGCTTACCGCTTCGGACTGCTTTTTCCACATCTCTACTACTTATTGAAATCTTCTATTCCCTTTCCGATGTGGTGGGGATGATATAGGCAGGTAGTACCGCTGGCTTGCCAAATCGTCAAAAATAAAATCAGGGTCCCCTCCGGTACCCTGATTTTATTTCCGCCTCATTGTCTGCGCCATCGGTGCTACCTGCTCATGGGCTACGCCCCCGAGACCCCCAGACAGAAAGACACACCATCTACAAAGGGGATGGTGTGTCTTTCTGTCTTTGCCGCAATTGTGCCCTGGAATGTAGCCGATGTTCACTTTAGTAATTGTACGAATGTACATCGGCTATAAATACCGCTCCACAAATTCTGCTGGTGTTACAATTTCAGGTTTTTCTATTACAATATCAGAAAAATCCTTATCACCTGTAATAAGAACATCCACATCTTCAATAATAGCTGTAAAAAGGACCGGATAATCCTTCACATCACGAATTTCAAATAATTCTTGGTCAATCTCATCTGGTGTGTAGACATATTCAAAGCTCATCAAAAATAAAAGTCTTTCAATGTCAGCTTCTCTTTTCGGGAACTTTCTGCGTACTACACTTTTTAATTCTTCCACTACATATGAAGAAAGCACCAATTCATGTTCCGCAAAGATATATTCCATAATGGAATTGAACTTCTGACTCGGAAACAGTAACGCTGAAATCAACACATTTGTATCAAGCATTATCCGCATTTACTTCACCACGCTTTCCTGCCTGAGTTCTTTAATCATCCGGACTACATCTTCTTCGCTGTTCAATCCAGCCTGCTGTGCTTCTCCGGAAAATGCTCTCTGTGCCTCCCTAAACGCATCCATCGAGGAATTCATCATATATATACGACCACCTTCTTCCATGAAAAGCACTTTATCGCCGTTTTTTATCCCAAGTTTTCTACGAATCTCTACCGGAATTGTTACCTGACCTTTTGATGTTACTTTAGCAAGTTCCATATTAAAACCTCCTTTAAAATGTAATGCATTCCTTACTTTCCTTACACTGTTAGTATATCCCGTTTCCATGATAATATCAACTCCTTTTCAAAAAATTACACACCAAACGAGTAATCAAGAAACTCATTCTCTTCCGGCTGAGGCATTTCTTCTTCCCGGGAATCTTTTGTCTGCTCACAGACACTTTCCTGTTCCATCAATGACTTTCCTGCCGACGGGGTCACAACCTGCGGATTCCCCTGCTGATACGGATAAGACATTATCCCACCAGCCTGTAGTCCCGCCTGAAAGAATGCCTGCTGTTGCATCTGATACATGGCTGCAAGTGCCGGAAGATTGGAAAGCAGTTTCTGCTCCACAGTCTGCACCAGCCTGTCTGCAAAAGCATCCTCCTTTTCCCTGCTTTCAAGATAGGGATCGTTTTTCTTGGAAAGATGCCTTTCATAATAATCATTGATAGCCGCCACCACAAACGCGTTCTGCGACTTAAAGCTCTGTTCTACCTCTTCGGAATGCAGGCGTTCCCACGCCCGCACTCCTCCCTCATCCGTCATATTGAAACGAATGTTGTGATTCCTGTACTGCTTTGTCATATTGCCTCACCTACCTTCTGCCTGACTTGCTCTGATGTCTTAAAAGCATATAGCAGTAATACTCGTATCCTTTGGCATTAGCACGAATATCATGATTAAAAATGGTGGTGTCCGGATTATAATTCCCAAACTGCTCTACCAGTCTTGCTCCACCACCCATGAAGTAAACCTTCATCAGCTTCTCATTATATTCATGGTCACGAAGCTTCTGGAAAATCTCCTCCACATAGTCACAAATTGCCTTTTCCACAATGGATGCATGGGGCTCCGGCAGTTCAATCTTCCCGCTACGAAGAATATTATCAATTACATCGTCCATAAGATTGTCCCCCGTCTTGTCCTGCACCATATTGTGAATCTTCTGAAAGCACTGGAACACGCCAAGCTTCTCGGTCCATGCCTTGCTTTCCATTGGTCTACCGTTATTCAGATACATCAGATTCATGGTGCCGTTTCCAATATCTGCAAGAAGCGTTACGCCTGCAAAATCCTTCAGATTCTCTGTCACTGCCGAGTAACACTGCGGCATAACCGTACATCCGGCAAACTCAATACAATAAAGTCTGTCCTTATAGCCGACCTCCACACTGCTGTTTCTAAGCATATATCTCTTAAAGTCCTCCCTCTGTGCCTGCACCCATTTAAGAGGAAGCCCAGCTGCAAGATGAATCCTTGCCCTGTTTACAGAGTCTGTCATTCCTCTTGCTTCCAGTTCCTTTACAATAGCCACAAGTGTCAGCACATAATTGTCGTCATCAGTCTGCTTATCTGCCACAAAACCCTTTCTTCCCTCTCCAATGACATAATATCCACCGTCGTACTCGATATAATCTCTGCTTAACACAGGTGCGCTGTCATACTTTGCAATTGCTGTCTTAAAGCATCTCCTGGCTGTTTTCATATTTCCGTAGCCGTTGTCTACTCCAATAATTAATGCTCCGTTCATACTGTATTCTCTAATCTTCTCTGTCATAAAATCCTCTCTTTCTCCAGCATCTGTGCCGGTAACCAAAATAAAAAATGTCCATGCATCTGTATCTCTACAAACACATGGACGAATTCACTGCCACTCTTGATAT
>JAUNDN010000025.1:26087-36498 GCA_030526045.1 Bacillota bacterium | reverse complement strand
AAGCCCTGTTTGCAGCTTGTCTGCAAGCTCCTTGATCTGCTCAACCATTCTCTCAATTTCTTCTACGCCGGCACTGTTTTCCTGCGTGGCTGCAGTTACGTGCTCAATGGCACTGTGATTATTTTTCGTATTGTTGTTTACCTGCCCCATGCTCTTAGCCACTTCGCTGCTCTTACCTCTGATGCTCTCTGTCGTCTTCTCCATTTCAATGATCTGACCGGACATCTCCAGATTAGAGGCGGTAATCACAGCGGTAGAGCTTCCTGCCTCCTGAATACTTTCCATTCCCGCCTGCGTCAGTTTTGCACTTTGCTCGATAACGCTCACAGCTTTTTCCGTATTATGTACTACCTCATTTACAATGCTTCCGATATTCTCTACAGCCGCCTTGGTCTGCTCAGAAAGCTTCTGAATCTGACCGGCTACCACTGCAAAGCCCCTGCCGTGCTCGCCTGCTCTGGCTGCTTCTATGGTCGCATTCAACGCAAGAATATTGGTCTGATTGGAAATTCCCGTAATCACCTGTACAATTCCGAGAATTTCTTTGGATTCCTCGCCCAGATGCTGGATCACGTTCTTGCATTCATTGGCACTTTCATTGATATGCTCCATGCTCTTTGTCGCAAAATCCATTTTTTCCTGATTTTCCTTTGTCTTTTCATTGATCTGCTTTGCCAGCTTGGCAACCTGATCATTCATGTTTCCCAGCTCAATCAGCTGTGCATTGATGTCCTGGGTTCTCTCATTGACGCCAATAATCTCATCTGTATTTTCGCTAAAGCTCTGCAACACATTTCCTGATTCTTCTGCGATCTGTTCATTTGCCGCCATAGAAGCTTCCGTGATGACCGATAATTCCTTCACCATGGAGAAAAGGGATTCTGAAGTCCGATTAGACTTCTCCTGCATCAGTTTCATATGCTCCATGAGCTTTTCCTGTTCTTCAGCGCCAAGAAGGTTTGACAGCATACCGGCTGTTCTTTCGCAAAGCATGGTAAAAATTGCTGCGATTGCAACAAGCACCAGTGCTCTGGGAATAATGCCGAAAACAAACAGCTTATAGAGAGTGGGAAAATTGTGGTCCGTCGTTGTCTCTAACACAAATGCAAGCCATTGTCCCAGCGAAACACCTGCTACAGTCAGTAACGTTACAATGATATTCAGCTTTTTGGAAAAATATAGGCTTGCTATAGCAATAGCGTAAATATATAGTACCACCACATGATAGCTTAAGGTAACTGTTGCCATTGTTACGAATACCACAGCGCACAGGGTCACAAGGTACTTTACCCACCACTCTTCCAGCTTCATGACATTCACAAAAATAGTCGGTAACCACAAAAGTACTGATCCGGTCAGATAAACCGTTGTCATAATACCCATATCAACCACAAATAATCCAATTACATTCAGCAGATACACAAGAGTGAAAATCACGAATGTGATTCTCATGACCTTTGCTACCGCTCTGTTTGCCTGCTTCTCATTTTGTACAAGTACACCGCTCTTTTCTTCCATTTTCATTCCCCCTTTTGTATCTTACATTCTTTCCTTTTTCATTCGTACCATTTAGTATATTCCTTATGGGTGCATGCTGATCAGTTCCCTGAACGCAGCATCCCGGTCATACGTTCCATCCACCAATCCCGGGACCTCTTTATATGCTTTACAGATGCTGAGACTGAATTCCGTAAAAATGCTGCTGATTTCCTCCTCCGTGTACGTACATCCGCCTGTCACAAGCAATGTAGCAATGCTATGCGCAACCAGCCACAAATCCCGAAAATAGTGATCCGCTGCCAGTTCATCCATATGATAAATCCTCTGTAATGACTCTCTCACAAGATTCTGGGTATAACGAAGTTCATCCATGGCATAGTGGCTTTTCCCCGCATCAGCCGCCCCGTCACTCAGGAAAAGAAGACGATACAGATTAGATTCCTGCTTTGCAAACTGTACATATTTCATTCCCACACCCAAAAACGGAATCGGATCGGCAAGTCCCTGATGAATATAATCACGATATTCTTCCTGCGCCAGAGCCCGGACATCCTTTTTCAGTTCATCCATGGCAGGATAATGAACAAAAATCGGTGCAACCGTTGTACCAAGCTCCTTTGCAAGCTCCCTGGCAGTGAGACTTTCCATTCCCTTCTCCCTGACAACTCGCAATCCGCGTTCAGCAATTTCTTCCCTTGTAAACTGTGACTTTCTCGGCATATGTGATCCTCAACTGTAAGCTTTATTATCTAACATCTGTTATATTATAAGGTCGCATTGATCTTTTGTCAATAATTGCTTACGGATATGATGATGTACACTCTATTCTACCACGTAATCCATGCAGGTTCTGACTGAAGTAAACGGTCTTACCTTCTCATTTGCCACAGCCACGTGCGCCGGATGAGAGGAATATCCTTTAAGCGCCTCCTCGCTCTCAAAGGTGGAATCCAGCATCAAATCTGCGTTTGAGCTTGAAAGCGGATCAATATTTACTGTAATATCAATCAGTCCTGGGATCTGTCCTGCCAGGCCTTCCAGTCCTTCCTTAATTTCCAGCTTGATTTTCTCCATCTGTGCACCTGAATACTCGTCCTTCAATTTCCACAAAATTACATGCTTAACCATTTTTATTCCTCCTATGAAATATATTCTGTCATATACATTACTCTTTTACTATAACATATCATTTCTGTCTGCATGCAGGACATTGCCCTCTGCCTCTGGTTCTACCTCAATTTTCAAAATATCTCCTAGTGCCACCTCTTCCTCTTCCAGTCTTATGACTCCGGAGAAAACATCAATCTTCCTTAATACCCCTCTTTTGTTCACATATTGGCCCAGTGCTTTCTTTTCCTCATGGGACGCCTTTTTATCCGGGATAAATTGTGTGATCTCTACAGTAGGCCTTTCTCCGTTTCCAAGCATCAGCAATAGTTCCCGGATTTTTCGATTCAGTTCCTCTTTGCTTTCCTCTGAAAGCTCTATCTTCTCCACCCGGCACTTTTGCTTTTCCTCAAGGGCATCCTCATATCCCTTCAGTGCTGCAAAGGGCATAAATATTTTCGCTCTTGCCGCCCTGTCCATAGGCGGACGCTTTGATTTCGGTCTGTCTTGATTGATGATATCCTCGTACATTCTGCACCTCTTTAATCTCTATGCGATGCTCTACGCCTTATGCTCTGTGTCCTCCGATCTGCTGATTCCGTTCGATTGTGGTAGCTCCCTCTTCAAGATTAGTTCCTTTCAGAATTGCATTCTTTCCGTATTTTCCCTGGATCTTGAGCATGGTCTGCTGCATTTTTCGTTCCCGTTCCTGCTTTTTCTTCTCCTCCTCCACCCTTTCATAGTCCGTAAACAGATCCATCTGTTCATAATGCTCTGTGGCTGTTTTCTTTTCATCCTGCAGATCGCAAACACCCACAGAAATCTTTTTCATTCCAAGCCTTCTGTCCATGATTCTGTCATAGATGCTAAGAGCCGCTTCCTTCAGTACTTCCGCAGACGAAGTATACTCCTTCAGCTTACAGGAGCCATGGACCGGCTTGGGAACCGTCCTTCCGTATCCGTCAAGCTCCATAGGACCTTTATAGTGATCAACACCAAAGCTTTTGTCATAATGAATATCCACCGTGACCAGATTGGTAACAAGTCCTTTCTCCAGCAGCTCCAAAGCCTGTAGCTCCATCATTTCCTTAATGATCGTCCTTCCCTTCTCATAAGGATACGCACAGCTCAGTACCTGGCCGGATGAAAGGGAACTGGAATCCGGCTGATAATTTTTGATATCCTCCATGAGACACGGTTCATAGCCCCATGCGTGGTCGATCAAAAGCTCTGCATCAATGCCGAAGAGCTTAAACAGGTAATCTTCTCCCGTCCCGTAACCAAAGTTACTGACAGACATTCTGGCAATATCTCCCATGGTGTACATACCTGCAGCCTCCAGCTTTTTGCTGACTCCTCTTCCGATCCGCCAAAAGTCTGTGAGAGGCTTGTGGCTCCACAGGATCCTCCTGTAGGACATTTCATCAAGCTGTGCAATGCGGACTCCATCCTCATCCGGTTCCACGCGCTTAGCCACAATATCCATTGCTATCTTCGCCAGATACAAATTGGTGCCGATGCCTGCCGTTGCCGTGATCCCGGTCTGCGACAACACATCCCGGATCATTCTTCCGGTAAGAGCATGAGCAGTCAACGGTTTCCCCTTCTCATCACGATACAGCTGCATATAATCGGTCACATCCATGAATACTTCATCTATTGAATAAACATGAATATCCCTGGAACTGATATATTTTAAATAAATTTGGTAAATTCTGCTGCTGTAATCCATATAAAGCTGCATTCTCGGCGGCGCAATGATGTAATTAATTTCCTTTCCCGTCCTTGCCTTGATTTCCCTGCATTTTTGAATCACCTCAAACAATCTGGCTCTGCCCGGAATCCCATATTTTCTTAAGGAAGGGGAAACTGCCAGACAGATCGTTTTCTCCGTTCTTGACTCATCTGCAACAACAAGATTCGTGGTAAGAGGGTCAAGGCCCCTTTCCACACATTCCACTGAGGCATAAAATGACTTTAGATCAATTGCAATATAAATTCTTGAACTATCCATCTCTCCGCCTATATTCCGTATTTTTTCAAATCAACCCTACCGTCTTTGACTTCGATCCCATCTTCCTTAAGCAGCTTCTCCTGGGCACCGACTCCTCCGAATGCAAATTCTCCCGAAAGCTCACCCTTTGCATTTACCACCCGGAAGCAGGGAATATGCTCCGGATCGGGGTTCTTATGGAGTGCATTTCCGACCGCTCTTGCCATTCTCTTATCACCTGCAAGCTCCGCGATCCTTCCATAGGTTGCCACATGACCTTTAGGGATTTTCCTGACGGCCTCGTAGATTCTCCTGGTAGGGCTGTCGGTTACCAGATCGTAGCTTTCAGCAATCATCCGTTTAACGTCCTCATCCGGTATGGAGCCATCCAGAATGATTGTATTCCAGTGTTCCTTACTCTGATGATATCCGGGAATCACGGCTTCAAAGGAATTTCTCCAGAAATCTCTCCACTCCGGATCAACCTTCACATTCAAATTGATATGGCCTTCCCGCTCATAGGTCCACAAAAAGGCTTTTTTACTCCCCTTCACTCTGACAAGCTGCCAATTGGGATCATGAAAGGGTGCTTCCTGATAAGTATTCGGAAAAGAAAGACCGTATGCCAAAGCTTCCTCTCTTGTCTGCATGCTCATTCTCCTACTCTATTTGTCCCAGTAAACAAAATCGGCAAATACCCATTTCCCCTCGCTGTTTCGTTCCACCTGATACTGAAAATCCTCACTTCCGCTATAGCGGTAGAGTTCGTCCTCGGGTGTCGCTTTCCTTACCGTTACTGTAATCCAGGCATGCTCCGCATCCATCTGTTTGACATCGGAAAGACAATATCCACCATACTCTCCGGTATTCTGAATGGTATTGTATCTGACATAAAGGATATCATCCTTTACGAGGATCCCTTGTTCCTTTTGCAGGGCATCAAGCTGACGCTCTGTCCACTCCGGAGTGAATACGGCAAGCATTCTGGTCCTAAGCTCCTCAACTGATCCTACAGCAGGATATTCCCTGGCAGGGGAAAACGGTATGTACTCTTTTCCATCTATTTCTGTTGCGCTAACTCCGCCCGCATATTCTCCTGCCAGATAAAGGCGAAGACAAAGGGAACGGGTATCATCCAGAAGCGTATGTGCATCACTCTCATAAAAAATGCTTCCGTCCTCCGCTTCCTTCCGATAGCCGTCTGCGCTCTCCACAGATTCCAGGATTCCGGGGAGCTCCTCCGCAAGCGAATCATAAATCGCAAGCTGCTCCTCAGTCAGCTGCTCACGTGGCATCCCAAGATTCCCATAAAGATGGAAGGTAAGAAACAGCTTTTCCTCTTCAGAAATCAATCGGCAAACACGTATGTCTTCCCCCTCCCCGCTGTCTGTATAGCCCTGTTCGCCAAGATCCACGCGTAATATATATGCATTTCCGGATTCACCAGGTAGCGTAAAAGCGTAATAGCCATCCCCATAAAATAGGGTCACTCTATTCACCCAGCTTTCCGGAACGGTCATGGTAAAGCCCTGACCATGAAATTGTGTACTGTTGACAGGCGAAGAGGTCATTAGTTCTCCAATCTCGTCACAAAAAGCCCAGAAATGCGTCGGGAAGCTGTTCGTTCCACTGGCATGAATCACTCTTCCGTCCGTGAGCTTCGCACTGAAGGAAAAGCTTGTTCCGTCCAGCACATCGGAATTATATCCTGAAAAGCCATCCCAGTCCTCTATACCGCATCCTCCTGCAAGCTTCTGAAGCTTTTCCAGCATTTCCCTGTCGCCCTCCAGCTCTCGGATCGGTTTTATGTGATCCATAGAATCATTTTCATCCCCATCCCAGGAAGAGGTGAGATAATAGTAGCTTAACCGGATGCCTGTTTCTGTCTTCGTCAGTCGATAGACCTTCTCCTGCGCAGACATATCATTTGTATGTATTTCAATCTCCTCAAAATCCAGCGGATCGCCATACAAAGCTTCCCCCGCGTCCTTTTCCCCGCCATGATCCGAGTCCGGTATGGGATCGGACGACGGTGTGGGATCGGGTGACGGTCTGCGAAACAGCTTCCCGCAGCCGGTAAGACTCAAGGTAAGTCCTCCCGCAAATACGCCACATAAAATCATCATGAACAACAGCTTCATATTATGATTCACTTTCCCCCTCCTTCTGTTCCCCTTTTGTAAGCAAAGCCTTATATGATTTCATATTGCATCAGCTCATACTTAAGCCTTGTACCTTCCATTATTTCTGCCGGGAGCAGCGCTCTTGCCACAAGCTTAATATCTTCTGATTCAATATCGGTTCTCTTCAAATTTGCGTAGTCACCGTCAATACTGACCACTTCATAATACCATGTTTCCATTCTTAAAATTCCTCCTGCTTAATTCTCACTTACCAG
The DNA here is from genome assembly GCA_030526045.1 of Bacillota bacterium. Lineage (GTDB taxonomy): Bacteria > Bacillota > Clostridia > Lachnospirales > Lachnospiraceae > Suilimivivens. The sequence goes on along the minus strand of JAUNDN010000025.1, from coordinate 29,500 downwards.
ATATTGGTACACCGTATCATAAGTCAACACATAGAGCGAATCGTCCACCGGAATAAAGTAATCCGGTCCGGTCTTCAATTTCCGTTTTTCCAGTACCGCTCCGCTATGGCGGCTCAAAATAAACAGATAATCTTCCTCGGCAGTAAATCCGTAGCCACAGATGATGGTATCCTCACCGACCAGGAAGTTTCTGCCGTTGGCAAGCAACATCTCACTTCTCCACAAAAGCTTTCCGGTCTCCACCTCCACCGCCACGATAAAACCGGTACATGGCTGATCTTCCGAATAGGTCCGGTGCGCAATCTCGGTGTAAAGTACACCGTCATAGATTGCTGCATAAGGAATATACAGTGTCGTATAGGCATTCCCCGGAGTGGGGGTGTACAAATAGTTCGAGAAATCATACGTGCCTACAAAATCGTAGGTTCCCATCTCAGAGATTTCCACTGCAAGCCGCCCTTCATCCGCAGAATTATCCGCATAATAGTAGTAGACATCATCGGAATATCCTTCTCCATAAAGATCACCCGGCAGCGGAATCCCGGTTTCTGCAGACCAGTCCTCTGCAAAGAGGCAGCTTGATGAATCCTTTGAGACCTCCGTAAGCTTAACCGGTGAAGCTGTCAGCGTATCAAAAATTCCATCAGCGATATACGGGACCTCCCAGTCAGGGCACTCAATCACAAAGTATCCGGCTTGATCCCCTGCGCCCTGAGATTCCCATTCGCCCAAATACGGCTCAAGTTCCTGGGAAGACCACCTTACCGGTTCTGCCTCCTTATAAGAAATACATTCTTCAACCGGGGTATCCTCCTTTACGGGTAAATAGTCCTCCTTGAAAAGATCGGGATACTCCTCATAGGACAGATCGGCAAATATCGGTCCAAATGCATAATACTGCAACGCATATGCATCAAAGTAAACATGAAAACCGGTATCGTCCAGAATCCATGGCAGATAACCACCGTCAACCATATCTTCTATCAGAGGCAGCATCTGTGCATTTTCTTCCTCCGAAAACACATAGGCATCATCTATTGCAGTCAGATTTTCCAGAATGATCTGTGAAAGGCCATCCACATCCTTCACCACATCAGAGAGCGTAAGCGTCTTACCTGTCTTGGTATCAATCATATCGGTTCCGAAATAAGTATACGGATGCGGTCCACCATAATAATAGTAATAAACCACCAGCCAGCCTACTGCCCGTTCATCTGCCCGGAGTACCTCAAGGTCCCAGCTCTCCTGGTAGGATGACGCGAAATAGGACATGTCATCTTCCCGTGCAGACTCCGCCGCCTGCGCCAGGGTACTGACTGCATATTCATACGTGTCTGTGCTATAGTCCTCAAGGCTCTGTGCCAGCGCTGGATAATCTTTCTTTAAGTCATCCGTCAGTTCAAAGGAGGGATACTCTACAAAGGCATAAGGGAAGCTGTCCCCTTCCTCCGGAACATAATAGTCCTCAGTCTCTATATGATTCTGTACAACCGAAAACCGGATCTTTCTTTCTTCGCTCATTGCTTCATCAGCGTTTCCCGAATGATTGTCCTGCTCGGTTTCTTCTTCCTTTTCGGTCTGTTCCTGTGCTGCCTGCAGGTCTTCCTCCGGTCCAGCGCTTGTTTTCTTTGAACAACCCGCTAAAGAGAGTGTCATTGCCATCCCAAGCAAAAGAACAATGATTTTTCTTTTCTTCATTCGCCCCTCCGTTTGTCATTTCAATTTCAATCTACTGCTATGCTTCTATAAAACCATTTTTTCTGCCTAGTGTCAATTTCTACTCCCGGCATCCTTTGGCGTTTGCTTTCTCCTAAAACTAACACAAAGGATCGTGCCACTGATCGCAAGAAAAACAGAAAACATGCAAATCATCGGGATATAGTCGCTATACAGGGTGTGGTGCTTCTTTGCATCAACCTTAATCATGATCACGTCGCCCTCCGAATATCCGGATTTGTTACGTATACTCCCATGTTGAACAGTTTTACCATCTTTATCAACCCATTCCAGATTATACTTCTGGGTATCGAGTGCATAGCGCTTCTTTGATACAAATGTCTTTGTCACGGTTGCAGGAACCTCTTCGTAACCACCGCAATATTCCTGTATTGCGCTGATGATCCCTATAGTAGAAATAATAATTAAGATTGTACAGATTACTCTTTTCATGTAACTCTTTATCTCCTTATTTGCATATTAGCTGAATACGCTATAGGATTCCATGCTTATTCCACCTTATTGAGGTTCTATAACCAAGCTTTTCATACCATGAAGCTACGCCTGTATAGTGAATATAGCTGTAATCGTAACCTTCTTCTTTCAGTATCTGCGTTACGTTCTTAACCATTGTTAGTCCTATTCCTCTGTCACGATACTCCGGAAGAGTTCCAACACAACCGGGGCCTCCTATTTTTCGCTCATATCCGTTTATGTTATGTATGCCCATATCTTCAACAAGGCAGAAGCTTGCAACCTTTCCATCTATATATCCGCAATATGCTCTCTGCTTTTCATCATAATACTGTACCCAATCCGGAATCACTTTTTTTACTGCCTCCTGCAATTGTCTCATGTCTCCGGCAAAGTATTCAAAAGAAACCGAATCACTCATTTTTTTGTCATACTTCTGAAAATCAAATTCATCCAGTTGAAGAATCATTTCATCAAAGGTCCCTTCTCCTATGTACGGTAATAATGGTATAACTCTTTGCATTCACTGTAATTTTCAAATCTTCCGTCTCGCAATACCAATTCTTTCCCTGCCTATAGATCTTGCAATGGCCTGATAAAATCTTCTGTTTGCAGAAAGCCACAACATCATCTGCTTCCGTCTTAAGATTCTGCTTGATCCTCTCTACCCCCAGCGGTGTTGTATGCAATTTGTCGACATTAGAAAGTAGTACTTCTGCACTTTTGTCCGTGTCCGGATCCGCATGACAAGCAGTAAGCTTTTGCCACTCCATTCTTGTGATTGCAAACACCTTGGTGATTTCATTCACCTCATCCTTAAATTCGTCCACCTGATGGCATCCCCATGAGACGGCAGCTGATGCAGATGGAGTATTCGTATATTTCATATAAGAATAAATTACATTGAAGGGTGTATTTTGAAACGCCCAGTCTCTGACCGCAATAGCAGCTTCCTTTGCATATCCTTTGCGCTGATGATCCCTGCGAATATGATACCCGATCTCCGGCTTTATGACTCCATTAATTGACTGCATAGTAAGTCCGCAGTCACCAATCATTTCACCGTTCTCTCTCAAGCATACTGCCCACAAACCAAATCCAAAAATCTGATATCTCTCGATATTCCTGCTAATCCAGCCTCTTACTCTTGCCTCATCAAACGTATAGGGATAATGCTGCATGATATCGGAATCTGCAAGAACTGCGTAAAGTGCATCATAGTC
>JAUNDN010000025.1:14526-25987 GCA_030526045.1 Bacillota bacterium | reverse complement strand
GATAATGCTGCATGATATCGGAATCTGCAAGAACTGCGTAAAGTGCATCATAGTCGTTCTCATCCATTTCCCTTAATAACAGCCTGTCTGTTTTTATCATCACACCTTCACGCATTCTTTCGCTTCCTCCGGACACTTTACTTCCCATTAATACTCTCTTTTTACCTCACTTATATCATAAATCTTCATAAATCTTTTTTCATCTTCTAAATTGTTGATCAGCATTACTTCCACAAAATGTGCATCGCTATAATTTTTGAAGCCCGCAAGCTTCTCACCGGTACAGATAGAACTTCTTATTACCGCATACTGCTTTTCCGGGTCAAAAGGGATCTTATCCCTCAATGTTCGCTCATAATAAGGAATTTTGCTGTTGTCCTGACGCATTTCAATCATAAACACAATGAAAAATGCTGCGAGAATCAGCATGCCAATTACAACCATCCACCACATAAAATACCGGAACAGCAACCACACAATTCCGGGAATTACTACTGCTGTGAGGAGCCCCACACAGATCCATTTACCACCAAAATGAATCGAATTTATCTTTGGGATTTTCTTTCTGCACATTCCTTCAATCCTTTCTCTTGACAGCGGTTTACTTCTGCACCCCTTTTATTTCATTTACAAGATAGTCACGTAACCTGCTTAAGTCTTCCTCCGGCAGCAAATGCTCCTCACCTTCAAACCAAATTTTCATTGCAAGCTTCGGTAGATATTTCAAATCCTCAGGAACATGATCTATCATCCATATACCACCATCATATTTTGACAGTATTCTTTTTTCTTTTTTGAAAGACAGAATCCTTCCCAAGATCAATACATTACTGGCAAAGTATCTGGCATCATAATCATGAAAATCATAATCGTCAATATCTGCGCTGATCGCTGCCCAGAAATCTTCATCAGATACGTCTGCAAACACTTCCTGTATTTCTCTTCCATACAACACAATACCGCACTGCTTCAGTAATTTGATATAACTGGTTACATCTGCATCGGGAAATTCATGATCCACAACATACACGTCTGCATTGGGATTGTCGAATCTTTCCACATATTTCTCTGTCCAGAAATCACTGTAATGAAATACACAGTTTCCCGGTGTCTTCCAATTCCTCGCATCCGACAACTTCACTGCCGACATCTCAAGCGGACAAGGTTTTCTATCAATTTCTATGATATCACGTGCAATTTCAAGTTTCACCCTAATATCAATTGAATCCTTTACTACCACTAGTATATCAATATCTCCGGAATTCGGATTAAAAGCATCAAGGGCGATTGAACCATGAAGATATACCCCAATCAGTTCATCTCCTAAATGCTTTTTCCATATGTTTACTACTTCATTAATCTGATTTAATATTTCATTTGGTAAATCTCTGAATCCAATCAAATTACTCATAACTATCCTCCTATGCTACGCCACGCTCCGCTCATTTTCAATCACCTGTTCATACTTATCAATTATATATCTTCTGTTAGATAACATATGTTTTATTTATAAAACCATTTATGTATCTTGTCAAGAGCAAAACAAGCGAAAGCTAAGGAAAGTAATAAATTTGAAACTAGTAAAAGTTCTAGTCACAGAAGAGCCAAAGACACCTATGTCCCTGGCTCCTGATCTGACAATAATTACAATGCTAAAACCTCAAAGCATCCTATATCTTTTTGTAATTCTTTTCAAATTCCCCTATCGGCATTGGTTTGGCAAAATAATATCCTTGAATCATATCGCATTCCTGATCGGTCAGGAAATCCACCTGTTCCCTGCTCTCGATACCCTCTGCAACAATCTTCATGTTCAGCTTCTTTGCCAGGTCAATCACCTCAGAAACAATCAGCATTCCCCTGTCAAGAGAATCTGCTCCCCGGAAGAAGTCTGCGTCTATTTTCAGCACATCAATGGATAACTCCTTTAAGGAATTCAGAGAGGAATATCCTGCTCCGAAATCATCCATGGATACCGAGAATCCGGCATCGCGAAGCCTCCTTACGGTAGTAAGCAATACCTGCTTGTCATCAAAGAATGCACTCTCAGTCAATTCAAGCTCAATCACATTATGAGGGACATGATACTGATCCACAATCTCACAGATGTGCTCTGCCAAATCCTCTCTTGTGAAATGAGCACGGGAAACATTGACAGAAATCGGTACTACCTTCCATCCCTGCTCAATCCACTCTGCCTGCTGCTTTGCCACCTCATGCAACATGTAGTCATCCAGCTTCAGAATAAATCCATTCCGCTCAAAAATAGGAATAAATTTGTTTGGTGGAACAAACCCTTCGGTTGGATGTACCCAGCGCACCAGTGCCTCCGCACCTCCAAGGATTTCCTCACCGGTACTGAACTTGGGCTGCAGATATACCTGAAACTCCTTTTGTTCCAGTGCGCGTTCCATATCCGTCTCAACCTTCTGCTCCCACAAACGCTGCTTACTCATCTCAATATCAAAAAATCCGATTTGAGGTTCCTTATCTTCTCCGCACAATTCTCTGGCAAGTACCGCATTATTGTATAAATCTTCCACATCATCACGGAAATGCTCCACATAGCAGACGCCAATCGCAAACTTAAGCTTGATATCCGGAACTGCTGTCTCAATCTTCCGGAGCATTTCGGTCAACCTTGAGGCAAGTTCCTCATCACCGGAGCAAGAGAGCAGCATACCAAAATCCGCTTTCTCATGATGAGCAAATACCTCGCCTCTCTTCATTTGCTTTTTCAGCAATAAATAGATCCGTTCTATCAGCTCCTCTCCCTTGCTGAATCCAAAGCAGGTACAAAAGCTTCTGTATTTTTTCATCCGTAGATGAACAACTGCAAGCCTCTTATTCGCACGTCCTCTTTTCACTCTCCTGATTCTTTTGGTGCTTTTCCTGATAAAGGCCAGCCAGTTCTCTCCCCCGGTAATCATGTCGGTATAAATAATTCTCGTCGTTCTCCTCTGGCTGATTATCACGCCCACAAGTGTCCAAAGATAATAGAACGAGAATAGGGCAACCACCAGAACAAGAAAGGACATTCCCAGAACCGCCATCTGCAGATCATGCCCGTAAATTCTGAGCTTGCATAATACGCTGACGGTATGCTCATTCATCGGAATCAGATACCAGATATCCTCGTCAATAAGCATCTGATTCCCATCACGATAGATATTGGAAAAATCAGTCATCGCCAGCAGCTTTTCGTTGATTTCCATATCCCCGGTCGAATCGATGGTAAAAAGGCTAACACTCTCCGGCAGCACCATGTCAACCGCTATCTCTTTTCCCATAGGAGAAAGAACCGCAGTTACGGCCTCTTCGCGCTTTGGAATCATATCGCTGCTAGACCACAGTACCTCTCCCTGCGTTCCATATACACAAACTGCTTCCAGTTCGTCCATCATACCATGATACAGTTCCACCATCTGTTCCGGAGTCTTGGAACTATCTTCTCCAATTGTTTCATAGCTTTCCGCTACCTTCATCGATATCCGATATCCGTACATTAATTCCCGGCTTATGATATTGATAAACAGTGTTGTGAACTCGCCCACAATCGCTACCATAATCAGTCCAACGATAAAAATCAATCCGATAACGGAAGGCCATATTCGCTTCCTCTTCAGTCGCCTGATTCGTTTTTCTTTTGTCTTTTCCATAAAATCTCCGCCCTCTTATCCAAGCAGTCGTCAATGCCGGATCCCTATATTAATGATGTGCTGAAATACCGTTCCGCACGGTCTGCCAGAATCGTAGCAATCACCTTGTCTTTTCCGTACTTTTCCGCCATCTGCTTTGCTGCCCATACATTTGCACCGGAGGATGTTCCCACCAAAAGCCCCTGCACCCTTGCCAGTTCTCTTGCGGTCTGAATGGCATCGTCGTCCGCCACCTCCACAATATCCGTAATAATCTTTGTGTCTAACACCGCGGGGATAAAGCCATCGCCAATTCCCTGTATCTGATGAAGTCCCGGCTCATGTCCGAGAAGTGCAGATACGTTTTTCGGTTCCACCGCCACAATCTTACAATCCGGATTCTGCTCAAGCAGATAACTTGCAATTCCCTGCAGCGTGCCGCCGCTGCCGATGCCGGATACAAAAATGTCGATTTTCTTTCCCAATTGCTCAACGATTTCCCTCGCCGTTGTCTTATAATGAGCATCCGGGTTTGCGGGATTTTCAAACTGCTGTGGCACAAAATACTCATCCGAAGATGATGCGATCTCCTCTGCCTTTTCCACTGAGCCGCCGATGCTTAATTCCGGCGGAGTCAGCACCAGTTCTGCTCCGAGGGCATGAATAATCTTCTTACGCTCTTCACTCATATTCTCCGGCATCACAATGATTACCCTATAGCCCTTGCGCACTCCGCAAAGTGCCAGACCTATCCCCGTGTTACCGGACGTAGGCTCGATAATCGTCATTCCCGGCCGAAGTTTTCCGCTCTTTTCAGCCTCCTCCAACATATTAAGTGCAATCCTGTCCTTGATACTTCCACCCGGATTCAAAAACTCTGCCTTCGCATAAAGATTAATTCCTGTGGTTGCTTCAAGGCTTAAAAGTGGGGTATTTCCGATTAAGTCCAAAATGTTGCTGACATACATGGCTGTTCTCCTTCTCATAGCCGATTCGAAATTCGTTCAGAATCTATTGTACCAAAGGAATCCGGAAAATGCCACCACTCATATACTCATTTTACATTATTTATTCCCCTCAAGAACGAACCCGCTCTCGTTCGGATCCGCCTCCCGCAGCAAGAGGGAGCCGTCGTCACCGCTGACCTCAATAGCGAAGCGGCGCAGGGTGCCGTGCTGATCCTCGTAGGAGATGCCATAGGCGGGCAGGTCGCCGGGGAATATGAGTTGTACCGCGATGGGTGTGTCAGAAGTCATGGTATCCCAATGGCAGTCATCCCCCGCAAGGGTGGCCGAACAGGTCATGGTCCCATCGTCCGCCACGTCCTCCACGAACAGGTTCCAGATGTTCAGATCTGACGCCCAGCTGTCAGAGGTGATGAGAATGCAGCAGGCATCCGGACCGTCGTACAGGGTGACCCAGTTATAGTCCTCGTCCCCGACCTCTGTCAGGTACTGGACTGACACCGGAGACTCGGATTCGACGGCACTCCAACTGCCCGTCCCTGAGAAGGGTGTAAGTGGCAGTGCCTCCCCGGCGGGATCAAGCGCCCAGAAATCCTCGGCGGTCATGTCTGATTCCTCCGACTCCGCCGGGTCCCAGCTTCCGGTTGTATTGTAATAAACAGTGACATCCGATTCATCTCCATCCAAAATCTGGACGAAGTAGAATTCATCGCAAATAAGAGCTGTGCCGTCATCCGTGAGGTGATAGAACCCCTGACCGATTTCCGACGCGCTGTGATATCCGGAATAGAAGAATCTGCCGTCCTGCAAATAAGCATAGCTGCCGTCGCCCACTTCCCCAAAGATCAGTTGTGGCTTTCCGTCTACCAGGGTAAAGAGCGCAATCTGGTATGCGCCATACTCCCGCGTGGGGCCTATCGCCAGTTCCGGCACACCATCGCCGTTGAGGTCCTTTATTGCATAGCCGATCATATCCGAAGGTTCGTATCCCCAACCCTCCCCCATTTCCTGGGCGGTTATGAGGAAGTTCTGTTCCCCGGCTCCATCGGCAGTGGGGAATCCGTACGGGTTCACCGCCAGGGCACGAAACCGCTCAATCAGCTCGTCATAAGCCGTATCGGTGGAGGTAGAAACACTGACGGGCTGGAGATCACAGTCCACAAAGGTAGCGCCAGGCCATGCATCCGGATTTGTGTCCATATCTGGATTGTCCCGGAAAGTACAGCCCTGAAAAGTGATGCGGACGGTATCCGTGTCAAGCCCACTGTTGTAGCCCTGCAGCAGACCGTCCCGATTGCTGGAGATCTCCGTGTCCCTGACCAGAACCTCCGTCCCCTCCCACAGGGAGAACATTCCGTCATTGTCGTAAAACCGGCAGTGGTCAAAGACCGCCTCCGTGGTTTCGGACAGGCTGAAAATGCCACCTGTGCATTCATAGATCTCCGTGCCGATGACAGTGAGGCCCGCCGCGCCCTCCGCCCGGATGCCGTAGGTGCCGCAGCCAAACAGGTAGCAGTCCTCTACCGTCACGCTCTGGGAGGTGGAGAGTTCAAGGACATAAGCATCGCACGCGCCCTTTTCCACCTCGTGACCCAGAACCAGGCCCTTCAAGACCGCACCGTCGCAATAGGAGAGGGTCATCACATCTGTATACCCGTTCTCGGTGATCAGGCGCACGGACCCGCTCTCCTCCGCTTCCAGGGTGAGCCCGGGGGCGTTATAGACGTAGAACTCGCCCAGACTCAGAACATCCGGATTCACATAGCCACCGCAATCCGCAATCTCCTCCTCTGTCAAGGCGGAAAAATTGTAGTCGCCGGATTTCAGAACAATGTGGGCATCCGGGGCGATGACGCGGATCAGCTCGGCGACGGTAGAGACAGTGACTATATTGTCCTTCGTATTGTCCTTCGTATTGACTTCCGTTACCTCCTCCGAAGCCGGGGGATCGGTTGAGGGCGTCTGCTCCGTATTCTCTGTCTGACCGCAGGCCGTCAGCACGGCCAGCAGCAGGAGCGATAAGCAAAGTGTGATCCATCTTTTCATGGCATCCTCCTAATACTTTTTGAAATATTAACCAAAGCTCTGTGAAAGGGTCGTCGTATCGCCTGTCTGCCCCCCAAGGAAGGGCGTACCGCCCAGTTCCGTGATGGTCAGCATGCTTTCATAGTCGCCTCCGTTGAATTCGGACCGCTGATCAAGAGCGATCACTCCGGTCAGACCGGGACCGTTGCTGAATTCCCCCCACAACCAGTAGGCGTACACAGCGCCCTTCTCCATCATGCCCAGATAGGTCAGATTTCCGCTGGAGTTCATGATGGTGTCCGTATCCGGATCGTAGGAGGTCAATAAAAAGTTATCTCCGTTGCCGTCCATCAAGGTCAGGGAATAGGATGTCTCCGTTCCGTTGACGGATTGGCTGCCGCACCAATCACAGTTTAAAAGGCCATATCCCATGGTGTACCGCTGGTAGGAAACGGTGTCCCACAGGCCCACTCGTTCCCCGCTCTTGGTAACGGCGCAGACGTCGGGGAGTCCGTCCGCTGAGGATTGTGTGAGATCCTTTATGTCTGTCAAACCCAGGAGGGGACCGCTGCCACAAAAGTATCCGCCCTGCAGGCAGGACAGGACATCAATGTAGTCCACCCGCCCTTCCTCGGTCAGCAGGAATACGAAGGGTTCGTCAGCTTCCCCGATCTCGCCACAGACAATTTGGGTATAGCTGCCGTACAGCCCGTTTACGATCAGGTCCTTGTCATAGAGCGCAGTGTCTACATTTAAGAGGCCATATTCACCCAACAGGGCCTCCAGCTGTGGCGTCTGCCGTACTCGGAGGGTAACGGTATTGCCTTGCCGTTTCACCGTCAGATAGTCCCCCTGCTGTACGGTTTCCACATGGTCGACAGCCTCCGTAAACTCCAACGTCAGATCCCGGCTCATATATTCCGCCCCTGCGATGCTTCCGATGGGGGCAATGACATGGAGAACGCCATCATCCAGATAGAGGGGCAGGCTAAGGCTCAGGTTCCGCTCCGAGATCGTCCGGCTCCGCAGCTCCTGATAGCCGCCTGAATTGATGTCCTCAAATTCCCCCCAGGTGGCATGATAAGCATCGTCAAAGTCCTTCGCCGCCGCACGGCGCAGGACGGACAGGTAGTCCTCCTCCGTCATGTCCTGCATTTTGAGGATGTCTGCATTGGTCAGTTGCACTCCCTTTGCCGTATCATAGCTGTAAGCGGTGTACCCCTCAAAGCCGTCGTAAAAATAGGCGTATTTCAGCACCAGGGAGAGGATATCCCCGCTGCGGAAGCTCTCATACTCCACATTACTGCAATAGGGGATCTCCTTGTTTTGGACGCTCTCCAGGCACTCCTTTGCGATTTCGCCATAGGAGGAAGCGATCTCCTGATTGATGGCGGCAGCGTCGGTTGTGTCGTCTTCAATCTGCGGCACATGGAAGGAATAATTGTATTGGAAACCGTCGTTGGAAGCGCCCTCGCCTTCCTCGTTGTAAAGTTCGCTGACGCCGACCTCTTTTTTCTGTGACGGCGGCTTTGTGGAGTTTTCATTCTCCGTCTCCGTATCTGCCACTGTATCCCCAGCTGTCTGTGCACTTTCCACAGCAGCCCCGCTGTCCGCTTCCGCCTGCTGTGCCTGGTTCCCGCAGGCTGCAAGGGAGAGGGCCATCATCAGCGCCAGAATAGCGGCGAGAGCCCTTTTTGTTCTGATTTTCACATCTGGTTCCTCCTCTTCGTTATGTTGTGGAATAGGCGCTTTTGGGTATGGTTTACTCCGGATTAATTCTTGAGATATATGTTCTGTATGTCTTTTCATCAAAACACGAGAAAATGACTTCGATATTATATTGATCATTCTTCTCAAGCCAGTCTGAAACAGCTTTTACTGCTATTACTGTTGCCTCGTAAACCGGATACCCGTAGACACCTGTTGAAATTGCCGGAAATGCAATGCTATGGATATCATTTTCGGCTGCCAGCTCTAATGAATTCCAATAACAATGATACAGATCCTTTTCATCCTGCGCGCGTCCGCTGTAAACAGGTCCGACTGTATGAATTACATACTTTGCCGGAAGCCTGTACCCTTTTGTCAGCTTCGCCTCCCCGGTATTACAGCCATGAAGACTTTTACACTCCTCCAGCAGTTCTTTGCCTGCAGCGCGATGAATTGCACCATCAACTCCGCCGCCTCCCAAAAGAGATTTATTCGCAGCATTCACAATAGCATCAACGTGAAGCTTTGTAATATCTCCTCTATCAACTCGCAGTTTGTCTATTAAATCTGCTTTCTTTTCATCCAAAAGGCGGGATTGTTTTTCAAGCATAATTACTTCTCTCCTTTTTTAGATGTATTCTCCCAGCATGGTAAGAACACATTCCCTAATCTCTGTTGCTATTTTTCTGGCCTTTGTCGTATTCAGTCCTACTTTTTTTGCCACCGCAAGAATGTCATCCATTCCGGGATTTACTCCGTTACCATTTACTGTTGTAGCATGCTCTCCACCAATGGAACTGGAATAAGTAAGATCGTAGGCCGGCGAAAGCACCCATCGTTTTTCCTTCTCTTTGTAAATATAAGTAAAATTCTTGGAATGATCATCCCTGTTATGTGCAAATACATTGAAGCACATCTGACGATATAGTTTTTCGCATTCCTCCATGGATTTGGTAAGCTGGAGTGTCAGCTTCATAAGGATATCATAATCAAGATTCGGTATTCTGTGCGACGTCTCAAGGAGTCCAGCCGCCGATACCATGTGAAGTTTACCGGATTCACCTTCTCCTACACGGTCAAAGCGTCGTGTGCCAAAATATCCTTTTGTATACTCAGAATGAAACAGTCTTACCTCTTCCATCTCAAGACCACATTCCATAGCACAGAGAGCATAATCATATTCCTGTTTTCCAATATCCTTACTGTCATCCGATAAGGGAAATTTAATGATCCACTCTTCATTGTCCACCCTGGTAAGGATCTTTGGTCTTGCACCGCCGGAGGATCCGCCCTTGGTAAAAAGATAATCCAAATTATCATTTGATTCTGTATTTAGAACCCTCTCACATTCCCTCGCTATTTCATCCAGCGTCATTTCATCCTGAACCTTTTCCATGGTAATTACCGGACGATATGTTAAGGCACCCATGCCTGATGCCCCTACGATTGCAAGCCGCTCCAGATTTCCAATCGTCTGTGGATTAAGACCATTCTTTCTCATCAATCGGTCAACCAGCAGACGTCCCCAGCCGTCAGGTAAGCTGTCTGCAAATACACCAAAAAGGCCCTCAAAAGGATCTATCTTTGGCATAAAGACCTTCTTTTCAAGCGGAAGAGAAAACGGATTGACAGAAAAACCATCCTTGATCCAATCACTGTCATACTCAAATGCTGCCAGTCGGTTTTGATATAGCGCCATTGTTCCCACCGGTCTGTTATGATAAAAAACATCCAGCCTATTTAGTCTGTCCATTTATTACCTCCTCAATAGAGCCAAATGGCACCTCGCTAAACAAAGCCTCCAGCTCTCCCTCCACTTCAAGAGCTATTGCGAGCTTTGTGAAGGACTGAAGAGATATCTCACCTGTCTGCTCAAATCGTTTTAGCGAGCCAAGGCTCACACCGGATTTGACAGCAAGCTCTTTCTGTGAAATCTTCCTCCTCTTTCGAAGTTGTATCATTCGATTCGCAATATCTGTATTTATTTCTGCCCATGTCTTTTGATATAAATTAACCATACTAATATATTAGCCCATTCTCGATAAAATAACAAGAATGGGCTAATATATTATCTAAATTTTTCACAGATTTATAATTTTTCAATATCTCCTGTCCAGTCAAGAATGCCACCAAACTCAAAAATATTTGTATAACCAATAGCAGCAAGCTTAGCCGATGCCTGTTTGCTTCTATTACCGCTTCTGCAATAAACATAAATCATCTGATTTTTATCTGGTAACAGTGCAGGCTGCTCTGCTCCAATATCTTCATTGGCTATATTTATTGCTCCGGGGATATGTCCCTCAGCAAATTCATCCGCCATTCAGCCACGTCATTACCTCCTTTGAGCTTTCCGGCTAAAAATACCGAGGTCGGACCATCAGTTCCACCAATAATCGTCACAGCAGCACCGATTCCTAATATCCAATATCTTTTCTTCACACTCTCTCGTCTCCTCATTCATTTCTCTAAGCGCATCCATGTAATTATCCATCCAGGCCGACATTAATTTCGCCTTTTCAGAATTCTCATCCGGCGCGTCTATATCTTCCGGCCACTCATCGCCTTCATCAATCCCCTGATGAATAAGCCAGTCTTCGGATACTTCAAACTGGCATCGTCTACCATCGTCACTTTCCAATGTAACAAGTACCATCAGTGGTTCTCCCGGCATTCTTTCTTCACAACCATAATCAGCCTCTGCTATTCTACTCACGCACCACATGCTCAACATCCGCTCCAATACATTTTCAATACAAATACTATCTTCTGTTTCATCCTCCTTGTCCTCTGCATCAATGACATCTATTACCTTTCCACGAAAGATAAACCTTACTTTTCACTCTTTCTCATATACCTTGCATCTTTATACGTGCCAATTTTCGTTATCCTATTTTCTCTAACCATTTTCCCTAAAACAAGTTCTATCGTTTTAACACTGACATCAGGCAGTTTTTCAATAATATCCTGCTTAGATACCGGAACAATAGCACTAAGTAAAATACTTTCTACACGCTCTGATTTCTTTGCCTTCTTTAAGGATATTTCCATAAACGACTCATCCAAATCCTTAAAACATCGATATAGTATTTGAAGAAAATTAATAATAAATGGGACATAATC
>JAUNDN010000025.1:1610-14498 GCA_030526045.1 Bacillota bacterium | reverse complement strand
ATAGTAACTTTCTTTATACTTATTAACCTGTCCCTCAAAAGAAATATACCTTACAATATCATAACCAAAGCTGTACAATAACAAGACTGTAAGCAATCTGGACACACGTCCGTTACCGTCACCAAAGGGATGTATGCACAAAAAATCAACAACAAAGCAAGGTATTAAAAGTAGTGGTGAAATTTCCGAGTCTTGTCTGGCATCATAAAATGATAAAATCATTTGTTCCATTGCACTCTTTGTTTCATTTGCACTTACAGGCTTGAATCTTACTCGGCGCGTCCCATCCGGACTGTATTCCAATATATAGTTATTATTCTTTTTATATCTACCGGCAGTATCGCTATTTGTATGTTCCTCTATCATTTTGTGGAACATACAAATAGTATCTTCTTCAATATCCAAATTATCATGCTCTGTATGAATCAGATTTAACGCATCCTTATACCCTGATATTTCCAACTCGTCATGAGTTACCGGCGTAGCTCCTGCAACAATATCTCGAATTCGCGAGTCAGTAGTTACTATGCCTTCAATTGCATTACTTCCTTTTACCGATTCAATTATCGCTTTTTTTTGCAGACTCTCAAAGGTATCAGCATACTGCAATTTCCTAAACTCTTCCTTGCTTCTTAAATCTGCAATGATTTCGGTCAATCCTACAATATTACCGGGGATATCTTTCTTCAAAAAGGAATAATCATATTTGCGCATTATGTTCTCCTAAAACAAATTTACTACCTAAATTCTATCATTTTTTAGGTAGTAAATCAACCGGTTTTCATTTCTCCTCTGTTTTCAAAAAGCTGCCTAATGATATTATCCCAATACCACTGGCAGCCACTCTTCTACACACTCATTTTCACTTTATACTTGTGTCTTAATGGTGACATTGTCCAATCATCAAACCCAACATAACCATCATTTTGTAGTCTACCTAATACAATTCCTGGATCTCTTTCTATTTGATTTGCGAAACCTTTAATATCTTGTAGACTGAATCTCTTGTTTGAGATAAAACTTTTATATTCCTCAGGTGGGATTAAACAATCTTCTGCAAACTTGTCCGCAGCGGCCTCTTGTTCACCAGTTTCTTTCTCAAACGAAATTCCATAAAAGCATAAAAAAGCAGCTACAAGTATTTTACTCATAACTGCCATGACGCTGTTTTCTCGACTATTATATTCCCGCCGTTCTTGCACACCCAGCTTTTCTGTTGTTACTGTAAACCTTTCATTGGCAAAATCTTCATTTTCTTAATCTTTAGTATTAACTGTGCCGTAGGCACACCCTTCCATTGATGCTTCCTTTTATTAATCCAGTAGCAATTTCTTTCAACAAATCTTCATCGTCAAAATATAATCCAGCATCTGATACTGCACTTTCTAATTTACTTACCAAGTCATCAACAAGAACTAATGGCAATCCTTGAATATGCTTTGTTGCTATATATGTGTCATCGTAAATCTGGATAATAAACAAATGGACAGGGATTCATCGTAACCACCATTTTGATACAATTAGGCTGGTTGCACATCCTAAACATAGGATTTTGCACCAGCTGTCGCTTTACACTGCAACACCGTATATATTTCAAGCAAGCGCTTGATTTATTTAATAAGGCATGCTATACTGTATATAATATCAAAAACACACAGGAACGGAGATTACTACATGAACGAAGATAAGAAAAACCAAAAGCGAAAGGAGATTATAGGTGTCTGCCTTGACTGTTTTGTCGAAAGGGGGTTGACTGTCACCACGACAAAAGACCTCTGTACGGCAGCAAATCTACAAAACGGAGGTATCTATTATTATTTCTCCACCAAAGAAGAGATTGTTCTTGCATGTGCCGAGGAAGCAATCATTCGGATTGAAAAAAGTGCGTTCGACATCGTGCTTGAAGATATCAGTGATATCAGAAGCATGATGGATCGCCTCGACACACTAGCAGACAAAATGTCGCCAACTATGCGCTTTCTGGTCAGCGTATGCGTGTCGCACGAATATGAAGAACAGGTAAAGCCTTCCCTTGTTCGGCTTGCGGCAAGATACCCCTATTACACAGAGAAAGTTGCGGAAATTCTAGGCTGTACGAAGGACGAGGTTGAACCGTTTATTCACCTGTCGATCCTTGCCATTAATAACTACATGATCTTTGCCGAGCGAGCGCTGTTTGAGCCGCAGATCGAATCTGTAAAAAAAGAACTGATGAGGCTTGCAGAAAAAAAGAGAAAAAGGTCCACAACAGAGGAAAATTAAGGAGGTCAAGATGAAAAAGATACTTGCTATTTTGCTTACGGCATTTACACTGCTCTCCTGCGGATTTCTTTCCGCCTGCTCATCTGACAAAACAGAGCTGGACACAGATACCGTATGGAAACTGGTCAATGATGCGTATATCTATGCGTTCCCTCTGGTTCTTACAGATGCAACCAAAACATTATCCACCAATACAGACGGAACTTTAATTGGGCGTGCTCCCGTCAATCAGTTCAACCATGCGAAAAAACTGGCGGACGCTTCTTTCCGTACAGTCGTGACGCCGAATGTTGATACGGTCTATTCGCAGGCATGGCTCGACATCAGTACAGAACCCATGATTTATGTCCTGCCGGAAGCAGATCGTTTCTGCAATGTACAGCTTCTGGACGCATGGACTAACACCGCCGCTGTGCTGGACAAATCGGGCGTATACGCCATCACGCTTCCCAGCTGGGAGGGCGATTTGCCCGACGGTGTAATGCGTGTAGATGTACCTACAGCAACCGTGTGGTCGATTGCTCGTATCGTGCTTTCCGGAAACGAGGATCTTCCCAATGTCTATGCCGTTCAGGAGCAGATGCAGCTTCTTCCACTTTCAACTTACGGTCTGGAAGAGGAGTATACTGCACCAAAGGGAACCTATACGGCGGAAAATGACTTCGTTCCTGTAAACAAAGTTCTTTCCATGACACCGGCAGAATTTTTCAGCACGGCAAATACACTGATGCAGACTAACCCGCCCGCTGACGCCGATGAAGACCTGCTGAAAACGCTATCCGCCATCAATGTGGGAGCCGGCATGAGCTTTGACGCTTCCCTCTTAGGTGAGGATGCAGCCGAACGCTGGACGCAGATGCTTCAGCAACTGCGTACCACGCTTGCTTCTGACGGTGCAAATTATGCACAGCAGCTTGGCCAGTGGATTTACTACGGCAAGCCCATCGGGGATTTTGGTACAGAATATACCTACCGCGCTATGGTGGCACTGGTGGGACTTGGAGCCAACACGGTGGATGTGGCGATTTATCCCAAGACCACAGTGGATGAAACGGGTAAGGCGTTGACTGGTGAAAAGACATATACACTTCACTTTGATACGCTTCCTCCAACGATGGAGGGTGGTTTTTGGTCTGTGACTGCATACGGCGAGGACGATTTTCTCATTGACAATCCCATTGATCGCTACTGCATAAACGACCGCTCTGATTTCAAAATGAATGCAGACGGCACGCTGGATATCGTCCTGTCGAAGGAAGCCCCTGAGAATGTTTCCAACTGGCTGCCTGTTTCTGATGGAGAATTTCATCTGTTCATGCGAATTTATGTGCCGGATATGGATGCATTGGATACATGGCAAGCGCCTGTTATCTATGAACAATAAATCAAAAGAAATGGAGGATAATTCATGAGACAAACCGCAACCATTCTTCTTGCAGCGACACTGCTGCTATCCTGTACTGCCTGCGCTCAGACAGGAAACAAAGGGCAGAATACAGAAAAAACGGATCTTGGTCTGAATACCGAAGTTAAGCCTGCCACGGAATTTACAACTAAGACAAATGCCGCAGTTTATGATCAGCTTGATTTCAACGATAAACAGGAATATGAGTTCGCAACACGCGGCCTGATCGATGCGCCGGAAACACTGGAACTGAAGGACGAGGACGGGAACATCATCTGGAGTCAGGAAGCATATGCTTTTTTGGACGACTACGAAAAGGCTCCCGACAGCGTGAACCCCAGCCTGTGGGAAAACACGAAGAACAATCATGTCTACGGACTGTTTGAGGTCTGCGAGGGCATCTATCAGGTACGGGGCTACGACATGGCCAACCTCACTGTTGTCAAGGGCGATACAGGCTGGATCGTCTTTGACACACTGATGAGCGTGGAGTGCAGTCAGGCGGCAATGCAGCTGATAGAGAAAAATCTGGGCAAGTTTCCCGTCAAGGCCGTCATCATTTCTCACTCTCACGCCGACCATTTCGGCGGTATTACCGGTGTTATGGCTGAGGAGGACAAGGCGGACCCATCGCAGTCCATCGAGGAGCAGCTTGCCAGCGGCAAGATTCCTGTCATCACCCCCGAGGGTTTTACCGAACATTCTGTCAAGGAAAACGTCTATGCCGGCAAAGGAATGGGGCGTCGTACCAATTATCAGTACGGTGTGCTTTTGCCCCCCGGTGTGACTGGCAAGCTGGCACAGGGCATTGGCATGGGACAGTCCACCGGCACAGTGTCGTTCCTTACTCCCAGCTATGAGATCAGAGAAACCGGCGAAAAGATGATCATTGACGGCGTTGAACTGGAGTTCCAGCTAACTCCCGGCACCGAAGCACCTGCGGAAATGAACACATGGCTTCCTCAGCACAAGGCACTCTGGTTGGCAGAGAACTGCAATGGAACGCTCCACAACCTCTACACTCTGCGCGGCGCTGAAGTGCGCGACGGTGCGGCATGGGCAAGTTACTTAACCGAGGCAATCTCCCTTTACGGTAAGGATGTTGCAGTCAGCTTCCAGTCCCACAACTGGCCGCACTGGGGTAATCATATCGTGAACGATTACATGGTCAATACCGCGGCGGTGTATAAGTATATAAACGATCAAACTCTGACTTATATCAATCAGGGCTACACGAGCGATGAAATCTCCAACATGATCGAGTTGCCCGAAAGCCTCAATAAGATCTGGTACACCCGCCAATACTATGGAACGGTGGCACACAACTCCAAGGCAGTCTATCAGAAATTCATGGGCTGGTATGATAGCAATCCTGTAAACCTCAATCCTCTCACTCCCAGCGATAGTGCGAAGAAGTGGGTGGAGTATCTCGGCGATACTGACAAGGTGCTGCAGATGGCTAAGGCGGATTTCAACAAAGGTGAGTACCAATGGGTCGCCGAAGTCACCAACACTATTGTTTTCGCTGACCCGACGAACACCGATGCTCGGTTGCTGTGCGCCGATGCACTGGAGCAGCTGGGCTATCAGGCAGAGTCCGGACCGTGGCGAAATGAGTACCTGACTGCCGCACAGGAACTGCGCTATGGCAATGCCAATTTCACCGATTCAACCAAGAGCACAGGTTCCATGATCAAAGCACTTTCTGCACCCATGTTATTTGACTATATGGCTATTGTAATGGACAAACAAGCATTGGCTGACTATGACTTCATCATGAATGTATCATTGCCCGACGTGGGCGAGCAGCACATGCTCCGCGTGAAAAACGGTGTAATACTGGTATATGCAGATACGCTGTCCGATGCAGCGGATATATCCATCACCTGCCCGAAGAACGCTCTCTTTGCCATCCTGACCAATAATCAGGAGACGGTCGCTCAAGCCGTCAAGGTAGACGGAAAGGCTGAACTTCTGACACTGATGATGGATAATATGAACCAGTTCCCTATCACCGGAACCAATCCGTTCAACATCATCGAGCCGTAAACATTTTGGCCGATAGAAGCTCTATCCTTGCCGGAACATCAGCTCCGGCGTACTGCTCTACAATATTTGCTCCGCTGCTCATCTTTTACTCCTTTGCTTTGATGTTCGACCAAGCTTTAACCGGTTATTGCTTGTCTTGTTGTCCTTGACAAGTATTATTCTATCGGGAATAACCGGAAGTATCAGCGCCCCATCCGGAAACAAAAGTTGCCTGTGAGGAAACTTTACATATACTAATATGTGAAGCTTTTCTACATATACTATCTTTATATCACTTCATAAAACGAATTATTTTCGTTTTTGTCTTGTGTATAGAACAGTTTTGATATATAATTGTTTTACGGATTGGAGGCTTGCTTATGAATAGAGATACCTTGAAACAGATTATGGTTGATCAGAAGGATATTTACTTGAACAATCCATTAATTGCCAGGCATTATCCTTTGGAAGAAAATATAAACTATTGCTTTGTCGGCATCAGAAGATGTGGCAAATCCTATATGATGTATCAGCAGATACAGACACTTCTTGAAAAGAAAATTCCTTTATCACAGATTGTTTATGTGAATTTTGAAGATGAACGTCTGTTGGAAATGACATCTGATGATCTGAATACCATCCTGGAAATAGGGCTGGAGCTTGCAGGTACAGGCAATAAACCTTATCTGTTTCTTGATGAAATACAAAACATTGACGGATGGGAAAAATTCGTACGCAGAATTGCAGATATGAAATACAGGATAAGTATCACCGGAAGTAACAGCAAAATGCTCAGCAGTGAGATTGCTTCCACATTGGGTGGACGATTCGTGATTATGAATATATATCCTTACTCCTTTGCCGAATACCTGATTGCGAACGGTAAGGAAAAGAATTACCTGGATACCATCAGTACAAGTGATAAAGCGGAGCTGCTTGCACAGTATAATGAATATGTTACTTACGGTGCATTTCCTGAACTTGTGGAAATCAAAAATAAAAGAACCTTCTTAAGCAGCATATATCAGACAGTTTATCTCGGCGATATTATTACAAGAAATAAGATCACAAATGACTTTGCAGTTAAGCTTATATTAAAGAAAATAGCTGAATCCATTACCAAACCATTATCCTTTACCAGACTAACTAATATCGCAAAGAGTGCCGGAACTTCCCTTGGCAAACAGACCGTCATAAACTATGTGGGATATATGAATGATTCCTATCTCATATTCCCTCTGACAAATTATGCTGCAAAGCTTGTGGAAAAAGAGACTTCCCCTAAATACTATTTCATGGATACCGGTCTTGTAGGTCTGATGCTTTTGGACTGTAAATCTGCGCAATTAGAAAACCTTGTAGCAATAGAACTCGTCAGACGGTATGGAATGGGAAATGTCTTCTACTTTGAAAACAATGTAGAGATTGATTTCTATGTCCCTGATGAAAAGCTTGCTATCCAGGTTTCACTGCAGGTTCTCGATTGTCTGGATACACGGGAGCGTGAAACCAGAGCATTTGTCAAGCTTCATAACTTTATACCGGATGCCAAATGCCTTATCATTACAAATAGTGAGGAAGCATCTATAGAATGTGACGGAATCCTGATTTCAGTACTTCCTGCATGGAAATGGCTTTTGGAAACTCCATAAACAGATTTGAGCTTACCCGTATGATCAGGTAAGCTCTTTTATTACTACGACAAACTATCTCCAAGCTGAACCAGCAAAGCAATCTGCTTCTTAGCAAGTTCCACCAATACACTTGATGGTATGTCATGAAGATCCTTCTCATATTTACAGATAGTGGTTTTCTTCATATATAACATTGCAGCCAGAGTCTCCTGGGAATATCCCATCTCTTTTCTGCATTCTCTGATTCTTGCTCCTAAATTAAAAAGGGACGCAGAAAAGACTCAGCCTATCACTGATTATCTTTTCATGCGTCCGCGGTGGATCAGGTTTCGAAGAGCATCAGCCTCTTCGTGCTTCAACCAGTCCCCATATCATGAAGCCCTAATTTTGTTGTCTTTGTTACATGTTATATCATGTCTGATGATAACTTTTACAGATAGCATCTGCCCTTTGTATCTGCCTGTGCAATCAAGCGGCCTTGCTCTATATCATACCCATTTGTTTAAGTATAAAGATCCACAGAAAAAGGGTTACAATCGAAAAGCCGGAAGTAAATACCACCAACGAAGCTGCCAGATCGCCGTCCCCTCCCATCTGCTGTGCCATTGGGAAGGATGACACTGCGGTTGGCGCGCCAAACATGACCAAAATCGGTACCAGCGTTTCGTTTCTAAAATATTTTAAATGAATTCCATTTTCCCATTTATAATCTTTGGTAATTGCAAAGTTTTAACGTTGCCAGTGCAACGGAAGCAAACACCTTATGCTTCGTGTCCTGTTTCCAGGAAGAGATTCCTCTCTTGGTACTTATATTACACTCACGATTCCAGAAAATAATTTGTACCATGTCTCCCTCGTAAATTCTCCATTTTCAATACACCATATTTTATAATGCAGATCTCGACAAGATGTATACTGATCAATCGGCATTCCGTCTATACTATCTGCATATTTTTGTAAATATTCATTGCCACTATATTGATTTTTTGTATAGTCAATATGTGTAAAAACATCTCTTTTAGGACAATACATCCCATGCAAAAATGTGGTAATCACAGGTTGAGTACAAATTCCAAAATACGGCAATGTCTCAATCTCAATATGCCAGAATTCTGCACAAAAACTATCAGCAGAGTGGAACGTGGTGAACGGGCACCATCCGCTGAATTTATGCTACGAATTGCAGCATATTTTAATCTGCTTGTTTAAGATGTATTTAAGTTGGAAGAGCACTAACTACACCAGCTATTATCAAAATCTTTATATCAATAACTACAAAAAACAGGGACGAGATAAATATTCTCTCACCCCTGTTTTGCCCTAATGTATTTCTGCTCTTATGCTTTCCACAAACCATGTAAGTTACAATACGCATACACAACTTCTACAGATTCACCATCCGTTAATATAAACTCTGTTTTTGGAGCCTGTTCCGGTTTTAACATTTTTCTTTGAACACCTTTTGATGTCTCTATTGCAATCCATTCGATATAATGGGCATCTACCATTGGATGTTCGACTTCTCCTACCATCACACTAACCTTGTTGCCATCAACGGTAACAACAGGTACATGCTTTTCTGCTGCTCCATCCGATGTGCCGGGAATAAGCTCTGTCATTTTCTGACCACAACACATTACCGGTACACCGTTATCTTTAACCATTTCTACAATATTTCCACAATGTTCACAAATAAAAAATCTCATTTCCATTCCCTCCCTAATAGTTCTCTGCATTTACTTCAAAGTATGACTGAGGGTGTGCACATACAGGACAAACCTCCGGTGCCTTTGTTCCAACTACGATATGACCACAGTTACGGCACTCCCATACCTTCACTTCACTCTTTTCAAATACCTGTGCCATCTCGATATTCTTAAGAAGTGCGCGATATCTTTCCTCATGATGTTTTTCGATTGCGGCTACCATACGGAATTTTGCTGCAAGAGCTGTGAATCCTTCCGCTTCAGCTGTTTTGGCAAAATCTTCATACATATCTGTCCACTCATAGTTTTCACCGTCAGCCGCTGCTTTTAAGTTAGCAGGTGTATCGCCTAAACCATTCAATTCCTTGAACCACATCTTTGCGTGTTCTTTTTCGTTGTCAGCTGTCTTTAAGAACAATGCTGCCATCTGCTCATAGCCTTCCTTCTTAGCAACAGAAGCAAAATATGTATACTTATTTCTTGCCTGAGATTCTCCTGCAAAAGCAGCCTCAAGATTTTTCTCTGTCTGAGTTCCTGCATAAGGATTCTTCTTCTCTTCTTCCATTAACTTAAACTTCTCCTTTGGCTGTTTGCAAACAGGGCACTGCTCCGGTGCTTCTTCTCCTTCATGAACATAACCACATACTGTGCATACCCATTTCTTCATTGTCTTTACCTCTTCTTTCTTTTTAGTATTTTTTTCGTTGTTTGGAATCATTTCTAATATCTTTCTTGCAACATCCACAGGAAAATCTTTGGTCGGAGGATTTGCAATCAAATCTTCTAAAAGTTCATGTGTATTATTACTCTGTGGAAGCATGTATCCAGCTTCTCTCAAAATGTCTTCAGCTACCAGTCTCTCTGATTTTGCTACCGCCTTCATCAAACGATACAGTCCATCTCTATCAGTTGCTTCCGCTATTTGAAGTGCTTCCTTTTCTTCATCCGCTTTTGCCTGTGCAGTCTTATTTAGTACTGCTCTTACTTGATCTGTCTTTGGCTGTTGTGCAGGATATTCCTTTGGCACCATGGAAATTGCACCACTCGGACAAGCCTGTGCACACATTCCGCAACCGATACACTTATCTACATCAATCACACTGTTTTCTGTGTCTGTAGCTCCCACAGGGCAAACATAAAGACACAGACAATCTTTGGTACAAAGTCTTAGATTTCTTACTGCTACTTTTTCATCCATGATTATGCTCTCCCTTCTATTTTCTCAAATTTCCAGTCAGGAACCTTACACACCGGGCAAAGTTCCGGAGGTGTATCGCCTATGTAAACAAATCCACATGTTGTACATACCCAGATATTGGTATCTTTTAACATGGCTTCACCCTCATTCAAATAACGATTCACTAACGATGAAAGCATTCTTGTAACCTTTTCACCCCATACACATACTCTTGCAGCACCCCTGTCTGCATTTGCATCTGCGGTAGCTCTTACAGCTGCATAGTTTTCTGCATCTGTCTGAAGTTCCTTGGCAAGTTTTTCAACTGATGCATCATTTACCGCCGGTACAACTGCGGTAAAATAATCTGCTAACTGCTTAAATAAATCTGCTTCTTCCTGCTTATACTGTTTCTCACAGCCTCTGGCAAGATTGGAACAAAGTGCTGCCAATTGTCCTGCTGAAAGCTTCTCTAAATCTGCTTCCACCTGCTCTATGGCTGTAACAACTTTCTTTTCGTCACCATTTACTTCCGGTTTAAAATCTGATTTTGCCGCACCACATAGTGGGCATTTCCAATCATCCGGCAATTCTGCAAATGGGACTTTTTCTTTGGCATCATCGTAGACATAGCCACAAATCTGACAAATGTACTTCATAGAAAATACCTCCTTTTGTTTTATTATGAAAAGCTATTGTCTACCCTTCTCTATTTCTCCGGAATAGTCAATTATGCCTCCAAATTCAATAACATTTGTATACCCTAAGTCCACAAGCTTCTGTGAAGCCTGCTTACTTCTGTTTCCGCTTCGGCAATATACATAGATTGTCTGCTTCTGATCCGGAAGTTCCGCAATCTCTTCTGTTCCAATGGATTCATTCGGAATATTGATTGCTCCGGGAATATGTCCTTCTTCAAACTCATCTGTTCTTCTGACATCCAAAAGAATAAATCCCGAATCTTCCTTCATTAGCTCAAGTCCTTCTTCCATGGAAACCTGTTTATAACCTGTCTTTTGTTCCGTGTTCTGTACAGAATCAGTATTTCCACATCCCGTAAGAATAAATATAAAAGTCATGCATAGAATCAGTATTTTTTTCATCATGCCCCTATTCCTTATCCATTCCACAAGGAAGTGATGATTCTATCAAATTTGTTTCCCTCATGACATTCTCATAGAAACGATATCCTCCTGAGAAATTGTAACAATCAAATCCTTCCCCAGATAAAATTCTACAGGATATATAGCTTCTTAATCCGCTTTGGCACATCACATACACTGGTTTTGACTTATCAAGCTTATCAATGTTTTCTCTTAAATCATCTACAGGAATATTGATAAATCCGTCCACATGACCTCTTGCATATTCACCTTGCGTTCTTGTATCAAGAAGTGTCACACTTCCATCTCTTGGTAGCTTGTCCAATTCATCATAGTGGAACTGTTTTACAATTCCGCTTTCAATATTCTCAATCATAAATCCAGCCATATTTACCGGGTCTTTTGCAGAGGAATAAGGCGGAGCATATGCCAAATCCAAATCCTTAAGCTCTGTTGCTTTCATACCGGCACTAATTGCTGTTGCAATTACATCCAATCGCTTATCGACACCATCGTAACCCACAATCTGTGCTCCAAGGATTTTTAAAGTACTCTTTTCATACACAACCTTCATGGTCATGACTTTTGCCCCGGGATAATAGCTTGCATGGGAAGCAGGAGACAGCACCACTCGTTCATATTGAATTCCTGCATCCTTTGCAGCTTTTTCAGTGAGTCCTGTACTGGCAACCGTCATATCAAACAGCTTGATAACAGAAGAACCCATGCTTCCTTTATAATGACTGTCTAATCCGCAAATATTATCTGCCACGATCCTGCCTTGCTTGTTTGCAGGACCTGCTAAAGAAATAACCGCATTATTTCCCGTAACTGTATGCTTTACTTGTACTGCATCTCCTACCGCATAAATATCCGGCACGGATGTTTCCATTTTATCATTTACAACAATCGCTCCCTTAATACCAAGCTCAAGACCAATCTTTTTTGCAAGTGTAGTTTCCGGGCTGACACCGATTGCCATCAGAACCATATCCGCAGGGATAGGTTCATCATCTTTTAGAAGAACCTGTAACTGTTCCTTCTCATCAAATCCAATTACATCGCCGCCAAGCTTTAGACCTATTCCTTTACTGCGTAGCTTGTTATGTACAAGAGTTGCCATATCATAGTCTAGGGTGTTCATAAGCTGTTTCGGTCGTTGTACTATTGTCACCTTAACACCAAGGTCACATAAATTTTCCGCAACCTCAAGTCCGATAAATCCACCACCGACCATAACTGCCGTTTTTGGTTTCTTCTCTTCTACAAAGCTTCGTATTTTCAATGTATCTTCTACTGTTCGTAACGTAAAAATCTTCTCATTTTCTATTCCAGGAAGATTCGGCACTACCGGTCTTGCTCCCGGTGATAAAATCAATTTATCATAAGATTCCTCATATACTTTTCCGGTATCCAGATTATGAACGGTAACCGTTTTCTTTTCAGCATTGATGTCTGTCACTTCATGATGAACCTTCATATCTATGCGAAATCTTTTTCCTATGCTTTCCGGTGTTTGAAGTGTCAGTTCTTCTTTATCCTCAATCGCACCGCCAATATAATAAGGCAGTCC
>JAUNDN010000025.1:0-1510 GCA_030526045.1 Bacillota bacterium | reverse complement strand
TTGTAACATCGCCTCCACTTCAGCCTTTGGTCTTGCACCGACAGCTTGTTTTACAACCTTTCCATCTTTAACGAGTACAATGGTTGGAATGCTCATCACTCCAAACGCCTGTGATAATTCACCCTCCTCATCCACATTTACTTTACCGACTTTTGCTTTTCCTTCGTACTCCTCTGCCAGCTGTTCAATAATTGGTCCCATCATCCGGCATGGGCCACACCAAGGTGCCCAAAAATCAATCAGTACCGGGATATTGGATTTCATCACTTCATTTACAAAATTTTCTCTTGTTATTTTTAATTCAGCCATTTATTAGCCCTCCTATTTTTTTAATTTCAGTAATCATTCCTGATTTCTAACTTCATTATATACATTAGGAGTTTTCTCTTCTGTGACTGAGTCTCATTATTCAATAATATTTTTCAAACCTTCAAAATCTTTTATAAGAATCGCACCTCTATTAAGCTCTATTAACTCATCTGATGCAAATTGTTTCAACATTCTCGCCACTACCTCTCTTGCTGAATTAACTTCTTTTGCAATGGCTTCCTGTGTCATTTGAATCTTCTTTTCTCCGTTTTTTTCATAAACAGACAGTAAAAATCTTGCCATTCTCACATCAAATCTTGCAAACAATATTTCCTGCATCACCCAAACCACGTCAGAGAATCTCTTCGTCGCAAGTTCATAGGCAAAGCATCTCACATAGATATTACTATCCATCAGTTTTTGAACCATTCCGGAATGAATCGCCAAAATCTCTGTCTCTTCTTCTGCATATAGCTGTACATCCAGTGATATTCCTGTAATCACGCAGGACGCTGACATAATGCAGCATTCTCCACTTCCGATATGAAACAAAGTAATCTCTCGTCCTTCTTCATTTGTGATATAAACTCGTATAGACCCCCTTTGTACATAAATCATTCCAAGACACGCATCTGTCATTCCATAAATATAGGAATCTTTTTTGTAAGTGCGTAAAACAGTACCACTTAACAGATGTGTTCTCTCTTCATCCACAAGATTATTCCAAAAAGGTATTTGCTTTACTACTTCATTAATATCCATCCTTCATCCCATCCAGCATCAACATAGATTAATGACAGTTATTTCCACAGCCATGACTGCCACAGGTATGTCCGCCTTCTCCATGCTCATGGTCATGATGGTCACAATGTACATCCGGATTATAGCCAAGTGTACCATCTATTAAAGCAAGAACGGCTTCATCTGCATTACCGGATACTCCACCATAAAGCTTGATGCCTGCTTCTGCAAGAGCCATCTGTGCTCCTCCTCCGATTCCACCACAAATCAGAACCTCAATGCCTGAATCCGAAAGCAAGCCCGCCAGTGCTCCATGACCGCTTCCATTAGAATCCATTACTTCTGCTTTTACAATCTCACCATTTTCTACTTCATATACCTTAAACTGTTCTGTATGTCCAAAGTGCTGAAAAATTTCTCCGTTTTCATAAGTTACTGCTATCTTCATATCTTTCTGTCC
>JAUNDN010000072.1 GCA_030526045.1 Bacillota bacterium | reverse complement strand
ACAAAAAGATGTGTGGCATGCCACACATCTTTTAATTCTGTTCATCATATAATTCTGTTCATCTTTATTCTGTCTGAATTGACGCTTTAGTATTCAGGTTCAATTAAACCGTAGGTGTTTCCTTTTCTCTTGTAAACAACATTAATCTGGTCTGTTTCCGCATTGCAGAATACGAAGAAGTTATGTCCTAAAAGCTCCATCTGAATGCAGGCATCCTCAGGATACATCGGTTTGATATCAAATTTCTTGGAACGGATGATCTTAATTTCTTCCTCATCCATGTATTCCTTATCAATAAATTCCTGTTTGAAAAAGCCTGCCGACTGTTTCTGGTCTACCAGCTTATTCTT
The DNA here is from genome assembly GCA_030526045.1 of Bacillota bacterium. GTDB lineage: Bacteria > Bacillota > Clostridia > Lachnospirales > Lachnospiraceae > Suilimivivens. The sequence continues at coordinate 6,026 of JAUNDN010000072.1, read as the reverse complement.
ATATTTTTTGAGCTGCCTTTCTATAATTTCTTCCACCAAATCAATGGAAACATACATGTCGTTGCTCACCTGCTCAGAACGGATGATACTTCCCTTTACGGGAATGGTAACTTCAATCTTCTGTCTTTCCTTCTCAACGCTTAACGTCACATGAGCCTCTGTTTCGGATGTAAAGTATTTCTCAAGTTTTCCGATCTTGTCCTCAACTGCGCTTCGAAGTCCCGGTGTAACCTCAATATTTTTACCAACTATAACAAATTTCATATTCATCATCCTTTCCTTGGATTATTGTATGAACATTATACCACAGCTTGTATTTGTTATGCAACAATTCCCGTATTTTGTTTTGCAATGCCTATAGTTTTCGGACAATTTTATTTATCGCACTTTTTCGTCTTAAGCATACTTGTTCTGACAATTCTATCATATTCCACAAAACGTTCGTTCTTATTTTCAATTTTCTTAGCGCTACAATTCCGATATTCCGTCTGTGGAAAATGTGGATAACTTCGTGTATAAATCAAAAAGTCCGTTTTTATCATCTTTTATATGTGGATAACTTTTTTTGCTTAATTTCTGAAATAATTCTTTTTTTGTTTGTCTGGGTTTTCAATTTGTGAAACATGTACAACCTCTCTTTTGTCAACAGCTTTTTTCTCCAAAATAATATTCAGACTTTTTAGTAAAAACCGCGGACAGCAATTGCTGTCCGCGGTTTCGCATTTACTTTATCCTTTATTCTGTTTAGAAAATTCTTCTAATTGAAAGAATGGAACGATATGTCGCATTGGAAATGATAATACCGGTCTTTGCAGTAGATGCATGGACAATCTGTCCGTTTCCGATATAGATTGCCACATGACCTGAGTAGCATATAATGTCACCGGGCTGTGCATTCTCAATTCCGTTTACGGCAGTACCCACATTCCTGTCCGCTGCTGAGGAATGAGGAAGACTGACACCAAAGTTTGCATAGACACTCATTACAAACCCGGAGCAGTCTGCACCGTTTGTCAGACTGGTTCCGCCCCATACATAGGGGTTGCCGACGAACTGGCAGGCAAAATCTGCAACCGACTGTCCCAGCGCACTTCCCCCTCCGGTTGCAAATACCGGAGCCTCGTAGCTTTCATTCTTTGAAGAACTCTTGGAACTTGCTTCACGGGCTGCCTTTGCAGCTGCTTCCTGCGCAGCTTTTCTCTCAGCTTCTTCCTTCGCAAGTCTTGCCGCTTCTTCTTCCTTGGATTCTGCTTTTACAAATTCTGTCGAAAGGGTTACATAGTCAAGTGACACATAGCCGTCACCTTCCTCGATATTAACCTTCACCCATCCATCTAACTCCTCTGTGACGAGAAGCTGATCGTCGATCGGCACAAGGCCTAGCACCGCAGCATCCAGACTGGGCTCTTCACGTACCTTCAAGGTGGTCGTTGTAACTGTTGCAATTCTGGTTCCCACCTTCTTTGCAAGTTCCACCGCGTCCTCACCGGTCACGCAATACTCCGCCTTTACATATCCTGTCACGCTTCCGGAGGTGATTTCATACCAACCGTCTTCTTCTGATATAAATTCTCCCACCGATTTATCATAAAGCTTTCCAAGGATTTCTCCTTCTTCACTTGGAATGCTCCTGACATTCACATAATCGTTTACCTTTGCAATCACCAAAGACTTGAAGCCTTCTTCTTCCCTCTTGGCTTCCAGCTTTCTGTCCATCTGACTGACTGTCTTTGTCGTCGTTGCGATTACTGTTTCTTCAATAACCTTTTCTTCTGCTTTATCCTGCTGACCTGCACCATTCTCAAAGGGCAATCCGGCAACTGTCTCAGGTGAAGCCGTGGCGGTCGCTGTTGCCGTCGGAAGTGCACTCGTTAAATTGTCAATATCACTCTGGTTATCCTTTGTGTCAGATGCGGAAGCCTTTTTCTCATCCTCCTCATCCTTGAGATTCTTCACGCTGGTCGGATTCGATGACAGGAAATAATCAATACCGGCTGCAGGAAGTCCTGTTGTATCCTTAGCCAATACATTCATATTCATGCTCGAAAACAGAAAAACTGCTGACATCGCACCGAAAACTGCCCGTTGCGCTGCTTTCACGCTTTTTCTATGCATGAGTTCCTCCAATCTATTTCATAACAGTCTTTACAATCTCATTTATAATTATTACAAAATTGTTACATCTGTTAATAAATATATCACCTCATGTACTATCTGTCAACCAAAGGAAGAAATTTCCAAATAACCGCTTTCATTACATTGCTGAAGATATCCGTCAATTCTCTGACAGATACTGAAGAACAGAAGTAACCGCATTGGCGCCATCCGCAACGGCAGTCACAATCTGCCTCAACTTCTTTCCCCTCACATCTCCTGCCGCATAGATTCCCGGTGCACTGGTGACGCAGTCTTCACCCGCGATCAAATAACCTTTTTCATCACAGTCTGCAATTCCTTTAAGCACTTCGCTGGACGGGATAATTCCAACTGCTACAAACACACCGTCTACCGGAAGTTCTTCCTTCTTTTCGTTCTTGACATTTCTGATCGAGATTCCCTCTACTTGATCTTCTCCGTTAATTTTTTCTACAACGGTATCCCAGAGAACTTCCACATTAGGCAGTGCCAGAACCTCTTTTTGCAGAACCGCAGCTGCTCGAAGCTCATCCCTGCGGTGAATCAGATAGACCTTCTGACATCCCCTCGCAAGAAAAATGGCATCCTCAACCGCCACATCACCGCCGCCGATTACAGCTGTCACCTTTCCTTTAAAGAAGGCGCCATCGCAGGTGGCACAATAGGACACGCCCATACCCGAAAGCTCTTCCTCTCCCGGCACATTCAGCTTTGCATGGCTTGCACCCATGGCCGCAATCACAGTTTTGGCATAAAGCTTTCCCTGATCTGTTACCAGTGCATATCCTGCCGATGTATCATCCTTCACAGAAGCTGCCTGTAGTTCCTTGTCCTGCTCCCTTCTGTCCTCCGGCATAGCACTTCCTTCAATCTTAAGCAAGGATGCTTCCATAAATTCACAGCCTAGTTTATCTGCATGCTCCCGGAATTTCATTCCCATATCGAAGCCGCCTATTCCCGGAAGTCCCGGATAATTATCTACCTCATAGGTATTGAGTACCTGACCGCCACTCATGGGATTTCTTTCCAGCGTCACTGCCTTAAGGCCCGCTCTCTTTGCATAAATGGATGCAGACAGCCCTGCCGGACCGGATCCCACGATTACTACATCATACATGCTATCTTCTCCCTTCTGTTCCATGCTATTGTCTATTCTGCTCTGCCGGATATGCTCTCTTGTTTCTTCCTAAATTAAGTCCAGCCACCGTCCATGGTAACCACCTGACCGGTAAAATAAGAAGGTGCATTCAAAATCTGCCGGATCATTTCTCCGGCTTCTATGGCTTCGCCAATCCTGTCCGCAGGAATTTCCCCGGTCAATGCCTCAAGCTCCTCCTTCGACAGGCAGGCATTCATTCTGGTATCAATGATTCCAAACGCCACCGCATTCACCTGAACATTGCTGGGCGCAAGCTCCTTGGCAAGGGCTTTGGTAAAGCTGTTCACGCCTCCCTTGGAAGCACTGTAGGCAACCTCCGTAGAAGCTCCCACATTCCCCCATACAGAGGAGACATTAATGATTCTGCCCTCCTTGCGCTGAACCATCTGGGGCACAATCAGTCTGCAAAGATAAAATACAGAACTCAGATTGGTGTTTATCACCTGATGCCACTGTTCAACAGACATATCAGTCAGAAGTCCCACATAAGAAATTGCCGCATTGTTGATGAGCACATGAATATCTCCTGCTTTTTTCACCAGTGTTTCCACCTGTGCGGAGTCTGATACATCACAAAGTGCTGTTTCCACGTGAATTCCATACTTTCCTTCAAGTTCTTCCTTCAAATCGTTAATTTCTTTTGATGAACTGCGGCACACAAGAAGTAGGTCATAGCCTTCCTGTGCCAGAACTCCGGCTACCTGCGCACCGATTCCTCTGGAGGCTCCGGTAATTAATGCTCTCTTTCTCATAACGCCTCACCTTCCACCCTTATACGGCTAAATCAGATTCCTGATTCCATCGCAGATTCTTTCCGTAACCTTGGGGTTATTCATTGTATAAATATGAATGCCATCCACATCGTTTGCAATCAGATCCACGATCTGATTAATTGCATATGCCATTCCCGCATCAAAGAGGGCTTCCTTATTTTCATCATATTTATGAAGAACTCTTTCAAATTTTCTTGGCAGGGTGGCGCCACAGATATTCACCATCCTCTCAATCTGGGATCTGTTTGTCACAGGCATAATTCCCGCCTCTACCGGCACATCAATTCCCGCAATTCTCGTCTTTTCATAGAATCGATAAAAGGCTTCATTATCAAAAAAAAGCTGTGATACCAGATGTGATACCCCGGCATCTACCTTCCTTTTCAGGTTGCGGATATCCGTAACCGCATCCGGTGCTTCCAGATGCGTTTCCGGATAGCAGGCACCGCTGATATGGAAATCTCCCTGTGCTTTAATATACTCTACCAGTTCATTCGCATAGCGGAAATCATGCTTCATGGGAACATTGGGATTCACATCACCGCGCAGGGCAAGTATGTTTTCAATTCCGTTTTCCCTCAGCTGATGCAGGATTGTACTGATTTCTTCCTTCCCGTAATGAAGGCAGGTAAGGTGAACGATCGGTTCCACACCATACCGATTCTTAATCTTCTTGGCAAGCTCCACGGTCTGATTATCAACCGCACTTCCTCCTGCTCCAAAGGTCACACTGATAAAATCCGGATGAAGATCACACAATCGTTCCAAAGTAGCGTCAATGTTCTTCAATGCCTCTTCCTTCTTAGGCGGAAATATCTCAAAAGACAATACCGGTTTTCCTGTTTTTTTCTTTTCTTCAAATATCTCTGTTACCTTCATTCTTCCACTCTCTTTCGCGTCTGTTTTCTATTTATTTACTTTTCTATCTTCTTTTCAATTGAGGAAACAGCTCAATCTCCTCTGCATCGTTGATCCAGCCAAGATGGTAGGCTGTAATCGGTGAAACTTCATTTACGATTTTGTCTGTATAAGTCACGCCCTTTTCGCCTGCCACCGTAAACATGATTTCCAGCGGATAGGTAGTTCCCACAAAGTCTGTAACCTCCCGGGTATATTCCGCATCCCGGTATAGATCATGTGCTCCGAACAGATGCAATATCTCATGAGCATAGACAGATGGGGGCTCCTCCCTAAACAGGATCAGGCTCTCCTTGGGATTATCCACTCCGTCAAAAACAATCGCATAAGAGGTCCCCGGATTATTCACAAAGACAAGCAGTGCAATTCCCTTCGCATTATAACTCTTTCTCAAACCGGAAAAGTCTACCTTCTCCTTTACCCAAAGAGCTATTTCTTCATCCAATCGGTCTACAAAATCTTCCTCATCCGAAATTGCAAAATCCACCGTTGCATTTCCGGTCAGTTCCGGATTTTCCTGCCAATCACAGATCAGCTGTGTTTCGCAGCGATATCCTGCCGCCTGTTCCTCTATGTAATCTGCCGCCAACAATAGGGATGAAAGCGTCTGCTCCTTATCCGCATCTGTCCATTGACTCTCAGGGGTATCCACATAGAGGCTGTAAAGCAAATTCGTCTCTTTCAGATATCCGGCGCTCCCAAGCCCATAGCTGCTCCTTGGATTTCCAAGCGCCTCCTCTTCCTGCAATCCGGCTGACACCAGCACAGCCATAGCAAGCCAAACTGCCAGCCCCTGCGAGGCCGCTGTATGGCAGAATGCGCACGCCTTTGATTTTAAAAATTCACTCCATCTGCATTTCTTCATTCTTTTGCATATCACCTTAATAAATAAAATAAAAGTACGGGGTTTTGGCCCGTACTTCATTATACTTGATTTTCTCATGTTTTGCCAGAAATTTATCCCTGCTAGATAGCGTAAATTTACTGTAGGAAAATAAAAGACAAACTACACCTGAGATGTGTTTCAGATTAGGTTCACT
>JAUNDN010000024.1:33351-38666 GCA_030526045.1 Bacillota bacterium | reverse complement strand
TTTTTCTGCTCAAGCTCCTGCTTTTCCTTTTCCAAATCAGAAATAGTGGTAGCACGTACCGGTTCTACCACTAAAACCATCATTGAAAACGCTATGAAAATTGCAAATAACCTAACCAGCTTTTTTCTCATATGCAGCCTCTTGCTTTGCAGTTACATTCCGCCCGGCTTCCCTTTACAGCGCACCGGTTTCTTACTGAACCGCTTCGCTGTTCACAGTGACATTTTCTCCAAGATATTCCATGACCTTCTCAACCAGCAGATATTCCCGGTAGGCCTCTTTGTCCATACCTTCTGTATACTCTTCCGTAGAGTATCCATAGCTTTCCGCTTCCAGTGCGAGCTGTTCATTGAGTTCCTCATCTGTTACGGCAAGCCCCTCTTTTTCCGCAATTACCGCAAGCATAATATAGCGCTGCGCCATAAGTCTTGCCTGCTCCCGCAGCGTTGCCTCATATTCTTCCGCAGTACCGCCGTAAACAGTAGCCACATAATCCCCAATCTCCATACCATAAACCTGTGCATAAGAGGATATATTGGCAATGAGGGTATCACTCATACGGGTAACCATTCCCTCCGGAACCGCCTTGATCTTTACGCCTTCCTCCAGCTTACTGATTGCAGCATTCACCTTTTCCTGCTCAAACTGCGCAGTTTCCTGCTCCAGAAGTCCTTCATACATATAATTTCTGAATTCCTCTACAGTCTTGCATTCTTCCAACCCAAGGCTTGCCACATATTCATCGGTAAGCTCGGGAGTCTCCTGCTTGCTCAGGCTGTTCAAGGTTACCGTAAAAATGACTGCCTTTCCTGCAAGATCCGGATTGTTATCGTAGGGATCCGGGAAGGTGAGCTCCAGATCTTTGGTTTCTCCGATTTCCATACCTACCACACCGTCCTCGAAGCCTTCAATAAACTGACCCGAGCCAAGGCTCAGATTTGATCCCTGTGCGGTACCGCCCTCAAATGCCACACCGTTAAGCTTTCCTTCATAATCAATATTGGCTACATCCCCCAGCTGTGCCGGGCGGTCTGTAACCGGTGTGGAAACCGGACTGTTCATCAGAATATACTCAATATATTGATCCAGATATTCATCCGTCACCTCTGGCAGTGCAAGTTCAACCTCCACATTCTTATAATCCCCCGGGTCGACATATTTTTCGGCCTTAAAGTCCTTCAAATACTTCAGTTCACTGGTATCCTTATTTCCGCATGCCACAAGTGCTGTTGTAAGCATAACAGCAATTGCTGCTGTCAAAATTTTCTTTTTCATTCTACTTAATAATCTCCTTTTTATTTTGTGCCCTAAAAGCACACTTCTCTTTTATATCATAAAATGGGCACAAACAAAAGCCTTAAACCGTTATTTATGAATTTTTCATAGTTTTAATATTTCCTAAAGAACCGGTGAGAGAAGTCTGCTTATCTGCTCCTTACATCTGATCAGAAGCGTCCTGCCCTGATAGGCATTTCGGGTAATCAGTCTGCAATGTTTTAAGTCTTCCCTGAAATAACCGGCCATTTCCTCTGCCTTGTCACGGTCGTAAATAATGGCATTCACCTCAAAATTAAGTGCAAAGCTTCTGATATCCATATTTGCGGTTCCATAGCTAAGCACCAGCTCATCCACCACAATTCCCTTGGCATGAAGGAATCCGTTATTGTAAGTATAGCATTTTGCTCCCTGAAGTACCAGTTCTCCTACATAGGAATAGGTTGCCCAATAAACAAACGGATGATCCGGCTTACAAGGGATCATGATATTGACCTCCACGCCGGAACGCACTGCAATCATAAGTGCCGACATGATCGCTTCATCCGGAATAAAATAAGGTGTCTGAATATAGATACTGCGCTTTGCCTTATGAATCAGTCGAAGATAAGTATTTCGGATACTCTGCACCAGCGAGTCCGGGCCACTGGTCACAATCTGGACCGGGCAGTGTGCCCCGGGGTTAACTTCCGCCTCTTCTATATACTGATCAAAGGACAGTGTTCTCTTTTTGGCTGCAAAGTTCCAGTCCAGAATAAATCGCACCTGCAGGGAGCTGACTGCCGATCCTGTAATTCGCATATGCGTATCCCGCCAGTAACCAAATTTCTCATCCAGCCCTACGTACTCCCTCGCCACATTAAAGCCACCAACATAACCGATTCTGCCGTCAATTACAACGATTTTTCTGTGATTTCTGTAATTGATTCGAAGATTGAGCTTACCAAAAATCGGTGGAAAGAACTCTGCTGTCTCAATCCCCAATGCTTCCAGTTCCTTCCATACCCCAGGCTTCACAAATCTGGCTCCCATTCCGTCAAAGAGGATTCTCACCTCCACACCCTCCCTGACCTTCATAAGGAGTATTTCTTTCATAGACGCAAATATTTCATCATCCTTAATAATATAGTACTGAATATGAATAGATTTCCTCGCCTGCTTCATATCTTCAAGCAACCGACGGAACTTTTCCTTTCCATCCACAATAAACTGCACATCATTATCGTCCGTCAGAATGGCGCCGGATGCCTGCAGATGATAGAGCACCAGATCCCCATAATCCTTCATTTCTGCATAGGACTCCGGAAGCTCCTTTTCAAGCAGAAGCATTTCCTGCCGCCTGATGGCATTGTTCAGCTTGTCCTCAATTTCCTTGGTGCGGAACATCTTTTTCTTATGCATATCGGTTCCCACCAGCAGGTAAAAGATAAACCCCAGCACCGGAACAAAATACAGGATCAGAAGCCATGCCCAGACAGATTTGGGATCCTTCCGCTGAAAAAAGACAATGGCAACGGCAAACACCAGGTTTATCATAACCAGATGTCCGAATATAAATTGAAAGAATATCTGTATATTCTGTAACAATACCTCCATGCCGTTTCTTCCTTCCTCTATGCTAAATTATAGCTCAATCAACCTTTCAATTCAATGAAACCTCTTGCCTATTTAAAGGAAGAATGCTAAAATATTTTTTGCATCGCGCTTTATAAATGGAATAAAGTGCAGACATAAGGAGGTTTATTGTGAATACCGGTACGATTATATTATTAGTCATTCTGGCAATTTTGATTATTGCCGTTGTAGTTTTATATTTCCTTGGAAAGAAGGCTCAGAAACGTCAGGCAGAGCAACAGGCTCAGCTTGATGCCATGAAGCAGACGGTTTCCATGCTGATTATTGATAAGAAGCGTATGAAGATGAAGGAATCGGGACTTCCCCAGGCCGTCATTGAGCAGGCGCCCAAGCTGATGCGGGGAACCAAGCTCCCCATCGTGAAAGCGAAGGTCGGTCCGCAGGTCATGTCTCTGGTCTGTGATGAGAAGATTTTTGATTCCGTTCCTGTCAAAAAGGAAGTTAAAGCTGTCGTCAGCGGAATATACATCACGGATGTGAAGGGACTTCACGGCAAGACAGTCGCTGCTCCCGCCAAGAAGAAAGGCTTCTTCAAACGCGCTCTGGAAAAGGCACAGGAAAAAGCCGGTGCAAAGCCCGTAAAATAGTTTCTCCGAGAAACGCGTGATGGAAGCTATGTATTCGTCACACAGAAGCGGAGCAGAAAAATCTAATCCACACATAAAAATAAAGCCCTTAGACTTTACCTATTCGAAGCAAATTTAAAGTCTAAGGGTTATTTTATTTTGTCTTTTTTTTACATTTGTGTGTTTATCAGACTCGGGCTTTTTGCGCCATTTCTTGCTTCCGCGCCACGTCACGCTCCTTCACCGCGTGGCTTTTTTTGAACTCTTCCTCTCCCGTGCCACGCATCGCTCTCTCACTGCGGGGCTTTTTTTGAACTTTCCCTCTCCTGCGCCACGCATCGCTCTCTCACTGCGGGGCTTTTCTTGCTATTTCCTTTGTTTTTACCACGCTACGTCGCTTCACCGCGTGGCTTTTTTTGAACTCTTCCTCTCCCGTGCCCCAAATATATAGCTCCTTGCCCCGTCGCAAATCCCGCCTCAAATTCACCTCAAATTTTACAGCAGATTCATGCCTTCCTCCCTTGACTGAATGTTCATCTCAATCCGGCAGTCCGCCAGATACTGATAATTTGCCTCCAGCGTATAGGCAACCTCCACATGAATCCTTTTTTCTTCCTCTTCTACAAAAATAGAACCCGTATCGATACCGATCAGGATATTCCCATAGGGTGTCATGTAGCTGGTCATGTTCTTCTTATTTTCTTCAAAAACCATATGAACATTCACCAGCCCTTTCTTTGAGACCTCCAGACAGGAATCACTAAATTTGATCATATTTCTGGTTGTCCCTTCAAAGCCCTCCGTGACCTCATCGTAGATCACGTAATGACTGCCGTTTCTCATATAATAGTCTGCAGGAGTAATGGTTTCAAGCTCCTGCGCTTCTTCGCTGTTTTCTATCTGAAGTCCCTTCAGGGACAAAAAAATATCTTTTGTCATTAATACTCCTCTATATTGATTACCTTTGCGGATAAAATACCGTACTTTATAATAGAATTGGCAAAACGCTTAAATTTTTCAGCAGCATCACTCACATAAAAGCAATAGCGGTTGTCTCCCAGTTTCGCCTCCTCCTCATTTAGCAGCCCCTTTTTTGTCAGAAGCTCCTTCAGTTCTCTTGCCGTCTCATAGGCGGGGTTGACAAGCGTTACGCCATCACCCATGGTTTTGCCCACTGTAGACCGGATCAGCGGATAATGAGTACACCCCAGAATTAATGTGTCAATTCCGATATCGATCAGCTCCGTTAAATAGCGTTTGGCAATCTCATCCGTCACAGGATCCTGCCAGAGCCCCTCCTCCACCAAGGGTACGAACAGAGGACAAGCCTTTCCGATGACCTCTGCTTCCGGGTTGATTTCTTTTATGTATCTTGAATAAATATGACTTCCGATTGTCCCTTCCGTTGCAATCACGCCGATTTTCCCGTTTGCGGTCGTCTCTGCGGCCACCTTTGCTCCCGGCTTTACCACACCGATTATCGGGATGTCAAGCTCTGCCTCAATCTCTTCCAGGGCATAGGCACTTGCCGTATTACAGGCAATCACAATTGCCTTCACCTTCTGGGTCTGTAAAAAACGGACAATCTGTCTGGAAAATCTGGTAACTGTTTCCTTAGACTTGCTCCCATAAGGAACCCTTGCCGTATCCCCAAAATAAACAATCCTTTCATTGGGTATCTGACGCATGATTTCCCGTGCTACAGTCAATCCCCCAACACCGGAATCAAAAACACCAATCGGTGCATTTTTATCAATCATCTTCTGCTCCCTTTTCTACCATATCTTTCTTCACCTGATATACATATTCTGCAATCCGGCTTTTTATACGGATTTCTCC
>JAUNDN010000024.1:21952-33251 GCA_030526045.1 Bacillota bacterium | reverse complement strand
GTTTCCTGCACATACGCCTGTTGCGTTAAGGAAAGCTCCGGATACACATAGCCCCACCATCCAAGGGTTCCGATCAAAATCACTGCTGTCTCATAAAATCTTTTCATTTCCACTCCTATTTTCCGCGTTTTCACTTTAATAAGAGTGTAGCCTTATTAAGGCTGCTTATTCAGACGGCTTTCATTTTCCAGCCGGATCTGCCGGATTATGGATTTCTCCTGATTATCAATATGTAGCTTGGCTGCCCGGGCAGCGCGCTCCCTGTCTCTGCTTGCAATGCTTTCATAGATTTCCCTGTGTTCTGCCACCAGCATATCATGCTTACTTTCTTCCTTGATATAAACAAACCGGTAACGATACATCTGCTCAGACAGATTATTCACAAGCTGTGCAAGCCTCAGGTTTCCGGTTGCCTCCACAATAATATCGTGAAGTGCTACATCTGCCTTGGCAATGATGGATGCATCCTTCCCCTTTGCTGCCCTCTCAAATTCCTGGCAGGCTCCCCAAAGGCGCTCCATATCCTCCTTGGTGATTCTCTCACAGGCAAGCTCTACGCTCAGCGCATCCAGTGCACGGCGTACTTCAAGCACATCCTTCAGGCTCTTTTCTGTAATCCTTGCCACCTCAGCACCGCGTCTGGGAATCATGATGACCAGACCTTCCAGCTCCAGCTTTCGGATTGCTTCTCGGATAGGAGTTCTGCTCACACCGAGCCTGTTTGCCAGGTGTACCTCCATAAGCCGCTCCCCCGGCTTCAACTGTCCTGTCAGGATTGCCTTTCGCAGCGTGTTAAAAACCACGTCCCGAAGAGGCAGGAATTCATCCATATCAATCTGCAGCTGTTCGTCCATTCTCATGACCTCCCTTCACCTTCTTCATTGTAAAATCCCGTTACAAATACCTGAAAAGCAAGCCCTTCCTCCCTAATCCTGCGCTCTGCTTCCTGCGCCCTCCTCTCCTGTGTAAAAATACCGAATACGGTAGGACCGCTGCCGCTCATCAGCGCATTTTCAGCTCCGGCTTCCTTCATGACCGTCTTAATCTGTTCAATGACCGGATAATTCTTCACTGTCACTGTTTCCAGCACATTTCCCAACCGCTGCGTGATGCCTGTAAGATTTCCGTCCTTAATTGCCTGAAGCATTCCGTCAATGTCAGGATGCTCCGTCAGCCGGTTGGCATGAAGGTTCTCATACACAAACTTTGTGGAAACATTGATGTCCGGCTTTGCCACCACCAAAACACATTCCGGCGGCGGCGGAAGCTTTGTCAGTTTTTCCCCGATTCCTTCCGAAAGGGCTGTTCCGCCCATAATGCAATATGGTACATCGGCTCCGATCTTTACGCCGAGTTCCTTCATCTTCTCAAGGCTCATTTCCAAATCAAAAAGCTCATTCAGCCCATGAAAGACCGCTGCTGCATCCGTGCTGCCCCCTGCCATTCCCGCTGCAATGGGTATCTTTTTGACAAGCTCTATTTCCACTCCTTCATTAAGATTCATTTCCCTCATCACAAGCTCTGCTGCCTTGCAGATCAGATTGTCCCGCCCTGCAGGCAGCTCTGCCCCGGCAATCTGAAGCATGATACCGGGCTTCGCGCTCCTTGTAAAGGTAAGTTGATCCCAGATATCTACCGTCTGCATGATCATCTTCACTTCATGATATCCGTCCGGGCGTCTTCTTAATACATCAAGTCCAAGGTTAATCTTTGCATATGCCTTTCTGATTACTTTTTCCATACCCTCTGTACCTCTAATGCCTTTTGTATACATTATACACTAAGATTGTACTTAATTATATACATTTGACAATTATTTCGTCAAGTCACAGCTCTAATGTTTTCGTGCGATCCTGCCGATAATATTCACGTAAGTATAAACAGGCTATACCAAGGAGGGTTAGTTATGAGCGTAAATGGAGTTACAGGTGCTAGTGATGTCTACAGCACTTATTCTGCACCATCAAAGAGCACCGAAGTAAAAAGTGAAACAGCCGCTGCAAACACAGCTGCAGATACCGGTGTTGTATATGAGCCTTCGCAGGAAGCAAAGGCAGCTTCCGCCAAGAAATATACACCCGATGCCAACTTGATTGCCAAGCTGAAAGCAGATTCAGATGCAAGAACATCACAGTTCAAGAGTCTGGTAGAGAAGATGCTTTTGGGGCAGGGAAAAACCTACAATAATGCAAATGATATCTGGAGCATTTTATCCAGTGGTGATTTTTCTGTCGATCCCGCAACCAAAGCACAGGCACAGGCAGATATTGCCGAGGACGGCTACTGGGGCGTTTCCCAGACCTCACAGCGCATTCTGGATTTTGCCACAGCACTGACCGGCGGAGATCCTGACAAGATCGAGGAAATGCGTTCAGCCTTTGAAAAGGGCTTCAAGCAGGCAGAAAAGACCTGGGGAGGAGAGCTTCCTGACATCTCCAAGAAGACCTATGATGCCGTTATGAAGGGCTTTGATGATATGGCACAGGCTGCCGGAATCAAAACCGAAGCATAAAGCGTAGAATTCAGTAATCCTACAAAAAGGGTATTCGGATCTATCATCACCGAATACCCTTTTTCTATTATTACTAAAAACCCTTCACGATCAGAAGCTTATCACCGGTCTTTATCTCATCCGAAGTCAGGCTGTTTGTCTGCCGGATTGCCGACACAGGAACATAGTAGCGTTTGCCGATATCCCACAAGCTGTCTCCGTCCTTTACCATGTAAACCGCAATTCCCGGAAGTGCTGCCATCTTTTCCGCATCCGGTTCAGACACGACGATCTCTTCCACGATTTTTTCCTGCCATTTCTCATAAATATTGGAGCGGAAATACAGGACACACTTCACATCCACTTCTTCATTATCAATAATAGCCGGAGTGATCTGATCCACAAATGCCGCTACCGGGAAAATACAGTTGTCATTGACTCCTTCTGCTTCAAGCACATATTGAAAAGGAATGTTTCCCCGGATCACATTGTAGCTGCCGTTTTCACCGCCGCATTCGCAGAATATCTGAAGCGTTACGCTTCCTACTATCTCAATCCCGTTCTCCACCACATTTTTCTCGGCAATCTTCAGATCGCTTACTGTATGGAGGAGCTTGTGCAGCGTTACTCCCTCCTCCTGCAGTTTGAAATGACCGGAAAGCTTTGTCTTACCGCTGCTTCTTGAAAGCAGTCTCCTGAAATCAGCATTCTTATCAAGGACAGACACTTCCTTCACCACACCGTATACATCCGATAAAATGTCGATATTGTCTTCCTCATAAATGCAGATATCAAGCTCCAGGCACTGTTCAAAGGTAATGACTCTCTCCTCACCGTCAAAATCCGGTCTTACCTCCACCTCCCGTTCCTGTGCCTGATAGCGGATTTCCGGAATCATTCCCTCCCGGCAGCCGGGACAGTCCAGACTCCCTGCAAACGGGAAAGTAGTTTCATAATGACAGATTTCCTCCTCATCTCCTTCTCCCCTGTACAGGAAAAAGGCTCTCAGTTCACCCTGAAGTGCAATCTTATCCTCCAGCACCTTAAACTCTACTGTCCCGGGTACGATTTCTGACCAGATCATGGAGAGAATATTAGGAAAGCTGCCCGGTATTTCAACCTCCTCCTTGATTCTGAAAAGATCCTTTTTCCGTACTGCCATTGCTGCCACATTTATTGCCTTTTTCCTGAATTCAACCGGATCCTGGCTGTAAAGATCAACTGCCGTTTCCTCGTCACAGATTTCCTCGCATCTCATCTGCAGGTTAATCAGTGACTGGACGCTGAGCTTTCTGGAATTGATCAGACTGATACTGAGGTCATCAATTTCCCACTCTGTGTCAACAGCATCTCCGCTTCTGATACCATCCATAAAAATCATTTCTTCAAAAGGGATACTTCCCTGCATTTGATCCACGTCATTTCCGGATTCCGTACTGCTCCCCTTTTCCGTAAGATAAAGAACATGAAAATCCAGCTTTCCCTTTACATTGACATGATCATCCGTTACCTTCACCTCATCAATCGTAACATTTCCTCTATCCATAATCAGCTTTGCAGCATCCGGTCTGGAATCAGAAATAATCACGTCATCCTCCAGTGTTATCTGGGTTGACGCCTTACATTTCAGGCAGTCCATATGTATATTCCGCTTGATTAACTCCACAAAAATACCTCCCTGTGTCTACTTATTGTAAATGTATGCCACAAGGAGGTAACTTATTCATAACTGTTTATCTATTCCCGGATACCGCCGATCAGCTCTCCAATCTCTTCCACGCCGTATTTTTTCATGTAATTTTCAATTCCTTCTACTACCTCAACCGTCGTATAGGGATTGACAAAATTCATCGCACCTACCGCCACTGCGCTTGCACCCGCCAGCAGGAATTCAATGGCATCCTCTGCATTTGCAATCCCGCCCATTCCGATAACAGGAATCTTTACTGCATGGGAAGCCTGGTAGACCATGCGTACTGCCACAGGCTTGATTGCAGGACCGGAAAGTCCGCCCGTCTTATTTGCAAGGGCAAAGGTACGCCTGTGAATATCAATTTTCATACCCGTCAATGTATTGATCAGGGAAATACCGTCTGCGCCTGCCGCCTCAGCTGCCTTCGCCATCTCCGTGATATCAGTCACATTCGGACTAAGCTTCATGATCACCGGCTGTTTTGCCTTCTTCTTAATCCTGGAGGTAATATCAAACAGGCAGTCTGCCTTCTGTCCGAAGGCAATGGCGCCTTCCTTCACGTTGGGACAAGACACGTTGATTTCAAGCATATCCACGTCTGTATCTCCCAGCTTTTCCACAACCTCCAGATAATCCTCCACGCTCTTTCCACAGACATTGACCACTATTCTTGTGTCAAACTGCTTTAAGAAAGGGATATCTCTTTCAATAAACACATC
The DNA here is from genome assembly GCA_030526045.1 of Bacillota bacterium. Taxonomy (GTDB): domain Bacteria; phylum Bacillota; class Clostridia; order Lachnospirales; family Lachnospiraceae; genus Suilimivivens. The sequence goes on along the minus strand of JAUNDN010000024.1, from coordinate 28,348 downwards.
AATTCCGGGATTCTGGAGTCCGATGGCATTGAGCATCCCGCCATAGGTCTCCGCCACTCGCGGAACCGGATTTCCCGGCCATGGCACATTTGCCACGCCCTTTGTCACCACTGCGCCAAGCTTATTCAAATCCACAAAATCACTGTATTCCATCCCGGAGCCGAAGGTTCCCGAGGCTGTCATCACCGGATTTTTGAATTCCACACCTGCAATTGATACACTGGTATTCATCAGATATCCACCTCCTTTGCATTGAAGACGGGTCCGTCCGTGCAAATTCTCGCATTATTTACATGGGAATGATGATCCCTGTGTGTTGTCTTGCACACACAGCCAAGGCAGGCACCTACGCCGCACGCCATTCTCTCTTCCAGAGAAATAAAAGCCTCTATCTGCTTTTCTTCTGCAAACTGTTTGATTGCCCGCAGCATCGGCATCGGTCCGCATGCCATAATTACCTGTGCCTTTAGCTTTTCCTGCCTCATCACATCAAGCACATTCCCCTTCGTTCCCACGCTTCCGTCTTCCGTAGCAATGTAGACCTCTCCGTACTTGCCTAAATCCTCTGTAAGGAACAGCTGCCTGTCCCGATAGCCTGCAATCACCGCCGCGTTGGCTCCTGCCTCCCTCAGTTCCTTGAAAAGCTCCAGCATAGGAGGAATTCCGATACCGCCTCCCATGAGAATCACCTTTTTCCCTTGATATTCCTCTACCGGGAAACCGTTTCCCAAAACACCCAGGATTTCAAGCTCCTGACCTGCCTGCCAGGTGGAAAATTCAGCCGTGCCCTTTCCTGCAATCCGATATACGATCCGAAGCGCATTTCTCTCCCGATCCACCTCACAGATGCTGATCGGTCTCGGCAGCAGGCGGGATGCATCCTTCGGACAAATCCCGACAAACTGTCCGGCCCTTGCTTCCTTTGCCAGTCCTGTCTCTATCCACATATCATAAATATCCGGTGCGATCATCCTCTGGGAAAGCACCTTTGCGTGTTCCTTTTTCTTCTTGCTCATTCTTCTTCTCCCGGTCCAAAATCTTATTCTGCTGTAAATATTATCCTTTGCAGTATACCACGTTGCCGCCGCAGATGGTATAGTAAATCACTCCCGGCAGCTTCTCTCCCATAAAAGGAGAATTGGAAGACTTCGATGCAAAGTCCTTTACAATCCAATGTTCTTTCGGATTAAACAACACCAGATCAGCAGGCGCTCCCTCCCTTAATGTACCACCCTCAAGCCCGTAAAGTCGGCAGGGTGCCGTACTCATTCGCCCGATCAGGTCAGGCATGGTGAGGTAACCCTTCTCCACCAGCTCCCTGATTCCCAGAGAAAGTGCCGTTTCCAGACCGATGATGCCGCTGGGTGCTTCGGTAATCGGTTTTTCCTTTTCCTCCTTACTATGAGGCGCATGATCGGTAGCAATCATATCGATTGTTCCGTCTGCAAGCCCCCGGATAATTGCCTGTCTGTCCTCCTCCTCCCGAAGAGGCGGATTCATCTTTGCCAGAGTTCCCTTCCGAATGGCAGCATCCTGCGTCAAAGTAAAATGATGGGGTGTTGCTTCTGCATGAATATGAGCTCCCTTTGCTTTTGCACATCTCACCAGCTCTACACCCTCCGCGGTACTGATGTGTTGGATCACAACCTCGGCACCGGTTTCCAGCGCAAGCGCTGTGTCACGCCTAATGAGATCGATCTCCGCTTCTCTGGGGGAACCGCTGATGCCGTAATACTTCGCGGCCTCACCTGCATGGATTCCGTTATTGGTAATCAATCTTGGGTCCTCCTCATGAAAGCTGATCGGTTTTCCAAGCCTACCTGCCCGTTCCATAGCCTCCTTCACCAATGTCTCGTCAAGAATGGGAATTCCGTCATCTGTAAAGCCTGCTGCCCCCTTCCTGGCAAGCAGCTCCATGTCGGTAAGCTTTTTCCCTGCCATATTTTCTGTCACATTCACGCAGGAATGAATACGAATGCCGGTTTCCTTCCCCTTCTTTAGGACATAGGCAAGGGTTTCCGGGTTATCTACAGGCGGCTTTGTGTTCGCCATTAGGACAATCTGCGTAAAGCCGCCTCTCTTTGCTGCCTCCCCGCCGGTTAAGATGTCCTCCTTATAGGTAAAGCCCGGATCTCTGAAGTGGACATGTGTATCAACAAGTCCGGGGGCAATCATAAGCCCGTCGGCATCAATAACCTCTTCTCCCAAGGCTTCTGCCCTTTCATAATTCTTTTTTTCTGAAATTCTGCTGATTTTCCCCTCCGAAAGCTCTAAATCTGCCCGAAAAATTCTTCCGCATTCCGGGTCAACCAGCGTACCGTTTTTGATGAATAGCATGTTCCCTCATTTCCGCGCCCAGCACGTTCCTTTGCGCCGTTTCGTTTTTCTTCGCGCTTATTATACATTAAAATTGAGTTTTCGACAAATTCATTGTATAATTATGGATATATTTCACTACAAGGAGGGGGTTACCTTGAAATCAATTAAAATTAAGATTACACTCAGTGTCATCTTATGTTCTCTGCTTTCTTCTACTCTGGTCGGACTTATAAGCATCAGCAACTCCAGAAAAGTTTCAAACGAAGATGCAGAGCAGACGCTGGCTTTAACGGTAGAAGCAAAGAGTGTTGAAATCAATTCACTGATTGCGATGATCGAGCAGTCTGTGAATACACTCAGCAGTATTTCCTTAGACCGTCTGGATTTTTCCAAATTCAGTAACAATGCCTATATGACGCAATACACCAACGACCTTATGACTGATTTTGTAAAATTCAGTGAAAATACCTCCGGTTCGATCAGCTCCTACATACGATATAATCCGGACTACACCGATCCAACCTCCGGTATTTTCCTGAACAGAGGCAACACTACGGAACCCTTTACCAGTATTACGCCAACCGACTTTACCATGTACGAGAAGACCGACTTGGCTCACGTAGGCTGGTATTACATTCCCGTTGAAAACGGAGCGCCCATCTGGATGTCTCCCTATTTAAATGAAAATATCAACGTTTATATGATTTCCTATGTTGTTCCTCTTTATGTGGATGGCACCTCCGTGGGAATCATCGGTATGGATATTGATTTTTCCATGCTTACCGACATTGTGTCAGAGGTGAGAGCTTTTGAAAGCGATTATGCATTTCTCGTTGACGCTAACGGCTGCATTACCAATCACCCTTCCCTGGAGGTTGGTACAGACATATCCTCGGTAGCCGGTGGCAGCCTGGAATCCTTAAAGGCTTCCCTTTTGGACCCGGAAAAAGCCGGAAAGGCTCTTCATTATTCCTATGAGGGACAGGACAAGACGCTTGTCTTCTATCCGCTTAATAATGGCATGTCTCTGGCAATGACGGTTCCTGATTCCGAGATTCGTGCCAATGCAGACGCACTTTCCGCAAAAATTCTCGGTGCGATAGTTCTTTACCTGGTGATCAGCATAGTTCTTGGTATTCTTATCGGTCGGAGCATTGCAAACCCCATCCGTAGAATTACCGAAATCGTTCAGCAGACCTCACAGCTTGATTTCCGGAAGACCGACGGCAGTGCAAACCTGCTGAAGCAGAAGGATGAAACAGGTGTAATGGCAAAAGCGGTCAGTGAAATGCGCGGGGTTCTCCGTGAAATGATAAACCGCATGGAGGATGTGGAGTCCACAATCCTAACCAACGTAAATAAACTTGACTTGATTATGCAGGAAAACAACGCTGCCTCTGAGGATAACTCCGCTACTACCCAGGAGCTTGCTGCCGGTATGCAGGAAACAACCGCAAGCACTACCATGATTTCCGGAAATGTAAATACTATCAGGGACGATGCAGATTCCATTCGGTCCTTATCTGAGGAAGGGCAGACCGCATCAAAGGACGTTCTTTCCCGTGCAAGGCAGCTCCGGGATACGACCACTGCCTCCAGCGACAAGGCGCTATCCATGTATGAGACCATGCGCCAAAAGAGCCAGGTTGCCATTGAGCAGTCCAAGGCAGTTGGCAAGATCAATGAGCTTACTGAGGATATCAAGAATATTTCTTCCCAGACAAATCTCCTGGCACTAAACGCCAACATTGAGGCGGCCAGAGCAGGAGAGGCAGGACGCGGCTTTGCCGTGGTAGCAACGGAGATCGGTTCCCTTGCAACCCAAACCTTCCAGACCGTAGATGGTATCAACGAAATTGTCACTGAGGTAAATAAAGCAGTTGCCGGCATGACAGACTGTCTGAAAACCATTATGGACTTCCTGGAACAGACTGTTGTATCCGATTATACTTCCCTCAAAGAAGTAAGTGAAAAGTACGAAGAAGATGCAAATGCCTTTGCCTCCTCCATGACAGAAATCAATACCCAGGTTACGGAGCTTGCCCAGATGATCAATGAAATTGCCGAGGCAATAGAGAACGTTAACGATACCGTCAGCCAGTCTGCCGAGGGAGTTAACCTGATTGCCGAGAAATCCTGTGATGTCGTTTCAAAGACCGCAGAGGGCTATGAACTAGTTAATGAAAGTAAGGAATGCGTGACCAGATTGAAAGAGATCGTTGACAAATTCCAAATCTAAAAGTAAGCAGTATATGATAATGCGGCAGATGTATAAATGCGATACATCTGCCGCTTCTTTATTCAAACACCACCGGCTTATCAACAAACTCCGTCTTTAAAACAATGTAGGGACAGGAGGGTGCCTTTTTCTTATCGGCTGCCGGATCTGCCGGATCCGGTCCAAGGAGCGTCGTGTCCGCATAGATTGCATTCTCCGTCAGATACAGGGCATTCACAGTAATACTGTAGCCGCCGCTTACCTGCTCACCGTACCCCACACAGATATACAAAAAGCCGTTATCCTGATACGTCACCTTAAATGCAGAATTCTTTTTTTCCTCAATAACGGTCTTTAGTTCCTCCGGAATATTTTCCTCAGCCAGTACCGTAAACTCCAAATCCTTTATTTTTTCCATAGGATCTCTTTGCCTGCCGCATCCCGCAAGCAGGCAAAGCATCATAAATCCTGTTGCTAAAATTCCATATTGAATCAGCTTCTGCATACTTTTTTTCATCGGATCACCCATCAATAACTGTTTCTTTCTAACAATCTATGAGCTTCCCGTCAAAAGAATGCCTGTTACTGCGTTTTGCTCTGTGTTCCCAGCTTGACATTTACCGTCTTAGCCTGATAACCGGTAGGACTGCCCTGCATAATCGTCAATTCCACCGTTGTTCCTGCTGCATAGTAGCACAGCTCCTCTTTCAATTCTGACATGGAGGTTATCTCTTCGCCGTTAATGGCAGTGATGATATCTCCTTTTATCAGTCCGGCATCTGCTGCACCGGTTCCGTCCATAACGGAAGAAACATACACACCTTGAGGCATTCCGTATATCTCAGAATATTCAGCTACCACATCAACGCCTGTGATACCCAGATATCCTCTTTTGTCCGAATCTACCTTCACTCTGGTCTCTTTCGTCATCAGATCCTCAATAATCGGTTCCGCATCGGAAATCGGGATTGCATATCCCATTCCTTCAACCGCCGAGCCGCCTATCTTGTTAGAGTTGATTCCGATCACCTCTCCCCGGATATTCAGCAGTGCACCACCGGAATTACCCGGATTAATCGCTGCATCCGTCTGGATAAAGGTATTAATTTCCGCATCGGTATTCTCCTGTGCGCTGATTTCCTGCGCAGTCCCGATCGGTCTGTTTAATGCGCTGACAACACCGGTTGTGACCGACTGTCCGTATCCTAATGCATTTCCGATTGCAATAACCGGTTCCCCTACCGTGAGAGAATCAGAATCTCCCATTTTGGCAACGGCAATCTGTTCCCTGGTCTCATCACTGATATCAGCAAGCTGTACTGCAATGACTGCAAGATCCTTCTCCTCATCAGTTCCCTTAATCTGTGCCTGTACCTGAGAACCGTCAATAAATTGTACTGTAAGCTCCTCTGCCGAAGCCACAACATGATGGTTGGAAACCAGAAGCAGCTCTGTTTCGTTCTGGCCTACGATAATACCTGAACCGCAGCTGTTTGCTTCACTGCTGTAAGACTGTCCGAAGAAGGACATCTTCTCCACATATTTATTGTTCACTGAGACAACTGCCGGCATAACCTCCTTCACCACATCACTTACGTTCATCACATTTGTCTGAACCACCTGTGCGGTATCGTTTGTCTGCCCTGTCTGTGCGATCACAGGTGCCTGCGTTGCGGCCGGAGCTTCAGTGACCTCCGTCTCGTCAACGACCTGCTCTTCCTGTGCTGCGCCGATCTCCTTGATCTGCTTTTCGGCCGTTTCCTTCAGCAATTCACTTGCTGTATTTACAGCCTGAAATCCCAGACCGGCAAAAATACCAAAACACAGACCGCAGCAAATTCCTACAACGATCTTTTTAC
>JAUNDN010000024.1:0-21942 GCA_030526045.1 Bacillota bacterium | reverse complement strand
CTTCTCCTGATTTCCGGAGCTTTGTGGCGACTGGTAGTAACCGTTCGTGCCGCCTCCCGTTTCATAATGATAATTATTGTTTGGATAATTATTTTCGTACATGACAATTACCTCTTTTCTGCTTTTCCTTTGTTATGAACCAAGTATATCTGTTAATTGTGTTCTTTTTGTGACGGCTTTATGATGTTTTTGTTATCAAAATTTCCTTATCACAGCATTTGCTATTACTTCCAATAGCCCTTGTTCATGGAAAAAAGCCTCACCAGTCTCTTTGGAAGGTGTCCGTAACGCTTTCCCAGAAAATAACCTGCATATTTACATCCGCTTTGCCAGACCAGCTTCAATATCAGAAGCGGCTTTTTTTCTCTCAAGAGGTATGCACAGGTCTGCTTCACCAGACGAATGCCCTCCGATTCTGTAGAAAGGTTTGCAAATACCTCCGGATGCTGTGCATGGGATACACCAAGATCAAAATTTCTTTCAAACTGCTGCAAGCCACTGTAATTATGGGAATGTGCCACACAGGCATCCGCAGCATAAGCAATCCCGCAGCCTTTGTTGATCACTCCTCTGGCATAAATCATATCTTCATTAAAAATGGTGCTGTCTATAAATCCACCCAGCTCCTGAAAAATACTTTTTCTGTATGCGGCGCACACATTTGATGCAAAAAAAGTCTTAATTCCTTTCGTCGGAAGGTCTTTGGCAGTATAAACATGGGAAACCGCCGGATAATTGAAGGAACGGGTATAGCTCTCGATTACCCCGCACCCCCGGGCAGGAACCTGCCGGGCATAGGTCATGCCCACACTTTCCTCCTCAAAGGGGGCAAGAAGTCTTTCAATAAGCTTCTCATCCACCGGCAGGGCATCATCCGTCATCATGATAAAGAAGGGGCTGTCTGAGAGGCTTACCCCCAGATTTCGGGTTCGCCCGTGATTAAATTCCTCCTTGGATATATGTCTGATGACCAGATTATGATATTGATTTAAGAGATTTTTCCCTTCCGTCAGTTTATCGAAATATTTCTGTTCCGTATTGATCAGAATAATTTTCTCAGCCTTCAGAGTCTGTTTATCCAGCATTTCAAGAAGCTGCAGAAATCCTTGCGACGGCCGATAGACAGGGATAATGACATCCACCTTTATCATTTCTTCGTCTCCACCCAAAATTTGTAAAAATAAGAGCCCGCTAGCGGACTCTTATTTTTGTTATCCTTTACTTAACATAACCACTGGTGTCAGCTTTAATCTTCTCGCTGTATTCCTTAACCTGTTCAGAAGGAGTATACGCTTCATCCTCAAAAAGGAATCCGTGCAGCCATGCAACATTCTCTTCCAGATTCACCGGTACAACACAGCTTCCCTTAGATCCGATGGTTCCTGTCGTTCTCATGCTTTCCTCCGGGAAACCTCCCTGATCTACAATTTCATATTTACCGATCTCACCAAGAAGCTCCAGAATTTCCGAAATATCTAATGAGGTGTAAACCTCCTTAAACACATCGTTCGCAATGGTATTCAGGGTTGCCGGAGATGCAGTCTTTGCTTTATCGGCAATTGCCATCAGCACCTCTCTCTGGCGCTCCGCTCTCTTGAAGTCATCTCCCGCTGTATAACGGATTCGGCAGTAAGCAGTAGCCTGCAGACCGTCAAGGAGCTGATATCCCGTACTGGTGACAGGTGTATAGCTTCTCTTAAGATCCTCTGCCATACAGATCTGATAGCTGTTGATATGCTTAAGTTCTTCTGAATCCACATCGATCATGATGCCACCCAGTGCATCAATGGTATCTGTCAGCCCTGCAAAACCAACCGTAACAAAATCGGTGATGTTCATATCAAGGTTCATATTCAGCATATTGATTGCCTGCTTGGGACCGCCCTTTGCATAAGCAGCATTACACTTATTATAGGAATCATTGCTCAGATTCAGATAGGTATCTCGATAAACGCTGACAAGCTTACATTTGCCGGTATCCAGGTTGATGGATGCAATCATGATACTGTCACTTCTGGTATTTTTGTCCAGAGCTCCCGTTGTAGAGTCTACGCCAAACAGGGCAATATTCCTGTACCCCTTCATGGTCGTTTCTTCCTTCTGCTCAACAACCGGATTGATGATGATATCTTCCTCCGGGATCTCTACCTTTCCAACCTTCTCCGTTTTCAGGACACCGTAAAGAACGACTACCATCAAAAGCAGTACAAAAATTTCTACAATAAACAGAAGAATCTTCGTGCGTTTCTTTTTGGAATTTTTCTTTACGGAAGCAGGTACCTTTTTCTTTTTACCGGTGCTGCTGACATTTCTTTCAGGTTCATGCTTTACCGGTCTTTTCTTTTTTACAGGTTTTCTTGATTCTGTTGCCATATAAACTAATCTCTCCCTTATTCACAAATTCATTCATTCTCTTTGGGCTTTATCGTCTGTGATCTCTCACAACACATTATTTTCTCATAAAACCTATATTTAAGCAAGCCCCTGACTGCTTTTTTAATGTATCCTTAAGATTTGTAAATACCCACCTTAATATGCATTTTTGTTGATGAAACCTTTAAACAGCGTCAAAAACATAATCTTAATGTCAAAGGACATGGTCCAGTTTTCGATGTAGAAAAGATCATATTCAATTCTCTTACGGATAGAGGTATCTCCCCGGTATCCGTTAATCTGTGCCCAGCCCGTAAGTCCCGGTCTGACCTGATGCTTGATCATGTAGCGGGGAATCTCTTCCTTAAATTTCTCAACGAACTGGGGTCTTTCCGGTCTCGGCCCCACAAGCGACATTTCTCCCACCAGAATGTTAAAAAGCTGCGGAAGCTCATCCAGGCTGGTTCTTCGCAAAAATTTCCCAACTCCGGTAACTCTGGGATCATCCTTCACCGTCCAGGCACTTTCCTCGGCTGAAGGTCTTTGCATCTCCATGGTTCTGAATTTGTACATCTTAAAGGTTCTGTTATGAAGCCCCACTCTCTCTTGCTTAAAGATTACAGGTCCCCGGCTGGTAAATTTGATTGCAAGAGCCGCCGCTACCATGATCGGAGAGGAAATCACAATTCCCAGAGATGATCCTATGATATCCACTGCCCGCTTTGCGACCCGGTTAAGTGTATTGGTAAGCGGAACATAACGGATGTTGATCACCGGAAGCCCCATCAGATCCTCCGTGTAAGGATGACTGGGAACCAGAGAATTATAGTCCGGGATAAACTTTGTGTGCACACCGGACTTCTCGCACAAATCTACGATGGATTCCAGATGGTCATAATCCTTTAGCGCAAGGGTAATGGCAATCTCATCCAGCTTATTTTCAGGCAGAATGTAACGGATATTTTCAATTCTGCCGACCACTTTTACGCCCTTGTACATCGTACCGCTGGGAATCCTGTCATCCAGAATACCTCGAACCACATAACCCCACTGGGGATTTGCATTGATTCTGGTAATATACTCCTCCGCTGCCCTGGAATAACCGATCAGTAAAATATACTTGAGGTTATAGCCTTTTTTGCGGAAATAGAGAAGCGTGTTCCTGATCAGCGTACGGGAGATCGTCGTAAGTACAATGTTAATAACAAAAAAAGCCCCCATCATGAACCGCGAGAAGTGTTGCTGCTTGATCATGTACAGAACCACGATAAAGAGCACAATACCTACCGTATTGGCTTTCAGGATTCCTTCAAGCTCATACTTCCGCCTGGTTCCACGCTTGGGCGCATACATATTGAAAAAATAGTAGAGAATAATATATTCAGGTACAACAAAATAAAGGAAACTAAAGTAAGTTCCCATATCCAGGGCGCCTGCACCGGGTTCCGTATCGGCAAAAGTAGTGCAGAACTTAATATACCATGCAAGCAAGTAAGAGAATGCCACAACTACAGCATCCACTAGCAAGTGCAATCTATTAAAAACTTTCTGGTTGTCCTTTATCATATCCTGCTACCTTCTTGCAAACATTTTACAATATTATTACAAAAAGCACAACTCAAAATTCATCCTGCAAAACGCCGTAGCACGTTTATCCAAAGCTGCCCCTGGATCCATAAATAATGCGGCAGATTCTTCATGTGAAATCGAACCTTGTGCCGGCGCCCCTCACCGGAACAGGAAAGTCTGATTCCTCTGCACAGTCCCCCGAAATAAGCCTTGCCCATTCCTTTCTTCAAAAAGAACAGGCTCTTAACAAGGTAGCCCGCAAGCAAAAAGGGCAGATTCAAAACCACCTGCAAAAACGGCATATTTTTATAAATTAGGTAAACACTGTTTGCGGCTGACAACCTCACTTTAAATTCATTATGCCGGGAACCGCTTACCGCACTTCCGGCATGATACACTACTGCCTCCGGGATATATTGATTAGGATAACCACAAATATTGGCACGATACCCAATATCAATATCTTCCAGATAGGCAAAATGGTTTTCGTCAAAATATCCGACCTGCCCAAACAGACTTTTACGATAGATTGCCGCTCCGGCACATGCAGAAAAGATACGTCCAGGCTTTCCATAGCGGTCCTTCGGCTTATCCTTTCCCCGTGCGAATCCCCATCCAAGCGCACAATACAGATCACCGGCTCCGTCCAGTTTATCCGGCGAAGACAGACTGAGCATCCTAGCCGCTGCAGAAAAACAGTTCTCATGAGCATCCATGGCCTTCTCAAGATACTCTGCCATTTTCTCATCAACTACCGTATCGTTATTCAAAAGCAGGACATATTCCGTATCTGCTGCCATAATTCCGGCGTTCACTGCCTTGCTGAATCCGGTATTTTCTGTAAATGAAATAATCTGAACATCCGGATAGTTTTCCCTAACAAAGACATCGCTTTTGTCGGTCGAGCCATTATCCACAAGAATAATTTTCAGCGCTACGCTGCTCTTTTTCAGGGACTTCAGACATTGATCAATATAGTTCATTCCATTGTAGTTTGGTATTACTACAGTTGTTTTCCACATCGCTAAATCCTCATTTAATTGATCTTCTCCACCATTTCCGGATCCCAGACAATCCGCCAGCCTTTCTGCCTGATCCTGTCACAGAAATTTCTGCTCAGCTCCAGATAATCTGTTGTTTCCTTCAGACTCCCCTGCCAGTCAAAGTGTCCGTTTTTCGAATTGCTCAGATAGGGAAGACCAAGCATTTCTTCCAGAATTTCTGCCGCTTTTGGAGAAATCTTCATGCATCTTACATCGACGACCTGTGCTTCCTGCATTAAGGATGCCCTGTGCATATAGCCACTGAATTCCTTATGCAGCCCCAGATAGAGCGGGCAGAGTGTTTCTCCGTTCGTTTCATAGATACCACCAGTTATTTTATTCTTTCTGTCAATCAGCTTGCCTCCCACAACAGCCGTATCCGGTCTGTTGCTGAGAAGATCCGGTTGATACTCCACCCGGTAAAAGCCCAGGTGTCTCATATGCCGCACCTTTCCCTTCCATTCCCTGCCCCGGAGAAAATCCTCGACCGCTCTCTTTCCCGCATCATAGGCATACTGCTTGCTGGCAGGATTTTCCGCTGTAGAGCCCTGATGGCATCTCCAGTGATACAGAACCTTAGGTACATGAGCAATGGGAAGCTGTTCCTTCGTTGTCCTGTTCTTATCCTTTCCCATCATGACATTCACTGCGCGCAGGACCAGATCATAGTCCTGCGCTCCGTCGCATACGCTCCGGAAACCAAGTTCCTGCATCAGTTGCCGCTTCATAACGAGAAAATGACAGATATAGTTGTTGGACGTAATTAAATCCAGATTAAATTCTGGTTTTCTATTTACTTCAAAGTAGTTGCCCTCTCCATCGTCAAACTTATCCTCGTCAGAATATAACATTTGTAATTGAATATTTTCCTTATCCTGCCTTGCAATTTCTGCTGCCATCTCATAGAGAGCATCAGGTGTCAGTACATCATCATGATCCAGAAGCCCTGCATAGTCTCCGGTGGCATACATCAGCGCCTGATTGGTATTGGCAGAAATGCCCGTATTCTGCTTCAATCTTTTGTACATGATCCGACGGTCGGTGTAGGTCTTTACCACCTGCTCCACATTGTCGCTCTTGCTGGCGTCAGCCAGAATCAGCTCAAAATTGCCATAGGTCTGTGAAAGCACCGACTCTATCATTTCCCTCAGGTAGCTTTCCTTTGTCTCATATAACGGCACAAGAATGCTGAAGCGTATACCGAGGCTCCCTGCCGTTTCTCTTTGCCTGCAAAGAGCTGCTTCATCCGGGCATACATAATCGTACCGGTCATTCCTTTCAGAAAGGACCCGTTCCCTTGCTGCATAATATGCCTGCCTTATGCCGTTTTTCTTTAAATACCGCAACGTCTTTTTCAGGTTGCTGACCTTCAGAATACTTCCCATCAATAAATTCCTATATTTCCCTTCTGTAAGCTGCACATCTTCCCCGCTTTGGGGCAAATCCCATTGCAAACGCGCCGCAAGGTGCACTAAAGCCGAAAAACGCCCTGAAATACAGGGCGGTTTTCTTATCTGTCCAAGCACTTGACTCATGCTTGTTTGATCTTAAATATATTTCTTCAGATCCTCTGTGAGCTGCTCTACCTTTGCCTGTGCGTCCTCAAGACTGGTTCCCTTAACGCCCATGTAGAATTTGATCTTAGGCTCTGTACCGGAGGGTCTTGCACAGCACCAGGAATCATTGGTGAGATCAAAGTAGAGTACGTTGGATTTGGGAAGTCCTGTTGACCTTTCTGCTCCTGTCTCCATATCCTTTGTCACGCCCGCCTCGTAATCGCGCAGTTCTCTAACCTTCAATTCCCCGAAATTCTTAGGCGGATTGCTGCGAAGCTTATCCATCATTTCCGCAATCTGTTTGGAACCGTCAATTCCCTTTAAGGTGATTGCATACTGCGTCTCCTTGAAATAGCCGTATTTCTCATAAAGCTTCAGCATCTGATCCCATACGGTAATGCCATTCTTCTTACACCATGCAGCAACCTCGCACAGACACATCACAGCAACAATTGCATCCTTGTCTCTGGCATGGGTTCCGGCAAGACACCCATAGCTCTCCTCGAGACCAAACACATAATTGTTGGAGCCGCTCTGCTCAAAGAACTTAATCTGCTCACCGATGTACTTAAAGCCCGTCAGAACCTCAATAAATTTAACCTTGTATTCTGCTGCAATGGCAGATGCCATGTTGGTTGTAACAATCGTCGATACCAGCGCAGGGTTCTCCGGCATTGTACCGGTTGCTGTTCTTTCTCTTAAAATATACTCTGCAATGAGCATGCCGGACATATTTCCTGTAAAGGGAACGTATTCTCCGGTCTTAGTATCCAGTGCATAAATACCGAGCCTGTCCGCATCCGGATCGGTGGCAAGGACAATATCCGCATTCTTTTCCTTAGCCAGCTTCAGTGCAAGGCTGAATGCCTTCGGATCCTCAGGATTCGGATATTCCAGCGTCGTAAAATCGGGATCCGGCAGTTCCTGCTCAGGAACCACATATACATGCTTAAACCCAAGCTCGGAAAGAATTCTTCTTACGGGTACGTTACCGGTACCATGGAAAGGCGAATATACAATCTTAATATCATCTGCAACTTCCTTGATGATTTCGGGATGAATGATCTGTTTCTTTAATTCTACCATGTAAGCATCATCGATTTCGCTGCCGATCACCTGATAAAGGCCTTCCGCTATAGCCTTGTCCTTATCCATCGTCTTCACTGCATGGTAATCCGTAACCTTCTTAACCTCTGTAATAATCTCTTTATCCCTGGGAGCCGTTACCTGCGCGCCATCCTCCCAGTATGCCTTATAGCCGTTATATTCCGGAGGATTATGGCTTGCCGTGATCACGATACCGGAGATGCAGTTCAGCTTGCGCAGTGCAAAGGAAAGCTCCGGTGTGGGGCGGAGTGCGTCAAATACGTAGGCCTTAATACCGTTTGCTGCAAGACACAGGGCTGCCTCATCTGCAAATTCGGGTGACATTCTTCTTGAGTCATATGCAATGGCAACTCCTCTGTCCTTACCGCCCTGACTGATAATATAGTTTGCAAGTCCCTGTGTTGCCTTCCTTACGGTGTAAATATTCATACGATTTGTTCCGGCACCGATCACGCCGCGAAGTCCGCCGGTACCGAATTCAAGTTCTTTGTAGAAGCGATCTTCAATCTCCTTTTCATTGTCAGCAATGCCTTTTAACTCTTCCTTGGTCTTCTCGTCAAAATAGGCATCCTCAAGCCAAAATTTATACTGCTCTGCGTAGCTCATTTTTTCCCTCCTGTTTCTATTTTCATTTTTCATTTCAAGCTTATTATGCCGGGCTATGAAGCCCGCAGGAAAACGATATGCCGTCTTCAGCATTACCCGTTTTTCCTCTTCGCCCATTATAGCATAGTATGACTATATTTTCAAAGCAAAGTCACTGCGGTCAAGTGAAAAATTTGGATTATAGTAAGGATCGCCTGCATCAAGCACTTCCTTCCATTTCTGCCTAAAGTGCTCTGACTCCCGATTATACCGCTGTGCTTTTTGTCCCTGATCATCCAGGCCCCTGGATACAGACTCAAAATGATACAGCTCAGCAAAGGGAGTAAACACATTCAGATAGCCCTTTTCCCGGAGCTTCAGGCAGAAGTCCACGTCATTCAGCGAAATAGCAAAATCCTCTTCAAGTCCCCCCACTTCTTCATAAAGCGCTTTTTTCACCAGAAGGCAGGCTCCTGTAACAGCCGAGACATCCTGGGCATAGCACAGTCTTCCCATATATCCCAGATTTTCCCGATGCTGCTTGTAATGGCTGTGTCCGGCGGTCCGGTGCGCACCAAGTCCCAGAACCACCCCTGCATGCTGAATGGTCTTGTCCGCATAATAAAGCTTCGCACCCACAGCTCCCACATCCGCACGCTGTGCATACATCAAAAGCTCTTCCATCCAATTGACAGTGATCACCTGGGTATCATTGTTTAGAAGGAGGATATACTCGCCCTTTGCATTCCTGACACCAAGGTTATTCACTGCAGAATAGTTGAATTCTCCTTCATAGGTAACAATCGTTATTCTATCGTTTCCCTGTAGCTCCTCATAATATTCGAAGGTTTCCTTTTCCTCACTGTTATTCTCCACAATAATGATTTCATAATCCTCGTAGGTAGATTTCTCCAATATAGAAGAAACACAGCGCCGCAGGTCGCTCACATGGTCCTTATTGGCAATGACAATGGAAATCAACGGGCTTCCCAAAATCTGATACCGGATCTTGAAGATCGTTTCAAAGGCTCTGGTGGAGGTAATCTGGAAGTGTGTAAAGCCATGTCTGCGCAGATGATCTGCCACCGCATCCTTCGCTGACTGGATAGCATACGGTTTGGCATTGATATCGGATGCCACACTGCCGGGGTGACTCCTCCAATAATAAAGAAGCTTCGGCACATGTACCACGTTCTTTGCCCGGTCGGTGAGGCGCAGAATCATATCATGATCCTGACTTCCGTCAAATCTCGGGCGGAACAGCTCCGTTCCGTCTAAAAGCTCTCTTGCAAACACGCTGAAATGACAAATATAATTGTTTGCACGAAGATTATCAATGGCAAAGTCCGGCTTAAAATGCATTGTCAGCATCTTATTGATATCTCCGCTCTTAAAGGTAGTCTCGTCACAGTATATGTAATCTGCCTGCTTCTCATTGATTACCTTCACATATTCATAAAGCACACCGGGGTGAAGAATATCATCATGGTCAAACAATCCGATATACTCTCCGGTTGCCATTGTAAGGCACTGATTGGTATTCCCTGCGATTCCCTCATTCTTCTCAAGCTTCCGATAAAGAATCCTTCCTCTGCCGTCCTTTTCCTGATATTCCCGAACAATACCTGCTACATATTCATGCGCGTCATCCGAGCCGTCCGCAAGACACAGTTCCCAGTTTTCATAAGTCTGTGCAGTTACGGATTCAATCATTTCACGCAGGAAGTCCTCCGGTGTATTCCAAAGGGGAACCAGAATGCTGATCTTCACCATTCTGTCAAAGCGCGCCTCCCGCTGCACTTTAGCCTCCTCAGGTGTGGGAAAACTTTTAGTCCCGTAGTTTTCCATTGCCTCCCGCTCAATTTTCTTGTATTTGAGTTTTGCGACTACGCCGCGCAAATTTCCGCAGTTTTTCAGCCTTGTCTTCTGACGCAGGACAAAATGCATTCCCCGGCGGAGCGGTGCTGACGCTTTCCACAAAGGATTATTCTTAATTCTGCTTAACTTAAAATCCAGATCATCGCATCTTGCCTCCAAATCTGCCACTCTCCCTGCAAGATCTGCATTCCGCAGGTGTTCCTTTTCATAAGCATCCTTATAATCTATGATCTCCTCCTGCAGCTCCTTCTGTCCATTTTCCTGCATATCACTCATCCGTGCTCACCTCCAACACCCAATTGCTCCAGTTCACAAGTTTCTGCCTGGAACACTGATCTGACGCCAGCATCCCAAATTGATAGACTCCCGGCGTTAAAGCATTCTTTTGCAGCTTGGCTGCAAATCCTGTTAAATCTACATTTAACTGATCCTTCAGATTGTTTTTGATATCCTGTCTGTAGCGCTGCTCCATTGGGATGCCCAAAACCGCACCATTTTCCTTATTTTTCAGCAAAAGCTTCTTTTTATAACACGCGTTATCCGCTCCAATCACAAAAGAATATCCCTGAAAATAATAACCCATTTCATCAGAGGAAGGCTTCACCTTCCCCACAGAGGGAGATACTCCATACTGCCACTTATACAGATCCACCGCACATTCCATGCCGACCACCAGGCAACGGTCTTCTCTGGCATTTTGTACTTCTTCCGTACAAAGCGCTGCTCCCGCCCAGGGCATTGACAGGGTAACCTCATAGCGGTATGCGGGTGAATACTCCGACTCCAGCATATCATTCGTCAGATAAGGATGATAAAAGGGATCCTTTCCGTAAAGCTCCTGATGATGCTCATAAAGAATATCCTTCTCTTTCAAAAGCCGGAGCTGCTTTTCCTCCGATTCCCCATCCTTTCCCCGGCTTAGGGACTCGTGATGATACAGCACCACATCATTTCTTACCACATTGTAATAACCGTTCTCATAAACCGTATAGCAAAGATCCACGTCATTGAAAGCAACTGCAAGCTCCTCTCTGAAGCCTCCTGCCTCCTCAAACACCTCCCTGCGCATCATCAGGCAGGCGCCTGTCGCTCCCAGCATATTGTGTACCCCCCGGTTCATTCCGAAATAATGAACCTGCCCGTCACTTAGAAACTGCAGCTTGTGGGCCGGTCCCACACGAAGGTTCGTAATTCCGGCATGCTGAATGATATCGGAGTCAGGGTATAAGAGCTTTGTTCCCACACAGCCAACATAAGGCAAAAGTGCCTTTTCCACCATCAGCGTCATCCAGTCCGGCTGAATTACTTCCATATCATCATTTAAAAAGAGTAACAGATTTCCCTTAGCTTCCTTAGCGCCAAGATTACACATTCTGGAAAAATTAAAAGGCATAGGCTGATACAGATACCTGCATCCTAAGAATTTGTCTGTCTTTTCAAGCCTTGACAGTCCCACCATAATATTTTTACGGTTTTCTCCGCTGCTTCCGTTATCCACCACGAGGATTTCATACGGATAATTTGCAATCGTTTTTTCCAGTATAGAATGAACACACTGAAAGAGCACCTCAGGGTTATCCTTGGATGGAATGATCACGGACAGAAGGAAATCGCCAAATAATTCCCGCTCGGTTGCCGGCAGTCTAAGTTCCCGGATCTGCTCATATCCGCTTTCGGTACTGTGAAACAACACCTGCCTGATGTGTCCCACCGGAACCTGCTTCTCCCCGTGTCCCTTCGAAAATCCGTTATGCCTCCTAATCACTTCATAAAAAATACGGTAGCAAATGTTTAACGCATCTGTAAGTTCATCTGCT
This sequence comes from Bacillota bacterium, assembly GCA_030526045.1. Classification (GTDB taxonomy): domain Bacteria; phylum Bacillota; class Clostridia; order Lachnospirales; family Lachnospiraceae; genus Suilimivivens. Next base: position 10,014 of record JAUNDN010000024.1, on the reverse strand, counting down.
GTTTCTTCTTCTGATTCTTCTGCCGTTCCAGCTTCTGCGAGGCAAGTCAGTGCTTCCTGAAATGCTTTTGCTCTTACTGCAACCAGTCCTCCAAAATAAAAACCGGATAAGAATCTGTCGGGAGACCAGTCCGGCTTAAACCAGGGATCTGTTCTTTCTTCTTCCTGTGTGCCATTTTCTTTTCCGGTATTTTTTCTCCTTACATCCTCATCACCATAAATCAGGATTAAATTTTCATTTTCTTTAAATTTTTGCAAAATCAGTTCTAATGCAATTTCGCTGATTTTTCCATCGTATAACGCCAATAGAATAACATCCGCACTCAAATTCCCGACAAAGTCGGTTCCTCCGGGAATCAAAAATATTTTTGGCAAAATAAAGACAATTTTCTGCCCCTCAATTTCATATTTGAGACAAAATTCGTCACATTTCGAAGGATTTCCTTCATTTTTTCTCTCTCGACTCTCAAAAACACCTGTCAAGAAATCATTTGTCAGACTTTTTGCTTTTTGTGAAGAAAAAGACTCCTCAACTTTAAGCGCAGCTTCCTTCTCCCTGATCCATCTGTCATAATTTAAGTTTCTTACCCTGACCTCTTTCTCATATGCCCTATGCTGTTTGTTGATCAGTATTTGCTTCACACACTGCTTAAGATCTGTCACCGGCTTTTCCTCGCTCTATCACTTTTATCCTAAAACCATTTTTTTGCCGAACCGGCTATATCCTCCGCCAGTTCCCCTGAAACTGGTGAAACTTCCATCCTGGCTGAAAGAATATTTTCTCCCGTCATAGGCAGCTGCGAAACCTTGATTACAATATTCGGATCCGCTGTTGCAAAGGCAAAGCACCCGTTTTTAATGGTTTTCCCGTTTGTTTCCAAATACTTCTTCTGAATCGGTATTTCACTTCCGTTCAGCTTAAGCTCCTGAAGCTTCACAACACAGCTTCTGTCGGCAGGATCAATTCTAAGATTTCTGACATTTCCGTCCAGAGGAATTTCAACGCTCAGGTGATTTTCATCTGTATAGATATCAGGCAGATAAACCGAATCCTCTTCATGGAATCCGTTTCCTCTGTCAAAATATACCTGGATCCGCTGATCCAGAATCTTCTGCAGATGACGTTCCATCAGCATCTTGGGATCTACTGCATAGGTTCCCATCGCTGCCCGGATTTCTCCCATGGACATTCTCTTACCGGTCACCTGCTTTTGGAAAGCCTGTTCCTTTTCCTGATAATCTTCCACTCTTTGCTGATTGATCCCTAACTTATTCAAAATTAAATCAAGATTTATTTTATTCCTCTTCTCTTCCTCCAGCACATAACAATAAACTGCTCTGAATGCGATCTCCTCAAACGGAATCTGCTTTTCCACCGTCCACTCATAATCGATGACCGTCCATTTGTCTCCATCCACCAAAATATTGGCAAAGATCAGGTCATAATCAGAAACAGCCTTTTCTTCCCCATAGGCAATCAGCTCACAGTACCTGTCAAAAAGCCTGTAGAATTCTTCCATGTCCTCATTCTTAAGGCACTGATCTAAAAGCTCCTCCAAAGTAGTTCCATTCTCATAAGGGAATTCCGCGTATCCGCCCTCCTTTGAAAGCCTGCAGGGATTAATGGACAAGCCGCTTCCCTCATAGCGCTCCTTCAGCAGTTCATAAAAATGGGCCAGCCTGCCAATATGCTCTTTTGCGCTCTCATTCAGCGCAACCTTCCGCACAACTCTCCCCTCAGGGGTATCTGCAATTTCCGTCCGAAGCTCATATTCTCCTGCCCGGTCATTGGAATATTTCACATAGTTGATATCGGGCTGTTTTCCGATTACCACAAGATAAGAATTGGAAAAGATGTCAAAGAGATGATCACTCAGGACTTCGTCAAACACATATTTTTCATGGAAAAGAACCATGCGGTCCCTGTCAAAATTACGCATGTTATCTGTAAGCTCTCCCTGCCTGGGAAGCCTTCTGTCGGAGTATATTGTTGTGGGAAGCTTGTAATCCGGATAGGGATAGTAGAAAGAGTAGTCTGTAACCCCACAGTTCTTAAAAATCTGTTCAAGACCTTTTCGGGTAAAGGTACGGGCACTTCCGCCCTCCGGGTAACCCTCCAGTCCATCAAAATAAAGACCCGAATGATCCTCCTTACAGCCTGCCCAATATTTTAATCCAAATTTATTCTCAATCGCTATTACAATACAGCCGTTATTCTTCACATGCTTCTGCATGATCTTCAGAAAATCCTCATAGGGTGTCTTCGTATGAATATAGGATTTTCCATACTCAAATACACCGATCATGCATGCAAAGTCATAGTCCTCTGCCAGGGTAGGTTCAATATCACTGAAATTTCCAACATGAATTTCAACATTATCCTTATCCTGATTTCTGTAGGCATTGATTCGGCTTCTTCTAGCCGAAAGCTCAATACAGGTAACCTTTCCTGCCTTTTCAGACAGCTTCTGCGTAATGGCACCACAGCCTGAACCGATTTCAAGTACCTTGTCGGTAGGCTTGATTGGCAGCCAGTCTACAATGTTTCCACGAAGCGGTGACAAATGATAAAGGATCGGCCAGCTCTTTCGTTCTTCAATGATAGAGGGATATTCCACCCTGGAACAATCCTTGACAATATTCAGTATTTCCTCTTCTACCACGCCGTCACTGTACAGGTCTTCTCCCGGATAAAAGCGATAATCCAAGGTCACCTTTCCGATTTTTTCCGGCAACCCGGAAAGTAATTCCTCTTCCTTTAAATGGATGGTCTGTGGTCTTTTTATCCCTTCACTCATTTCCTGTCCTCTCTGTCCCCACCTGCACGGCCATACCGGTTATGCCCGGTCAGTTACAGTCACCGTAGAATTCATGTCATAGTAACCCACTGTATTTTTGTCTGAGATCACGGTGATATTCATCACATCATAGAGTCTGTGATAAACCTTAAAGTCCTCATTTTCATAGCCGGTAACGCCCAGGGAAAGCAGATATTCTCCCCCCTGCAGCTCCAGCTTCTGGCGAAACGCTATGTGTTTCACACTTCCTGCTTCCACCGGTTCCAAAAAGGCTTTTTCAATCATCGTGTTCGTTCCGGTGATCTCTACACCCTTGATATTCTTAATTGTAAAGGCAAAGATCGGTGCCTGAATCGTCTCCGTGAAGCGCACTGTCATATGCACGGTACATTCACTGCCCTTTATGATGGAGCTGCTGTGTCGTCCGGCATCGTCCTCGACGTAATATTCCTCAATGCATGCTGCCTTCGTTCCGTACTCAAGTAAATCAGGATTTAATCCCTCTGCCTCCGCATTTATTCCATGATTTGTATCTGTATCTACTTTCGTATTTACGGGAAGAGCATCTTCCATGAACTCTTCATTTTCATCCGGCAGGGGATACTGCCCTACCAGCACCTGCTTGTAAGCATCGATCATCTCCTTCGGTGATCCTTCTCCCAGCTTAATTCCCTGATTCAAAAGGATCACTCTGTCACAGTATTTGCTGATACTGCTTAAATCATGACTTACAAAGAGAATTGTCTTCCCCATTTCTTTAAATTCTTCAAACTTATGATAGCATTTTGCCTGAAAGAATACGTCTCCTACAGACAACGCTTCGTCCACGATCAGGATTTCCGGCTCGATATTAATTGCAACCGCAAAAGCAAGCCGCACAAACATACCGCTTGAATAGGTCTTTACCGGCTGATTGACGTAATCTCCAATATCTGCAAAGCTTAAGATATCATCCATCTTTGCATCAATTTCCTTCTTGGAGAATCCCATCATCGTGCCGTTTAAATAAATATTTTCTATACCGTTATATTCCATGTTAAAGCCTGCTCCCAGCTCAAGCAGGGCAGATATCCTGCCATCCACCTGAACACTGCCGCGGGTAGGATTAAGCACACCGGTAATAATTTTCAAAATAGTGGACTTCCCTGAGCCGTTCGTTCCGATAATTCCCACGGTTTCTCCCTGGTATACGGTCAGGTCCACACCCTTTAGGGCATAATGCTCTTTATATCTTTTTTTACGGCTTAAGCCCAGCGCTTCCTTCAGTCTGTCTGAGGGCTTGTCATAAAGTTTATAAGCCTTTTCCACGCCTTGCGCCTGTATGGCAATCTTTTTTTCTTCCATTTACGCGTCTCCCGCTAAACCTTTTTGCCTGAATCCTAGAGCACATCCGCAAAATGCACCTTCAGCCTCTTAAAAATCAGAGAACCAATGCAGAAAAGGGTTACTGTAAAAATCCAAAAATAAGTAGAGGAATAAAAGTGTTCAAAGAACCATTCATTCCCATAAATCGCATTTCGATAACCGTTGACAATATAGACCAACGGATTCAGTTTAAACAACGTGATGATCTTGGGATCACTGAGCATATTGATATTCCACAGAATCGGGGTTGCCCACATCCCCACCTGCAGCGCAATATTAATAATCTGGGCAAGATCCCTAAAGAAAACAACAATCGCGCAGGTGCAATAGCTCATGGCGAGTACCAGCACAAACAGGCAGAAGCTGTAATAGACCACCTGTATCGTATAAATACTGGGGTAATAGCCGTAAAAAGCAGCCACCACAAGCAACACAGCTACAAAAAACACATGAATGAAGGTTGCTGCGATCAGCTTGATGATCGGTAAAATACTGATGTTAAATACCACCTTTTTTACCAGATAGCTGTACTCCATAAGTGCATTGGTTCCGTTCGTAATTGCCTCCGAAAAGAAAAACCACGGCACCAGCCCGGCTGTCAGATGCAGCACATAAGGAACCTCCACCCCACTGGCCACCAGCTGGCTTCTTGTCTGAAAAACCTTGTCAAATACAATATAGTACATGACCACCGTGACAACCGGCTGAACAAGCGCCCATACAAAGCCCAGATAAGAGCCTGCATATCTCTTTTTAAAGTCGTTTTTTGACAGCTTCCAGATCAGTTCCCTGCTCTGCCAAAGCTCCTTCGGCAAAATGAGAAGCCTGTCATAGTAGACGCCAAAGATGATGCATGCCAGCAAAAGCAACGCACAGGCACAGAACTTTTTCAAATTTTCCGTATCCTGGTCCGGTGCAAGAGGATTGTTGTGCGTCAGCACCACGATTGCCATAATGATGCATACCGTATAAAAAATCCCGATTCCGACAGGCCTTGGCAGCCTCAATCCCTGTCCTTTTTCTTTCTTTCCGTTATCCTTCATACAAATGATCCATTCTTTCTGTTTTCCGTATATTCCCTGATGCCGCCCCACTTTTGGTCCTTATCGGACATGATCAGTTCTGCTCCGGGAGCGATGGGCCATTCCACGCCGATTTCCGGGTCATCAAACCGAAGACCACCTTCATCGTTTGGATGATAGAAATCCGTACACTTGTAGGCAAATTCCGCATAATCAGACAAAACCAAAAAGCCATGTGCAAAATTCTTGGGAATAAAGAACTGCTTCTTATTCTCAGCGGAAAGGACAACTCCATGCCACTTCCCGTAGGTTGCAGAGCCCGGCCGCAAATCAACCGCCACATCAAATACTTCTCCGGATACAACTCTCACAAGCTTGTCCTGGGGAAAATTGATCTGAAAATGCAACCCGCGTAGCACATTCTTTACAGATGCCGATTGATTATCCTGAACAAAGATCTGATCAATTCCGGCTTCCTTATAGTCATTATAATTGTAGGTCTCCATAAAATATCCTCTGGCATCTCCGAATACCTGGGGCGTGATGACCTTTAATCCTTCTATTTCACATGTTTCAACTGTTATCTTACCCATCTTTCCTCTTTTCCGTCACCGGACTGTTCTGTAAACCGGATATTCCTTTCCCGGATTACAGTCCTTCAGCAACCTCCTTCATATATTTTCCGTAGTCGGTCTTCATCAGCGGCTCTGCAAGCTTCAAAAGCTGCTCTTTATCAATGAAGCCTCTCTTATAGGCAATCTCTTCAATGCAGGAAATGTATAGTCCCTGACGCTTCTGAAAAGCCGCTACAAAGTCAGCCGCATCCAGCAGGGAATCATGATTCCCCGTATCCAGCCATGCAAAGCCTCGTCCAAGGGTTTCCACCATCAGAGTGCCTCTTCTCAGATATTCATTGTTTATACTGGTAATTTCTATCTCGCCGCGGGCAGAAGGCTTCACATTCTTTGCAATTTCTACCACGTCATTATCATAAAAATATAAGCCCGGTACAGCATAATTACTCTTGGGTTTTTCCGGTTTTTCTTCAATGGAAAGTGCCCTGCCGTTCTCGTCAAACTCTACCACACCGTATTCTCTGGGATCCCGTACATAATAACCGAAAATCGTTGCTCCCTTTTGCCTTGCAGCCACCTCACGAAGCACTCTCGAAAAGCTCTGTCCGTAAAAAATATTGTCCCCAAGGACCAGTGCCACACTGTCCTTCCCTATAAAATCAGCTCCGATAATAAATGCATCCGCAAGCCCTCTTGGCTGTTCCTGAACCGCGTAAGAAAAGGACATTCCCAACTGACTTCCGTCTTCTAAAAGCTCCTCAAAAACAGGCAGATCACGGGGAGTGGATATGATAAGAATCTCCCGAATTCCAGCCAGCATCAAGGTTGACAGCGGATAATAAATCATTGGTTTATCATAAACCGGCATGATCTGTTTACTGATTGCCTTCGTCAGGGGGTATAATCTGGTTCCTGAGCCTCCCGCCAAAATAATCCCTTTCATTTAAACCTTCCTCCGTTCCACCGCATAAGCGGTACATACGCATAGCTTTTATAAGTATACCACAAAATGGGAGTGATTGTAAATCACTCCCAAACCTTCATTCAGCCACTATTCTGACATTCAACGGTTTTTGTACATATCCTCGTAATATTTCTGGTAATCACCGCTGGTCACATTTTTCATCCACTCCTCATGCTCAAAAAACCACTCGATTGTACGTCTGATTCCTTCCTTGAACATGGTTTCAGGCTCCCAGCCGATCTCAGACTTAATTTTATCCGGTGCAATGGCATATCTGCGGTCATGCCCCTTGCGATCCTCCACATAGGTAATCAAGTCCTCACTTATCAGCTTCTTTCTGGGGTCTTCATCCGGAAGCATTTCCTTTAAGGTATCCAAAATAATATGGATGATTTCAATGTTCTGCTTTTCATTATGACCACCTACATTGTAGGTTTCAAATAATCTTCCCTTCTCCTGTACCATATCAATTGCCTTTGCATGGTCCTCCACATAGAGCCAGTCGCGGACATTCTTTCCGTCTCCGTAAACAGGAAGCTTCTTTCCCTGAAGCGCATTGTTGATGATCAGAGGGATCAGCTTCTCCGGGAACTGATAAGGTCCGTAATTGTTGGAACAGTTTGTAATGTTGGCAGGGAACTTGTAGGTATCCATATATGCCTTTACCAGCATATCTGAGCTTGCCTTGCTGGCAGAATAAGGGCTGTGAGGCGCATAAGGAGTCGTCTCATAGAAATAGCCTCCGTCCTCCTCCAGGGAGCCGTACACCTCATCCGTAGACACATGAAGGAATTTCTTTCCCTCCTTGAAGCTTCCGTCCGGCTGTTCCCAGGCTGCCTTTGCACAGTTCAGCATGACAGCTGTTCCCAGTACATTGGTCTGCACGAAGACCTCCGGATTCTTAATACTCCTGTCAACATGGCTTTCTGCCGCAAAGTGAACTACCCTGTCTATGTCATTTTCGGCAAAAATTTTGGCAATCGCTTCTTTGTCGCAGATATCTGCCTTGACGAAGGTATAATTGCTGCGTTTTTCAACATCCTTCAGATTCTCCAGATTACCTGCATAGGTCAGGGCATCCACATTGATGATGCGGATCTCATTATCGTACTTCTTAAACATATAGTGGATGTAATTGGAGCCGATAAAGCCCGCACCGCCTGTTACTAAATAAGTTCTCATTTTTCTTCTCCATTCGTTTATTCTTATATTGTTCTTTTAATATCCCATATAGCTGATATTCATATCTACGTTTCCGCTGATTCCTGACACCGAGCCCTTAGAGGAATATTGCCACATATCATATTTGGTTCTGCTATAGGTGGGCGCTGCCGCATACTGTGCCAGCCAGATTTTATAACCTGTCAGGCTGGGCGTATCGATCTTTTCACTAAACCATGTCTTATTGGCGTAAATTCCTGCTTTATAGCCAGAGTTCTGAATTGTCTGGCAAAAGGCTTTACATACGGCGGTTCTGGTAGCAGTATCGATGCCGTCTGCGCGCCCGTTGCTTGACTCTACATCCAGAAATACCGGATAAGAAATATTGTAGCCCTTAATCAGTCCCAGAACCATGGAGGCCTCTTCTACTGCCTCTACCTCATTCGTTGCCTGCGTGAAGAAATACACCCCAACCTTAAGTCCGGCATTCAGAGCCCCCTTTATGTTGGTTCTGAAGGTAGGATCCTCAATCAGTGCACCTGTTGTAGAACCGCGATATCCGCAGCGGATGATCACATAGGATACCCCGCTGTTCTTCACTGCATTCCAGTCTATACTTCCGTTCCATTTCGACACATCAATTCCCAGATGTCCGGAGCCGGTATTTAAAGAGCCGTCACTGTTGAAGGTATATTTTGCCCCCTGAATGACCTGCTCACCGGTAACCTTATCTCCGTTCTTATCAAAGAAATAGGTTTTCCCGTCAATTTCCTGCCAACCGGTGTAACGATATTCTCCGGTCGTCTTGGTGATTTTGCGGTAGAAGCTCTTAATATCTTTGTTGTAGAAATCCGCATACTTAGCTTCCCGGAAGGTTCCGTCGGAATTCTTGACATAAAGCTTTTCACCGTCCGTCGTCTTTAAGTCACTCTTGGTATCCGTTTCCGCTTTATTCGGTGTTGCGGTCGGTGAAACTGTGGGTGTTACAGTCGGCGAAACTGTGGGCGTTGCTGTCACCTTAGGACTTGCGGAAGGCGTCGCTGTTGCAGCAGGTGTTGCCGATGGCTTGATCGTAGGTGTTGCTGTTGGTTCGGCACTTGGCTTGATGGTCGGAGTAGCAGTAGCTTCCGGTTCTTCTGTTGGTGCTTCTGTCGGTTTTTCAGTTGCAGTCGGCGCTGCCGTTGGATCCGGCGTTGACTCTGCCGTGGGTTCCGGTGTTTTCTCTTCTGCTGGCTTTTCTGTCGATTCCGGTGTTGACGTTGGCGTCGACTCCTGCGCCGGCGTTTCTGTGGGCTGGTTCTCTTGTGTCAGCAAACGGAACCCGATTGCTGCTTTCTTTCCCGGATCTGCAATCTTGCTGCTGTCTACCTTCTCGTAGCTTTCTTCCTTCTGTTCCGTTCCTTCTATCAATGTCTTGGTGGATTCCACCCATTCCACGGTATCGGTATTGGTAGACTCCACTACAGTCTCATTCACCTTCGTATCCTCTACCGCCGCATTGACCTGGGATTCCGTCTTTACTTCGTCGGCCACATCCACCTTCTTATATTCGATGGTATCCCTGACTGTAATTTTGATAGCATCATAGGAAATATCGAACTCCTCACTGGAGGACGGTGCAGTCAGCTTTACCGAATATTTCCCGGGCTCCAGATCTTTTTGGTAAATAATACCATCCCGGTCATGGTCGTCCTTGCTGTAAATTTCTCCCGAAGGCTTCGTGATCTCCACCTCAAAGCCGACATTGGAAATTAGTTTCCCGGTCTGACTGTTTACAAACTTAATCTTCAAATCCCTTTGGATAGAAGAAAGATTCATTTCCACCCTGGGTTTTCCATTTGTTTCTCTTTCCTGATATTCTTCCTGCTCTTGTGCTTCTGCTTCCGATTCCATATTTGCCGCCATCAGCTTTGCGGCCTGGGCATCCGCTATGGCAAGAAGACCCTCCTCCCCGATCATGTTGATTTCTTCCATGCCAACACCAATCTCGGCAAAGGTCTCCATCTGCTTCTGGGTATTTCTCGCATTCAGATATAAATACCCTGTGATCACAGCGAGAACAAGAACCGCTACGCCGGTAAGCGCAACAATATAGTCAACCGCAGGAAGATGCGTCAGTTTGTAGATTAC
>JAUNDN010000071.1 GCA_030526045.1 Bacillota bacterium | reverse complement strand
CTGTTGCACTGGCCTTGGAGTCACCTCCACCGGACGTTATCCGGCATCCTGCCCTATGAAGCCCGGACTTTCCTCACCTGCCAAAGGCAGCCGCGATCATTTGTCCTACTTGATTTCTCTCATCTATATTTCAAAAACACTATACATTAAAATAGCTTCCGCCGATAAACTCCCTGCATATGGAATTATCCGGCACATTTCTGCTGTCAATTCCGAGAAAATATTCCATGAACTTCAGCAGACGCTTTGCCTCGTAGTACTCAGGCTCACTCTTGTCAATTCCGAACAGTAAAGGCTCTGCGTATTGCTTCAGAACAGCCAGCTCATAAATTAAAGCTGAATTAAACATTTCATCTGCACTTTCCTGGAACGGGAAAATATAGGTTTCCTCGCCCCTTCTTACCGAAGGCCACATCTCAATGGTTCTTCTCGCACTGGCACCTCTGGTCCTAGCATCCCGCACCATACGACGCAGCAGTCTTCCGTCCGTAGTGGGAATCCTGTTATGCTCATCAATGTTCAGGCTGGTAAGAGCACTGATATATACCTTAAATTTGCTCTCTTCCGGCATGGATGCAGTTGTCTTGGGATTCAGCCCATGAATCCCCTCAATCACCAGAATATCCTCCGGTCCGAGCTTCTTAAAGTTACCGCGGTATTCTCTTTTACCTGTCTTAAAATTAAATGTGGGAAGCTCTACTGTCTCTCCGGCAAGCAGCCTGTTCATATCCGTATTAAATTGATTGATATCGATTGCTTCCAGACATTCAAAATTGTAATCGCCGTTCTCATCTCTGGGGGTATCTTCCCTGTTGACGAAGTAATCATCCAGTGCAATCGGGTGCGGCACCATTCCATAGGTGCGAAGCTGAATGGAAAGCCTGTGAGAAAAGGTCGTTTTCCCTGAGGAAGACGGTCCGGCAATCAATACGAACTTCACGTTCCCCCGATCCACAATTTTCCGGGCAATCTCACCGATTCTTCTTTCCTGCAAGGCTTCCTGTACCAGAATCATATCATTCAGCTGTCCGTCGCGAATCGCATTGTTCAGGTCGCCCACCGTATCGATCCCCATCATCTCGCCCCACTGGGTGGAGGTCATTAATGTGTGGAAAAACTTTTCCTTTGGTTCAAAATAGTCGATCTTGGTCGGCTCATTGCTTCCCGGAATCAGCAGAAGGATTCCTCCCTCATAAAGCATCACATCATAATATTTCAAATAGCCTGTGCTTGGCAGCATATAACCGTAATAATAATCATAATAGCCGTCAAGACAATAAATATTGACAAAGGAGCTTCTCCGGTAACGGAACAGTTTTTCTTTATCCCGCATATTATGCTGCTTGAAAATTTCCATGGCCTCATCGATGGGATAGGACTTCTTAGTAATCGGAAGATCCGCTTGTGTAAGCTCCTGCATCCGCGCTCCGATCTGTTTCACGTGCTCCAATGTCAGCTTCTCATCCATTTTAACACTGCAATAGTACCCCTGGCCAATGGCAAATTCTACCTTCACCCTACTGACCATATCGGCACCCAGCACATCATACACCGCCTTAACCAGCGTCATAAGTGCTGTTCTTACATAGGTCTTGTGCCCGATCGTATCACGAATGGTCAAAAAAGAAATGGTACTGTCCTTCTCTGCCTTTTTCATCAGTTCCCTGATTTTTCCATTTTCAATAACAAGTGCTATCATATCCTCATACTGAGGCTGATATTCTTTTGCTATCTCCTCAAAGCAAGTGCCTTTTGGATATTGCTTTTCTACTCCGTCAATCGTTAGTGTAACCATGTAATTCCTCCATCCCCATATATCCGGCAGCCTGTCTCAGATACCCCATATCCTGCTCAAGCTCCCTCCTTCTTTCTTCCACCCGTGCGCCCCCTTCGGCATGAGTCAGTTCAGAGCTGATTGCCAGGCAGCTGTTCCATTCCTTTTCAAGGAATTTCATCAAGACGGCATGTTTCTTTTCAAGAAGAACGGGACCGAACCTGACCTGTACCTGTGTCATCGGCCGAGCTGCCTTCCCCCTGACCGCCTTAATTACCGGATAAAATTTACCTTCCTCCAATATCATATCTTCATCTTCAATGGAATATCCCATTTTTTCTAAAAACCTGCGGAATTCACCGATTTCAGACTGTGGCTGCAGTACCAGTTCCTGAAAAGAGAAGGTTTTGTCCGGTTCTCTTTCCAAAATCCGCTGCATCAGTCTTCCTCCCATTCCTGCACACACAAGCGTATCTGCCTCTCCTTTCCGAAATGCCGTAAGTCCGTCCGAGAGGCGAAGCGTTATGTATTTCTCCAGCCCGGCAGCCTTTATGTGCTCTGATGCCCGCTGAAGCGGTCCTTTATTTACATCCATTGCAAGCACGCAGGGCGCTTTTCTGTTCTGAACCAGATAAATGGATATATAACCGTGATCGCATCCCACATCACAGACCCGGTTCCCAGTCGTCACCAGATCTGCCACTGCCTGCATTCTTGCCGATAAAACCACTTGTCTGCTCATCAGTCAAGATAATCCTTCAGCTTTCTGCTTCTGCTGGGATGACGAAGCTTACGGAGCGCCTTTGCCTCAATCTGTCTGATACGCTCTCTGGTGACATTGAATTCCTTGCCTACCTCCTCCAGCGTCCTTGCGCGCCCGTCGTCTAAGCCAAAACGCAGCCTTAGTACCTTCTGTTCTCTTTCTGTAAGCGTTCCGAGAACCTCTACCAGCTGTTCCTTAAGCAGGGTAAATGCTGCCGCATCAGCAGGAACAGGTACATTGTCATCCTGGATAAAATCACCCAGGTGGGAATCCTCCTCCTCACCAATCGGTGTCTCCAGAGAAACAGGCTCCTGTGAAATCTTCAGGATCTCACGCACACGCTCTACCGGCAGATTCATTTCCTCCGCAATCTCCTCCGGGGTAGGTTCCCGCCCAAGCTCCTGAAGCAGCTGTCTGCTCACACGGATCAGTTTATTGATCGTCTCAACCATATGCACCGGAATACGGATGGTTCTTGCCTGATCGGCAATCGCTCTTGTAATTGCCTGACGGATCCACCATGTCGCATAGGTAGAGAACTTATATCCTTTGCGGTAATCGAATTTCTCCACAGCCTTAATAAGACCCAGATTTCCCTCCTGGATCAAATCAAGAAACAGCATTCCACGTCCCACATATCGCTTGGCAATGCTGACTACGAGACGAAGATTCGCCTCTGCCAGTCGCTTCTTTGCCTCCTGATCACCGATCTCCATCTTCTGGGCAAGCTCAATTTCCTCCTCGGCACTAAGTAGCGGAACCTTACCGATTTCCTTCAGATACATTCTGACAGGATCCTCAATGCTGACTCCGTCCGGAACAGAAAGATCGATATTCTCAACATCAACCTCATCCTCCTCCGTCAGTATGATCTCCTCGTCATCCACATCGTCCCCCTCTGTTATCCGCAGGATATCAATATTATTCTGCTCAAGGGTCTCGATAATCTTATCAAATTGTTCCTCACCCAATGCCATATCAGCAAAAAAATCCGTGATTTCCTGATACTCCAAAACATTTTTCTTCTTCTTGGCAATTGCTAAGAGCTGTGTAAGCTTCTCATCAAATTTTGCCTGTGTGTTTTCATCCATTTTCGGCTTTCCATCCTTCCTGACTTTCTAAACATTACCATTATTAGCCTTAATCCAGTGAAATATGCGTTTTGCTAAGTTCTTCCAGCGCCTTTTTGCCTTCTATCACCTGATTGATCGCTGATACATCTGCGCCAAGCTGGCTGGAAAAATAATCAAGACTGTTGCGCTTAACCGCTAAAACAATATCATGAAATGCTTTTTCGCGATCCGCACGTGATTCAAGCTCCATGAGCTTTGTGTTAAACAAGCCGGCCACCTCGCGCTGCTCCTCCTCATCAGTGAACTGACTGATGATGGCTGCCGGGTTTAATCTTCCGCCATCAAGATCCGCAAAAAGCTTTTCGGCTACTTTTTTATATAAATCCTCAGTGAAATCACTGGGGGATATATACCTCTTGATTTTCTGATAGGCTGCCGGTTCCTCAACCAGCCATGTAAGAAGAAGCTTCTGCGGCTTCTTTTTATTTTCCTCCGGGTCACTCTTTTTCTGAATGCCGGATTTGGGTCTGCTTGCAGGCACGGCAAGTCCCGTCTGTGCTGCATAGCTACGAACCAGCTTGCGCAAATTATCAAAACCGATATGATACTTCTGCGCTACTGCTTCAATATAGTTTTCCCGTTCCACTTCCTCCGAAAAGCCACAAAGCTTTTTCGCAATTTCCCGGTGGAATCTTGTCTTGGATTCCGGATCACTTAAGTCATAATCCCTTTGCAGCATTCGAAGTTCAAAGAAAAAGCTGTTCTCCGCCTGCTTGATCCGTTCTTCAAAGGCTTCTCTTCCGAGATTCTTCATAAATTCATCCGGATCCTTGTAGGGTTCTAAGTTAAGTACCTTCCCGGTAAGCCCCACTTCCTTCAGGATTCCGATGGCTCGAAGCGCTGCCGTGACACCCGCCCCGTCACTGTCGTAGGCAAGGATCACTTCCGTAGCATATCTCCGCAGAAGATTCGCCTGTCCTGCCGTAAAAGCGGTTCCCAAAGATGCCACCGCCTGTGTAAAGCCTGCCTGGTGCATGGCAATCACATCCATATAGCCCTCACAGAGAATGATGTTCCCGGCTCTTGATGTCCTTGCAAAATTCAGTCCGTACAGATTACGGCTCTTGTCAAAAATCATGGTTTCCGGCGAATTCAGATATTTGGGCTTTGCATCACCCAGCACTCTTCCTCCGAAGCCGATGACACGATGGTTGCTGTCCTGAATCGGAAACATAACCCGATTCCAGAATTTATCGTGCATTCCGTACTTCTCATCGAAGCCGGCAAGTCCGGCTTCCGTGAGCAGCTTGTCCTCATAACCCTTGCTCTTTAAATACTTCACCAAATCATCACTGGTCACATTGGCAAAGCCAAGCCCGAATTTCTTAATGGTCTCGTCGGAAAGCTCGCGCTTCCTTAAATACTGGTAGCCTGCCTGTCCTCTTTCACTGCGAAGCTGATAGTAAAAGTATTTGGCCGCTTCCTTATTTACCTCTAAAAGCCTTGCCCGCTGCGACTCCCGCTTCTTTGCTTCCTCTCCGTATTCCATCTCCGGAAGATTCACGCCCGCCCGGTCTGCAAGAAATTTGACTGCTTCCTGAAAGGAATAGTTCTCATACTGCATCACAAAGGTAAAAACATTCCCCCCTGCCCCGCAGCCGAAGCAGTAAAACATCTGCTTGCTCTGGGAAACCGAAAAGGAAGGTGATTTTTCATTGTGGAAGGGGCAGAGTCCAAAATAGCTGCTTCCTTTTTTCTGAATTCTCACATATCCTGAAATGACATCCACTATATCATTTTTCATTCGTACTTCTTCAACCAACTCATCAGGATAATACATTCTGTCTCCGTTTCTTTATCCGTGCCAGGATTTCGGAATATAGATTTCCTCATATTTTGCAACGGCAAACCGGTCTGTCATTGCACCGATATAATCGCAGACAACCTTTTCCTCCGGCTCGCCTTTTTTAACTAATTGGATCAAATCATCCGGTAACAGCTCCAAGTGATGACGATAATAGCTGTACAGAGTCTGAATCAGCATTTCTGCTTTTCCCTCTTCACTCTTTGCTTCCTTGTTCTGATAAACTCTTTCAAACATAAAATGGCGCAGATCCTGCATTGCCTTTGCAACCGGTTCTGACATCATAATACTGTCCTTGCCATAGCTGGTAGTGACAATATCGTGAATAAAGTGATCAAGCCTCTCTCCTGTGGTATAACCGATCACCTCTGCGATCTCCTTCGGTATATCCGATTCCTTCAGGATCCCCGCACGAATCGCATCATCCATATCGTGATGAATATAGGCAATTTTATCGGAGAAACGGACGATTCTTCCCTCCAGTGTCTGCGGCATGCCCTTGGTCTGATGATTCAAAATTCCGTCACGCACTTCCACGGTAAGGTTTAAGCCCTGTCCGTTCTTTTCCAGAATGTCCACGGTCCTCACACTCTGCTCGCTGTGCCTGAAGCCGTATGGGCAGACTGCATTCAGTGCCCTTTCTCCTGCATGACCGAAGGGTGTATGTCCAAGATCATGTCCCAGCGCAATCGCTTCTACCAGATCCTCATTCATGCGCAGCGCCTTGGCAATCGTTCTGGCATTCTGGGAAACCTCCAGCGTATGGGTAAGTCTGGTTCGATAATGATCTCCCTCCGGGGAAAGAAATACCTGTGTTTTATCCTTCAGTCTTCGAAAGGATTTGGAGTGCAGAATCCTGTCACGGTCCCTCTGGTAAACAGGGCGGATATCGCACTGTTCCTCCTCCCTCAGTCTCCCCTTAGAGGATGCACTGTGCGCCGCATAAGGAC
>JAUNDN010000070.1 GCA_030526045.1 Bacillota bacterium | reverse complement strand
GGAATCCCAATCGCTGCCGGAGTCCCAATCGCTGTCAGAATCCCAGTCACTGCTACTATCGGGTTCCGTGTAATATTCCGAATCCTCAAAATCTGAAAACTCTGAATCGTAAGAATAACTGCTGCTGTCAAAATAATCATCAGCCTGATCCAGAAAAGTGCTGCTCGGAGAAGTTGTCTCCCAGGTTTCCGTTGAGGAATCATACTCATACCAACTATCATCGGCATTCTGATAATAGTATGGAATACTGTTATAATAATAATATCCGGTTTGAGGAGCCTCATCGGCAAAAAGCGCCATGGCAATGTATGCCAGTACTACTACAGTGAAGATAATACCTGCTGCAGATACTTTACGCTTTGGGCGTTTGTTTGAGGGATTTGACATAGGATTGCGCCTATTTCCCTGAGCGGATTGATGAGACTTTTGTGTTGCCACACGTTCCTTCATTTTCAAATAAAGCTCATTTACGGCATAAGCTTCATCAGGTCCCTCATAGCGGACTGAACGGGTGCCATCGTCCTTATTTTTGTATACGATAAAATTACCGGTCTTCTTATCCTGATAGATACCGAATGCACGGGCTCCCTTATAGTCAACACCAATATAGGTTCGCATATCAGCCAGCGGCAGATGATGCTCGTTAGCCCAGTTTTTGAGCTCTTCTATGGTGGTTGGCACACCATTGCCTACTCTTTTGAAGTTTTCGTTGGCAGCCCCGCAGCTTTCACAGGTTTCATCACTTTCGTCTATCCAGTTTCCGCAATAAGAACACTTAACCCTCATACATAATCCTCCTATGGAATTATTATATTGTATTTTCTTACTCTTGTCACCAATCGCTTTGGGTAGTTTGAAATATTAGAAATATGAGAAGAAAATGAATAGAGGATTACCGTGAAAAGCGGTAATCCTCTCAGAACGCATTGATAAATGCCCAGAACCGGAATCGAACCAGTGACACGAGGATTTTCAGTCCTCTGCTCTACCAACTGAGCTATCTGGGCTAAGATTTGCCGTACAACGCATCAGTTATTTTAAAATAGAGTTTTTACTTTGTCAAGCATTTCCACATAAAAAACAATTGCACAAACAGATTACCATTAATATAATTAAAACATCGGAGTATGAGATGATCGTATTGAGCTGAAAGTACACGATCTGACATAAAACAGAGAGGAAAGACAATCATGCGAAAGAGAATGAGAGGAATCGGAAGGTTAGGCGTGATATGCTTATCATGCCTGATGCTTTTAGGCTGTGGAGGGCCATCCGAAGAGAAAATTGCACAGGCACAGGAGACCTATGCCCAGCTGGCTAAGATACATAATGAGGTTGTGGAAGCGCATAAGGAAATAAAGGATGCTTCTTTGGATAAAGGGTTGCAGGCTCTTGCTGAAAAGGTGGATAAGGTTGACGACTTTGCTCTTAATGAGATGAAGGATGAGGACATTGACTTTCTGATTGAGACAATGAATACGATCAAGCAGTCCTATGAGGAATATCTTGCAAAAATCAATGAGATTAAAGCATCTGAGGAAGCTGCAGTGTTGATTCCAATTCCCCTGACGCTGGAAAATAATACAGAGCAGACATTTTCACAAATTATTCTGCATCCGCAAAATGACATTTCGCAGAAAATCGATGTATTGCAGGGAGCTTTCGGATTTGAACCAAAGCAGTCTTTGACAGGACTTGTCTTGAACAAGGATGTGAATGCAACTCCATGGGTTCTGGAGCTTGAGAATGTGGAAGGGACAAGCTACACACTTGAGCTTCCTGTTAAGGATTTTGATGAGAATGGAAAGGTGCTGGCTCTTACACTCGACGCTGAAACGGGAGAAATACTTTTCCAGGAATGATAGATATTTGTAAAGGGAGCTATTTTTATGGAGAAGGCGTATAAATTAGAATTCACCGGGGAAAAGAGCGGCAGTCTGTTTGTCAATTGCTGCGGGTGTTCGAGAACAGAGCCTTTGCATAGCTTTGGACCGGCGCAGAAGCCGCATTATCTGATTCACTTTATTCTAAGTGGTAAAGGGAGATTTTCCATACGGGATAAGGAATATGTCTTAGAGCCCGGATATGGCTTTTTGATTCCGCCGGAGGAGCTTGCCTTTTATCAGGCAGACGAAAAGGATCCATGGACCTACGTTTGGGTGGGTTTTTCGGGTATGCTTGCAGAAAGCACTGTGAAAAGCATGGGACTTTCTTTATCCAATCCAATTTTCAGATCGGAACGTGGGGAAGAACTGTACGAGGCTGTACGGGATATGATGGAACATAACACTTATGGGATATCCAATGACCTTCGCAGAAACGGACAGCTTCAACTTTTCCTTTCTATTATTTCAGAGAGTGTTCCCATTGAAAAGAAAAGTGAGAGCGACAATGCTGACAATTATGTTAGACGGGCAGTGGAATTCATTCAGGGAAATTATTGCAATCCCATTAAGGTAACGGATGTGGCAGATTATGTCTGTATCAACAGAAGCTATTTATATACCTTGTTTCGAAATGGGACGGGGATGTCTCCACAGCAGTTCCTTACCACCTTCCGCATTACCAAGGCAACAGAACTTCTTCAGCTAACAGAGCTTCCCATTGAGAGCATTGCACTTTCCTGTGGCTATACGGATCCGTTGGTGTTCACCAAAGCATTCAAACAGATGAAGAAGATGTCTCCGTCAGCATACAGAAAGGAGATGCAAAAGGGGGAAACACGGAGGAACAAAGAGTATCTGAAGCAGATCGAGGATTTCATTGGGCAGGTAAATAAGATTAATAGTTAACATTTTGACAGGTTTTTGTAACAAAGCAGACTGGTGTGGAAATAAAGATATTTCTATAATGAAGACAAGAAGGCAGGAAACTGTCTGTAACGGAAAAGACAAGGTATCAATTTCGGAGGGCAAAGAATTGAAGGAGATCGTATTAAAGAAATTTCAGGAAGTATTTGGTGACACAGAAGGGGTGAAGGTGTTTTTTGCACCGGGGCGAGTGAATCTGATCGGAGAGCATACAGACTATAATGCAGGGCATGTATTTCCCTGTGCACTCACCATTGGCACTTATGGAGTGGCAAGAGTAAGAAATGACAGAAAACTTCGGTTTTATTCCATGAATTTTGAAAAGCTGGGGGTAATTGAGTCAAGCATTGATGGCTTGAAACCGGAAAAGGAAGCTGACTGGACCAATTATCCGAAGGGTGTTATGTGGGCGTTTTTAGAGAAGGGTTTTGCTATTCCAAACGGAATGGACATTCTTTTGAACGGTAATATTCCTAACGGTTCCGGACTTTCTTCCTCTGCATCTGTTGAGGTGCTTACCGGCTATATTTTAAGAGAATTCTTCGGGTTTGAGGTAAGTAATCAGGATCTGGCACTGATCGGACAGTATTCCGAAAATAAATTCAATGGCGTTAATTGTGGAATCATGGATCAGTTCGCAATTGCTATGGGTAAGAAGGATCATGCAATCTTCCTTGATACGGCAGATCTGTCCTATACTTATGCGCCGGTCAAGCTACAGGGGGCGAAGCTTGTGATTGCCTGCAGCAATAAAAAGAGAGGTCTTGGAGATTCCAAGTACAATGAGAGAAGAAATGAATGCGAGACAGCCCTTGCCGAGCTTCAGAAGGTAATTGATATTGCAGGGCTTGGCGATCTGACAGAAGAGCAGTTTGAAGCAAATAAATCAGCGATCAAGGATCCCGTAAGAGTAAAGAGGGCAAGGCATGCGGTTTATGAAAATCAGAGAACCATTCAAGCAGTTGCTGCGCTTCAGGCAGATGACATTGTAAGGTTCGGACAGCTGATGAATGCATCTCATGCATCCCTGCGGGATGATTATGAGGTGACCGGCATCGAGCTGGATACGCTTGTTGAGGAGGCATGGAAGATAGAAGGTGTCATCGGTTCCCGCATGACAGGTGCAGGCTTCGGGGGCTGTACCGTCAGTCTCGTAAAGGACGAAGCAATTGATTCTTTTATTGAAAAGGTTGGAGAAGCCTACCTTGCAAAGATCGGTTACCGTGCGGATTTCTATGTAGTGGAGATCGGTGATGGTCCCTGCACGCTGTAAGGGGGAGCAAAATGATACAGGATGATATCAGGCAGCTTACTGCCTATGGGATAAAAACAGGGCTGGTTTTGAAGGAAGATGAGATTTATACGATCAACAGACTTCTGGAGATCTTTGAGTTAGATGAGCTTTCAGAGCCTACGGAGGATATGCCGGAGGAGCCGGATCTTGAAATGATTTTGCAAAGAATGCTGGATTATGCATACGAGAAAGGTATTTTAGCGGAAAACAGCGTGGTATACAGGGATATTTTCGATACAAAAATCATGAGCGTATTGATGCCCCGTCCAAGTGAGGTGATAAGAACCTTCCGAGCACTTTATCAGGAAAGCCCCCGCAAGGCAACAGATTACTATTACAAGCTTAGCTGTGATTCAGATTATATCAGACGGTACCGGATTAAAAAGGATAGGAAGTGGATCGTTCCCACAGAGTATGGGGATCTGGATATTACGATCAATCTCTCCAAGCCGGAGAAGGACCCAAAAGCAATTGCCGCAGCAAAGAGTGCAAAGCAGGCAGGATATCCGAAGTGCCTTCTTTGCAAAGAGAATGAAGGCTATGCAGGGCGTGTAAATCACCCGGCAAGGCAGAATCACAGGATCGTTCCTGTGACCATACAGGGGGATGAATGGGGATTTCAGTATTCTCCTTATGTATATTATAATGAGCATTGCATTGTTTTTAACGGAAAGCATGTGCCCATGAAGATTGAGCATAACACCTTTTGTAAGCTGTTTGATTTTGTGAAACAGTTTCCGCATTACTTTGTAGGCTCCAATGCTGATCTTCCCATTGTTGGCGGCTCCATCTTAAGCCATGATCATTTTCAGGGCGGAAATTATGAATTTGCCATGGCGAAGGCACCGGTGGAAAGAAGCTTTGAGGTAAAGGGCTTCGAGGATATCAGGGCAGGGGTTGTGAAGTGGCCTATGTCCGTGATCCGCCTTAGCGGCGTGGATACAGACAGGATTATTGCTCTTGCAGACGTGATCTTAAATAAGTGGAGAGGGTATACGGACGAGGCGGCATTCATTTTTGCAAAGACAGACGGAGAGCCTCACAATACCATTACTCCTATTGCAAGAAAGCGTGGAGATCATTACGAGCTTGATCTTGTTCTTAGAAACAACATTACTACCGAGGAACATCCGCTTGGCGTTTATCATCCTCATGCAAAGCTTCATCATATTAAGAAAGAGAATATCGGTCTGATTGAGGTAATGGGTCTTGCCGTTCTTCCCTCCAGATTAAAGGGAGAGATGGAACAGCTTAAGGCAGCCATTCTTGCCGGTAAGGATCTAAGGAGTGATGAAGTGCTTGAAAAGCACGCTGATTGGACAGATGAATTCAGTGTAAGGTATGATAAGATTGACGAAGGCAATATTGATGAGATTGTGGAAAAGGAAATCGGGCTTGTATTTTTGCAGGTATTAGAGGATGCCGGCGTTTATAAAAGAACCCCGGAAGGTCAGGAAGCATTTAACAGATTTATCAGGAGTCTGTAAATATGAAGTTTTTATTGGTTGGCATTAACTCAAAATACATTCATTCTAATCCGGCAATCCACTATCTGAAGGAATATGCGGGAAAAAAATATGAAGACTGTATAGAACTGGCGGAATATACCATCAACAATTTGAAGGAAGAAATTCTGGCTGACATTTATAAAAGAAATCCGGATGTGATAGGAATATCCTGTTATATCTGGAATTTCAGCCTCGTGCAGGAACTGCTTATTGAAATTCCGAAAATCCTGCCGGGAAGAGAGATCTTTCTTGGAGGACCGGAGGTGTCCTTTGAAGGAGAACAGGTACTGAATGACTTCTCCATGGTCACCGGTATTATCGTGGGAGAGGGAGAGGCCACTTTCAGGGAGCTGCTTGCATTTTACAGGCAGAATGAGCGGGCCTGTACTGGTTTGACGAAAATCAGCGGACTTTTGCTTCGGGAAGGCTTTACGGGACCGAGAGAGGAATTGATCCTTGATGACATTCCTTTTTTGTATGATAACCTGAAGGAGTATGAAAACAGGATTATTTATTACGAGACAAGCAGAGGATGCCCGTTTCAATGTATTTACTGTTTATCTTCTGTGGACAAAAGGGTTCGTCTTCGCAGCATGGACAAGGTAAAACAGGAGCTTCAGTTTTTCCTTGATCATAAGGTGCCACAGGTAAAATTTGTGGACAGAACCTTTAACTGTA
The DNA here is from genome assembly GCA_030526045.1 of Bacillota bacterium. Classification (GTDB taxonomy): domain Bacteria; phylum Bacillota; class Clostridia; order Lachnospirales; family Lachnospiraceae; genus Suilimivivens. Next base: position 294 of record JAUNDN010000070.1, on the reverse strand, counting down.
ATTATGAGCATGCCATGGAGATCTGGTGCTATATCAAAGACCATGATAATGGTGTCACCAATTTTCATTTTGAAGTGGCTGCCGACATTATGACGCAGGAACAGCTTGAAGTTCTTTCTGACATGCGACCGGGGCTTACACAGCTGGAAATTGGGATTCAGACTACCAATGATAAAACCCTGCATGCAATCAACCGTTACGTAAATACAGCCCACATTGCACAGGTTGTGGCATCTCTCCGGGAAAAGGAGAACATCCATATTCACCTTGATCTGATCGCGGGACTCCCTTTTG
>JAUNDN010000023.1 GCA_030526045.1 Bacillota bacterium | reverse complement strand
TCTACAGAATGTATGGCAATGGCACATGGATTTGATGGTCTCGTGTGTATCCCAAACTGTGATAAGAATGTACCGGGATTGCTGATGGCAGCTGCAAGAGTAAATATTCCGACTATTTTTGTCTCAGGCGGGCCGATGCTGGCAGGACATGTACATGGACAAAAGAGGAGTCTTTCTTCAATGTTTGAGGCTGTTGGAAGCGTTGCGGCAGGCTCAATGAGCATGGAAGAACTGTGTGAGTTTGAAGAGAAGGTATGCCCTACCTGTGGCTCCTGCTCCGGTATGTATACTGCAAATTCCATGAACTGCTTGACAGAAGCACTAGGCATGGGACTTCGTGGAAACGGAACAATTCCTGCAGTTTATTCCGAGAGGATTCGTCTTGCAAAGCATGCAGGAATGAAGATTATGGAGCTGGTGGAAAAGAACATCAGACCAAGAGATGTTATGACAGAAAAGGCCTTTTTAAATGCACTGACGGTTGATATGGCCCTCGGCTGTTCGACCAATTCCATGCTGCATCTTCCTGCAATTGCCCATGAAGCAGGTGTTGATTTGAACCTGGATATTGCAAATGAGCTGTCTGCAAAAACACCGAATCTTTGCCATCTTGCCCCGGCAGGACCTACCTATATGGAGGATCTGAATGAGGCTGGCGGGGTTTATGCGGTAATGAACGAACTGAAAAAGAAAGATCTGCTGTATCTGGATCTTATTACGGTAACCGGAAAAACAGTAGGCGAGAATATTGAAGGAGCAATCAATAAGAATCCCGAAGTAATAAGACCCGTGGAAAATCCTTATTCCGAAACCGGCGGTATTGCGGTTCTCAAAGGAAACCTTGCTCCGGATTCCGGTGTGGTGAAGCGTTCTGCAGTGGTGCCGGAAATGATGGTACATGAAGGTCCTGCAAGAGTATTTGATTGCGAAGAGGATGCAATTGCAGCTATCAAGAGCGGAAAGATTGTGACTGGTGATGTTGTGGTAATCCGCTATGAAGGTCCCAAAGGAGGACCGGGTATGCGTGAGATGTTGAATCCTACATCAGCCATTGCCGGCATGGGACTTGGGTCCAGTGTTGCCCTGATTACTGACGGCCGATTCTCCGGTGCATCCAGGGGCGCGTCTATTGGTCATGTTTCTCCCGAAGCAGCAGTAGGCGGACCGATTGCCTTAGTGGAAGAAGGAGACATCATTAGTATCAATATTCCGGAAAATACCTTGAACATCAAAGTTTCCGACGAGGAAATGGCGAAAAGAAGAGAAAAATGGCAACCAAGAAAGCCTGAGATAACAACCGGTTATCTGGCGAGATACACAGAGATGGTAACCAGCGGAAATAGAGGAGCTATTCTGGAGATTCCGCATAAAAACTAAGACAAAAGAGGCTTTACAGGAGGAAAATGAAATGCAGCTGACAGGTGCTGAAATTGTAATAGAATGTCTGAAGGAGCAGGGAGTTGATACAGTTTTCGGATATCCCGGCGGTACAATTCTGAATGTCTATGATGCTTTATATCAGCGGGGAGATGGGATTAACCATATTTTGACTTCTCATGAACAGGGAGCTGCCCATGCAGCGGACGGATATGCAAGAGCTACAGGTAAGGTGGGTGTTTGTATGGCAACCAGCGGCCCTGGAGCAACCAATCTTGTTACCGGTATTGCCACTGCATATATGGATTCCGTACCTATGGTAGCTATTACCTGTAATGTGGTTCTCCCGCTTCTTGGAAAGGATACCTTTCAGGAAGTAGATATTGCCGGTGTCACCATGCCGATCACTAAGCATGGTTATATTGTAAAGGATGTAACAAAGCTCGCTGAAACCATCAGAAAGGCATTTTCTATTGCAAGAGAAGGCCGTCCCGGTCCGGTACTTGTGGACATTACCAAGGATGTAACCGCTAATCGGTGCGAATATGAAAAAATGGTTCCCCTTCCGGCAAAATCCGTTTCCCAATATTCAAGGGAAGATATTGAAAAGGCGGTAGAGCTGATTAAAGCCTCGAAACGCCCGTTTATATATGTGGGAGGCGGTGCAGTAATTTCCGGAGCGTTCAAGGAGGTTCGGGAACTGTCAAAGTTGATGGATTCACCGGTCTGTGATACGCTTATGGGAAAGGGTGTCATGGACGGGCATGACGATTATTATACAGGAATGATCGGCATGCATGGAACCAAGGCATCCAATTTAGGGGTCAGTGAATGTGACCTTCTTGTAGCACTTGGCGCAAGATTTTCTGATCGTGTAACCGGTAATGCATCTATGTTTGCTTCAAGAGCAAAGATTCTTCATATTGATATTGATGCAGCGGAAATTAATAAAAATATCAGATCTTCGGTTTCTGTAGTGGGAGATTTGAAAGAAGTTCTTGAGAAAATTAATAAAGAATTGCCACAAATGGAACATAAAGAGTGGAACATACATATAAAAGAATTAAAAGAAAAATATCCGCTTAACTATGATCATGAGGTGCTTTCCTGTCCTTATATAATGGAAGAGATTGACAGGGTTACAGGAGGAAAAGCCTTGATCACGACAGATGTTGGACAGCATCAGATGTGGGCAGCACAGTACTATAAGTATTCTGAGCCCAGAACCTTCTTGTCGTCAGGTGGCCTTGGAACTATGGGATATGGTCTTGGTGCCTGTATTGGAGCAAAAATGGGAAGACCGGATAAAATCTGCATTAACATCGCGGGAGACGGATGCTTCCGTATGAATATGAATGAGCTTGCAACAGCCGGAAGATATAATATTCCTATTATTGAAGTGGTAATTAACAATCATGTTCTTGGAATGGTAAGACAGTGGCAGACTCTTTTCTATGAGAAGAGATATTCACAGACAGTATTGAATGACGGTGTTGATTTTTGCATGGTTGCCAAAGGACTTGGCTGTGAAGCAATTCGCGTAACAAAGAAGGAAGAGGTGGCAGATGCGATTACGCGTGCCATTGAGATGAAGAGACCAGCACTGATCGAATGTCTGATTCCGGAGGATGATAAGGTATTTCCTATGGTTCCTGCGGGGGCACCAATCAGTGAAGTATTTGATGCAACGGATTTGGAAAAGAAAAAATGAAAAAGAGTGTTTTAATAGGAGCGGGCATCGGACTTTCAATTATATTGTTGTCAGTTATAGCAATGTATCTGGGACTGGTGTTTTACTACAGCGAAGGTTTCAGTTACGGCACATGGATTAATGGTGTTTATTGTACCGGCAAGAGTATCAATGAAGTTAATGATGAACTCTTAAAACAGTGGAATTATGAAGGACTTACCATTACAGACAGTGATGGTAAGTCTTATACAATTCTATCTGAGGAAGTTAATCTTAACGTAAATTATGAAAGAACGCTTGAACTGTATCTGCAAAAGCAAAATCCTTATTTATGGGTCGACAACTTGATTCAAGATGCAACAGAAAAACAGGTAGAACCGGAAGTTACTTATGATGAGACAGCCTTTAATGCAGCATTGGACACAATGCCTTTTTTCGATGGCAGGAGGGATGAGGATCGTGCCGTGCGTATTGATAAAGGTGAGGAAGGCTACGTGCTTATTAACGAAAGAGTCCATGTTCTTAATGAAGAAAAGACGCGAAGCCTGATTAAGACTGCCTTCGATGCTTTTGAAACAGAAGTGAATCTGGAGAATGCCGAATGTTATGAAGATCTTGAATTGTCTGAGCAAATGAGACAGGAACTGGCATTGTGGGAAAAACTGAAGGAGTATCAAAGCTGCAAAATTGTCTATCAGTTTGGTGAGGAGCTTGTTCCGATAGATTCGGGAGTAGTCTGCGATTGGATACAAACAGATGAAAATGGTAATTTTTTGTTTGATGAAAACGGACAGCTGTGTACGGACAAGGAGAAGGTATACGAATTTGTAGACCAACTGGCTGATGAGTATGACTCGGTAGGCGGCAAAAGACAGTTCCATGCGACCAGAGGTGAAATAGTTACGGTTGAAGGAGGAGTTTACGGAAATAAGATTGACAGAAAAGCAGAGAAAGAGTATTTGCTGACAGCCTTTCTGGAAGGGAAGGAGGAAACTCATATTCCGGTCTATACTCAGATGGCGTTAGTGCAGGGAAAGGATGATATCGGGGACACTTACATCGAAGTGGACATGACAAATCAGATGCTTTACTATTACGTAGAAGGTAAACTGGAGATTGAAACGCCGGTGGTAACCGGAAATACATCCTTGAGAAGAGGAACGCCTGAAGGAACAAATTATGTCTATAACAAGCAAAAGAACAGGATACTCCGCGGTCAGGACTATGCCTCCCCCGTAAAGTACTGGATACCGGTAAAGGGGGCAATCGGCATTCATGACGCATCCTGGAGAAATAAGTATGGCGGTGAAATCTATAAGACCAATGGCTCCCACGGATGCATTAACACACCGCTTGAGGAGGTAGCGAAGCTTTATGATATGGTAGAGATCGGTACACCTTGTGTGATGTTTTATTAAAGCAGTTGACTAAAGCGCTAAATACGTTTAAAATATTTCCCAGATGTTTTTATTTCGGTACAAACCGTTAACAGGAGGAGAGAGAAGTGTCCAGAGTGTATAACTTTTCAGCAGGTCCGGCAGTTTTACCTGAAGAAGTCTTAAAAGAAGCTGCAGATGAGATGATGGATTACAAGGGATCGGGCATGTCTGTTATGGAGATGAGCCACAGATCTAAGGTGTATGATACCATTATCAAGGAGGCAGAAGCTGACTTAAGGGAGCTTATGAATATCCCTGACAATTATAAGGTGCTGTTCCTGCAGGGAGGAGCAAGCCAGCAGTTTGCAATGATTCCCATGAATCTGATGAAGAACAAAAAAGCAGCTTATATTGTGACCGGTCAGTGGGCTAAGAAGGCTTATCAGGAAGCCCAAATTTACGGTGAGGCAGTTGAAGTTGCTTCCTCAGCAGATAAGACATTCTCTTATATCCCGGACTGCTCTGACCTTCCCATTCCTGAGGATGCGGATTATGTGTATATCTGTGAAAATAATACCATTTACGGAACAAAGTTTAAGGAGTTGCCTAATACCAAGGGGCATACGCTGGTGGCAGATGTTTCCTCATGCTTCCTTTCAGAACCTGTTGATGTAAGCAAATACGGTGTGATTTACGGCGGTGTTCAAAAGAATATAGGACCTGCCGGCGTAGTGATTGTGATTATCAGAGAAGATCTGATCACAGAGGATACTCTGCCGGGAACTCCCACTATGCTCAAATATAAGATTCATGCTGATGCAGAGTCACTTTACAATACCCCTCCGGCATACGGAATTTATATTTGCGGCAAGGTGTTTAAGTGGTTAAAGAAACAAGGCGGTCTTGCTGCAATGAAAGAATATAACGAGAAGAAGGCTAAGATCCTTTATGATTTCCTTGATGAGAGTCAGCTCTTTAAGGGAACTGTAAGAAAAGAAGATCGTTCCTTAATGAATGTTCCTTTCGTAACAGGAAGTGAAGAACTTGATGCTAAATTTGTTAAGGAAGCAAAGGAAGCAGGCTTTGAAAACTTAAAAGGCCACAGAAGTGTCGGCGGTATGCGTGCAAGCATCTACAATGCAATGCCGATCGAGGGTGTTGAAAAGCTGGTTGCCTTCATGAGAGAGTTTGAAAAAAATAACGCATAATTGAGGATGTTAAGGAGAAAAAGAAATGTTTCAGTATCATTGCCTGAATCCCATTGCACAGGTGGGACTCGATAAATTTACAGACGAATTTGTAAAGACAGAGGATGTGAATGCAGCACAGGGAATTCTGGTAAGAAGTGCGGCTATGCATGACATGGAGCTTTCCGATAACCTTCTTGCAGTTGCAAGAGCCGGTGCCGGAGTTAATAATATTCCTCTGGATAAATGTGCGGAAAAGGGAATTGTTGTATTTAATACACCCGGTGCAAATGCAAACGGTGTAAAGGAACTGGTGATCGCAGGTATGCTCCTTGCCTCAAGAGATATCGTAGGTGGTATCAACTGGGTAGAGTCCGCAAAGGATGATGAGAATATTGCAAAAGCAGCAGAGAAGGAGAAAAAGCGCTTTGCCGGAACGGAGATTCAGGATAAAAAGCTCGGTATCATTGGACTCGGTGCCATCGGCGTCAAGGTTGCCAATGTAGCTAAGCATATGGGAATGGAAGTATATGGCTATGACCCATATGTATCTGTAGATGCAGCATGGAATTTAAGTCGTGATGTAAAGCATGTTCTTAATGTTGAGGACATTTATGAGAATTGTGACATCATTACAATTCATGTACCTTTACTTGACTCTACTAAGGGAATGATTGATAAAGAAGCAATTGCAAAGATGAAGGACGGTGTAATCCTTCTGAACTTTGCAAGAGATCTGCTCGCAAATGAAACGGATGTACTTGATGGTATCAAAGCAGGAAAGATCCGCAAGTATGTAACCGATTTCCCGAACCCAACGACTGCAGGAAAAGAGGGCTGTATCGTCATTCCTCATCTTGGTGCTTCCACGGAGGAATCTGAAGACAATTGTGCCAAGATGGCTGTAAAGGAAATGACAAATTATTTAAAGAACGGTAACATCATCAACAGCGTAAATTATCCGAATTGCGATATGGGTGTCTGTACGCAGGAAGGACGTGTTGCAATCTTCCATAAAAATATTGCAAACATGATTACCAAGTTTACGGCCTGCTTCGGTGATGAGGGCATCAATATCACTGATATGATGAACAAATCAAGAGGTGAAGTGGCTTATACCATGATGGATATTGAGAAGCCGGCTGATGAGGAAATCATCAAGAAGCTGCAGTCCATTGACGGTGTGTTCCGCGTACGTGTAGTTAAGTAAACAAACCGAAAATCGCAGTTTGTTGCCATTTATTAGAATGGTCCGCAGTGATGTATGCAGCGGCTTTTAGCTGCCTTTCGATGAATTTTGTAGAAACAGCTGTCACAATAATACAGCTGCTCAAGAGAGTGTTTGAAAAGCCATTGCAATATATCCGCATAGAGGGACAATAAAGCCTTCATGAAAAATCTAAACAGCTCATTTTAGAGATAACATTAATCCCCCGATTTCAAACTTGCTTCGCTTCGAACAAAGAAATCGGGGGATATATTTTCTAAAATGAGCTGTTTGATTTTTCTATAAAGCCTTTAAGACCTCTATGCGGATATATTTGCAATGTGCTTTGAGTTTTCGCTTGGGCAGCTCAATAGGTATTTGTGACAGCTGGGTTCACAAAATTCCGAAAGCAGTTATAGTCGTTGCATACATCATTGCGGACAAAATAGAAATGAAATAAACGGCGATTGTCGGTGTTAGAATTCCGAGAAATCAGCAAGACCGGCTTCGTCCAGTTCTTCCTTCAGCATTGCATTCTGTTTGGCAGAGACGACACTTGCCAAGTCCATATACTTGATAAATACATCCTCAAGAGTCATTCCCTTTTCATCAGCAATTTCCTGCATGATTGGCTTTAACTTATCAAGCTGAAAAGATACCCTTGTTTTTTGGGGATCAATTTCGCCGAGCACACTTTCAGAGTAGGCATTAATACGGGCAAGCATGTCTCTATCTTCATCACTTAAAGAGGAGGTGCTTGCAGAATTATTCTTTGGTTGAAACATATTTTTCACATCCTTACTTTAAATTAACTGCAATACGATTGTATCACTTGACGCTTGTGTTGTATAGATATCTTTGCTAAAATAAATACATAACTTGTTTAGGGCCGTTGACGCGGCAGAATGAGAGGAAATATGAACAGTAGACTGTACAAACTGATGAATTGGCCGAGAATTGAAGGAATCATTTATTCTGAAGAAGATAATCCACATGAGATCCTGGGACCTCATGTAACAGGAAAGAGCGTGCTTTTTCAAACCTTTCAACCGGGTGCTACTGATGTCACGATCATTGTTGGACCCGAAAATAAATCCCATAAGATGGAAATGGTTGATGAGGCAGGGTACTTTGCGTGCCTTGTTTCCGGTAAGATTCCGGAAAAATATGAGTATCAAGTAACTTATAGCGAAGGAAATACTGTGCTGATCAAGGATGCATATCAATATTCAGTTGGGATGGAAGCTAAAGAAATTGAGAAATTCAATGCAGGCATTCACTATACCATTTATGAGAAGCTGGGAGCACATCCCATGACTATTGACGGTGTCTTTGGAACCTTTTTTGCGGTGTGGGCACCGAATGCGGTAAGAGTCAGTGTAGTGGGTGATTTTAATCACTGGGATGGACGTACGCACCAGATGCGCCGAAGCAAAGATGGCGGGATTTTTGAAATTTTTATTCCGGATGTCAAGGATGGCGACTGTTACAAATTTGAAATTAAGGCTAAGGGCGGATTGACCTATCTTAAGGCAGATCCTTACGCATTTTCACAGCAGCTGCGTCCTGAAACTGCATCCATTGTCAGGGATATTTCTTATTCCTGGAAGGATCAGAAGTGGATGAAGGAGCGGCAGAAACAGGCAGAAGAGAACGCTCCTATCAGCGTTTATGAGCTATACCTTGGATCTTTTAAGAAAAATGCAGATACTGATGCGTACCTAAATTATCGTGAACTGGCAGTGGAGCTTGTTAAGTATGTGAAGGAAATGGGATATACTCATGTGGAGCTGATGCCGATTATGGAACATCCCCTTGATGCTTCCTGGGGATATCAGGTGATCGGATATTATGCGCCTACCGCAAGATATGGGACAGCAGAAGATTTTATGTATTTTGTAGACACCCTGCATCAGGCAGGAATCGGTGTGATTTTAGATTGGGTTCCGGCTCATTTTCCGAGAGATACTTATGGATTATCTCAGTTTGACGGTACCTGCCTTTATGAGCACGCAGACCCAAGACAAGGCTTTCATCCTCATTGGGGTACCTTGATCTATAATTACGGTCGCCCTCAGGTGTCGAATTATTTAATCGCCAATGCATTGTACTGGGTTGAAAAATACCATGCAGACGGTATCAGAATGGACGCTGTGGCATCCATGCTGTATCTTGATTACGGTAAGCGGGATGGAGAGTGGATTGCTAATATTTACGGCGGAAATGAAAATCTGGAAGCTGTAGAGATGCTCAAGCATTTAAATTCCATTATGAAAAAGAGAAATCCCGGCGTACTTATGATTGCGGAGGAATCAACCGCATGGCCAAGAGTAACCGGAAAGCTTGATGAGGATGGACTTGGATTTGACTTAAAGTGGAATATGGGCTTTATGAATGATTATCTTTCCTATATAAGTTATGATCCTTATTTCAGAGCTCATCATCACAACGAATTGACCTTCAGCATGATCTATGCTTACAGTGAGAATTTCATGCTGGTATTTTCTCATGATGAGGTGGTGCACGGTAAATCTACGCTGATTGGAAAAATGCCCGGTGTTTTGGAGGATAAATTTGCAAACCTACGTATAACTTATGCCTACATGATGACACATCCCGGTAAGAAGCTTTTGTTTATGGGACAGGATATTGCAGAATTCCGGGAATTTGATGAGACCAGACAAACAGAATGGCCGTTGCTTCAATACGATTCTCACAAGGGAATCAACCGCCTTATTAAAGATTTGAATAAGCTATATCAGGAAAAACCCGCGCTTTATTCACTTGATACAAGGCCGGAGGGCTTTGAATGGATTAACTGCATTTCTCCTGAGAAATGTATGGTTTCTTTTATGAGAAAATCAGATAAGCCGGAAGACACATTGGTTGTTACGGTGAATTTTGCTAACGTGGAACAGGAATTTGTTGTAGGGGTACCACTTGAGGGGAAATATAAGGAAATACTGAATACAGATGCAAAATGTTATGGCGGACTCGGAAGAGTAAACGGTAAGGCAAAGTTTGTTTCAGAGACAGAAGTAGATGGAAAGCCTTTTTCCTTCACGATGAAGGCAGCACCTTTGTCTGCAAGTATCTTTGCTTTTGTACCTTATACAGAGAAGGAGAAACAGCAGATCGCAAAGAAAAAGGCTGAGATGGAGGCACAGGCTCGCGCGGAGGCGGCAAGGTTAGAAGCAGAGGAAGCCAAAAGACAGGCTCTTGCGGCACAGGAAGAAGCACTTGCAGCAAAGAAACAGGCTGAAGAGGCAGTTGAAAAGGCGAAAAAGGCACAGCGCAAGGCAGAAAAGGAAATGCTAAAGGCTAAGGAAGAGCTTGCGCGAGTTGATGAAATTCGCAAGAAATAGCAGGCAAGGAGGATCTGTTTACAGATGGAGAATGAAATAAATCCGGGCGTGATTGAAAAATTTCTGGAAGAATTGCCGGAGAAGGCCTTTCACCTTGGACTGCGGGTTGTGCTCGCGGCGCTTGTTTTTCTTATTGGTGTACAGCTGATTCGCCTCGTGAGAAAGATATTAAAAAGGGCGCTTCAAAGAAGCAAAACTGATGTAAGTGCAGTCAATTTTATTGATTCCTTTGTCAAATTCGGATTATATTTTCTGTTGATCCTAACGCTTGCGTCCGGTCTTGGTGTGGATGCAACAAGTATTTTGGCACTGATTGGTTCTGCCGGTGTGGCAATCGGACTTGCCATGCAGGGGAGTCTCAGCAACCTTGCAGGGGGTGTATTGATTCTGTTGCTGAAACCGTTCCGTGTGGGCGATTATATTGAAGACAGCACAGGAAAAGCCGGGACCGTGGAATCCATTGATATTTTTTATACGCATCTGGTTGACTACGATCACATTTCAATTGTGTTGCCAAACGGAACGCTTGCAAACGGAAATATTATAAATTACACACATTGCAAGTATCGGAGAGTAGACATACCGGTAAGTATTTCGTATCGCTCGGATATAAAGGACGCCCGAAGGGTACTGCTCAAGGTACTCGAGGAAGAAAAAACAGCACGGAAGGATATGCCGCAGCAGATTATCGTGGAGGAACTGGCTGACAGTGGCGTGAATTTAAGAGTGCGTTGCTTTACGACACAGGATGATTACTGGGATACGAAATGGAGATTGACCGAACAAATCAAGTATGCACTTGATGAAGCAGGAATCAGTATTCCGTTTCCCCAGGTGGATGTTCATATTGATCCGGGTGTTGATTTCACAGGAGGTTTGTCAAAATAAATTAGTGCTTGCAAATTAACCATGCTGACGTTATAATTATCCTTGTTCTGATTTCCCTTGTGGAATGAGACAGGATTTGCTACTGTGGCTCAGTCGGTAGAGCAGCTGATTCGTAATCAGCAGGTCAGGGGTTCAAGTCCCCTCAGTAGCTTAAGCCAGAGGCAGATATGCTTCTGGCTTTATCTTTTCTTCTTGTACAGATGCTCCAGCCACTGGATACACTGGTACAATCCCATAGCAATGATACACAGTATAATGATGGATGTTATTACCATATTTAGCTGGAAAACCTGTGTACCGTAAATGATCAGATAACCAAGCCCCTCTCTAGCGGCAAGAAATTCGCCGATGACAACACCTACAAGTGCAAGACCAATATTGACCTTCATATTGCTTAGAATGACCGGAACTGAGGAGGGGAGTACTACTTTTTGAAATGCATGAAAGCGATTACCCCCAAGTGTATAGATGAGCTTGAGCTTTTCCGGATCCGTATGAAGAAAGCCTGTATAGAGACTGATGACAGAACCGAAAATAGCTACGGAAATACCGGCGACGATAATGGTACCCGTACCGGTTCCAAGCCAGACGATCAACAGGGGAGCAAGAGCTGATTTGGGAAGACTGTTTAAAACTACAAGATATGGCTCCAAAATTTCTGATAAAGATTTGGAATACCAGAGAATCGTTGCAGAAAGCATGGAAATTAAAGTAATCAGAAGAAAGCTTACAATTGTCTCCCAAAGTGTGATCCCTGCATGCGTAAATAAGGAGCCGTCTGAAAACATCTTCATAAAATTGGAAATCACCATTAAGGGACTGCTGAAAAAGAATGTATCAAGCAATTCCAGTCTCCCTGCAACTTCCCATATTACAAGAAAAAGGAGAAACACAAGAAATCGAAGAACTGTGATCAAATGGTGATGCCGGTGATGATTTCGAACATATTCCTGTTGTGCAGCGGTTGATGGTAATCTATCCGTAATCGGGTCAGCTGCTTTTTTCACTGTATTCATCTGAAATCTCCTTCCATAATAAAGTAAACAGCTCTTTAAATTCAGGAGCATTTCTGGCAGAAAGCGGTGTGTGCTCCGAAAGAGTAAGATCGATCGGAATATCATTTTTTACGGAGGCGGGACGCTTTGTCAAAACAAGGACTCTGTCAGCAAGCGAAATTGCTTCTGAAAGATCGTGTGTAATGAGTATGGCAGTAACTCCTGTTTTTCGAATGATACTTCCTATGTCGCCGGATACCATAAGACGCGTTTGATAATCCAGTGCACTGAAAGGCTCGTCGAGGAGAAGTAGGGCAGGTTCCATGACCATTGTACGAATCAGCGCAGCGCGCTGTTTCATGCCGCCGGACAATTCTCCGGGCTTTTTATCCTTAAATTTTGTTAGTCCGTATTCTGTAAGCAGCCGCTTGGCGAGTGCTTCCTTTTCCTTTGTGAGGGTTCCGGTAATCTCCGGTCCGAGGAGAATGTTTTTCCAAATCGTACGCCACTCGAGAAGATGATCCTGCTGAAGCATATATCCGATTTTCTGCTGCTGTGTATGATGTAAAATAACTTCGCCTGATTCCGGCTTTATGAGACCGGCAATGATGGAAAGAAGTGTAGATTTTCCACAGCCGCTGGGACCTACGATTGCAACAAATTCACCGCTGTTAATCTGAAAGGATATATTGGATAATGCTTTTGTTTCGCCATTTGTGCTGTGATAGGAAAAGCAGACATCCCGACATTCTAAAACAGGCTGATTCACGGATTTGCTCTCCTTTATGATTTCTATATCAATAGATTATGAAATAAGGTTACTTTGGTGAAAAGGATGTGTTATGTTTTGGAAGAAAAGATTGAAAAGAGTTGTAAAATATGGTAGTATCAAATTCAGATTTAACTATTGGAGGAAAGTTTTTATGGCTCAGTTATGGGGTGGGCGTTTTACCAAAGAAACTGACAGAATGGTCTATCAGTTTAATGCGTCCATAAAATTTGACCAAAAACTCTTTGAACAGGATATAGAAGGAAGCATTGCCCATGTGGTGATGCTGGAAAAGCAAGGGATTCTTTCCTGTAAGGAAAAGGATGATATTGTTAAGGGCCTCACAGGCATTCGAAAGGATGTAGAGGAGGGCAAACTTCTGATAACGGATGAATATGAGGATATCCACAGCTTTGTTGAGGCAATGCTGATTCAGCGAATCGGGGATGCTGGGAAGAAAATGCATACCGGTAGAAGCAGGAATGACCAGGTTGCACTTGATATGAAGCTGTATGTAAGAGGAGAAATTCTTCATATTACGAAAGCCTTGCAAGGATTATTGGATACGCTGCTGCATATTATGGAAGAAAATCTGACGGCCTATATGCCCGGCTTTACTCATTTGCAGAAAGCGCAGCCTACTACACTGGCACATCATATGGGTGCTTACTTTGAGATGTTTAAGAGGGATGTATTAAGACTTCAGGACATTTATAAGAGGATGAATTATTGCCCCCTTGGATCAGGTGCTTTTGCGGGAACAACCTATCCTCTGGACAGAGCCTATACGGCATCTTTGATGGGGTTTGAAGGACCTACCTTAAACAGTATGGATTCAGTAGCAGATCGTGACTATATCATTGAATTTTTATCAGCCTTGTCTGTTATTATGATGCACTTAAGCAGATTCTCTGAAGAGATCATTATCTGGAATTCCAATGAATATCGGTTTGTTGAGATTGATGATGGTTTTTCTACCGGAAGCAGCATTATGCCGCAGAAGAAAAATCCGGATATTGCAGAGCTTGTGCGAGGAAAGACAGGAAGAGTCTATGGAGCATTAATGTCCATGCTCACTACAATGAAGGGAATACCTCTCGCATACAATAAGGACATGCAGGAGGACAAAGAGGTTACCTTTGATGCCATTGAAACTACCTATCATTGTCTGGTGCTGTTTAACGGAATGCTGGCCACGATGAAGTTCAATTATCAAAACATGGAAAAGAGTGCCATGAATGGCTTTACAAATGCGACGGATGCAGCAGATTATCTGGTAAATAAGGGAGTTCCGTTCCGTGATGCACATGCGATCATCGGCAGGCTTGTATTGTACTGTATTGAAAAGAACAGCAGCATTGATGCGCTTAGTATAGAAGAATTAAAGGAGATCAGTCCGGTATTTGAAGCGGATGTTTATGATGCGATCAGTTTGAAAACCTGTGTAGAGAAGCGACTTACGATCGGCGCACCCGGGCTTAAGGCAATGGAAGAGGTCATTCGTATCAACAGAGAATTCCTAGATGAGAACAGGACAAAAAGTCTTGGTGATAAATAAAAATGAGGAGATTGAAAAAATGAGTGAAAAGTTAAAAGTAGGTATTTTAGGTGGAACAGGTATGGTAGGACAGAGATTTATTTCTCTTTTGGAAAACCATCCATGGTTTGAGGTTACAACAATTGCGGCAAGCCCTCGTTCAGCAGGCAAGACTTATGAGGAGGCAGTCGGTGACAGATGGAAAATGACAACTCCTATGCCGGAAAAGGTTAAAAAGATTGTTGTCATGAATGTCAATGAGGTAGAGGCAGTTGCTTCCCAGGTAGATTTTGTATTTAGTGCCGTAGATATGACAAAAGAAGAGATCAAGAAAATTGAGGAAGCATATGCAAAGACGGAAACACCTGTTGTATCCAACAACTCTGCACATCGATGGACACCGGATGTCCCGATGGTAGTACCTGAAATCAATCCGGAGCATATGAGGGTGATTGATTTTCAGAGGAAGAGACTGGGAACCACAAGAGGCTTTGTGGCAGTAAAGCCAAACTGCTCCATTCAGAGCTATGCACCGGTTCTGACCGCATGGAAGGAATTCGAGCCTTACGAGGTAGTAGCGACTACCTATCAGGCAATTTCCGGAGCAGGAAAGACCTTTAAGGACTGGCCTGAAATGATTGAAAATATTATTCCTTATATTGGCGGAGAAGAAGAAAAGAGTGAAAAGGAACCTTTGCGTATCTGGGGAGAGATTAAGGACGGCGTGATTGTTCCCGCCACATCTCCCGTTATTACCTGTCAGTGCATCAGAGTACCTGTCCTGAATGGACATACTGCTGCGGTATTTGTTAAATTTAAGAAAAAACCTACTAAGGAACAGCTGATTGAGAAGCTGGTTACCTTTAAGGGAATTCCGCAGGAAAAGCAGCTTCCGAGTGCACCTAAACAATTCATCCAGTACCTAGAAGAAGACAACAGACCGCAGGTGAAACTGGATGTTGATTTTGAAAACGGTATGGGAATCAGCGTAGGACGTCTTCGCGAGGATACGGTTTATGACTGGAAATTTGTGGGACTTTCCCATAATACTGTTCGAGGCGCGGCAGGTGGAGCTGTGCTTTGTGCTGAACTTTTGAAGGAACAGGGGTACATTACTAAGAAATAAGAACAGACAGAAGGGATTTTGCGCTGTGTATGACTGGGGAGTACATACACAGCAATTGCAAAAAGGGTAAGCAAAATGGATGAATTACGTTATCAGGTTGACCTGCTAAGCGCAATGAATCAGCGACTGACAAACGACGAAAAAATGTATCGACTCATATGTGATACATCCAGTAATGCGTTCCTTTATGTAAATTTCGTCGAAGATAGGGTTAAAACTCTTGCAAACTGGGATTTCTTTTTCCCGAACATAGAAATTCAGAATATGAATGATCTGGCGAAATTGTATTCTCAGGTGGAAGAAAAATATGCACTTCCTTTGAAAAATCTGATTTTCCTTGAAAAGACAGAAATGAATACAAGCAGCGGTATCATTCGGCTGAAGGACGGAAAGACTTGGGTAGAATGCGAAACTGCCGTTCTTTATGATGTGACTGGAAATGCGACGGATAAGGTAGTTCGCTTTAAGGATATCTCAAAATTTAAAAATCAAAATGAAGAACTGACTTATATGGCATATTATGATATGCTTACCGGTCTGTATAACAGAAATTATTTTGTGAGGCTGCTTGCTGATTTTGTCAGGAAAGCAGGAGAGGAAAGCGAAATTGTTTCCGTTATGTTTGTGGATATTGATGATTTCCGGAAGATTAATGATGGCTTTGGGTTGATTGTCGGCGATGAAATTGTCCAGCAGTTCGGACAATTTTTGGAAGGATTTAAGAGTGAAAATGTACTGGTGTCACACTTTAATGCAGATATCTATTGTATCGCTATTTACAAGCCATCCGGCAATCGAAGTGTAGAGTACATATATAAAGCGATCCATCAGAGAGTTCAGGAACCTTTTAAACTTAGTACGGGACAGGAACTGCTCATTTCTGTGAGCGTAGGAGTTGCAGAGTATCCGGAGGCAGCAAAGACAACGCTGGAGCTGATTAACTGTGCCGAGATCGTCATGTTCAAGGCAAAAGGAATCGGTAAAGATGCAATTAAGTATTTTGATGCACCTATCCTGAATGAATTCCTTCAAAATGTAAATATTGAAACAAAATTAAAGGGTGCAGTGTTTGAGCAGAATTTTACCATGAACTTTCAACCGCAGTATTATGTAAAAGACAAGACTCTGCGGGGGATGGAAGCGCTCATCAGATGGCGTGACAATGACGGAATGATGATCAGTCCATCAGTCTTTATTCCGATTGCAGAGAAGAACGGAACAATTGTACCGATCGGATCATGGGTCATTGAAGAGAGCATTAAGACCTTTGTTGAATGGAAGCGGCAGTATGATTGTCATGTCATTCTTTCTTTGAATATCTCAGCAATACAATATATGCGTGAAGACTTCATTGATAATATTCTTGAGGTTATCAGAAAATATGAGGTTAATCCAAGTGAACTGGAGCTTGAGATAACAGAGAGTGTGCTGATTGAAAACTTTAAGGATGTAATGGAAAAGCTTCACATTTTGCGCGATTACGGAATTCGTATTTCATTGGATGATTTCGGAACAGGATATTCCTCTCTTTCTTATCTGAAGGGACTTCCGATAGATACCTTAAAAATCGATAAAAGCTTTATTGATACCATTATCAATGATGAAAATACCAGAGTGATTACGGAATCTATTATTTATATGGTTAAGAAACTGGGCTTTGAGACGATTGCAGAGGGTGTGGAAGAAGAGGAACAGTATGAGTATCTGAAAGAAATCGGGTGCGATTGTATCCAGGGTTATCTGCTTGGAAAGCCAATGTCTTCGGAAGAGATGAAACAGCTGCTGATCAGTCAGATCAGTTAGGAATTATGGGAGAGAGGAATGGTTTTAGGTCGAACAAGTGAACTGAAATATTTAAATACAAATTATGACCGTGAAGGCAGTCGAATTCTGGTAGTTTATGGACAGAAAAATGTCGGGAAAACTGATCTGCTTCGTCAGTTCGTTCAGGATAAGCCATACTATTATTATAGGGCGAGATCTTCCTCTGACCGGGAACAAAGATTTCAGTGGGGAAAGGAACTTACCGGCAGAAATATGGAAGTGTCAAAATTTCCTACTTATACAGAGATTTTGAATGCGATTCTCCCACAGCAGGAGCAAAAAAAAGTTATTGTAATTGACGAATTTCAATATATGATCAAGGCCGACGGTGAATTTATGAATGAGCTTGTCAAATACGTTCATGAAAGCCGCTTTGATGTAATGGTCATACTATGCAGTTCTTCTATCGGATGGATTGAGAACAGTATGATCACTAGAATCGGAGAGGCAGCATATGAACTTTCCGGTTTTCTGAAAATCCGTGAATTGGAATTTGAAACTTTGATGGAATATTTTCCGGGTTTTACGATGGAGCAAGGTATAGAAGCCTACGCAATTCTTGGGGGAATTCCCGGAGTATGGGCTGATTTTGATGACAAACTCAGTATCAAGGATAATATCTGCCGCTCAATTTTGAGCATCAATTCGCCTCTTTGTACGGCGGGAGAACATATTGTCCGCGAGGAACTGAGAGAAACCGGAGTTTACAACTCAATTCTTGCATCTATTGCAGCCGGAAATCATAAGCTGAATGATCTGTATCTTCATACCGGATTTTCAAGGGCCAAAATCAGTGTATACCTAAAAAATCTGATGGAACTGGAACTGGTAGAGAAAGTTTTTTCCTATGACACTGACGGAAAAGTGAATGTTCAGAAAGGAATCTATCGGATCAGTAATCATCTGGTACATTTTTACTTTACTTATCTGTATCCAAATCTCAGTGCTCTTGAAACAATGATGCCTGATGAATTTTACAGGAACTATATTGCACCGGAATTCAAAAACTATGTTGCAGATTACTTCAAAATTGTTTGCAAGCAGTACATTGAGAAATGGAATAGGTGGGGAAGACTTCCGATAGAAGTAGAACGAATTGGAGAATGGGTCGGTAAACAGGGAACTATTGATATCATTGCTCAGGATTCAGAAGGCAAAACAATCATTGGTATCTGCAACTGGGACAAACCGATCATGAGGTATGACGATTATGAGTGGCTTCTTTTCTGTGCAGAGAAGGCAAAGCTGCGCGCGGATTATATTTATTTATTTTCAGTAAAGAAATTTGATGAAAAGCTGACCTTGGAGGCAAAGGTAAAGCATAACCTGAAATTGATCAGTCTGGATGAAATGTAATGGGAAAAAGTCTGTATATCGCAGAAAAGCCCAGCGTTGCAAGAGAATTTGCAAGGGCACTGCAGTTAAAAGCAAATAATAAAGATGGGTACATGGAGTCGACGGAAGCGATCGTTACATGGTGCGTGGGACATCTGGTAACCATGAGCTATCCGGAGGCTTATGATGAAAAATACAAAAAATGGTCTTTGGAAACGATTCCTTTTATTCCCTCTGAATTTAAGTATGAGGTCATTGATGGTGTGAAGAAGCAATTTCAAATTGTCAGCGGACTTCTGAACCGTGCAGATGTAGATACGATTTATGTTTGTACAGACTCCGGTCGAGAGGGAGAATATATCTACCGTCTTGTGGAACAACAGGCACATGTTACAGGAAAGCAGAGAAAACGTGTATGGATCGATTCACAGACGGAAGAAGAGATTCTTAGGGGAATCCGGGAAGCAAAGGATCTTTCGGCATATGATAATCTTGGTGCGGCGGCGTATCTTCGTGCCAAGGAGGATTATCTGATGGGCATTAACTTTTCTCGTGTTTTGACGTTGAAATATGGGAATCCGGTCAAGAATTACCTAAAGGCAGACCGGGCAGTGATCAGTGTGGGACGTGTAATGACCTGTGTGCTTGGCATGGTGGTCAAAAGAGAAAGAGAAATCAGGGAGTTTGTAAAAACTCCTTTTTATCGTGTCCTGGCTAACGTAATGGTTGGAGAAAAGGCTTGTGAGTGTGAATGGAAGGCAGTTGAAAACACGAAGTACTGGAATTCGCCTCTTTTGTATAAAGAAAACGGATTTAAGGAAAGTGCTGATGCACAGGGACTGATTGACTATCTGATGAATCCGTCTCCGGTAATGGCAACGGTGGAATCCCTTGAGAAGAAAAAGGAAACAAAGAATCCGCCTCTTTTGTATAATCTTGCGGAACTGCAGAATGACTGTTCAAAGTATTTCAAGATCAGTCCTGACGAAACCCTGAGAATTGTTCAGGAGCTGTATGAAAAGAAATTGACTACTTATCCGAGAACTGATGCAAGAGTGCTTTCAACGGCGGTAGCAAAGGAGATCTCCAAAAATATCAGAGGGCTGATGAACTTTGGAATGGTAAAAGAGCTTGCTGCAAAGGTACTGAAGAGTGGAAGCTATGGGCAGATTGCAAAGACCAGATATGTAAATGATAAACAGATCACAGATCATTATGCGATCATTCCGACCGGACAGGGCTTTGGCAGCCTGGGAAGCTTAAGCCCTACGGCGACGAAGGTCTATGAGATTATTGTACGCCGCTTCTTAAGCATATTTTTCCCGCCTGCAGTATATCGGAAGGTAGCTTTAAATGTATCCGTAAAGAAGGAACAATTTTTTGCAAATTTTAAGGTACTGGAATCACCGGGATATCTGGAGGCATGTGCCTTCTCTTTTTCCAAGAAAAAACTTGAAAAGACCGGCGATGATTCGGATGAATCTGAGGATCGTATGGCGGATCAGGATTTCATGGATGCTTTAAACCGGCTGAAAAAGGGAATGGAGCTTCCCGTATCCGATATGCAGATGAAGGAAGGCGAAACTTCACCGCCGAAACGCTATAATTCCGGAACGATTATTCTCGCTATGGAAAATGCAGGACAACTCATTGAGGATGAAGAGCTTCGCGCACAGATCAAGGGCAGTGGGATCGGAACCTCTGCAACGAGAGCTGAAATTTTGAAAAAGCTGATTAATATCCGGTATCTGGCATTGAATAAAAAAACCCAGATCATAACACCTACCCTGCAGGGTGAAATGGTTTATGAGGTGGTGGATAATTCCATAAGACCACTGCTTGATCCGGCTCTTACCGCCAGCTGGGAAAAGGGACTTACTATGGTGGCAGACGGCGTGATCACTGAGCAGGAATATATGAAGAAGCTTGATGATTTTGTAACAAGGAGAACCAATATTGTCAAGCAGCTGAATAATCAGTATACCTTGAACCGACAGTTTGACAAGGCTGCGGTAAATTATAAAAAATAAAGACGCATAAGCGGAGGAATGAAATGGAACAGTTTACAATCAGTAATCTTTACAATTTGGAGGAGACAATCGCGGCAGAGCTTTTTGAAGGAGCGGTATATCCTTGGGAGCTGTTGCCGAAGATCAGTGGATTTATTGTAACACTTGGAGAGAAACTTCCCGCAGATAAGTACACACAGGTGAAGGAACAGGTCTGGATAGCCAATTCCGCAAAGGTGGCACCTACGGCCAGCATTAACGGTCCTGCAATCATTGATGAAGAAGCAGAAATAAGGCACTGCGCATTCATCCGCGGAAATGCCATTGTGGGAAAAGGAGCAGTAGTAGGAAATTCTACAGAGCTCAAGAATGTCATTTTATTCAATAAGGTGCAGGTACCCCACTATAATTATGTCGGGGACAGTATTCTTGGATTTAAGTCACACATGGGAGCAGGCTCCATTACCTCTAATGTAAAGAGCGACAAGACATTGGTGGTGGTAAAAAGCGGTGAGGAAAGGATTGAAACAGGTCTTAAAAAATTCGGTGCAATGCTGGGTGATCATGTTGAGGTTGGCTGTAACAGCGTACTGAATCCCGGAACCGTAATCGGAAGAAATTCCAATGTATATCCTGTAAGTTGTGTCCGTGGTTGTATTCCGGCAGGAAGCATCTATAAAAAGCAGGGTGAAATCGTCCTTAAGCAATAATTTTTTGTCAAAAGGACTGGATTTTTTATGAAAGATATGCGAAAATAGTTTTTGTGATTATGACAAAATATTCACAAAAGTTACAAGGAATATTTTGTTAATAAATAATATCTACATAATTGAAAGGAGTTTTCACATGATTTATTCAAAAGAAGTTGAAGAAATGTGTACAGTTGCCCAGGGCGTTAACCACGGTTGTGCACCTATCCCGGAAGAAGCAAAATGGGTAAAAGCAAAAGATGTTAAGGACATCTCCGGTCTTACACATGGTATCGGATGGTGTGCTCCCCAGCAGGGTGCCTGCAAGCTGACATTAAATGTGAAAGAAGGTATTATTCAGGAAGCTTTGGTTGAAACAATCGGATGTTCAGGTATGACGCATTCCGCAGCTATGGCAGCTGAAATCCTTCCCGGAAGAACTGTACTGGAAGCATTAAATACAGACCTTGTATGTGATGCAATCAATACAGCTATGAGAGAATTATTCTTACAGATTGTTTACGGTAGAACACAGAGTGCATTCTCTGAGGATGGTCTTCCTGTAGGCGCAGGTCTTGAAGACTTAGGTAAGGGATTAAGAAGCCAGGTTGGTACTATGTACGGAACCTTAAAGAAGGGTCCCCGTTATCTGGAAATGGCAGAAGGCTATGTTACAGGTATTGCATTAGACGCAGAAGACCAGATCATCGGTTACAAGTTTGTAAGCCTTGGTAAGATGACTGACTTTATTAAGAAGGGTGATGATCCGAACACCGCTTATGAGAAGGCAAGCGGACAGTACGGAAGAGTAGCAGACGCTGTAAAGATTATCGATCCCAGAACTGACGAAGAGGTAAAATAATTAAGAAGCGGAGGACACCCCTCCAAGAGAAAGGAGTCACATAACAATGGCATTATTTGAATCATATGAAAGACGAATTGACAAAATCAATTCAGTATTAAATAGCTATGGAATCGCTTCTCTTGAAGAAGCTGAGAAAATTACTAAAGATGCAGGCCTTGATGTTTACGCAATGGTTAAGGGTATTCAGCCTATCTGCTTTGAAAATGCCTGCTGGGCTTATATTACAGGTGCAGCAATTGCAATCAAGAAAGGATGCAAAAAGGCTTCTGAAGCAGCAGCAGCAATCGGAGAGGGACTTCAGGCTTTCTGTATTCCCGGTTCCGTTGCAGATACACGTAAGGTTGGTTTAGGACATGGTAACCTTGGTAAGATGCTTCTTGAAGAAGAGACAGAGTGCTTTGCATTCCTTGCCGGACATGAATCATTTGCAGCTGCTGAGGGTGCAATCGGTATTGCTGAAAAGGCAAATAAGGTTCGTAAGAAACCCTTAAGAGTCATCCTGAACGGTCTCGGAAAGGACGCAGCTCAGATCATCGCAAGAATCAACGGATTTACTTTTGTTGAGACAGAATATGATCCGTATACCAACACTGTTAAGGAAGTATATCGTAAGTCCTATTCAGAAGGTCTTCGTGCAAAGGTTAACTGCTATGGTGCAAACGACGTATGTGAAGGTGTTGCAATCATGCATAAGGAAGGTGTAGATGTTTCCATTACAGGTAACTCTACGAATCCTACAAGATTCCAGCATCCTGTTGCAGGTACATACAAGAAGGAATGTATTGAACAGGGCAAGAAGTATTTCTCTGTTGCATCAGGCGGTGGTACAGGACGTACGCTTCACCCCGACAACATGGCTGCAGGTCCTGCTTCCTACGGTATGACAGATACCATGGGACGTATGCATTCTGATGCACAGTTTGCAGGTTCTTCTTCCGTTCCGGCGCACGTTGAAATGATGGGTCTGATCGGTGCAGGTAACAACCCGATGGTCGGCATGACCGTGGCTGTAGCTGTAAGTATCGAGGAGGCTGCTAAGGCTGGTAAATTCTAATTAATTGAAAATTCCAAGATAATCAAAAGGACTTCTCAAAACGTAAAACGGATTGAGAAGTCCTTTTTTATGTTCTGTTAAATTACTGTGCCCATTCAAGAGCTTCTTCAATACTGTCGGCACCTAATATGTTCAGCATGAAATCTGTATACTCTGAAGCTTTATTTGTGTCAATGTACTTAAACACATCATAAATATATTTTGGTGAATAATCCGGTGTATATATGCCGAAAGCCAATCCCTGCTTCATTTCTTCCACTGCATCCGTCTGCCTATTCATGATGAAGGATTCTATGTAAGGATTTGCTTCGATAATATAGTAACAGTATGCGAAAGCTGCTGCCTGTAATTTTTCACCGGAAGAAGAGGTGAAGCCAAGTTCTGTAACAGTAATGGTTCTTACATTACCATTCTGATCCAGATATTCCTTTTGCTTTAATAAGTCAGTAACGACATTCAAATTCATCAGTGTAAGGAGAGGCGCATCGATAGATTTATCATAATCAACCTTCCAGTAATTCACACGCGTAAGAGGATTGGGGTAGGGATGGATCGCAAGCCCCCAGTTGTAATTTCCCTTTTGGGCGGCTGCCCGATTGATGGCCGTTAATAAATCCTTTCCATTAAAGTGCTTACTGTTGTTTCCTTTATTATTATTCCAGTCATGATCCAGGCTGAAATAAACTTTCGCATTTGCATAATTGCTCTTGGCCGCATTGTTAAAAATGCGGAGAGACTTTTCAAATTCCTGTGCATAATAGTCCACATCATCAGTGTCCATATAGTTCCAGGTGGTTTGCTGATTGATTTCATTTGCAATGATCCAATTGGATACCAGACCATATTCACCACCGTTGTAGCGTTCGGTAAGGAAGGAAGCAATTGCTTCTAAATATTCACAACCTTCTTTTTCTGCTGTATTAAATGCATAATAGTATGCGCCTGCATCCTGATTGCGGGATTTTGGATGAATCAATTGAGGATTATTTTCATCCCAGTCATTTAAAACGATGGCTGTAGATATCATATCCAAACTGGTAAGATAGGAAAACAAATAATCGTATCCGTTGATGGCAGCACCGTTAAATTGATAGGTTTTCCCCCTAAAGTCATAATAAATAGTCGGGCATGCAGTATTTGTCGTCTCCCCGAGAATCATAGAGAGAGGGATGTTATAGATAGCGTGCTTAACACCTAAATCCTCAAGCAGAGGAGTCTCTAATGTGCTTGGATCGATCAAAAGTCCCTTCTTGGAATTGATGAGAGGTATGCTGTCCTGGTTATCAGCAATTATCTCAGGATTGGTAATATAGGACCCGGTAGAAAGCGGAATATATTCGCCTCCTACCAATAATGCCGGAACAAATTCCTGAAAAAGCTGTTCTTCTTGATATTCCCACGTAAGATGACAGGTAGTTGCTTTTTCAGAACTGGTAATAGGAACTGTATTCATATTATGTTCGGTATCATACGTTTCAAAGGCAAAAAGGTAAATGAAAGCATCGTCACTTTGTGGAATATCCGGGATTTCCAGATCCAGGGTAACATGTTGCTTGTCCGATTGGAAACAACAGCCGGTGACATTACCGTATGTGGGGATCTGGTATTTGGATAGCTCGACATTTCCCTCTGCCAGCTTTTTATGGCGTTCTCTTTCAGCCTGTTCTCTTTCTTCATTTTCTTCTGCTCTTTTGGCTTCCTCTGAGATAGCAGATATGCTTTCAGATGAAACCTCAGCCTTTTGTCCACAGCCAGCCAAAAGAAAACTGATACAAAGGCTCAAAAAGAAGATGGATAGTGTAAATTTGTTCCGTTTCAAAACAGGATCCCCCTATAAATCATTATGGTAATTCACTTGAATGTTAGTCTTAGGCAATGATGCAATATTGTCAGAAATCTTAATTTCTCCGTTTTTTATTCGGGAGAGAAGCTTTGTATAGTCAGAATATAGTACTGTTTCAAAACGCCATGCGTGATCGGAAAGCGGGAGACCGATACATTTGTCTGATATGCCATAAGTGGTCAGTTGACCGGCAAGCTCCTCCGGCCAAATATTACCGCATGCAAAATACTCATCCAAAGTCATGATGACCGAGTAGTTGATTTCTTTTATTGCAGAAGTGAGGAAAAGCTTTGAAATGCTGCTATGATCAGTGTCCGCACCAATAAGAAGTCCATTACAGGATTCTGCGGAAGAAAGAACCGATTCATAGATGGAACCGCCGCAGGCAAAAATGATTTCAGTTCCGGACTCATACCATTTGGCAGAAACTTCTTCAATTCTTTGATCAGGTAAAATGGTATCAGTATATCCATAGTTAACCGATACGTCATCACTGATGCCAAGTTCGCAAGCAGCTGCATCAATTCCCTGAAGGAAACCTGCGCCATAGCGTTTTATGGAGGGGAACGTTTCACCTCCGATAAAGCCCAAATTCGTATACCCCTCCAAAACTGTCATGTATCCGGCAAGATAACCGGCTTCCTCTTCATGGTAGGAAACACAGTGAACATTTGGAGCAATGGGGAGCTCTTTGCCGGAGGCATCTTTTGGAACACCATCCAGTAACAGAAAATGAATATCCGGGAAATCCTCCTGTAAACTGCCAAGTGCCTGTTCAAAATGGGCACTTACACAAATCACCAGTTTGGCATTGTTTGCAATAGCCATTTCAAGTGCTTTTACATATGCCTCATCGGTGTCACTTTCAGCGCAATAGTAGGAATAGCTTACACCGGCAGCCTGTGCATAGGTTTTCGCACCTTCATATGCAGCCTGATTGTAGCCGTTATCCTCAACACCATTGCAGTCGATGACCAGTGCTACTTCCCCTCCTGATTCCATATAGTCGCCGTAATAGTCCTTTGCAGCATCAGGCACAGGGCTTGCAGAGGACATCTGTGAATCGGAAGGTTCAGGGGATGTGGCGGGAGTGACAGTATAGCCTGGCTCCGGAGATTTCGCTTCCTCTACAGTGGTAGAAGATTTACCGCAGCCTGCACAAGTGAAAATCAGAATAAGTATACAAATAAACATGAACTTATGAAGGTATCCGTGAATTCTCATATAGAAGCCTCCTTGATTTTGGATTCCAATATAATTTACCAAAAAATGGGTAGATAATCAAAGTATATCAGATATGTAGTGAAAATGCGAACAATATCACAAAAGAATTTGAGAATTTGAAAAGCTTAGGAAAGAAGCTATAGACTTTTTATGACAAATATTTTAAAATAATATCCGTATCTATTATTTAGAGATAAGAAGGGGTAATAAAATGAGCGAAGAAATGAAAGTTTTTTGTACGCAGTGCGGAAGTGAAAATAGTGCAACAGCTAAATTCTGTTCCAACTGTGGTTCTAAGTTGGAGGTAGCTGCACCGGTTGAAGAGCCAGTACAGCCGCAGATTGTAGACAATGTATATGCACAGGGTCTGCCGGAGGAAGAGACAACTGCTACCGGAGAGTCATTTTACGAGACAGTCACAGAGGCTGAAGAGATCAAGCCTGAACCGATTCAGGAAGAAATAAAGATTAATTACGACAATGCATATACTTCTACATATGATGCTGCACCTGTATATAGCAGTGATACTTCGACACAGTATTATTCTTCCAATCCTACAACAGAGACGGTAAGTGGCGGTAATATCGGTGTTGCAATTGCGTCCCTGGTATGCGGTATTTTATCATTGGTATGCTGTTGCCTTTCTTGGTTCAGCTTTGTTCTTGCAGTTGCAGCTATTGTACTTGGTATTATTACAATTGCCAAAAAATATGACGGTAAGGGAATGGCAATTGCAGGTATTGTTACAGCAGCAATCGGTTTCATAATATTTATTGTATTTATTGGAATCAGTGTAGCAATGCCCTTTGAAGAACTCTTAGACGAAATTGCAAATGAATTTTAAAAGAGAGGGTAAATATCGGGTTGACGAACTCTTTTACCTGCTGGGAAAGATTATTTTCCTTCCTTTCTGCTTATTTGGATTTTGGTTTGCCGGAAGCGGCTTTGAAACCTGTGGAGATATATTCACATGCGCTATCCGTGATCTGTGTGGTCTCCCCTGTCCGGGCTGTGGTGGAACGAGAGCATTTTATTATTTGTTTCGGGGAGATTTCCTTAACAGTCTTCGTATGAACGCAACTGTTCTGTATGGAGTCACCGCTTATCTGCATTTTATGCTGTTAATGTTTTACCGGAAGCATATAAAGAAAACTGTGGGGGAAGAGAAGGAAATTCAGATTCAATATTATATGTATGGTGCAGTCATTGTCATATTGGTACAATGGCTGATCAAAATAATAAACATCATCCATTACGTGATGTCATGACAATTCTATGAAGGAGGAAATTAAAATGGATGCAAAAACAACAGGCATTGTAGCATACCTTACATGGATCGGCTTTTTGATCGCAGTATGCGCAGGAGATAAGGAAGGAGCAAAGTTTCATGTGAATCAGGCACTTGTTATTCTGCTGTTCTCGTTGCTGTCAGTAATTCCTTGTGTTGGTTGGATATGGGGAATTTTCATGATCGTATGCTGGTTTATGGGACTGATTGCTGCAATCAATGAGGAAGAAAAAGAAGTTCCTTTAATCGGTAAGATCAGACTTATTAAATAATTAAGATGCATGAAAGACGCCTGAGATTAATTCTCAGGCGTTTCGTTTTCTACAGTAGAATCATCTTCGTAAGTATAAATTTCCTCCGGTATATCACCATGTAAGATAGAGACGATATATTGGAAACGGACATTGGCGCGTTCATAATTCTGCCTAGCAACTTCTTCAAGAGCAGCATCATAAGGGTCTGCTTCATATGCCTGATGATAATAGGAAACAGCCTCCGTCATATATTCGCTCGCTTCATCGGCAAGTTCCTCAACTCCGGGAAATCCATCAGGAACCTCAAGAGATGCCATTTGTTCAAAAGAAGTTTTCATGGAATCCAGTAAGGCGAGAAGCTCTGTTGTGGCGGTTTCTGAATCAGGATCAATGGAGTTGATTGAGGAATCAAAAACCTTAACATTTTCAAAAAACTGGTTCATATTGGCTTTATATGTTTCAATTTTGGCATCTTTCCCACATCCGGTCAAAGACAGGAGTAATATACAGCTAAAAAGTAATATACAGATGCCGGAATTCTTCTTTCTATATTCAGTGCGCAAGGAAAGGCCTCCTTAATTCAATTTTGGTATAAAATTCCCACATTTAAGTTATCATAGTTACTTGTTGAAATCAAGAAATATCAAAAAAGATTAAGATTAATCTATGAAAATGATATATTTGTAAATTGTAGTTTTGATAAAATTATGCTAACATTGAAAATGCAGTATATTAGAAGATGATGGAGTTTATAGAGTGAATAAAGGAATATTCGATCAATTATCAGAAAAAGAATTACTTTACCTGGATGGAGCAACAGGATCAAACCTGATGAAAAGAGGCATGCCTTCGGGAGTGTGCCCTGAAAAATGGATACTGGAGCATCCTGATGTATTGATTGGTCTGCAGAGAGAGTACATAGAAGCAGGGAGTAACATTATTTATGCTCCCACTTTTACAGCAAACAGGATTAAATTGGAAGAGTATGGTCTGGAGGGACAGATTGAAGAAATCAACCAAAAGCTGGTGGAACTGTCAAAGACGGCTGCTGCAGGGAGGGCGTTAGTTGCTGGTGATGTGACGATGACGGGCAGACAGCTTGCCCCCATGGGGAATATGGACTTTGAGGAACTGGTTGAGGTATATAAGGAGCAGATCAGGCTGCTTTCCAAAGCCGGGGTTGACTTAATTGTGGTTGAGACCATGATGAGTCTGCAGGAAACAAGAGCAGCATTGATTGCGGCCAAGGAAGTCTGTGATCTACCGGTTATTGCTACGCTTACCTTTGAAGAGAACGGAAGAACCTTATTCGGAACAGATGCAATAACTGCAGCGATTACGCTTGAAAAACTTGGAGCAGCTGCAATTGGTGCAAACTGTTCTACAGGTCCTGATAAAATGGTTCCCTTGATCCGGCAGATTGCCGAAGTGGTAGAGATCCCTGTAATTGCAAAGCCTAATGCGGGAATGCCTTCCTTAAACAAACGGGGTGAAACTGTTTATGATATGGGGCCTGATGACTTCGCCAAAGAAATGCAGGCACTTGTTGATGCAGGAGCAAGCATTCTGGGTGGATGCTGTGGTACCACGCCGGCTCATATTAAGCAGCTGGTTGAGACAACAAGAGGAATGCAGGCCCATCTCCGTTTTAAAGAGGGAATCAGATATCTTACCAGTGAAAGAAAAACAGTTGCTTTTACATTAGATTCACCGTTTATGATTGTTGGTGAAAGAATCAATCCTACGGGCAAGAAGCAGCTCCAGGCACAGCTTCGTGACGGCTGTTATGATCTGGCAATTTCCTTTGCCGAGCAGCAGGAGGAGTGCGGCGCTTCTTTACTTGATATGAATGTGGGAATGGGCGGAATTGATGAAAAGGAAGTTTTGCTTCAGGTAATGGATGAGGTATTACAAATTTCAAATCTTCCTTTATCAATTGATTCCAGTCATGTTGATGTGATTGAAGCGGCTCTTCGCAGGTATCCGGGAAGGGCACTGATCAACTCTATTTCCGGAGAGGAAGAAAAGTTAAGGGCACTTCTTCCCATTGCGAAGAAATATGGTGCTATGTTTATACTGCTTCCCTTATCGGACAAGGGATTGCCCGAAAATCTGGAAGAAAAAATTGAAATAATCGACAGAATCAGCCAAATGGCTTTCAACATGGGAATGAAAAAAGAGGATATTGTGGTTGACGGACTTGTAGCAACTGTAGGTGCCAATCCTGCAGCGGCAAAAGATGTTCTTGAAACAATCAGGTACTGTAAGAAAAATGGATTTGCAACTACCTGTGGGTTATCCAATATATCCTTTGGACTTCCCGAGAGAAGCTTTGTTAATACAGCCTTTTTAGCGATGGCAATACAGGAGGGTCTCACCATGGCAATTGCCAATCCCTCCCAGGATCTACTGGTAAACATTGCCTTTGCATCGGATCTTTTACTGAATAAAGAAGAAAGTGATATTCGATATATAGAGCAAATGGAGGCTTATCAGGAAAGAAAGCCGGTCATTGCAAGTCCTAAGATACT
The DNA here is from genome assembly GCA_030526045.1 of Bacillota bacterium. Classification (GTDB taxonomy): domain Bacteria; phylum Bacillota; class Clostridia; order Lachnospirales; family Lachnospiraceae; genus Suilimivivens. The sequence continues at coordinate 9,333 of JAUNDN010000023.1, read as the reverse complement.
TGGAAAGCCTGATCCTGCGCCGGAGGACCGAGGAAAGAAGGCAAATATGACTTCTTTGACGAATGCAGAAGACGGAGCCGAAAACGGACAGATTTATCAGGACGTGCTTAAGGGAAACCGAAAGCAGATCAAGGAGCATACCAGACTAGCCATCGAAAGCGGAGAGCAGGCACAAGCTATTTTAAATGAGATGCTTCTTCCGGCAATAGATAAAGTGGGAGAATTGTTTGATAAGGGGAAATATTTTCTACCACAGCTTATTGCCAGTGCGGAAGCGATGAAGCTTTCCATTGAATATCTTGAGCCTTTACTTGCAACAGGTGATCAGGCTGAAGAGATGCCGGTAGTGGTTGCTGCAACGGTTGCCGGGGATATTCATGATATCGGCAAGAATCTTGTGATTCTCATGATGAAAAATCATGGCTTTCAGGTGATTGACCTGGGAAAGGATGTTCCCAGGGAAGTGATTATTGAAAAAGCCAAAGAGCATAAGGCAAGCCTGATTCTCCTTTCTGCACTGATGACAACTACGATGCAGGAGATGAAGCTGGTCATTGAATATGCAAAAATGCAGAAGGTTCAAGCAAAGATCATGGTAGGCGGAGCAGTGGTCACGTCGGAATATGCAAAGGAAATTGGGGCGGACGGCTATTCAGCAGATGCAGCGGAAGCAGTGCGTGTGGCTAAGCAGCTCTTGGGGATGGAGGAAAAATAATGGATAGTACGGAAGTACAGAAGATAACAGAGAATTCTCTTTTGGAAGAACTTGTCAATAATTCAAAAAAGCAATTATTCTATGCGAGAATCAGAACAGTGTTGACCTTGGTCATAGCCGGCGGTATTGCTTTGTGTATGGCTGTGTTGGTGCCGAAGCTAATTCTTACAATTGAGAATGCAAACAGTATCATGGCTCAGGCATCGGAGACGATCACGCTTGCAAATGAGGCAATTGAAAGCATTACGAGCATGAGTGAATCCATTACGACGATGGGAGATAACATGGATACTTTTATCACGGATAATTCTGAGACACTGACAGGAGTCATGGAAAAAATCGAAGGTATTGATTTCGAGGGATTAAACAGTGCAATTGAAGATCTTGGTGCTGTGGTGGAACCCCTGGCCAACTTTTTCGGTAAGTTTACAAGATAACAGATATTAGGTAGAGAAAAGCAGGAAGGATTGATAAGATGATAGGAGCAGATGCAATAATTAAGTGCTTGGAAGAGGAAGGGGTTGAATATGTATTCGGTTATCCCGGTGTAGCGATTTGTCCTTTTTATAACAGCATTCTTGACTCAAAAATAAAGACAATATTAATTAGAACCGAGCAGAATGCCGCTCATGCGGCGAGCGGATTTGCCAGAGTATCCGGAAAGGTTGGTGTCTGTGCTGTCACCTCCGGCCCCGGTGCAACCAATGTGATTACAGGAATTGCAACGGCATTTGCGGACAGTATTCCGATTGTATGCATTACCGGGCAGGTAAATTCGGCTCTCCTTGGCAGCGATGTTTTTCAAGAGGCAGATATTACAGGAGCAGTGGAATCTTTTGTAAAATACAGTTATCTGGTGAAGAATGTAAATGACATTCCCAGAATTTTTAAGGAGGCTTTTCATATCGCAAATACCGGTAGAAAGGGGCCTGTTCTGATAGATGTTCCAATTGATATCCAGAATGCGGAAATCAGGAAATTTGCTTACCCCGAATCTGTATCCATGCGTACTTACAAGCCTACCGTAAAGGGTAATATGGCGCAGATTAAGAAGGTTGTGGCAGAACTTGAAAAGGCAAAAAGGCCGATTATCTGTGCAGGGGGCGGAGTTCTTCTATCTGAAAGTGAGAAGGAATTACGTACATTTGTGGAAAAATATGAGATTCCGGTTGTCTCTACGATGATGGGAATTGGCGCTATGCCGACCGAGCATCCGCTCTATTTCGGTATGGTGGGAAATAACGGAAAACCCTATGCGAACAGGGCGATGAATGAATCGGATCTGCTCATTATGGTGGGAGCAAGAGTGGCAGACCGTGCAGTGAACCAGCCGGATCTGATTACAGAAAACAAAGTGTTGATACATATTGATGTGGACCCTGCAGAAATCGGTAAAAATGTAGGACCCGCAATCCCGCTTGTGGGGGATGCTAAGCATATTTTCAAAGATTTATTGGAGCAGGAGTTTGACTGTGAGCATAAGGAATGGGTCGATTGCTTAAGGGAATATAAGAAGATGATGATGCCTAATAGAAATCCTGACCCAAATTACGTGGATCCGGCAGGCTTTATCACAATGCTTTCGGAAAAGATGCAGGAGGATGGCATTTATGTTGCGGATGTGGGTCAGAACCAGATCTGGTCCTGTGGCTATCACATTGTGAAGAATGGGAAGTTTTTAACCTCCGGAGGTATGGGAACCATGGGGTATTCCATTCCTGCGGCTATGGGAGCCAAACTGGTAGATAAGAAGAAGCAGGTTATTGCTGTTTGCGGAGACGGTTCCTTTCAGATGTCCATGATGGAACTCGCCACAATGCGTCAGCATGATATTCCGGTCAAAATTGTAGTTCTGAAAAATAATTATCTGGGTATGGTCAGAGAATATCAGCACTATACCTATAAGGACAATTATTCGGTGGTTGATCTGTCAGGCAGTCCTGATCTTGAGAAGCTTTCTGAAGCCTATGGAATGAAATATTTACGGCTTGAGAATATGGATCATGCTAAGAAGACACTGGATGATTTTCTGGTAAAAGACGAATCGGTATTGTTAGAATGTATCATTGATCCAATGGATCTTGTAAAGTAGGAGGAACAGACATGAAAAGAATTTATTCCGTTCTGGTGGAAAACCGTTCCGGTGTTTTATGCAAGGTTGCAGGTCTGTTTTCCAGAAGATGCTTTAACATCGATTCCCTTGCAGTGGGAGAGACAGATGATCCGGATGTATCCTGCATGACGATTGTCAGTAGCGGAGACAACCGTACCATTGAACAAATTGAAAAGCAGCTGAATAAGAAGCTGGATGTTATTAAGGTGAAAACCTTTGGTGAAACCAGCAGTATCAGCAGAGAACTGTTACTCATGAAGGTGAAATATAATAAATCAAACCGCAGGGATATTATGGAAACCTGCGATATTATGAAGGCACAGATTGTAGATATGTCCAAGAATATGATGCTGATACAAATGTGTGATACACCGGAGAGAGTACAGCTTTTAATCAGTATGTTCAAGTCAGTCAGCATTGTTGAGGTTGCACGTACCGGTACGCTGGCTCTTCAGAAATGTAATGAAACAGATTAAAATAAATCAATAAACCTATTAATTATGTAAGTTGACTTTTATAGTCTGAATTGATAAAATATTGGACAAATGCTAAGGAGGATGAAAAATTGCGTAAGAAGGTTTTTCAGCTTTTGGTAGATAATACATCCGGTGTTTTGAGCCGGATTTCAGGTCTTTTTTCAAGAAGAGGCTATAATATCGAGAGTATCACAGCGGGTGTGACTGCTGATCCAAGATTTACCAGAATTACGATTGTGGCGTCCGGTGATGATGAGATTCTGGATCAGATTGAGAAGCAGGTGGCTAAGCTGGTTGATGTCAGGGATATCAAGGAACTGGAACCTGAAAACAGTGTTTATAGGGAACTGGCTCTGATCAAAGTAAAAACTGACAGTAAAGAAAGACAGGGCGTGATTGCAGTGGCAGATATCTTCCGTGCGAAGATCATTGATGTTGCTTCTGACAGCCTGATTGTTGAACTGACGGGGAACCAGGCAAAGATAGACGCATTCATCAATCTCCTGGAGGGTTATGAAATTCTGGAGCTTGCAAGAACCGGTATTGCAGGGCTTGGAAGAGGAACAGAGAACGTTACCTATCTGTAAGAAGCTTTGAGGACATATTGAGTGCCCTTTTAGTATATTAAATTTTGGGGGCGTAAGCCTCCTGAGGAAGAACCTCATAGGAAAGGAGTCATTAAAATGGCAAATATTTATTATCAGGAAGATTGTAACCTGTCTTTACTGGAAGGAAAAACAATCGCAGTTATCGGTTACGGCAGCCAGGGACATGCACATGCATTAAATGCAAAGGAATCAGGCTGTCATGTCATTATCGGTCTTTATGAAGGCTCCAAATCATGGGCTAAGGCGCAGGCACAGGGATTTGAAGTATATACAGCAGCAGAGGCTGCCAAGAGAGCAGACATTATCATGATTCTTATCAATGATGAGTTACAGGCTGCTATGTATAAGAAGGATATTGAGCCGAATTTGGAAGAGGGAAATATGTTAATGTTCGCTCACGGCTTTAATATTCATTTTAATCAGATCGTTCCTCCCAAGAATGTGGATGTTACTATGATCGCTCCTAAGGGACCCGGTCATACGGTAAGAAGTGAATATCAGGCCGGCAAAGGAGTTCCCTGTCTGGTTGCTGTTCATCAGGATGCAACAGGCAAGGCACTGGATAAAGCACTTGCTTATGCACTTGCAATCGGTGGCGCAAGAGCAGGTGTTCTTGAGACAACCTTCAGAACAGAGACAGAAACAGATCTGTTCGGAGAGCAGGCGGTACTGTGCGGTGGCGTTTGTGCATTGATGCAGGCTGGCTTTGAAACCCTGACAGAAGCAGGATATGACCCCAGAAATGCTTATTTTGAATGTATTCATGAAATGAAGCTGATTGTTGATTTGATTTATCAGTCAGGCTTTGAAGGAATGAGATATTCTATTTCCAATACAGCTGAGTATGGTGACTACATTACAGGCCCCAAGATTATTACAGAAGAGACCAAGAAGACCATGAAGAAGATTTTAAAGGACATCCAGGATGGTACCTTCGCAAAAGACTTCCTGCTTGATATGTCTGCAGCAGGCGGTCAGGCTCACTTCAAGGCAATGAGAAAGCTGGCGGCTGAGCATCCTTCAGAGCAGGTAGGCAAGGAAATCCGTAAGCTTTACAGCTGGAACAATGAGAGCGATAAGCTGATCAATAATTAAGTTGATTTTAAAATCATATAAAAGCCGGGGCGTTACGGCCCTGGCTTTTTTACAGAAGAACAGGAACGTAAGTTCCCGCTAAAACTATAGGATTCATAATAGGAGAAAGGTGGCAATTTATTGTGAGTGTTCTTGTTGTATTGACAGGTGGTACGATCGGAAGCCGGGTTGAAGACAAAATAATTGATGTAAATGAAGTATCAGCATATAGACTTATCGGCTTATATGAAGAACGGTATGGGAAAAATGTAGAGTTTGATGTCATTCAGCCGCTAACCATTTTGAGTGAGAATCTGAAACCACAGCATTGGAAAGTATTGTGTGATTGCCTTGACCGGGTTGATATGAACAGATATGAAGGAATCATTGTGACACATGGATCGGATACACTGGCATATACTTCTGCAATGTTGGGTTATTGTTATAGGCAGACGAAAATACCGATCGTTCTAATTGCCAGTAATTATGAACTGACCGATGAAAGAAGCAACGGACTTGACAATTTTTATAATGCGGTCTGCTTTATTCGCGAAAAGAAAGTAAAAGGCGTATTTACAATTTTCCAGAATAACAAAAAAGAAAATATTGTCTATCTGGCAACAAGATTGGTTGAAGCGGATACTTATCTTGATCAGTTTTCCAGTTATGGTAAGATTGACTTCGGAAGAATGATAAATGGTCGTTTTGAGAGATGCGACAGCAGACAAAATCCTTCAATAGAAGAATTGAATACAGCAAAAGATAAGGTTGTAATTAGAAAACCGGAAACTCAAAAAGAAATAGTGCTTATTCATCCATATCCGGGGCTTAATTACAGTCATATTTCCCTGGATGATAATGTAGGGGCTGTATTACATTGCCTCTATCATTCGGCTACTGCGTGTAGTGGAAAAGGTAATTATTCAGCTGTTGAATTTATTAGGGAGTGTAATAAAAAGGGAATTGAAACCTATGTAAGTTCTTTTAAGCAGGAAGAAAATGATTTATACGCAACAAGTATTGATATTTTGGAAGCAGGTGCAATTCCCCTTAGAAACATTTCAACAGAAGCGGCACATGCAAAACTGACACTGGCCTATCATCAGCAGTTATATGAGCCAAAAGAATTTATGAAAAAAAATCTCTTTTATGAGATATTACCAACTGTTGGTGAAGAATGTAACTGGGATGGTAAATAAACAGGAGGAAAAACAATGGGAATGACGATGACTCAGAAGATATTAGCTGCCCATGCAGGACTTGATAAGGTGGAAGCAGGACAGTTGATCGAAGCAGATTTGGATCTGGTGCTTGGAAATGATATCACCAGTCCGGTTGCAATTAAAGAAATGGAAAAAATGAAGGTTGACGGGGTTTTTAACAAGGATAAGATTGCCCTGGTGCCTGATCATTTTGTACCCAATAAGGATATTAAATCTGCGGAGCACTGTAAATGTGTAAGAGAATTTGCACGCCGCAATGAAATTACCAATTATTTTGAGGTTGGTGAAATGGGAATTGAGCATGCCCTTCTTCCGGAAAAGGGACTGACGGTGGCAGGCGATGTAATTATCGGGGCGGATTCTCACACCTGTACCTATGGTGCATTAGGTGCGTTTTCAACAGGTGTCGGCAGTACGGATATGGCTGCAGGAATGGCAACGGGGAAAGCATGGTTTAAAGTGCCTTCTGCCATTAAGTTTAATCTGATCGGAAAGCCTTCTAAATGGGTCAGCGGTAAGGATGTGATCTTACATATTATCGGTATGATCGGCGTTGATGGGGCTTTATATAAATCTATGGAATTTGTGGGCGAAGGAATTGCAAATCTTACCATGGATGACCGGTTTACTATAGCAAACATGGCAATTGAAGCCGGAGGAAAGAATGGTATTTTCCCGGTAGATGAGTTGGCAATTGCGTATATGAAGGAGCATTCTGTGAAGCCTTATACCATTTATGAAGCGGATGAAGATGCTGTTTATGACGAAGAGTATACCATCGATCTGAGTACTCTGCGACCGACCATTGCATTTCCACACCTTCCCGAGAATACGAAAACCATTGATGAGATTACAGAGGATATTAAGATTGATCAGGTAGTGATCGGTTCCTGTACTAACGGACGTATGGATGATATGCGTATTGCAGCAGAAGTGTTAAAGGGCAGACATGTGGCGAAAGGAATGCGTTGCATAGTGATCCCTGCAACCCAGGCTATTTATATGCAGGCGATGGAGGAAGGTTTGCTAAAAACCTTTATTGAGGCCGGCGCAGTAGTAAGCACCCCTACCTGTGGTCCCTGCCTGGGAGGCTATATGGGAATTCTAGCTGAGGGAGAGCGCTGTGTTTCTACCACCAATCGTAACTTTGTAGGGCGTATGGGACATGTAAATTCCGAAATTTATCTTGCCAGCCCCGCTGTCGCAGCAGCAAGTGCAGTCACAGGGAAAATTTCCTGTCCCTGCCAGCTTGATTGAGGATAAGGAGGAGACTATGAAAGCAGCAAAAGGAATTGTTTTTAAATATGGAGATAATGTGGATACGGATGTGATCATTCCGGCAAGATATCTGAATTCCTCCGATCCGGCGGAGCTTGCAGCCCACTGTATGGAGGATATTGACAGTGAATTTGTCAGGAAAGTAAATAAAGGAGATATCATTGTTGCAGATAAAAATTTCGGATGCGGTTCTTCCAGAGAACATGCACCGATTGCAATTAAAGCATCGGGGGTGAGCTGTGTTATTGCCGAAACCTTTGCCCGGATCTTTTACAGAAATGCCATCAATATCGGTCTGCCGATCATTGAATGCCCGGAGGCTTCGAAGGGCATTGAGAACGGAGATGAGGTTGAGGTTGATTTTGACAGTGGCATCATAAAGAATCTGACCAAAGGAACACAGTTTAAAGGTCAGGCATTTCCGGAATTTATGCAAAGGATCATTGCTGCAGAGGGACTGGTAAATTATATTAATCAGAAATAAAGGTTTTCTTCTACAAAGAAATGTGATAGAATAGCAAAAGTGAAAAAGTTTGATAATTGATAGAAAGAGGAGGACCTTTACAAATGGCTAAAAACACTGTGCCTGAAGGTAATTATGAACAGAAGGTTCAGACCAAATATGATCGTAAAATGGAAGCCCGCAAGGTTCAGAAGGAAAAGGAAAAGAAACAGGAGAAACTGACCAAAGTGATCACTATCGCAATTGTTGCCGCTCTTGTCATTTTGATCGGAGGATCTGTGGGATATTCTATTGGAAGAAAAAGTCTTGCACTTAACGGAACCTACATTGAAGTGGGAGAGTATAAGGTAAGTCAGCTTGAATATGACTATTATTACCAATCAACGGTAAATAGTTATATGATGACCTACGGATCTATCCTTCCTTATATGGGACTTGACACATCCATTCCTTATGATCAGCAGATGTATACGGAAGAAATGACATGGAAGGATATGTTTGACCAGATGACTGCTGAGCAGATCAAGCAGACGAAAGCGATGCTGGATGATGCTAAGAAGAATGGATTTACCTATGATGCGCAGGCTGAATATGACAGCTTCCTTGAAGGGGTTACATCCGCTGCTGAAAGCGCCGGTACCTCCTTAAGCGATTACTATAAGCAGGCATTTGGAACTTATGCAACAAAGAATAATATTGAATCCTTTGTCAAGGACGGAATTGTAGCGGGCGCTTATTATGATCAGCTTCTCAAGGACAATGCTCCTAAAGCGGAAGAGATCAAGACATATTACGATGAACATGTGCTCGATTACGATAAGGTTGATTACAGAAGCTTTATTTTTACGACAGGACTTGATTCTGAAGCCTCCGAAGAGGATGTCAAGAAGGCGATGGAGGATAATAAAGCCAAAGCAGATGCCATGCTGAAGGCTTATCAGGAAGGCGGAGATTTTGAAGCTCTTTGTGTGGAAAATGCAACGCAGGAGCAGAAGGAATCCTATGAGGATCCGGAAACAGAGTACAGTCTTTCTGAGGGAAGATATCGTTCAGGTCTTACAACGGTAATGGCAGACTGGCTTTACGATGATGCCAGAGTGGAAGGCGATAAGGCAGTACTTGAGGATACAGAAAACGACAGATATTATGTTGTAGAATTTATTAAGAGATATTATGATGAGGCAGATGATGAGAAGATTTCTGATACCATTGCCACACAGAGAGTTTCCGAATATATGACTGCACTTGTTGAAAAATATCAGATTATTGATACCAAAGGTCATTTGAAATATCTTACCATTGATACGCAGGCAACGGAAGAAACAGAATCAACCGAAGAAGACAAAGCATCAGAATAAGCAGCTGAAAGTGTTTCCAATAGAA
>JAUNDN010000022.1:1494-41443 GCA_030526045.1 Bacillota bacterium | reverse complement strand
CAGGTATTATTTAAGAAAAACAGGTTTTATTTTCTACACACATGACGGATAAATTGGTAAGTGTGCAAGAAAACTTGCAAGAATTAGAACTGAAAATCATGAAAAATGACATTCGGAAATGGAGGATAAGATGGGAGAGGATCAAAAGAGATATGAGGAGCTTATAAGACGCCTGAATGAGGCATCCGATGCCTACTATAATGGCGGGGAAGAAATCATGTCTAACTATGAATGGGATGCTTTGTTTGATGAAGCCGTAGCGCTTGAAGCAAAGACCGGATACATTTCGCCCGATAGTCCGACTCAGAATACCGGATTTGAAGAAAGTAACGGGAACAGAGAAGCGCATGAGTTCCCTGCGCTGTCACTTGCAAAGACCAAAAAAGTCTCTGAACTGCAGAAATGGGCTGAGAACAGGAAAATCTGGCTTTCATGGAAGCTTGACGGTCTGACGCTTGTTCTGACCTACGATCACGGCAGGCTGACCAGAATTCTGACCAGAGGCAATGGAGTCGTTGGAAGCAATATCACTTATTTAAAGAATTCAATCAAAGGCTTTCCTCTAAAAATAAATTATCAGGGGCATCTGGTGGTTCGTGGAGAAGCAGCAATATCCTATACGGATTTTGAGATGATCAATGACACGATTGAAGACAATGACGAAAAATATGCAAATCCGAGGAATCTGGCTTCCGGAACGTTAAGTCTGGATGATCTTGAGAAGGTGAAGGAAAGACATGTTTGTTTTCATGCCTTTACCCTGGTTTATCTTGAAGAAACCATTGTCTCCTGGGGAGAGAGAATGGACTTCCTCGAAAAAGAAGGATTTACGGTAGTTGACAGGGAAGCTGTTACGACAGAAAACCTTGTTGATGCAATAGCCAGATGGACGGAAAAGGTGGAGACAGGGAAAATGGATATTCCCGTGGACGGACTTGTGATCTGCTATGATGATACCGATTATGCAGCATCCGGTAGTGTTACCGGTCATCATGCAGCTAGAGCGGGTTATGCCTTTAAATGGCAGGATGTCTCGGCAAAGACCAGACTTGATCATATTGAGTGGTCCTGTGCCGCCTCCACAATCTCTCCGGTGGCGGTTTTTGAGCCGGTACAGCTTGAGGGAACAACGGTCTGCCGGGCTTCCCTTTGCAACATCAGTGAAATGGAACGCCTTGGCATCGGAGAGAATTGCGGTCTGGAAATAATTAAGGCAAACAAGATTATTCCGAAATGTATTGCAGTCACAGAGTCTTCAGGAAGCTTTGAAATACCTTCTCATTGCCCTGTTTGCGGTGCTCGGACTGAAATACGGATCAGTTCTAAGAGCAGGACGAAAACGCTTCACTGCACGAATCCTGACTGTAGCGCCAAGCATGTGAAGAAGTTTACACGTTTTGTGAGCAAATCCGGAATGGATATTGACGGTTTGTCCATTCAGACAATTCTTCGCTTTATGAATGAAGGTTTTATTAGGGAATTTGCGGATATTTATCATCTGACCGGGCATGCGGACATCATCAGGCTGATGGAGGGATTTGGAGAAAAATCCTGTGAAAACCTGTTGAATGCAATTGAGAAAAGCAGGCATGCGCATCCTGTGAATTTCATATATGCCCTTTGCATTCCCATGATCGGGATTGATGCCGGGAAGAAGATGGTTGCAGCTTGTGGTTTTGAGGGATTTCTGGAAAGAATGGAGAATCGTGACGGCTTTGAGGATATTGACGGAATCGGGCCTGAAAAATCAAATTCGGTGATGGCGTGGTACGAAGATGAGAAGAATAAGTCATCCTTGAAAGCACTCCTAAAAGAGGTTACAATAGAAGCGGTAAACCTAAAGGCCCAAGAAGGTGGAAAATGTGAAGGTCTTACCTTTGTCATCACGGGAGATGTACATTATTATAAGAACCGGGATGAATTTAAAGCATATGTGGAGACGGCAGGCGGAAAGGTGACGGGAAGTGTTACCTCAAAGACGAACTACCTTGTGAATAATGATGCCCTGTCTACTTCATCAAAGAACCGTAAAGCAAAGGAACTGGGAATACCTATTCTGACAGAGGATGAATTCGTAGAACGGTTTGGTGCATGAGTGCACTTTTTGCGTTAATCAATATTGAACATGAAATAAAGGTGGATAAAAGGAATGCCCATTAAAGTACAAAGTGATTTACCTGCGAAAGAGATACTGGAAAATGAAAATATATTTGTCATGGACGAATACCGTGCAATGCATCAGGATATCCGTCCGCTTCAGATCTGTATTTTGAACCTGATGCCGGTCAAGCAGGATACGGAGCTTCAGCTTTTGCGTGCGCTATCCAATACTCCGCTACATATTGAAGTATCCTTTATGAAAATGAACAGCCATATTTCCATCAATACACCCATTCAGCATCTGAACAGGTTTTATAGTACTTTTGATGAACTAAAGGATAATAAATTTGATGGACTGATCATTACGGGAGCTCCGGTGGAGCAGATCCCTTTTGAGGAAGTTGACTATTGGGGAGAGCTTTGTGAAATCATGGAATGGACCAAGAGCCATGTGACCTCCACTCTACATATTTGCTGGGGAGCACAGGCAGGACTATACCATCATTTCGGGATAGAGAAGATTCTTCTTGAGGAGAAATTGTTCGGTGTATTTGAGCATAAGGTGATGAACAGAAAAATTCCGCTTGTCCGGGGATTTGATGACTTCTTTATGATTCCTCACAGCAGGCATACTGCGGTGCGCTCGGAAGACATTCATAACTGCAGGGAACTGACAGTGCTGGCCGAATCCGATGAAGCAGGTGTATTGCTTTGCATGACGGAGGGCGGAAAGCAGATTTTTATCATGGGACATCCGGAATATGACAGATATACACTGCATAATGAGTATATGAGGGATAAAAATAAGGGACTGCCGATTAAGCTTCCGAAGAATTATTATCCGGGAGATGATGACACGAAAAAGCCTCCTTTACAGTGGAGGTCTCACAGTAATAATCTGTATTGCAACTGGCTCAATTATTACGTATATCAGGTGACACCTTACGATCTGGATGAGATCAGTCCGGCAATGTGGATCTGATAGCGGGATGATAGCGGAATTATTGATGGAGATACTGTCATGAAAAGAAAAATTTTGATGATGTCCAGTGTCTGGAATGAGGAATATATCAGCAGCCTTCTTCAGGGAATCCGGAGAAAAATGGAAGAAGATGACATGGAGCTGCATGTTTTCAATGCATATGATGTTACGGAGAGGTCGGATTACCATCGAAAAGAGCAGGAGATTTTTTATCTGCCGGATCCGAAGGATTATGACGGTATGCTGATTGCCATAAACAGCGTTGGAAACGTTCCTGTTATAGAGCAGATGATTTCCCAGTACCGGGCATGCGGGAAAAAGATCCTTAGTATTGACCAGAAATTTGATGGTGTTCCTTTTGCGGGAATCGATAATTATCATGCGTTTTACAGATTGGTGGAGCACATGATTACGGTCCACGGGTGCAGGAAGTTCAATTTTTTGGGAGGACCCTGGGAGAATGAGGAGAATCAGGAACGATATCACGCATACTGTGACTGCCTTAGAAAGCACGGGCTACAGGTGGAGCAGGAGCGAATTTTGCATTGCAGCTTTCTTTACGAGGATGGATGGATGGCTTACCACGCGTGGAAAGAAAAGGGGCTTCATCTGCCGGATGCTCTGATCTGTGCCAATGATAATATGGCACTGGGATACTGTGAAGAAGCAGAAAAGGACGGATACTTTGCACCGGAGAATTTTCGGATCATCGGCTTTGATAATTCGGATGAGGGACAGCATTTTTTCCCTTCTATTACAAGCGTGAACCGAAACTGGGAACAGCTTGGCTATGAGAGCATCTGTCGGCTCCTTGAACTGATTGACGGGAAAAGGGTACCCGAAGAATTTTATTTACAGGGCGAAGTGAAATATAATGAGAGCTGTGGCTGTGGGCTTTGTGGCGGAAGTATACGGGAGAATTTCAGATATATATACCGGGAGCGAAGACGGGAGATTTATCTGGAAATCAACCAGAGAATGGTCAGACAGCTTCTTTGCGGCAGTACCAATCAAGCGGAGCTTCAGGAAAATATGGGCAAATGCAGGGAGCTTCTTGCGTTGCCTCATGTAGCGGTATGCCTCAATCAGACCTTTGCCCGGGGAGACAGGAGCGAAGAAAAGAAGGGCTATGACAAGATATTGAATGTTTATACGGAGCATGGATGTAATGAGATGGAGCGGGAAGTGCAGCTTTTGCCGCCCGACTGGCCGTATTCAGAGGAAACTCGGATATTTCTGTTTGCACCGCTTCATTTCGGCAGGGATGCCTTCGGGTATAGTATAATGCCTTATGTGGATGGTCTGATGAAGGACATGCGTCACAGAAATTTTATGGAGAGCATATCGCTTGCATTGGAAAATATCTGGCAGAGAGAGGAGCTTAGCAGGATCAACAGAATGCTGGAGCAGTTGTATACGCAGGATGCGCTAACCGGCTTATACAATCGCTTTGGTTACGGTAAATTTGCAGAAAGCTTTTTTGAGGAGCAGGGTGGCAGAGTATATCTGATTTATTTTGATATTGACAATTTAAAGAAGATGAATGACAGATATGGTCATAATATGGGAGATCTGGCAATCAAAGGCGTATCAGATGCCATAAAGACCGTATTTGAGAGGGAGACCGTGAAGGTTCGTATGGGCGGGGATGAATTCCTGGTTATGGGAGCTTTTTGCGGAGAGGATGATATCCTTCAAAAGGAGCAGCGCGTACAAAGTCTTCTGGAGGAGTATGCACGAAAGGAAAAACTTCCTTTTACGCTTTGTACCAGTATGGGGCATGTCTGGTGCGAAGAAGCGGGTGAAACACTTGAAATGCTTGTGAAGCGGGCAGATAACAATATGTATGAGGTGAAGAGAAGAAGGAAAGCATTTTCCGCGGAAGAGATTCGGTAGAAAAACTGACATAAACAGATGGTCTTGTCCATATACTATAGTAATATTGATAATAAGCGCTGCTTTTGCGCGGAAATGAGGTAGATCATATGGCAAGAGGTCAAAGAAAAGCAATTGAGGACAAAATCAGGGAAAAAGAAGAACTGGTCAGTGCACTAAAGATCAGGCTGAAATCAGAACAAAATGAGCTGGATGCCCTTTACAAAGAAAAGAAGGACAGGGATCTTAATGGACTGAATCAGATGCTGGAGGACTCGGGGCTTGATATTCATTCTGCATCCGGAATTTTACGGGAATATATTCAAAATCACAAAAACGCCGTGGAATTTTAGGATAAATATTGTGTAAATTAAATAAATAGTGTAAACTGATATTATCAAATTGAACGTATTGGAGGAAAGGTATGCTTGTTACATTAATCCCTTTGTTTGACAAGGAAATGAGCGTGCGGGCGTATTCGTTATTTACACAGAAGAGTAATATGTTTCTGAATCCCATTCTTCAGGGGACAGGAAGTTATGATGGCGCTACACGGATACCGGGGCTTGAGGTTATTGAAAGTATGGGAATTGAAACCCTTTCTGCGGATAAAGAGGTTTTTGTTCCCGTTAATAATGTTTCTATCTTTACAGACATTGACAGTCAATGCAGTGCCCCGCATGAAAGTATCGTGCTTCTGGTAGACAATTCCGTTAAGCCGGAACCGATGTATGTAGAACGAATCCGTGAACTGAAGGAAGAGGGATACAAATTTGCGATCCGAAAGCTAGCTGTTCCTCAGTTTGAGGCTTATCGGGAAATCCTTCTTCTTATGGATTATGTACTGCTGGATCATAAGAAGATTGATATTACAAAGGCCAAAATCTATTTTTCCAATATTTATCCTAATGTCAAGCTGTGCGCAGGTAATATTCAGACACAGGAAATATTTGATACCTTGAAGGAAGACGGTGGCTATGAACTGTACGAGGGTGAGTTCTATCGTGTTCCTGTTACAAAGGGGGAAACAGAGGTTGCACCGCTAAAGATCAACTATATAGAGCTGCTCAATACAGTGAACGGTGAGGATTTCGAGCTGACAAAGGCAGCAGATATTATCGGCAGGGATACAGCACTTGTTATTTCTCTTCTTAAGATGGTTAACAGGATGGCGGTCAATTCTGAGATCACATCAATCAGACATGCAGCTGCAATGCTTGGTCAGAAGGAATTGAAGAAATGGATCAATACTGCTGTAGCGAATAAGCTGTATGCGGATAAGCCCAATGAAATTACCAGATTGTCTCTGCTTCGTGCAAAATTTGCGGAAAATCTGGCACCGGCATTCTCTCTTGCAGCTCAGGCACCTGAGTTATTCTTAATGGGATTATTCTCGGTACTGGATCTGATCTTGAGTAAGCCGATGGAGGAAGCCCTGAAGATGGTTCAGGTATCCAAGGAAATCCGGGAAGCACTGGTAGATAACAAAGGGAAATTTGCACCGATCATGAGTTTTATTACTCAGTATGAATGTGCAAACTGGCAGGAGATTTCCAGACTTATGATTTTGCAGGAAATCGATATGGAACAGGTGAATGAGGCTTACTTAAGTTCTCTGACGTGGTATCGGGATCTTTTTGCAGAGTAAATAATTTTTAGGGGGTACATATAGATGAAAATCAGTGATTTTATGGATTTAAAACAATTACAGAGCATTCAGGATCAATTCTCTGATGCAACAGGATTAGCTGCTATTGCAGTAGATGCGGACGGAAATTATATAACCGAGGGCAGTAACTTTACGGATTTCTGTATGAAGTATACCAGAAATTCCGAGGAAGGTAAGAGACGATGCGTGAAGTGTGATACGGAATGTACCGGAACCTACTTCTGCCATGCGGGTTTGATGGATTTTGCAGCAGATATTGTGGTAGAAGGGGAAAAGGTAGGTGCCATTATCGGCGGACAGGTTCTTCCGGCGCAGCCCGATGAGGAGAAATTCAGGAACATTGCTGATGAACTTAATATTGATCCGGACGCGTATATTAAGGCACTTCGCCAAGTGCCGATCCGTTCAGAGAAATCAATCAGAGCGGCTGCCTCATTACTTGCAGATGTTATGAATCGTGTAGTAAATCTGGAATATATGAAGTATCGCAATAATAAGCGGCTCAATATTTTTGATGAGGAATTGGATAATGCAATCTCAACTGTAGCTGAGATTAACAAAAAGACAAAGGAACTGGAAGGGATTGCAACCAAGCAGAATATATTATCCCTAAACGCGTCAATTGAATCTGCAAGAGCAGGCGTTGCAGGTGCCGGCTTTGCAGTGGTGGCAAAACAGATGGGGGAACTTGCAACCCAGTCAGCTGGAATTTACAAGGAAATCAGTGAAGCAGCCTCTGATATTCAGCAGTCTGTCCGGAAGATGAGCCAGAAGCACGCAATGGAAGAATAACGAAGCTGCTTGACGAAGCACATAGATTTTACCTGCCGGTCCGGATGCTGATGCCGTTCACCTCTACGTGATCGCTCAATTCAATGACAAGGCAGCGCCTGCCCTCTACCAGCATTGTGTTTACAAGGTCAGCTCGTTCAGGGTTGACCCTGACAACCACATCGGGAGTTTTTACTTCAAAGGTCCGGGTGTTTGCTACGTTGGATACCATAAGAGCAGTATCCTCTCCGGCAGCGGCGTCATAAAGCTTTTCAAAATCTGCCAGTTTTTCTTCTGTCACACCGCTTTTTTCAAAAAGGTTCTTTACCTGCTTCTTGTCCAGCGTGAGAGGCTCGGGAAGTTCCTTATGTTCTTCAATCATTTCTGTCAGATTCTCATGAATATTTTTTACAACCTCATATTCCGCATCATCGCCCAGGGTTTCTTCCACCAGTGCCTGAAAGGTTTCCTTCTGGCTACCGGCAGACAGGGGCAGAACCGCTCCCAGAATACTGTCTACAAATTCAGAATGAGGTTCTTCGGAATTTTTGGTGTAATAGAGAGTGCTGTGAATGTCTGCACATCTGTCATTAAACCCGGGGAATAGAAATCCCGTATCCGGCTGTTCAACGATCCAGTCACGGACTCGGTTGTGAAATTCGTTTGCCTGTGCATCATAGGAAAGCCCCGGCTTGGAAAGATTCACCGGGCAGATGCAGCAGAGAATGTAGTCAAATACCGTGTCGGAAGCGTCATCCATCGTAAGACCGTCGGTGGTCTTGCCGGGAACATCATAGGCATCGTGTATCAGCAAGATCAGATAATTCCCCACGTATTCATAGGAACCGATAACCCTGTCATAGAATTCGGCAAGAAGCGAATCATCCTTCAGCTTGCTATCGCGCAGGCGAAGCAGGAATTCCTGGTTGCCGCCTTCTGCTTCACTGGCAAGGGGAAATTCCAGATTCAGAAGATTCTTACCGATGGTACCGGAAAGCGTCTTGCGCAACAATTCAAAATACTTAAAGATTTCTTCCTCGGGAAGAGAGAGAAATGCCTCCTTAAATTCTGTTTTCTTATTTTTTTCACCGTCTACATAACAGCCGCAGATTCTGGTGATCGAGCAGTTACTGGGCGTATAGAGTCGTTTGATTTCATTAACTTCGGCTTTGATCATAAGTTATTTCTCCTTTGCAAGATTTTTCTGGGCAGTGGAGAGCATCAGCTTAATGCGGTTTAGCTGATTTACCTCGCTGGCACCGGGATCATAGTCAATTGCCACAATGTTGCTTAATGGATACTGCTTGCGCAGTGCCTTGATGACACCCTTTCCGACCACATGGTTTGGCAGGCAGGCAAAGGGCTGGGTGCAGACAATATTGTTTACGCCGCTGTGAATCAGTTCTACCATTTCTCCGGTCAGGAACCAGCCTTCACCCGTCTGGTTGCCGATGGAAACAATGGGCTTTGCATACTCTACAGTCTGATAGATACTGGTAGGCGGTGTGAAGTTCTTACTTCTTGAAAGAGCCTTGGCGGCACTTCCTCTCAAAAACTCCAGTGCATAGATACCGAGTCTTGAAATAAGCGCTGTTTTTTTGCTTGTTCCAAGCTCCTGTGCCTTATATATCTGGTTGTAGAAGCAGTAAAGCATGAAATCCAAAAGATCAGGGACTACAGCTTCAGCACCCTCAGATTCCAGCAACTCAACCAGGTGGTTGTTGGCAGCAGGTGCAAATTTTACGAGAATTTCTCCTACAATGCCCACTCTTGGCTTGACTTCTCCGGTGACGGGAATTGCATCAAAATCCTCTACGATTTGACGACACATCTTCCGGAAGGTAAAGAAGTTCATATGCTTTGCAGATACAAAAGCCTGACATTTTTTCAGCCATTTCTGGTGGACAGCCTCGACACTGCCTTTTTCCTTCTCGTAAGGGCGCATGCGGTAAACACAGCGCATGAAGATATCGCCAAATACTGCGCCATATGCGGCACGCATTAACAGCTCTGCATTTAATTCAAAGCCGGGGTTTGTTTCAATTCCGCCCATATTTAGGGAAATAACCGGAATTTGTGGCATGCCAGCTTTTTCAAGGGCACGTCTGATGAAGCCGATGTAGTTGGTTGCACGGCATCCGCCGCCGGTCTGAGTCATGATGACTGCGGTTTTGTTCAGGTCATATTTCCCGGAGAGCAGGGCATCCATGATCTGTCCGACTACCATAAGGGAAGGGTAGCAGGCATCATTGTTTACATATTTAAGACCTACATCAACGGCACGTCTGTTGTCGTTAGACAGTACTTCAAAGTGGAAACCGCAGGCATTAAAGGCAGACTCTAAGATGTCAAAATGAATCGGAGACATCTGGGGACAAAGGATGGTGTAATCCTTTCTCATCTCCTGTGTAAATTTCACCTTGTTGATGGCACTGGAACGGATGGTACGCTGCTTATTCTGCTTTTCACGCACACGGATTGCAGAAAGAAGCGAGCGGATGCGGATTCTGGCAGCTCCCAGATTATTGACTTCATCAATTTTAAGGCAGGTGTATATCTTGTCTGAGCCTGTAAGGATATCGTTTACCTGATCTGTAGTTACAGCATCCAGACCGCAGCCAAAGGAGTTCAGCTGAATGAGATCCAGGTTGTCTACCGTTTTTACATAGCTTGCGGCAGCATAAAGGCGGGAATGGTACATCCACTGATCGGATACGATTAAGGGCCGTTCGAGTTTGCCTAAATGGGAAACGGAATCCTCTGTCAGCACAGCGATGCCGTAGGAGGTGATCAGTTCGGGAATACCGTGGTTGATCTCCGGATCAATATGATAAGGGCGACCTGCTAGGACAATGCCCCGCTTTCCTGTTTCCTTAAGATAAGACAGAACCTCCTCGCCCTTTGCCTGCATGTCCGTTCTCGCGTTTGCAAGCTCTTCCCAGCCCAGGCGGGCGGCTTCCATGACTTCCTCTACGGGAAGTTCCTTAAATTCCTTTACCAGAGCCTCGGATACAGTTTTCAGATCCCGGAAGGAAAGGAAGGGGTTACGCAGGATGACTTCTCCTCTGCCTATTTCCTCTACGTTATTTTTGATATTTTCGGAGTAAGAGGTAACGATCGGACAGTTATAGTGGTTATTTGCCTCGTCAAATTCATTTCTTTCATAAAACAATGCAGGGTAGAAGATGAAGTCTACCTTCTGGTTGATCAGCCAGCTTACGTGTCCGTGAGCCAGCTTGGCAGGGTAACACTCGGATTCACTGGGAATGGATTCAATGCCGAGTTCATAGATCCTGCGGTTGGATAAGGGAGACAGAACCACCTGGTAGCCCAGCTTCGTAAAGAAGGTAAACCAGAAGGGGTAATTCTCATACATATTAAGAACCCGGGGAATGCCAACCGTTCCGCGGGGAGCCTCGTCGGCGGGAAGAGGCTCGTAACCGAAGATACGCTTCAGCTTATAGTCAAAAAGGTTAGGAATACCGTTTTCATTTTTTTGTTTGCCGAGTCCGCGTTCGCAGCGGTTACCGGAGATATACTGGCGTCCGCCGGTAAACTTGTTGATAGTCAGACGACAGCTGTTGGTGCAGCCCTTGCATTTTGCCATGCTTGTTTCAAATTGCAGGGTGTCAATCTTTTCAAAGGGCAGCATGGTGGTTTCATAGCCCTCACTGTAATGCTCCCTTGCAATCAGGGCAGCACCGAAAGCACCCATGATTCCCGCAATGTCAGGACGGACAGCCTCGCAGCCGGCTATTTTTTCAAAGCTTCGAAGAACTGCATCGTTGTAGAAGGTTCCGCCCTGAACCACAATGTTTTTTCCGAGAGATGCAGCATCGGAAACCTTGATAACCTTAAAGAGTGCATTTTTGATGACTGAGTAGGCAAGACCGGCGGAGATATCAGGGACGGAAGCACCTTCCTTCTGTGCCTGCTTTACCTTGGAATTCATAAAGACGGTGCATCTGGTACCTAAATCTATGGGATGCTCCGCAAAAAGAGCAGCATGGGCAAAGTCCTCCACACTGTAATTCAGGGATTTGGCAAAGGTTTCGATAAAGGAACCGCAGCCGGAGGAGCATGCCTCGTTGAGCTGTACACTGTCTACGGTCTGGTTCTTGATTTTAATACATTTCATGTCCTGACCGCCGATGTCGAGGATGCAGTCTACCTCCGGGTTGAAGAAAGCAGCGGCATAATAGTGGGCCACTGTTTCCACTTCTCCGTCGTCCAAAAGAAAAGCAGCCTTCATCAGCGCTTCGCCGTAGCCGGTGGAGCAGGAGCGTACGATCTGTGCATCCTCAGGAAGAAGCGAATAGATTTCACGGATAGAACGGATGGCAGTTTTTAGGGGACTACCGTCATTATTGCTGTAGAAGGAATACAAAAGAGAACCGTCCTCACCTACAAGCGCGACCTTAGTGGTGGTACTTCCGGCATCAATACCCAGATAACAGTTGCCGCGGTAGGAGGCAAGATCTGCTGTTTGGACGTGATGCTTTCCATGGCGGGAACGAAAGCTTTCATATTCTGCTGTTGAGGAAAACAGAGGCTCCATACGTTCCACCTCGAATTCCATTTTAATATCGGAGGAAAGCTTTAAGACCATTTCCTCCATGGTATAGGAAACCTCCTCCTTGGCATTCATCGCCGAACCGATGGCAGCAAAGAGGTGGGAATGTTCCGTCTCAATGACATGCTCTTCATCCAGCTTTAGAGTGCGGATGAAGGCAGCTTTTAATTCGGATAAAAAGTGAAGCGGACCGCCTAAAAAGGCAACATGACCGCGAATAGGCTTTCCGCATGCGAGACCGCTGATGGTCTGGTTGACAACTGCCTGAAAAATGGAGGCAGATAAATCTTCCTTGGTAGCTCCCTCATTAATCAGGGGCTGTATGTCTGATTTGGCGAATACACCGCATCTTGCAGCGATGGTATAGAGGGATTTGTATTGTCTGGCATATTCATTTAAGCCGGAAGCATCGGTCTGAATCAGTGAAGCCATCTGGTCGATAAAGGATCCTGTACCACCGGCACAGATGCCGTTCATACGCTGTTCCACATTGCCGCCTTCAAAGTAAATGATCTTAGCGTCCTCACCGCCAAGCTCAATGGCAACATCTGTCTCGGGCGCCAGCTCCTTGAGTGCCGTAGCCACACTGATGACCTCCTGCACAAAGGGAATCTCCAGATGGTTGGCGAGGGTAAGTCCGCCGGAGCCGGTGATCATGGGGTGAAGTTCAATATTTCCAAGCTTTTCGAAGGCTTCCTTCAATAAATCAAGGAGCGTTTCTCTGATGTTGGCAAAATGCCTTTTATAGTCAGAAAACAAAATATGATTAGCATTGTTCAGAATGGCAATTTTGACAGTGGTAGAACCGATGTCAATACCCAGGGTATAATGCTGATTTTCCATAGTTTACCGCCTTTCTGTCAGGGAATAATTTCCTATTTATTATGTAATCGCAAAAAATGACATGCTCTGTAATTATACGACACCGAAATGCAAATTGCAACGCGGGAAAGGTAAACAATTTGTAAAGAAAAAATTTTGTAATTCTAAAAAAACCGGAGCCTTGGTTTACAATTGGGTTGGGGAATGTTAGAATATATGAAGTTTTACGAACTATCATGAATGAGAGATTTGCGATACGGAGGTTAGGCATGAAATCCCAAGGGAGCTTCGAAAGAAAATTCGGAAAATACGCGATTAAGAATTTATCACTGGTGCTGATTATCTGCTATGCATTCGGTTATCTTTTTGAGTGGATCTATCCCGATTTTTTGCATTTTCTATATCTGAATCCTTATAAGAT
Source organism: Bacillota bacterium (assembly GCA_030526045.1). GTDB lineage: Bacteria > Bacillota > Clostridia > Lachnospirales > Lachnospiraceae > Suilimivivens. The sequence continues at coordinate 28,230 of JAUNDN010000022.1, read as the reverse complement.
TATTTTTCAAGGACAAATCTGGCGACTGGTTACCTGGCTGGTGGTTCCACCGTCCGGTTTTGATTTTTTTACACTGTTGATGTTGTATTTTTATTATTCCATCGGTACCACTCTGGAGAGAACCTGGGGAACCTACCGGTACAATGTCTATATTTTTTCCGGTGCAATATTTACCATTCTTGGTGCATTTTTACTTTTGGGCTATACGATGCTCTTTCAGACAGATGTTTTCACGGCATTGGGAGAGGATTATTTTACGATCGTTTCCGGCATGTTCAGCACATATTATGTGAATATGTCCATATTCCTTGCGTTTGCGGCAACCTTTCCGAACATGCAGGTGCTACTTTTCTTCATCCTTCCGATCAAGGTAAAGGTGCTTGGTATTATCTACGGCGTCATATTGATTTATCAGTTTATTGTCGGATATGGAACAAATCTTGCGGTGTTGAATGTGGCAAACCGCTTCGTCATTGCAGCTTCCCTTATGAACTTTATTGTTTTCTTCCTGACCAGCAGGGGGAAGATACGCATGACCCCTAAGCAGATGAAGCGCAGACAGGAATTCCGGCGTGAGGTAAAGAAGAGCGTAAAGATTACCAGGCATAAATGTGCCATCTGCGGCAGAACAGAGGAGACGAATCCCGAATTAGAATTCAGGTTCTGTTCTAAATGTGACGGGAACTATGAGTATTGTCAGGATCATCTATTTACGCATACGCATGTAAAACATTCATAAATGCGATAACAAATTTTCATAAAATGCCGCCCGCGATGACTTTTGAAGGAAGCTTTGCGGCAGAATGAGAGGGAGCATGGCAGAAAATAAAGAATTATTGTTTGCAAGAACTCTTGAAGAGGTCAGAAAGCAGGCTAAGGAGCAGGGAAACTGTATATCCGCCGAACAGGTAAGTTCAGCATTTGAGGCACTTGAGCTTTCAAAGGAACAGCTGGAACTGGTGTTTGATTATTTGAAAAAGCATAAAATCGGTATTGATGAGCCGGTAGATTTAGATGATTATCTGACAGAGGATGAAACAGATTATCTGGAAGAATATAAGAAAGAACTTAAGCAACTGGAGGAATTAAGCGAGGGTGAAAGGGAAGCATTGACACTTTCTGCCATGGCAGGAGAATCGGACGCCCAGCACAGACTGATTCAGTGTTATCTGCCCAGAGTCATAGAAATTTCCAGACTATATGCCGGACAGGGTGTCTGTTTGGAGGACCTGATCGGAGAGGGCAACGTAGCGCTGTCTGTAGGTGTGACCATGTTAGGATGCCTAGAGCATGCCGGGGAAGCCGAGGGAATGCTGATTAAAATGGTTATGGATGCTATGGAAGAAAGTATTGCCGAAAACCTCAGGGAAACGGACAAGGATAAAAAGGTGCTTGAGAGAGTAAACAGGGTTGCAAAGAAGGCAAAGGAGCTGGCTGAAGAACTGCAAAGGAAAGTCACTGTCAGCGAGCTTGCAGAAAATACCGGTTTGTCTGTAAAAGCAATTGAGGATGCCATGAGAATGAGCGGATTTGCCATCGAGGATCTGGAAAGGTAATGCAAATGTTAAAGGGAAAAGTGACGCAGTACGAGGATTTCAAATACGTGATGCAGGATACCGGAAGTATTTATCTGGGAGCCCGGTATTCTTATCAGGAGCTTTTGGAGGCAGAAGCGGTTCCCTTTAAGCTGAAGGCGATTCTGACGCACTATATACTAAAGGAATCATCACCGGAAACAACGCTGGAAAGTGAGTTTTATTACATAGAACCGGGAACCTTCCTGTTTGAGACCTGGCAGCAGTTGAAGGCGCGTGTTAAGGTACAGGTACAGGTTGAGAAAAAAAGCCTGTTTGGAAAGAGTAAAATCAATTATCAGGAAAAGATCCTGACATTAAAGGAACTATCGGATATCAATCTTGCCAGAAAGAAGGCATCGGGGCTGATCATCAATGAAATAATCCTGTCAAAGCTGGGAATGATGACCTTCAGCGTCTAGAACACTTCTTTTTCGGGCAAACTGGGTGATAGATAGGAATTTTGAAGAAGAAAGGGCAGATGTGCGATGAAGCAGCAGATAGAGGATTTAAAGGCTTACACCATTATTGAAAAAAGAAAAATCGGGGATTTGAACTCGGAAGGGTATCTTTTGAAGCACAAAAAAACCGGTGCAAACATTACGCTTTTATTGAATGACGATGAAAATAAAGTATTTTATATCGGATTCCGTACACCGCCAAAGGACAGTACGGGAGTTGCCCATATTCTGGAGCATTCCGTGCTTTGCGGTTCTAAGCATTTTCCGGTAAAGGATCCGTTTATCGAACTGGCTAAGGGTTCCTTAAACACCTTTCTGAATGCTATGACCTATCCGGATAAGACAGTCTATCCGGTGGCCAGTTGTAATGACAAGGATTTTAAGAATCTGGTTCATGTTTATCTGGATGCAGTCTTTTATCCCAACATCTATAAGGAGGATAAGATCTTTAAGCAGGAAGGCTGGCACTATGAGATGGAGAATCCACAGGATGATCTGTCCATCAATGGTGTTGTATATAATGAAATGAAGGGAGCTTTTTCTTCGCCGGATGATGTGGTTGAGCGGGAAATCATGAATTCCCTATATCCCGATATTACCTATGGACTGGAATCCGGAGGCGACCCGGAGGTGATTCCGGAGCTTAGCTATGAGGAATTCCTTGCCTTCCACAAAAAGTTTTATCATCCCTCCAACAGCTTTATTTATCTGTACGGTAATTTGGACGCGGCAGAGTACCTTACCTTTATGGATGAGAATTATCTGAATGCATTTAGGGCACTTTCGGTGGATTCCGAAATTGTGCTTCAGAAGCCTTTTGAGACAGAAAGGGAACTGGAGAAGGAATACTCGGTGATGGAGGATGAGCCGGTACATGAAAACACTTATCTGACATACAATGTTTCCATGGGAACCAGCCTTGACAGAAAGCTTTATGTGGCAATGGATGTGCTCGATTATGTTCTCTGCCAGGTGCCGGGTGCACCTGTAAAGCAGGCACTGCTTGATGCGGGAATTGGTAAGGACGTGTACAGTACCATGGAAAACGGTATTCGTCAGCCCTATTTTTCCGTTATTGCCAAAAATGCGGAGGCTTCCCAAAAGAAAGCCTTTGTAGATACGATAACAAATGTCCTTCAGAAAGCTGCGCTGGATGGTCTTGACAGGAAAGCATTGGCAGCAGCCATCAATTATTATGAATTTAAGTATCGGGAAGCGGATTTCGGCTCCTATCCCAAGGGCCTGATCTTGGGACTGCAGGCAATGGAAAGCTGGCTTTATGATGAGACGAAGCCGTTTATGCATATTGAAGCCAATGAGACCTTCCGTGAATTGAAGGAAGAGATTGGTACAGGCTATTTTGAAGGGCTGATCAAAACGTATTTTTTAGAGAATCCGCATAAGACCATCTTGGTTGTAAAACCGGTTCCCGGGCTTACTACCAGAAAGGATCAGGAGCTCCATGAGAGGCTCCAGCAATATAAGGAAACCTTAAGCCTGGAAAAGAGGCAGGAAATTGTGAATCAGACGGTTGCACTTCGGGAATATCAGGAAGCGGAAAGCCCTTTGGAGGCACTTGAAACCATTCCGCTGCTAAACAGGGAGGATATGAAGAAGGAAGCCACTCCTTATGTGAATGAGGTGCGGGAGATTGACGGAACACCCTTTGTGCTTCACGATATCTTTACCAACGGAATCTGTTATTTGAATCTTCTGTTTGACTTAAGACAGGTACCGGAACGGTTATTCCCGTATCTGGGCATTTTGAAATCGGTTCTCATGATGGTGGATACGGAGCATTTCAGTTATGGGGAACTGACGAATGAAGTGAATATTCATACCGGCGGAATCAAGGCTGTGGTAAATACCTATACCAATGCAGAGCATATGAAGGAATACCGGGCAATGCTTGAAATTCGTGCCAGAGCTTTGTATGAGAAACGGGATAAGGCACTTGAGCTGATGAAGGAGATCATCCTTACCTCCAGATTTGATGATACAAAGCGTCTGCATGAGATCATTTCGGAAGCAAAATCAAGGCTGCAGGCAGCAATGACAAGCGCGGGACATTCTACCGCGGCTTTACGGGCACTTTCTTATTTTTCACCTACGGCAGCAGTATCCGGGCAGATCAGCGGAATTCCGCAATACCGTCTGCTTGAGAAGCTGGATCAGAATTTTGATGCCGGAAAAGAAGAACTGATTGCAAATCTGAAGGAACTCACAGCCTGCATTTTCAGACCGGAAAATCTTCTGGTTGATTATACAGCAACGAAGGAAAGCTGGGAAGGACTGGAGGATGCCGTGAGAGGGCTGAAGGCAGAGCTGATTACAAATCCGATGGAAAAAACACCGGGCTACAGACCCATTCTAGAGAAAAAGAATGAGGGCTTTATGACAGCCGGACAGGTGCAATATGTCTGTCGCGCCGGTAACTTTATAGAGAAAGGTCTGCCTTATACGGGTGCACTCAAGGTACTTAAGGTGATGATGGGGTATGACTATCTCTGGAATCAGGTGAGGGTGAAGGGTGGCGCTTACGGCTGTATGTGCAACTTTTCTAAGAACGGGGACGGATACTTTGTATCCTACCGTGACCCCAATCTTGACAAGACGATCGATGTGTTCGCAAGGGCAGCAGATTATATCAGAAACGCCAAGCTGGATGAACGTACTGTGACCCAGTTTATCATCGGGGCAATCAGCGAGCTGGATACGCCCATGACACCGGCAACGAAGGGGAGCTATTCTCTGGGCGGTTATCTGACGGGACTTTCCATGGAGCGGGTACAGAGGGAAAGAGACGAACTTCTTGCAGCAACCGGGGAGGAGCTTAGGGGACTTTACCGGTATGTGCAGGCTTTCATGGAAGCAGACTGCCTGTGCGTTGTCGGGAATGGAGAGAGGATTAAGGAAAATCAGCAGCTTTTTAAAAATGTAGACCAGCTTTTTTAAAAAGCCATAAATTGGTATCAGGGGAAACGTATCTTCTATAACTGAAGCTCATAAGTTTAGAGGGAGGAATTGCATATGAAAAAGACAACGGAAAAAGTAAAAGTATTAGCACTGGTCATTACGTTAGGACTTGCGCTGGCAGGCTGCGGAGGAGGCAGCAAGTCCTACGAAATGGCGGCAGATACAGCGGCTATGGGGAAATCGGCTGCCTACGATGCCGGAGGGACCTATCTGTCCAACGATATTTACAGCTATGAGACAGAGGCTGCGGCTGAGATGCCGGAGGAAGCGGTCGCTGAGGAGAGTGGTAGCACGTCACAGACGCCGGAGGTTCAGGATGTTAAGCGGAAGCTGATACGGAATGTGAATCTGGAGGTGGAGACGGAAACCTTTGACGAACTGCTTACAGTAGTGGAGGAGAAGACAGAACGTCTTTCCGGCTACATAGAAGAGAGCTATACCTACAATGGCAGTAATTATTACGGCAGGGGAACGAGAAATGCCAATCTGACTATCCGTATTCCGGCAGCAAATCTGAATGCATTTCTTTCCTCCATAGCGGAGGTATCCAATGTGATCAGCCGTAATGACAGTGTTACGGATGTGACGCTGCAGTACGTGGATATGGAAAGCCATAAGGAAGCTCTTGTCACGGAACAGACAAGGCTCCTGGAGCTCCTTGAGCAGGCAGAAACCGTTGAGGACATTATTACGATCGAAGGTCGTCTTTCCGAGGTGCGTTATCAGATTGAGAGTATGGAATCCCAGCTGCGGACAATGGACAATCAGGTTTCCTACAGTACCATATATCTGTATATCAACGAGGTTGAAAAACTGACACCTGTGGAGGAGCAGGGCACATGGGAGAAGATTTCCACCGGCTTTGTTGACAGCCTTTGTGAGGTGGGAAGCGGTCTTGCAGACTTCTTCATCGGCTTTATCATCAACCTGCCCCATATTATCCTTTGGGGAGTGATCCTGACAGCTGTGATTCTGGTTATCCGTGCATTTTGGAGAGGGAGAGATGCGAGAAGGCAGAAGAGGCTTGAAAAACAGAAGGTAAAAGCCGAAAAGAAACTGGAAAAACAGAAAAAGAAAGAAGCATTAAGGAAAGATAATAACGATGACGAACGAACAGTTTAAATCCGGATTTGCGGCGTTGATCGGCAGACCCAATGTAGGAAAATCCACTCTGATGAATTGCCTCATCGGACAGAAGATTGCCATTACATCAAACAAACCTCAGACTACAAGAAATCGCATTCAGACAGTTTACACTTCTGAAAACGGGCAGATCGTGTTTGTGGACACCCCCGGAATTCATAAGGCCAAAAACCGTCTCGGTGATTATATGGTGAGCATTGCAAAGGGAAGCCTTAAGGAAGTGGATGTGGTGCTGTGGCTGGTGGAGCCTACAAACTATATCGGAGCAGGAGAACAGCAGATTTTGATGCAGCTTCGGAATCTGAATACACCTGTGATTCTGGTGATCAACAAGATTGATACGGTTAAGAAGGAGGAACTGTTCGGCTTCATTGATACCTACCGGAAGGAAATGGACTTTGCTGAAATTGTTCCGGTGTCGGCGCTAAAGAATGATAATACAGATGAACTGATCCGCTGCATTATGAAGTATCTGCCCTACGGACCGGCTTTTTATGATGAGGATACGGTAACCGATCAGCCTCAACGTCAGATTGTGGCAGAACTGATCCGTGAAAAGGCATTGCGGTGTCTTGATGAGGAAATTCCTCACGGAATTGCCGTTACCATTGAACGGATGAAGTGGCGGGGGCAGATTGTGGATATTGATGCTACCATTATCTGTGAGAGAGAATCCCACAAGGGAATTATTATCGGAAAACAGGGAAGTATGCTGAAAAAGATAGGCATGAGCGCCAGGAGGGACATTGAGGAACTGCTGGAGAGCCGGGTCAATCTGCAGCTTTGGGTGAAGGTGAAAAAGGACTGGCGGGACAGCGAATTTCTTCTGAAAAATTTTGGATATGATTCCGGGGAAAACGAATAGTTAAGGCCAAAAGAGTAAACCCTAATATCATACTTTTTGATAATAGGGGGCGCAAGATGAGGACGATAAATTACTGGGAACAATTCTTAAGCACAGGGAAGATAGAAGACTATCTGGCCTACCGGGAAGAACGAAATGCTACCGGCAGGCAGAATGAGGATGAGGGAGCAGGACCTTATGCAGGAACAGGTCAATGTTACAGGGATCATATTGAAAGCAGAGCCGGTCGGGGAATCTGACAGGCGGGTAGTTATACTAACAAGGGAGAGGGGAAAGATAGCAGCCTTTGCCAGAGGGGCAAGAAAGCAGGGCAGCAGGCTGTTAGCTTCCACCAATCCCTTTTGCTTTGGGCAGTTTCAGATTTATGAGGGGAGAACTGCTTACAGTATTAAGGAAGCGGCGATCGGTAATTACTTTGAGGGACTGCGTGAGGATTATGAACTGACCTGTTATGGAATGTATTTTCTTGAGGTTATGGATTACTATACCAGAGAGAACAGCGATGAAACCCAGATGCTGAAGCTGCTCTATCAGTCACTGCGTGCCTTGCAGCATCAGAGTCTTTCAAGGGAATTGGTCAGATACATATTTGAAATAAAGGCTCTTTCGATAAACGGTGAATATCCGGGAATCCCCGGAAATGAAAACGACTACAGGGATTCTACGGTATACACACTTTCCTACATTGTAAACACTGCGGTGGAAAAGCTCTATACCTTTACCGTAACACCGGAAGTGCTTTCAGAGCTTGCAAAGCTGACAGAGATTTATCGGAAACGGTTTATGGACAGAAAATTTAAAAGTCTGGAGATTCTTTCACAGATGAAATGAAATTGATGTTGAAAAACAGGGGTAACTCATATATAATGGATTGGTAAATCTGGAAAGAGGAACTGTTTGTACGGGAAAAAAGCATGAATAGTATTTTGAGAACAAAATCCGGGTGGATGGGTATCGTACTGATGATGGCAGGAGTACTGACGATGACCTCCTGCGGCTTAGGCAGCAAGGAAAAAACAACCACGATTTCCATAGAGAAAGACGGAACGGTGCGCTCCCATATAGAAGAGAGTTTTGACCAAAGCTATTACAATAAGGATGAACTGCAACAGATGATTCTTGTGGAGGCAGCGGACTATAACAGAGAGGCAGGAAGTGGCTGTATTACGGTTGAGAAGGTGGATGTGAAGGATCAGATTGCCACTGTGGATATGACCTATCAGAAGGCAGCAGATTTTGCCGGTTTCAATCACGTGGTGTTCTTTCATGGAACGCCGGCGGAAGCAAAGGATGCAGGCTATGATCTGAATGTGGTATTAAGCAGCGTAAAGGATTCCCTTAATACGATAGGGCAGGCCGATATCCTCGCTATGGAGGGCTGCAGATTACTGATCATGGATGTTAGCAAAAAGATCATCAAGGATGAAACGGTTGTTCTGGATGCGACGGTCATTTTGAACGGAAAAGTGCAGTATACGAACGAAAATGTCATTACATCCAATAATGGCAAGAGTGTGAAACGAACAGAGAATGCGGAAGGACTGGCATATATTCTGTATCAATAAAGTAATTAACTAAATAGAAAGAACGAAAGGTATGTGTGCTATGGAAAAAACGATGGAGAAAATTGTTGCATTGGCGAAGGCAAGAGGGTTTGTATATCCCGGTTCCGAGATTTACGGAGGTCTTGCCAACACCTGGGATTACGGTAACCTTGGTGTGGAACTGAAGAACAATGTAAAAAAGGCATGGTGGCAGAAATTCATCATGGAAAATCCCTATAATGTAGGAGTTGACTGTGCGATTCTCATGAATCCCCAGACCTGGGTAGCATCCGGACATCTTGGAAGCTTCTCTGATCCTTTGATGGATTGCAAGGAATGTCATGAACGCTTCCGTGCAGACAAAATTATCGAAGATTTTGCAGCAGAAAACGCGATTACACTGGATGGCTCTGTAGACGGCTGGAGTCAGGAGAAGATGAAGGATTTCATTGAGGAACATCAGATTCCCTGTCCATCCTGCGGTAAACATAATTTTACAGATATCCGTCAGTTCAACCTGATGTTCAAGACCTTTCAGGGCGTAACAGAGGATGCAAAGAACACCGTTTATTTAAGACCTGAAACCGCACAAGGTATTTTTGTAAACTTCAAGAATGTACAGAGGACTTCCCGCAAGAAGATTCCTTTCGGTATTGGACAGATCGGTAAATCCTTCCGTAATGAGATTACACCCGGAAACTTTACCTTCCGTACCAGAGAATTTGAACAGATGGAGCTGGAATTCTTCTGTGAGCCTGAGACAGACCTCGAATGGTTTGCTTACTGGAAACAGTTCTGTATTGACTGGTTAAAGAGTCTTGGCATGAAGGAAGAGGAGATGCGTGTACGTGACCACGATAAGGAAGAACTGTCCTTCTATTCCAAGGCAACAACCGATATTGAATTTTTGTTCCCCTTCGGATGGGGTGAACTGTGGGGCATTGCGGACAGAACCGATTATGACCTGACACAACATCAGAATGTATCCGGTGAAGATTTAACCTATTTTGATGATCAGAAGAATTGGAGATATGTTCCTTACGTTATCGAGCCCTCCCTGGGAGCGGATCGTGTGGTACTTGCTTTCCTTTGTGCAGCTTATGATGAAGAAGAAATCGGAGAAGGTGATGTTCGTACTGTACTTCATTTCCATCCGGCACTTGCACCAGTTAAGATCGGTGTACTGCCCTTATCCAAGAAGCTGAACGAGGGTGCGGAGAAGATCTTTACACAGCTTTCCAAAAAGTATAACTGTGAATTTGACGACAGAGGCAATATAGGTAAGAGATACCGCCGTCAGGATGAGATCGGTACGCCTTTCTGCGTGACATACGATTTTGATTCCGAGACAGACGGCTGCGTGACTGTGAGATTCAGGGATTCCATGGAACAGGAACGTGTAGCAATTGCAGACCTTGATGCTTATTTTGCCGAAAAGCTTGCGTTCTAAGAAGCAGATTGCTGATGAGGAAGATGAGGAGAGGAAATAAATGAGACAATTCACTTCAGACGAACTGAGAAAGACCTGGAAACAATTTTATATAGAGCGTGGACATGTGGATGTAGGGGCGGTGTCGCTTGTGTCTGACGGGTCCACCGGAGTGCTCTTTAACGTAGCGGGAATGCAGCCGCTGATGCCATATCTGTTAGGGCAGAAACATCCTTTGGGAACCAGACTCTGTAATGTGCAGGGGTGCGTTCGTACCAATGATATTGATTCGGTAGGTGATAAGAGCCATGTAACCTTCTTTGAAATGATGGGAAGCTGGAGCCTTGGGGATTATTTCAAAAAAGAACGGTGTCAGTGGAGCTTTGAGCTTTTGACCCAGGTATTCGGCTTTGATGCCGATCATCTTGCTGCAACCGTATTTGCGGGGGATGAAAATGCTCCCAGAGATGAGGAAGGTGCCCAGTATCGTATAGCTTCCGGCTTCAAGAAGGAGAATATTTATTACCTGCCGGCAGAAGACAACTGGTGGGGGTTAGAGCATGGCCCCTGCGGACCTGACAGTGAAATGTTTTATGTGGCAGACAGACCGGATTGCGGGCCTGGATGCCATTGCGGGAAATATACGGAGCTTGGAAATGATGTTTTCATGCAGTATGAGAAGCATCAGGACGGAAGCCTGACACCACTGAAACAGAAAAATGTAGATACCGGTTGGGGACTTGAACGTATTCTGGCATTCTTAAACGGAACAAGGGATGTATACCAGATCGATCTGTTTGCTCCCGTGATTGCCTATGTGGAGAAGGTTTCGGGAACGAAATATGAGCAGGATGAGAAGCTGACAAGGTCTATGAGAATTCTGGCAGATCATATCCGTACTTCTGTTATGCTGATCGGAGATGAGGCAAAGCTTCTGCCCTCTAACGTGGGTGCCGGATATGTATTGCGTCGTCTGATTCGTCGTGCGGTAAGGCACGGACGTGTACTGAATCTGAAGGTTGACGACCTGCTGAGAATTGCAGAGATTTATATTGATGATATTTATGCGGAAAGCTATCCTCTTCTGAAGGCAAATAAAGAATTTGTGATCACAGAGCTGAAGAAGGAGATCAATCGTTTTGAAAGCACCGTGGAAAATGGCATGAAAGAATTCCGCAAGATTCTGGAGCAGAAAAAGAAGGCAGGTTCTGCTGAGATTGACGGTAAGTCTGCATTCTATCTATATGATACCTTTGGCTTCCCCATCGAATTGACCGTAGAACTGGCACAGGAGGAAGGTCTTAAGGTGGATGAAGCCGGTTTTGCCGAGGCTATGGAAGAACAGAAGCAGAAGGCACGGGATAATCAGAATTTTTCTGCAAAGCTTTCTACAGAAAATGCAGGGCTTTATGAGAGTTTGGATGCTTCCGTTGTCAGCGAGTTTGTCGGTTATGATACATTGGATGCAGAAAGCAGCATCGCAGCGATAAATACAGGAAGTGAGTGGAAGGATTCCCTAAATGAAGGAGAAGAGGGTACCGTAATTACCTTTAAGACACCTTTCTACGCAACCATGGGGGGTCAGAAGGGTGATTTTGGTGTGATACGTACCAAGCAGGGTGTCTTTGATGTTCTGGATACGATCAAGTTACCGGGAGGCAGAATCGGTCATATCGGTAAAGTGGTGGCCGGAGTGATTACCGCAGGTGAAAGCGCTTCCCTTTCCGTTTCTGCATTGAATCGTGGTAATACCTGTAAGAACCATACGGCAACGCACCTGTTACAGGAGGCACTCCGTGAGGTGTTAGGGGATCATGTGGAGCAGTCAGGATCTTATCAGGATGGAGAGAGAACACGTTTTGACTTCAGCCATGGACAGGCAATGACCGTGGAGGAGATCAGGAAGGTTGAAGAGATTGTAAATGATAAAATTGCAGAGGATCTGACCGTAGAAACAAAGATTATGAGCCTTGATGAGGCAAAGAAGACCGGAGCCATGGCACTTTTTGGTGAAAAGTACGGTGATACCGTCCGTGTAGTTATGGTCGGGGATTTCTCGAAGGAATTATGCGGCGGTACTCATGTGGGACATACAGGTGAGATTGGTTCGTTTAAGATTCTTTCCGAGTCCGGTGTGGCTGCCGGTATACGCCGTATTGAAGCAATCACGGGCAGGAACGTAACGGCTTATTATCAGGATATGGAAGAAAAATTGAATGCCGTAGCTGTAGCGCTTAAAACATCGCCCGCTTCTTTGCTTGAGCGTGCGGAACATCTGATGGCTGAAATGAAAGCGCTGCAGAGCGAGAATGAATCGTTAAAGAGCAAGGCAGCGAAAGATGCACTTGGAGATGTTTCCGATCAGGTAAAAGAGATCAAGGGTGTGAAATTCCTTTCAACTTCAGTAGCCGGTGTAGACATGAACGGGCTTCGTGATCTGGGAGACCAGCTGAAGACTAAGATTGGCGAGGGCGTGATCGTTCTGATATCAGAATGCGATGGCAAGGTAAACATGGTGGCTATGGCAACACAGGAGGCAATTGACAAGGGGGCACACGCAGGTAATCTGATCAAAGGTATTGCAGCGTTAGTCGGCGGCGGTGGCGGCGGACGTCCCAATATGGCACAGGCAGGCGGTAAGAATCCGGCTGGAATCAGTGCAGCGATTGCAGAGGCTTCAAAGGTATTGGAGAGCCAGCTTGGATAAAATAAAAATTTTTGATTGACGCGGGTGAAATTTGTGGTATAATCATACGTGTGTATATGAGTACATGGTGTACAAGGTATACAAATAAAAACCCAATCAGTCGATGTTACGAGGAAGGGACTGAAGGGAGGTCAGGGTGTAAGATGTCAAACGTAATCGTAAAAGAGAACGAGACTTTAGATAGCGCTTTACGTCGTTTTAAAAGAAGTTGCGCGAAGGCTGGTATTCAGCAGGAGATTCGTAAGAGAGAGCATTACGAGAAGCCAAGCGTAAGACGCAAAAAGAAATCTGAAGCAGCAAGAAAACGTAAATACAACTAATTATAGCGTACAATGAAAAGTCCTTGAATAACTCCAAGGACTTTCTTGTTTCTCAATACAAAAGAGGGGATCATAAACATGTGGACGAGGGAATTTTTTGGGACAGATGTGTATCATCTTGTTTCTGCATTTATTATTTATAGTGTTCTGGGCTGGGTAGTGGAATCAATCTATATGTCCTTCTGTAACAGGAAACTGACAAATCGTGGCTTTGGAAGAGGCCCCTTTTGCCCAATCTATGGTTTTGGCGGTGTGGTGGGATATTTGATTTTACATCCCTTAAGCAGTAATCTGGTGGCACTTTACTTTACAGGTGCGGTGCTTGCAACCACCTTTGAATATCTGGTTGGAAGATTGATGCTGAAGCTGTTTGGTGAGGTATGGTGGGACTACAATGAAAAGCCTTGCAACTATCAGGGGATTATCTGCCTGGAAAGCACCATTGCATGGGGATTTTATGCTATTATTATCATAACCTTCCTGCATTCTAAAATTCTTGGCTTCGTGGACCGGTACAGCATGGAGTGGGGAATCAGAGCATGCAAGGTGGTGTTGGTGCTTGTTACCATTGACTATGTGATCAAGCTGATGAATATTTTCCATGTGAGCCTGAAGGAGAAGAAGGACAAGCTGGTTGACGCTTATCATTCCTTCCGGACAAGGTGGTATTAGTCGGTATTCATTTTACGTGCATGATAAATAAAAATAAAACATATCCATAGTAGTAGAATACATAAGGGGAGAGCAGTTACGTGAATAAATTTTTAAAAGTTACCCTATGCTATGCGATATGTTTTATTTTTTGCCTGATGCTTCCGATGGAGGTGCTTGCCCAGCCACAGGTGGAGGCTCCTTCCTATATACTGATGGAAGCCTCAACCGGTCAGATTATTTGTGAGAAGGACGCTGACACAAGACGCAGTCCTGCCAGCATTACCAAAATTATGACGCTGCTGGTTATCTTTGATCATCTGGGGACGGGGAGAGTAAGGCTTGACAGTGAGGTCATGACCAGCGCCTATGCAAAGTCCATGGGCGGTTCCCAGGTATTTCTGGAGGAGGGGGAAATACAGACACTGGAGACGATTATCAAGTGTATTGCAGTATCCTCCGGCAATGATGCAAGTGTGGCTGCTGCAGAATTTATTGCGGGAAGTGAAACAGAATTTGTGGATTTGATGAACAAAAGAGCGAAAGAACTTGGACTTAATAATACTCATTTTGAGGATTGCTGCGGACTCAGTGAATCGGATGATCACTATACCTCAGCGAAGGATGTGGCGATCATGTCAAAGGAGTTGATCACCAAATACCCACAGATCCTGGATTATACGAAAATCTGGATGGAGGATATCACTCACACAACCCATCAGGGAACATCAAACTTTACCCTATCCAGCACCAATAAGCTGCTCAAAATGTATGAGTGGACCACCGGGCTTAAGACCGGCTCCACCAGCAAAGCTCTATATTGCCTTTCGGCAACAGCAAGCAAGGACGGCATCGATCTGATTGGCGTGGTCATGGGTTCTCCCAGTAACAAGACACGTTTTCAGGATGCGATGGCACTCCTAAATTACGGCTACAGTGTCAGTGCCCTTTATGAGGATAAAAACGAAGAAGCGCTTCCTGCGCTGCCGGTAAAAGGCGGTGTGCAGGAGGAGGCAGCACTGGTCTATCAGGGACCTTTCCGGTATCTGGATATTCAAGGGAGTGACTTAGGTAGTATTCAGAAGACCATTTCCCTGCCACCGGAGGTGGAAGCACCGCTTAAGCGGGGAGATGCTGTCGGAGAAGCCGTTTATACAATGGACGGGAAGCGGATCGGCAGCGTTTCCATCCTTTCGGATGTGACGATTGACAAGGCAGTTTACAGAGATTATCTGATAAAAGTGTGGAAACTGTTTTGTAGTTTGTAAAACTTGTGGTAAGATGTTAAAGGTACTTTTTTCAGAAAGGAAATATACATTGAATATACTGATTTATGCAGTACTGATCCTGGCTCTCTTTTTTGTGCTGGTCATGGCTGTTGACTGCAACCGTTTTGTGATAAAAGAATACAAATGCAGGTCATCAAAGATGAGGAAGGATGCTCTGATCGTCCTTCTCTCAGACCTGCATGGGAAGTCCTTCGGGAAGAATAATGAGAAGCTGATCAGAGCAATTGATGAGCTTCACCCGGATATGATTCTGATTGCCGGGGACATGTACACATCCATGAGAGGCAGTGACACGAAGACTGCTGAGCATCTTGTGACCGAATTAGCTTCCCGCTACCCGATTTATTACGGAAACGGAAACCATGAGCAGAAGACCAGAATTTTTCCCGAGGAGTATGGTTCAATGTATGAAGACTATAGCGAAAAGCTTCGGGAAGCCGGTGTGCGTCAGCTTGTCAACGAAAAGAGCAGCCTGCTTGATTACCATATGGATATTTACGGAAGTGAAATCGAAAGAAGCTATTACGGCAAGTTTAAAAGGGTCACTATGGAACCTTCCTATCTGGAAAAAACGCTTGGTAAGCCGGATCGGGAACGCTTTTCGATTCTGATTGCTCATAATCCGGATTATTTTGAAAGCTATGCAGCTTGGGGTGCCGATCTTGTAGTGGCCGGGCATGTGCATGGAGGCTTAATGAACCTTCCGGTTCTCGGAGGTGTCTTATCTCCCGCACTGCGCCTTTTCCCGAAATATGACGGCGGAGAATTTACGGAGGGTGAGTCAACCATGATCCTGAGCAGAGGCCTGGGAACCCATACACTGCCCATCAGAATCTTTAATCCGGGGGAACTGGTGGTAATCCGGCTTCAGCCTTCCGGAGAACAGCAGGCATAGCTGCAGTGCTTGAAGATTGGTCATTTGACTGAAAAATAGAACCATGATAAAATTAAAAAATTACGAGGAGAGAGAAAATGGATACAAAATTATTTGATCACACAATATTAAAGGCTGATGCCGGCAGGGAAGCAGTAAAGAAAATCTGTGAGGAGGCAAAGGAATACGGCTTTATGTCCGTCTGCGTGAACAGCTATTATACTTCTTATGTTGCACAGCAGCTGAATGGCACGGATGTTAAGGTTTGTACCGTGATCGGATTTCCTCTGGGTCAGATGTCTACCAGGGCAAAGGTTGCGGAAACAGCGATTGCTGTTGAGGACGGAGCACAGGAAATTGATATGGTAATTAATGTGGGCGCCTTAAAGGACAAGCTGTACGACGTAGTGCTTTCCGATATCAGAGAGGTAAAGAAGGCATGCGGCAATGCACTGCTTAAGGTTATCATTGAGACTTGCCTTTTGACGGATGAAGAGAAGGTGAAGGCCTGCGAGCTGTCAAAGGAGGCAGGAGCAGATTTTGTGAAGACTTCTACAGGCTTTTCTACCGGAGGAGCAAAGGCAGAGGATGTAGCACTGATGAGAAAGACGGTCGGCGATGAAATGGGCGTTAAGGCTTCCGGAGGAATCAGGGACAGAGAAACCGCACAGATGATGGTAAACGCCGGTGCAAGCAGACTGGGAACGAGTGCGACAATCGCAATCTGTAAGTAAAGGAGCCGGATCGATGGCATTATCGGTGAA
Organism: Bacillota bacterium; assembly: GCA_030526045.1. GTDB lineage: Bacteria > Bacillota > Clostridia > Lachnospirales > Lachnospiraceae > Suilimivivens. Next base: position 11,633 of record JAUNDN010000022.1, on the reverse strand, counting down.
GCTGGAGGCATTTGAAGGACCGTTGGACCTTCTTCTGCATCTGATTGAAAAGAACAAGGTGGATATTTATGATATCCCGATTGTGGAAATTACAGAGCAGTATCTTGAATATATCAAGGCCATGGAAACCGAGGATATGAACGTGATGAGTGAATTCCTTGTTATGGCGGCGACTCTTCTGGACATTAAGTGTAGAATGCTCCTTCCCAAGGAAGTTAATGAGGAGGGGGAAGAGGAGGATCCAAGAGCTGAACTGGTACAGAAACTGCTGGAATATAAAATGTATAAATACATGTCCTATGAACTGAAGGACAGGCAGGTGGATGCGGCAAGAACCCTGTTCAAGGAAAAGACGCTGCCCAAGGAAATCGAGGATTACAGACCGCCCGTCAACATGCAGGAGCTTTTAGGTGACGCAAATCTCGGAAAGCTGCAGGAGCTGTTCAAGATGGTAATGCGCAGACAGGAGGACAAGATTGATCCTGTGCGAAGTACCTTTGGACAGATTGAAAAGGACGAGGTGGATATGGATGCAAAGACTGCTTACATAGAACAGTATATCCACACCCACAAGACCTTCAGCTTTCGTGAACTGTTGGAAAAGCAGCATAGCAGGATGGAAATTATTGTTACCTTTCTTGTCATGCTGGAGATGATGAAGACAGGACGGATATCGATTGTACAGGAGGATATCTTTGAGGATATCCTGATCACTTCAAACGAAGGATAAGGGGGAACATAGATTGGACAGGCAGGAAGCAAAAGCAATCCTGGAAGCAATTCTTTTTACCATGGGAGAGTCCGTGGAGGTAGAACGACTTGCGGCAGTGATTGAAGAAGATAAGAAAACAACCAGGCAGCTGTTGGTGGAAATGAAGGAGGAGTATGACAGCAAGGGCGGTGGTATTACGCTGATGGAGCTGGAGGATTCCTACCAGATGTGCACCAGGGCGGAAATGTATGAATATCTGATAAAGATTGCCAAGACACCGCGCAAATATGTGCTCACGGATACGCTTTTGGAGACACTTTCCATTATTGCTTATAAGCAGCCTATCACCAGAGCGGAGATTGAGAAGATCAGAGGCGTCAGCTGTGACCACGCGGTCAACAGGCTGGTGGAGTTCGGCCTGATTGCAGAGGTGGGCAGAATGGATGCTCCGGGAAGACCGCTTCTGTTTGGCACAACAGAAGAATTCCTGCGCAGCTTTGGCGTGAAATCGCTGGAAGAACTGCCGGAGCTTTCTGCAGTTCAGATAGAAGAATTTAAAATACAGGCAGAGCAGGAGGCAAGTGTCCAGCTGGATATTTAGTGCAGGCAATAGCGCAGGAACGACTGGTGAAGACACCAGAAATAACTGATGGCAGGAATGTCATCACAGGTGAGAATGGACTCGACCTTATAGAGATCCTTGCCCGCAAAATATTCGATGGTGCCGACTTGTGTACCGGCAGACACCGGGGCGGTGAGGGACTTCTCCATTTGAAATTTCACCTGAAACTGTTCGCCTTTTTTCAAAAGAAGTCCTTCCTCTACAGAGGAGGAAGAGGCTGTCTGCGAAGCAGCGGGCCGGTCAATTGTCACATTGACATGAGCCAATTCTCCCAGACGCTTCGTCTGGCCGTTTTGAACCGGGATGGGGGTTAATGTAGATTCATCATACAGAACCTCCGAAAGCCGGTGATATTCAAAATGATCAATTCCGAAGTTCATCAACTGCTTCGTGTCGCTCCATTTATAAGACTTATTGTTTGGCCATCCACAGGCAAGCAGAGCGACAACGAAGGTACGATCATCTCTTTTCAAAGCACCCACATAGCAATAACCGGCGTTGCCGGTAAAACCGGTTTTCCCGGATAAAGCTCCTTCCATCATGGTAAGAAAAGCATTGTGATTATTACAGGAAAAGGTTCTTCCGCTGGGAACGAAGCCGTTTTCCTTTTTTTGATAGCTTCCAAAGGAGTGGGAGGCTGTTCCGGTAATCTCCAGAAATTCCTTCTGCTTTGGAGAATCCGTGATACAATAGGACATTATGCGTGCAAGATCTGCGGCTGTGGTGGAATGCGCTCTGACTTGACCGTCAGGACCGGTGAGTGTGGCGTCCAGACCGTTTGGCGTAATGAAGAAGGTGTCAAAGCAGCCGATGTCACGCGCTTTCTGGTTCATCATATCCGCAAAGGCTTCTGTGCTTCCGGCAATATGCTCTGCAATCACTACCGCGGAATCGTTGTGAGATTCCAACATGAGAGAGTAGAGAAGATCCTTTAGCTTAAAGCATTCACCGGATCGTGCATAGAGTTTCACCTTGGGCATGCTGGAAGCATAGGCGGAGGTTTCGGCGTAATCCTCAGGATTACCATACTCAAGGGCGAGGATACAGGTCATGATTTTGGTGGTGCTTGCCATGGGCAGAACCTTATGCCCCTCCTTTTCGTACAAGATACGACCGGAATCCGCATCCATCAGCACTGCCGACTGGGCATACAGCTTCAGATCGGAAGCATCTGCTTCCTGACCGGTAGCGGCAAAAAGGGATATGGAGGGGAAGAGGGTAAGAATGAGAAGCCATCCGAGCAGAAGGATGGAATGATATGTTCGAAGTTTCATGAGTTTCCTCAAAAGGTTCCTTTTCCTAATTATATATGTAAGAAACAATATAACTATTCTCAGAAGACGGTAAATATCATACCAAAAATCGGAAATGTATAAAAATTTTGTAAAAAACAAAAATTTATCCCTATGCGTTTGAAAACATTTGTGTTATACTTCTATAGGTGAAATTATGGGGACAAGTCTGTCCCCGTGAATCTAGTTATAATTTTTTTAATATAAAAATGGAGGGCTGAAAACATGAGTACTACTTCACAGGCGAGTCAAAGAATTACCGCTTTACTCGATGAAAACAGTTTCGTTGAAATCGGTGCGCAGATTACAGCAAGAAGCACAGATTTTAATTTGAAACAGACTGAGACTCCTTCTGACGGTGTTATTACCGGCTACGGAGTGATTGGTGGCAACCTTGTGTATGTATACAGCCAGGATGCTTCCGTATTAAACGGCAGTATCGGTGAAATGCATGCAAAGAAGATTGCCAGCCTCTATGATCTGGCACTTAAGACGGGAGCACCCGTAATCGGACTGATTGAGTCTGCCGGACTTAGATTACAGGAAGCAACCGATGCACTGAACGGTTTCGGTGAAATCTACAAAAAGCAGGTTTTAAGCTCAGGCATTATTCCCCAGATCACAGCAATCTTTGGATCCTGCGGTGGCGGACTTGCCCTGATTCCTACTTTGACAGACTTCACATTTATGGAAGAGAAGAAAGCAAAGCTATTCGTAAATGCTCCGAATGCATTAGACGGAAATGAGATCAGCAAGTGTGATACCTCTGCAGCTGCTTTTCAGAGCGAGGAAGCAGGAATCGTTGATGTAGTTGCAGATGAAGCTTCTATTCTTGCTAAGATCAGAGAACTGGTAGCAATGCTTCCTGCCAATAATGAGGATGATATGTCCTTTGAAGAATGCACGGATGATCTGAATCGGGTCTGCACAGAAATTGCAGGATGCACAGGAGATACCTCCATTGCATTGTCCCAGCTTGCCGATGACGGCGTGGTATTTGAAGTAAAAGAAGGCTATGCGAAGGAAATGGTAACCGCACTGATCAGATTGAACGGTGTGACAGTAGGCGCTGTTGCAAACCGCAGTGAGGTATACGGAGAGGACGGAACTGTAACAGATAAATTTGATGCTGTTCTGACTCCTGCAGGCTGTGATAAAGCAGCAGATTTCGTAAACTTCTGTGATGCATTCAATATTCCGGTTCTGTCACTTACCAATGTGAAGGGCTTTAAGGCAGACAAATGCGCAGAGAAGAAGATCGCCAAGGCAGCAGCTAAGCTTACATATGCATTTGCAAATGCAACAGTTCCTAAAGTAAACGTTATTATCGGACAGGCATTCGGAAGCGCTTATGTGGCAATGAATTCCAAGGCAATCGGTGCTGATATCACTATGGCATGGCCGGATGCACAGATTGGTACGATGGATGCAAAGCTTGCAGCAAAGATTATTTGTGACGGTCAGGGCGCAGATGCAATTGATGCCTGTGCAAAAGAATATGCAGCACTGCAGACAAGCGCAGCAGGTGCAGCAAAGAGAGGATATGTTGATCAGATCATCGAACCCGCAGATACCAGAAAATATGTGATCGGTGCATTTGAGATGCTGTTCACAAAGAGGGAAGACCGTCCTGCAAAGAAACATGGTACAGTCTAGAAAGGATGATTACTTAATATGAAAAAATGGTTATTAGTATTAGGTATGATTACCTGTATGCTTGCTTTTTCAGCTTGTGGACAGGAGGAAGAGGTAAACCTGCTGTCAACACAGACTGCGGAAGAACTCGCTGGAGGCATTATTGACACAATTAATTTGATAGTGATCCAGAACGCAGAGGAGAGCTACCTTGCCAGTATGAAGCAGAACGGCATGGATACTACGATGCTTGAAAATGCTCTTAACAGCTGGGCAAAAGCTTCCGAGGATATGGGTAATTATGTGGAATTGGTCAAGGTCACCGGAAACACTGTTGTTGTTGAAGAGATGCAAGGACAACCTTATCCGGTGGATGGTGTACTTACAGTCGAGATTAAAGGGGAAAAACGTAATGCTACAGTGGAATTTGTGTTTGAAGATTCTAACCCCACCAGTATTACTACCAATGTAAACTACACCTTTGGTGAAAACATGCAGAAGGCTGCATTAAATACCCTGCTTGGAATGGGAACCGTATTTGTGGTTCTGATTCTGATTTGCGGAATTATCAGCTGCTTTAACCTGATTCCCAAGCTTCAGGCAAAATTTGCGAAGAAGCCTGCCAAGGAAGATGTCAAGAGTGCAGCAGTGGATAATACAATTGCACAGATCATTGAGAAGGAAGAGCTTTCCGATGATCTGGAACTGGTAGCTGTTATTGCAGCAGCTATTGCAGCAAGTGAAGGCGCTTCTTCTACTGACGGATTTGTTGTAAGAAGCATCAGACGTGCCGGAAATAAATGGCAGAGAGCTTAATAATTTAGATTGATGAATAAGATCACAGGAGGATTTTAGTAATGAAAAATTATACAATTACCGTAAACGGAAACGTATATGATGTAGTAGTAGAGGAAGGAGCATCCACAGGAGCACCCGCACCTGCAGCTCCCAAGGCAGCACCTGCAGCAGCACCTAAGGCAGCAGCCGGCGCAGCAGGCAGTGTAAGAGTAGAGGCCGGTGCAGCAGGTAAGGTGTTCAAGGTTGAAGCAAGTGTCGGACAGGCTCTTAAGGCTGGCGATACAGTAGTGATTCTTGAAGCAATGAAGATGGAAATCCCTGTTGTAGCACCGCAGGATGGTACTGTTGCAAGCATCGACGTAGCTGTTGGTGATCCTGTTGAAGCAGGCGCATTACTGGCAACTCTGAACTAATGCCGGACATTGTGTGTACTGATCAAAACAACAGGAGGTAAAAAAAATGGATTATATCGTAACAACACTGGACAACCTGATCCATCAGACAGCCTTTTTTAACCTGACTGTAGGAAATTTTGCAATGATCATTGTTGCCTGTGTGTTTCTTTATCTTGCGATTGCCAAGGGCTTTGAACCATTGCTTTTGACACCGATCGCATTTGGTATGCTGCTGGTTAACATTTATCCCGACATCATGATGTCAATTGAAGAATCTTCAAACGGAGTCGGTGGCTTACTGTATTATTTTTATCTCTTAGATGAGTGGGCAATTTTACCTTCCCTGATTTTCATGGGAGTTGGTGCCATGACGGACTTCGGTCCCCTGATTGCCAATCCTAAGAGCTTCTTACTCGGTGCTGCAGCACAGTTTGGTATTTTTGCAGCATACTTTGGAGCAATTGCTCTTGGCTTTAATGATAAGGCTGCAGCAGCAATCTCCATTATCGGTGGTGCAGACGGTCCTACATCCATCTTCCTTGCAGGTAAGCTTGGACAGACAGCATTGCTCGGACCGATTGCGGTGGCAGCTTATTCCTATATGTCACTGGTACCGATTATTCAGCCGCCTATTATGAAGCTGCTGACAACAGAAAAGGAAAGAAAGATCAAAATGGGACAGCTTCGTCCGGTATCCAAGCTTGAAAAGATCCTTTTCCCGATTATTGTTACGATTGTAGTATGTCTGATTCTTCCTACAACAGCTCCCCTTGTCGGTATGCTGATGCTGGGTAACCTGTTCAGAGAATCCGGTGTTGTAAGACAGCTGACGGATACAGCTTCCAACGCACTGATGTATATCGTAGTTATCCTGCTTGGTACATCTGTAGGTGCGACTACAAGTGCAGAGGCATTCCTGAACTGGGATACCATCAAAATCGTCATTCTTGGTCTGATTGCATTTGCATTCGGTACCGCAGCAGGCGTTCTGTTTGGTAAGCTGATGTGTATTGCTACCAAGGGTAAGGTAAATCCGTTGATCGGTTCTGCCGGTGTATCTGCAGTTCCTATGGCGGCAAGAGTTTCACAGAAGGTTGGCGCAGAAGCTGATCCTACCAACTTCCTGCTGATGCATGCTATGGGACCTAACGTAGCGGGTGTTATCGGTACTGCTGTAGCAGCAGGTACCTTCATGGCAGTATTTGGTGTATTCTAATCATTATAAATATATAGGAGGATTTAACAAATGGCAGAACAGGTTAAAAAACCGGTTGGAATTATGGAAACCGTTCTTCGTGATGCACATCAGTCCCTGATTGCAACAAGAATGCCTACCGATATGATGCTTCCAATCGTAGAGAAAATGGATAAAGTTGGTTATCACGCAGTAGAATGCTGGGGTGGTGCAACATTTGATGCTTCCCTTCGTTTCTTAAAGGAAGATCCATGGGAGAGACTTAGAAAATTAAGAGATGGCTTCAAGAATACGAAGCTGCAGATGCTGTTCAGAGGTCAGAATATCTTAGGATACAGACCTTACGCAGATGACGTGGTAGACAGCTTTGTTGAGAAGTCCATTGCAAACGGTATTGATATCATCCGTATCTTTGACTGTCTGAATGACTTGAGAAACCTTCAGGAAGCGGTTAATGCAACGAATAAGATCAAGGTACAGGAAGGAAGAGGTCATGCACAGATTGCTCTTTCCTATACGTTAGGTGATGCCTATACTCTGGAATACTGGGTAGATATGGCTAAGAAGATTGAAGAGATGGGTGCAGATTCTATCTGTATCAAGGATATGGCAGGTCTTCTGGTTCCTTACAAGGCAGCTGAATTGATCAAGGCAATGAAGGAGGCAACCAAGCTCCCGATTCAGTTACATACACACTATACATCCGGTGTTGCCAGCATGACTTACCTGAAAGCAGTAGAAGCAGGGGTAGATGTGATCGACTGTGCAATTTCACCTTTTGCTATGGGTACTTCACAGCCTGCAACCGAGGTTATGGTTGAAACCTTCAAGGGAACTCCTTACGATACAGGCTATGATCAGAACCTTCTTGCTGAAATTGCTGATTATTTCAGACCTTACAGAGATGAGTGCCTTGCAAGCGGACTTTTGAATCCCAAGGTTATGGGTGTTGATATCAAGACACTGTTATATCAGGTTCCCGGCGGTATGCTTTCTAACATGGTTAGCCAGCTGAAGGAACAGAATGCGGAAGATAAGTACTATGATGTGCTGAAGGAAATTCCTCAGGTTCGTAAGGACTTAGGTGAGCCTCCTTTGGTTACACCTTCTTCACAGATTGTTGGTACACAAGCTGTATTTAATGTACTGATGGGTGAAAGATACAAGATGGCAACTAAGGAAACCAAGGCAGTTCTTCGTGGCGAATATGGTCAGACAGTTAAACCGATGAGCCAGGAAGTTATTGACAAGGTTATTCCCGGTGAAGAGAGAATTACCTGCCGTCCCGCAGATCTGATTGAAAACGAGATGGATAAGTTAGAGTCTGAAATGAAGGAATGGAAGCAGCAGGATGAGGATGTATTGTCTTATGCACTGTTCCCTCAGGTGGCAACGGACTTCTTCAAGTATCGTCAGGCTCAGCAGGAAAAGGTAGATATGACACAGGCAGACACCAAGAATGCAGCATATCCCGTATAAGCAATCTAAAACCACTAACAAAAGAAACCCCTCACTGGTGTGAGGGGTTTTTCTATGCTATAATAGAATAACCATGGATAAATAAGGAGGCTGTTTGATGGATAATAAGCGCTTTGCACTATTGATTGATGCAGATAACATATCAGCTAAATATATCGGTGTGATTCTGGAGGAACTTTCTACCTACGGTATTACCACATATAAGAGAATTTACGGAGACTGGACCAGTACACAGGCAAACAAATGGAAGGGCGAACTGTTAGAGAATTCTGTGATTCCTGTACAGCAGTTCAGCAATACGGTGGGAAAAAATGCAACGGATTCTACCCTGATCATTGATGCCATGGATATTCTGTATACAGGGAATGTAGAGGGGTTCTGTATTGTATCCAGCGACAGTGATTTCACCCGCCTTGCCAGCCGCCTTCGGGAATCGGGCATGGAAGTGATTGGGATGGGGGAAGAGAAGACACCGCGTTCTTTTCGTGTGGCCTGTACCCGTTTTGTTAATCTGGAAAATTTGAGTAATCAGGATGAGGATACTGCTAATAAGGATGATAAGGATAATACCATCGGCAGAGAAGTGATCTATAATGCGATTACAAACATTGTCAATGAGAATGAAAATAAAGGGAAAAGTCTGGAGCTCGCAGCTGTTGGCAATCGCCTTGTGAATATGTATCCTGACTTTGACGTGAGAAATTACGGATATAGCCTGCTTTCTAAATTCGTGGAGGATGCAGGAATGTTCCATCTGGAAAAGAACCAGAATGTGATTACCATTTCACTGAGAAATAACGAAAAGTCCCGTGAGGAAATCTGCAATTATGTCAGAGGAATTATTCAGAAATCCGGAGCAAAGGGAATCGGCATCAGCGAGCTGAGTAATCGTGTCTATAATAAATACAATCATTTTAACGTTAAGGATTTCGGATACAGCCAGTTCTCCAAGTTTGTGCAAGGACTTGGAAATGTGGAACTGTATCAGGATAAAAATGACAGGAAAAGAGCAAGAGAAAAACAGAAGTGAATTTAAGGAAATCTTTATGATTTGTTAATTAAAGCCATGAGGCATCCTGCTATAATCAACATGGATAGAATGAAATTCATACGAAGGATGAGGCGGGATGGAACTGGAACTGATTGATATTTCAAAAAACGAGGATGAGAAAAATCCACAAGGTAAGAGAAGAACCAATAGCAGGAAAAGGCGCAGGCGAAAAAAGGCAGCGATCACGAAAGGAATCATCTTGACATGCGAGCTGGTACTGATCATCCTCTTTTGTGTGTTGTTATATCAATTAATCAGAGGTTTTGCCGGCAAGGGAGCACTAGCAAGTGTACTCAGCTCGGAGAGAAAACAGATGATTCAGGCAAACGAATCGAGAAAGCCTGCAATTGTTGAAGATTTTCTTACGGTAAATGCCTATTCCAGACCGGGTACAGAGCTTAAGAAGGTTAGAAACATTTTTGTTCACTATACGGCTAATCCCGGAACCAGTGCAGCCCAGAACCGTAGCTATTTTGAAAACCTGGGGACTACAGGCGAGACTTCTGCCAGTGCCCATTTCATCATCGGCTATGAGGGCGAGATTATACAGTGCATTCCCCTCAATGAAATCGGGTATGCAGTAAAAAAGAGAAACGAGGATTCCATATCCATTGAATGCTGCTATTTAAGTGAAGATGGAGAGTTCACGGATGAGACTTACCAGTCGCTGATCCGGCTCTGTGCATGGCTGCTGAAGGAATATAAACTGGCGCCGGAGGATATGAGAAGACACTACGATGAGGGCGGAAAGAAATGTCCGCTGTACTATGTAGAGAATGAAGCAGCATGGGAACAGTTCATTCTGGATTTGGAGGAATACATATTAGGAAAAGGAGATGAGGCGGCTTAGGCCTCTTTTTCTTTAAGCTTGCTCTGCAGTTCTTCAATCAGCTTGTCTTTTTCTGCAATGACCGTATCCTTTTGCGCAAGCTGGCTTTTCTGCGTCTGGATCGTGTTTTG
>JAUNDN010000022.1:0-1484 GCA_030526045.1 Bacillota bacterium | reverse complement strand
ATGTCATTGCACTTGTTTTGCATGTCATTATACTGATTCTGCATATCTTCGCACATATACATAACGGTATTACGGTCCATTTCGGCTAAAACTTCTGAGTACATATGAATCAACTCCTTCGGATTTTTCCTAAACTCGCGGATGTCCCTGTAATATTCGGCAAATTCAGGGAACGCATGGACTAATTTGACGATATCAGCCGGAGCGTCGGAACTTAAGAAGGTAAGCCATGCATCCAGCGGTGTATCTATATTCTCTATCACTTCGTGGAAGGTGTCAAGGGATACATAGGTGACATGGTCAAGGAAATTGACTCTGGCACCGGAGTCCATATACTGAATCTTGCGATGGATGTAAGCAGGTGCGGCATTGCTGAATTCTTTGGAACTGTGTTCCATGAGCACGATCAGATGGACCGGTTTCATTCCTTTAAACAGGAAACGTACATCGGGTGTTGTATCTGAGGATTCTGCTTTCAGTTTGGCATACTGCCGCATAATGAAGTCGGCAGAGTAGCAGCTGCACCTCTCCCCGGGGAAATAATAGCCAACCTTCTGCATTTCAAGGTCTATGTAGCTCCCGTTTGACAGTTCCAGTGCAATATCCAGAATGACAAGGCTTGCATCCGCTGCAAGACGGATCCCTTCCCGAGGCAGAACCTGCCTGATTCTTACCGGCTGGTCAAAGAAAGCAGACAGAAATCTCTCCAGTCTGTCCCTGTGCAGATGGGGGTTGAAAACATGCTGGAAAAAGGGATCATAGGAGAGCATCAGCCCCTGGCTGCCGCAGATGAAATCAAGGAGCCGTTCCTGGTGCTCAGGCGGAAAGCCGGAGAAAATGCGGAAGGCTTCTTCGTCGGCTCTGATCAGTTCAAGAGCGTCCTGTTTTTTGCAAGGTGCCCCCATGATGTCGGCAAAGGACATTGCACGGTCCGCTGCCGATCCGATGCTGTTAAGTGATAGTGATGGTTTCTTTTGTAATTTGTTCATTTAGATAGATCCTTTCTGAAATGTAGGCTGATGAAATCATGCAGACGAATGGTCTGCGGGAAATGACTTCAAAGAGTTTATAATCTGCTTATATCATAACAATATTCCGAATACAACCCTGAGATGAAAGAACGGATGTAGAAAAAAGTGTGTCAAAAAGGGACACAATTCATTGCATCTATCAATATCATGTACCAAATATAAATTTATGGAAAAATGAATACGATATCTTGTATTGTGCAGGTTTACCCGACATGCCGGAATAGCTTCTTAGAAAACTGAAAATCCATTTGATAAAAGAAAACGGATATCCTATAATGAAACTGTAATAATCTTATTCATCGGTGATACTTCATCGTCCGTAATCGCATTTCTAATGATTTCATCTGAAGGGCTCACAACAGAGCACTTTGTCACGAAAAGGAGAGACGTATCCCAACCAATTACACAGGGATAGGTCAAAGTGCAGGAGCGCTCCCTCACTCCCTGGATAAA